>JBGTLA010000094.1:0-14210 GCA_041744375.1 Acidimicrobiia bacterium | reverse complement strand
GCGGTGGCCCGGGTCGGGGGCCACCCCGCGGTTGTCCGTACAGCAGGTGAGGTCGAGCCGGTCGGTCCGTCGGCCATGACACCGCTACCGGCGATCGGCCACACTGGCGCTCATGCGATTCATGTCCGCCGCCGCCGAACTGGTCGACGACACCCCCGACGACCGCAACCGGGCAGTGGATGCCCTACGGGCCGTGTCGATCCTGGCTGTGATCTTCGGGCACTGGCTCATGGCGGCCGTGACCGTCGACGATGCGGGCGACCTGGTGATCGGCTACCTGATGGAGATGGCTCCGTGGACTCACCCCTTCACGTGGATCTTCCAGGTGATGCCGGTGTTCTTCGTGGTGGGGGGATTTGCCAACGGGAAGTCGTGGCGTTCCGCCCGGCGACGGGATGAGACGTACGGCAACTGGCTGCGCGGGCGTCTCCGGCGGCTGATCCTGCCCGTCGTCCCCTTGATCCTGGTGTGGGGCGTCGGCGGATGGGTGGGCCTGCGGCTCGGTCTCGAGGCCGACATGCTTGGGCTCGCCTCACAGGTGGCGATGGTTCCCACCTGGTTCCTGGCGGCCTACGTGGTGATCGTAACGCTGGTGCCGGTGTTCCTGTGGCTGTGGGAGCGGTTGGGTTGGTGGTCTCTCGCTCTGGGTGTGACAGGAGCGGTGGTGTCCGACATCCTCTCGATCGGGTTCGGTTGGGTGCCGATCGGCTTCCTCAACTACGTGTTCGTGTGGGGCACCGTCCACCAGCTCGGGTACGCCTGGATCGACGGCCGACTCGGCGGCCCGTGGCGGCGACTGGCGCTGGCGGCAGGAGGTCTGGCCGCCACCTTGGCTCTCGTCTGGGCGGGTCCGTACCCCGTGGCCATGGTCGGCCTCGACGCCGCCGAGGTGACCAACTCGTTCCCGCCCCGAGTGACGCTGATCTTCTTGGGCCTGTTCCAGGCCGGGCTGGCGTTGGCCTTCGAACGACCACTGCGACGTTGGCTGCAACGGCCCTACCCGTGGCGGGCGGTGGTGGCGGTCAACGCTCAGATCATGACCCTGTACCTGTGGCACCTGACGGCGATGGTGGTGATGCTGGGCCTGTCGCTCCTGGTCGGTGGCTTCGGCCTGAGGGCTGCGCCCCTCACGTCGACATGGTGGCTCATGCGCCTGCCCTGGTTCGCCGCGCTCATGACCGCCACCTTGGTTCTCGCCTTCGTCTTCGGGCGCTTCGAACGTCCCGGTGCCGATCATCGCCCCCCGCCCGCCGCCTGGCGTCCGGTGCTGGCCGTGGTGTGTGTCTGTGCCGGGCTCGGGCTGCTGGCGGCCTTCGGTATCGCCGACGAAGGGGGTCTGAACGTGCTGGCATTGAGTTTGCCCCTGGCGGGCGTGGTGGTCGGCGGAATCGGTGGGGCTCGCCTCCACCGGAGACACTGAGGTCGTTCCAGTGCCCGTCCGAGGTCTCCGCATGTTGTTGGTGGTGGCGGGGGGATACGTGGCCGCCCAGGTGCTGGCCGACGTCGCCTCCCTGCGCATCGTGCTCTTGTTCGGGTTCGCCGTCGACGCCGGGACGCTGATCTACCCCTTCACATTCACCCTGCGCGACCTCGTCCACAAGATCGCCGGCAAGACAGCCGCCCGCGTCCTCATCGTCACGGCCGCCGTCGTGAACCTCCTGATGGCGCTCCTGTTCTGGGTCACCGCCCGCATGCCCGCCGCCGACACCGCCCCTCAGACCGTGCATTTCGGTGACGTGCTCGCTCCCGTGTGGGGCATCGTGGTGGCCTCGATCGTGGCCGAGGTGGTAGCTGAGCTGATCGACACCGAGGTGTACTCCCTGTGGGTGCGCAAGTTCGGCCCTCGCCATCAGTGGGGGAGGGTGTTGTCGTCGAATTCGGTGGCCATCCCGGTCGATTCGGCTCTCTTCGTCGGCCTGGCGGTACTGACCGGTGTCTTCCCCGCCGCTCTGGCCTGGTCGATCTTCGCCGTCAACGTGGCGGTGAAAGGAGTGGTCACCTTGGTGTCGATTCCGTGGATCTATCTGGTCAAGCCGAGTCCGCTCGGATCGACTGATGACGTGGTCGACCGCTAGCATTCACCCGGCGGGCGGGAAGTGACAATCTCCCCGTGACCCTGACCTGGAGGAAGAACAGAAGTGAAAACGCATATGCGGTTGATCGCGCTGCTGGCAGGCCTGGCAATGGTGCTGGCTGCCTGTGGCGGCGACGCCGATCCCACCACTACCACGGCCGCCCCCCCGGCGACCGAAGCCCCCCCGGCCACCGAAGCCCCCCCCGCGACGGAAGCCCCCACCGATACAACCGAGCCCCCGACGGACACGACCGAGCCCATGGCCGATGTCGAGCCGATCCTGGCCTGCCAGGTGACTGACACCGGCGGGATCGACGACAAGTCGTTCAACCAGACCGCCTGGAAGGGTGTCACCGACGCCATCGCCGACGGACTGGCCACCGACAGCTCTTCGTTCCTGGAGTCGACCAGCCCCGGTGACTACGAGCCCAACATCAACTCGTTCATCGATGAGGGCTGTGACCTCATCGTGACGGTCGGGTTCCTGATCGGTGACGCCACCGGAGCCGCGGCCGAAGCCAACCCCGACCAGTACTTCGAGATCATCGACTTCGCCTACGACCCGCCCATCGACAACGTCGTGGGAGCGGTGTTCGCCACCGCCGACGCCGCCTTCGTGGCCGGGTACCTGGCGGCTGGTGTCTCCGAGACCGGTGTCCTCGCCACCTACGGCGGGATCCAGATCCCCGGTGCCGTCACCGACTTCATGGACGGGTTCGTGTGGGGAGCCCGCTACTACAACGAGCAACACGGCACCGACGTCCAGGTGTTGGGATGGAACCCCGAAGCCCAGACCGGGACGTTCACCGGCAACTTCGACAGCCTCGACGACGGTCGCAACGTCACCCAGGCCTTCGTCGACGAAGGCGCCGACGTGATCCTGCCCGTGGCCGGACCGGTGGGCGAAGGCTCGGCGGCCCTGGCCCAGGAGCTGGGCAACGTGTGGGTCATCGGCGTCGACGCCGACTGGTTCGAGACGCTGCCGCAGTACTCCGACGTCATCCTCACATCGGTGCTCAAGGGCCTCGACGTGGCCGTGTACGAGGTGATCCGTTCCGTGGCCGAGGGAACGTTCTCGGGCGGTACCCGGGTGTTCACCATCGCCGAGGACGGCGTGGGCATCGGCCCCGTCGCCGACGGCGTCGACTCGGGCCTCGTGAGCGAGGTGGCCGAAGTCGAGGAGGCCCTCAAGGACGGCAGCCTCGTCGCTTCGGACATGGCTCAAGGCTGAACCGCAACGGTTCATACCGCACGATCCGTGCGTGCCAAGGAGAGAGACCCCGCCGGGCACGGCGGGGTCTCTCCTTTGTCAGGGGCCGCCCGCTGGGGGGGAAGCGGTTATGCTCGGGCGCTCATGGCCGGAGACATGTTGTGAGACTCGAGCTACGCGGCATCACCAAGCGGTTTCCGGGTGTCATCGCCAACGATTCGGTGGATCTCGTCTTCGAATCCGGCGAGATCTTGGGGTTGTTGGGCGAGAACGGTGCCGGCAAGACCACCCTGATGAACATCCTCTACGGGCTCTACCACGCCGACGAGGGGGAGATACTCATCGACGGCGAGCCGGTTTCCTTCGACGGGCCCGGCGACGCCATCGCCGCCGGAATCGGCATGGTCCACCAGCATTTCATGCTGGTGCCCGTGTTCGATGTCACCGAGAACGTGGTCCTGGGGGTGGAGCCCACCAAGGGACCGGTGGGAACCCTCGATGTCGACGAGGCCCGGCGTGACGTGCGAGAGCTCTCCCGTCGTTACGGGCTCGAAGTCGACCCAGACGCCATCACCGAGGACCTCCCGGTGGGTATCCAGCAGCGGGTGGAGATCCTCAAGGTCTTGTTTCGCCAGGCGGAGGTGATCGTCTTCGACGAGCCGACGGCCGTCTTGACCCCCCAGGAAGTGAGCGAGTTCTTCACCATCGTGGAAGGGCTCAAGGAGGCCGGCAAGGCCATCGTCTTCATCACCCACAAGCTGGGCGAGGTGATGGAGGTGTCCGACCGCATATCTGTTCTCCGGCGCGGCAAGGTGGTGGGCGAGGCCATACCGGGGGAGATCACCGCCGCCGCCCTGGCCGAGATGATGGTGGGTCGGCCCGTCAATCTCGTCGTGGAAAAGGAACCTGCCCAGCCCACCGGCCCCATGCTCGAGGTGAGTGATCTCGTCGTCATCGACGATCGCAGCCACCGGGCCGTCGACAAGGTGAGCTTCGTGGTGCAATCCGGGGAGATCGTCGGTCTGGCCGGGGTGCAGGGCAACGGACAGACCGAGTTGGTCGAGGCGCTCACCGGCCTCATCGTGCCTATCTCGGGGTCGGTTCTCCTCGACGGGGTCGACATAACAGCCGCCAGCCCCCGTGCCCGCCATGACGCCGGCATGTCGCATGTGCCCGAGGACCGCCAGCGCGACGGGCTGGTGCTGGATTTCGACCTCACCGAGAACGTGGTCCTCAACACCTATCATGGCCGCCCCTACAGCCGGGGAATCGTGATGGACTGGGAGGCGGCCCGGCAGCGGGCGGTGGAGTTGGTCGACCAGTACGACGTGCGTACCCCCTCGGTCGACTCTGTCGCCTCCACGCTCTCAGGTGGCAACCAGCAGAAGCTGATCGTGGCGCGCGAGTTCGCCCGCGAGACCAAGGTGATCGTGGCCTCCCAGCCGACGCGCGGCGTCGATGTGGGTTCCATCGAGTACATCCATCGCCGTCTCGTGGAGGAGAGAGACGAAGGCTCGGCGGTGCTCATCGTATCGGGCGAACTGGACGAGGTGATGGCGCTCGCCGACCGGATCCTGGTGATGTTCCGGGGCCGTATCGTTGCCGAGACCACCCCCGCGGAGACGAGTAACGCCCAGTTGGGCCTGTTCATGGCGGGGGAGGCGGCGTCGTGACCGAAGAGGAGATGGTGGAAGAACCGGTGGCGGCCGACAGCGGCGACCGCCCCACCGGTCCGTTGTGGGAGCGAATCGCCCCCTCGAACCTCGACTGGCGCTCCATCGTCTTGGTGCCGATGTTGGCTGTGATCGCGGCACTCGCCGTGGGGGCGGCCCTCATCGTTCTCACGGAGGGGGTGGCCGAAGTTCCGGTGGCCTACCGCGCTCTCTTCCAGGGCGCCTTCGTGGGGATCGGATCGATCTCGGAGACGCTCGTCGCCGCCTCTCCTCTCATCCTGGCCGGTCTCTCCGTCGCCCTCGGGTTCCGGGCGGGGCTGTTCAACATCGGTGCCGAAGGCCAGATGACCATCGGTGGAACCACGGCCGTCATCGCCGGCTTCACTTTTAGCGATCTCCCCATGCTGATCCACCTCCCCATCGCCATCCTCGCCGGGTTCGTGGGCGGTGCCATCTGGGGTGGCATCCCCGGATGGCTCCGGGCCCGGACCGGAGCCCACGAGGTCATCACCACCATCATGCTGAACTTCATCGCTTTCCGGCTGGTCGATTACCTGCTCAAGCAGCCGTTCATCCTGCGCGAGGGCCGCTTCGACCCCATCAGCAAGGATGTGGCGCCTTCGGCCCGTTTGCCCGACATCCTGGATTGGATCAACCCGGCGCTCCGGCTCCACGTCGGGTTCATCATGGCCCTGCTGGTGGCATGGGCGGTGTGGTGGCTCCTGTTCCGGTCCACCGTCGGGTTCGAGTTCCGCGCCGTGGGAGCCAACCCCGACGCCGCCGCCTACGCCGGGATGAGCGTCACCGGTTCCACGGTCCTCGTCATGGCCATCGCCGGCGGTTTGGGGGGCCTGGCCGGAGCCAACGAGTCGCTCGGCATCTTGGGCAACGTTTTCTCGGGGTTCAGCTCCGGTCTCGGATTCGACGCCATCGCTCTCGCCTTGCTGGGCAGGTCTCACCCGGCAGGCGTCGTCCTGGCCGGATTGCTGTTCGGAGCGCTCCGGGCCGGGGGGAGAACCATGCAGGTGCGGAGCGAGGTGGGGATCGACCTGATCGTCGTGATCCAGGCGCTCATCATCGTGTTCATCGCCGCCCCGGCTCTCGTGCGCGCCATCTTTCGGGTCAAGACCGGCAAGGGCACCGGCCAGCTCACCCGGGGATGGTCGGCATGACGGCCACCCGGGCCGAGACCCGCGAGCTGGTGCGACTTCCCGCCGAGATCCGTCGGCAACGGGTCATAGGTGCGGCCTATCTCTTCTTGGCGTTCATCGTGGTCTGGTTCTTCGCCCTCGGGTCCGAGGGCGACGCCACCTTTCGCCTGGGTCAGGCAGTCGGCGAAATCGATCTCACGTTCTCGGCGTCCGGCATGGCGTGGATCACCGCCACCATCTTCGCCTTCCTGGCCGGGGTCCACCTCATCCGGGGCCTGGGGAAGTGGACCAACGTCGTCCTGGCCGTCGCCCTGGCACTGTTCGCCTTTGCCTTTTTGGCATGGGCGGCCGACGGGAAGTCCTTCAGCCTGCTCGGCATGCTGCGCACGACGGTGGCGGCGTCCACCCCGATCGCCTTCGGCGCCCTGTCGGGGGTCATGTGCGAGCGGGTGGCCGTGATCAACATCGGAATCGAAGGCATGCTCCTCACCGGCGCCTTCATGGCTGCCTTCGTGGGGACAATCTACAACCCGTGGATGGGGATCCTGGCGGCCACGGTGTCGGGAGGTGTGCTCGGCCTGGCGTTGGCCGTGCTCGCCATCCGCTACCACGTCGACCAGATCATCGCCGGGGTGGTGATCAACATCTTTGCCCTCGGCTTGACGTCGTTCCTCACTACTCAAGTGCTGGCGGGGAACTTCGACCGTTTCAACAGCCCGGGGGTGCTCACGTCGATAGCCATCCCCTTCTTGTCCGACATCCCCATCCTCGGCCCGGTGCTGTTCAACCAGAACGTGTTCGTCTACGCGCTGTGGCTCATCACCGCCTCCATGACCTACGGCCTGTTTCGGACACGCTGGGGTCTGCGATCTCGGGCGGTGGGCGAGCATCCCAAGGCAGCCGACACCTTGGGAATCAATGTCTTCCGCACCCGTTACGTCAACGTGGTGCTGGGCGGGTGCATCGCCGGGTTCGGGGGGGCGTTCTTCACGCTGGGGGCGGTCGGGGTCTTCAACCAGGGAATGAGCGGCGGTCGGGGTTTCATCGGCCTCGCCGCCATGATCTTCGGTCGGTGGCATCCGGTCGGCGCTCTCGGTGCCGCCCTCGTGTTCGGTTTCGCGGACTCGCTCCAAGTTCGTCTCAGCATCCTCGACTCGGGGATCCCCTCTGAGTTCCTGCTCATGGCTCCCTATCTGGTGACCATCGTGGTGGTGGCGGGCGTGGTGGGGCGGGCCCGACCCCCGGCCGCCGACGGCCAGCCGTACATCAAGGGCTGAGACGCACCCGTCGGACGTCCGACCCGGCCTCTGGCTGGCTAATGTGCCATCCACCCGAGCGAGGATCATCGAGAATGGCCCGACACAGTCGATCAGCCCTGATGGACATGGTTGGCGCCGTTCCCCTCTTCAGCCAACTCACCGTGCGTCAGCGTCGTGAGATAGCCAAGCTGTGCTTCGAAGAGGCATACCTGCCCGACGAGGTCATCATCCGACAAGGTGACGACGCCCAGTACATGGTCGTCATCGTCGAGGGCAAGGCCCGTGTCACCCGCGACGACAAGACCATCGCCAGCGTCGGCCCGGGGGATGCAGTCGGGGAGATGTCACTCATCGACGGTATGCGACGGTCGGCCTCGGTGACCGCCGAAACCGAGGTGGTGGCCTTCATCCTCCATCGGACGGCGTTCTTGAAGTTGCTTGACGGGGCCCCCACCCTCGCCCGCAATCTCCTCATCGCCCAGACAGCCCGTCTCCGCGAAGCCGACAAGAAACTGACCGCCCTCGGCTGAATAACGCGACCGGACGAACAAGGCCGCCTCGGGAATCGAAGTGAAGGCGCTACTCGTCGCCGTTGGTGACATCCGTGTCGGTGGTGTCGGTGGTGTCGGTGGTGTCGGTGGTGTCGGTCGTGGCCGGCCCGGTGGCCGTTGCCGGCCGACCCAGCACCTGGATCTCTTCCACCGCCAGCTCCGTGAAGACCTGCTCGTCGACCAGTTCGGCATTCCACACGCTGTTGACGGTGATGGTGACCTGGTTGGTCATGAGCGAAGAGAAAGCGATCTCCTGGGTGCCCGGCACGTTCTGGAGGTCGGCCTGGACGTCGGTGACGGTGTCGTCGGATGAGATGGTGAGGGCACGGGCCCGGTAGTTGCGCCGGAAGCGCACGTCGTCGTTTTGGATGTTGGTCCAGTCGATGCGCGAGATGGCCACGGCTGTTCGGAAACGGAGGGTGATGGTGAGCTGGCCCCCTTCCTCTTCCAGTTGCGGCCAGTTGATCTGATAGAGAGTGCCAGGGCCGGCGATGAGGTTGTTGCACACGAACGACCCGATCCCTTCGGCGCTGCAGGTGACGCTCAAAGGCTCGAGCACGTCGACCTCCACCGGGGCGACGGAGGTGGAGGTGGTGTCGGCCGCCAGGGTGGTGGTCGTGGCGGGATCGTCGCCTCCAAAGATGCGGAACATGAGGGCGATGAGGATGACCCCCAGCAGCAACCCGGCGATGGCCACGACTGCCCTCACCCCGGCTGTGGCCTGGACGGCGGGACGGGGTGCCGCCGGCAGTGGACCTTGCGACAATCGGGCCCCGCACTCTTCGCAGTGACGGTTACCGGCGAGGTTGGTCGTCCCGCACGACGGGCACACCACCGTGGTGGACGAAGGGACGCCGACGCCGACCACCGGTGGTTCGGCGCCCAGCTCGAACTCCTCGAACTGTTCGGATTCGGCGGGTTCCTCTTCGTATCCCAGAAAGGTGCCGCAGGTAGGGCAGAACTGCTCGTCTCCTGCCACCGTCGCACCGCAGTTGTGACACACGTGCCTGGCCACGTTTCTCCTTCCCGGTGGTGACGCGTCGGCCGGGCAGACTCCATTCACGCACCGTGCCGGTATTGTGCCACGCCGTGACCGTTTCGCAGATCATCACCGCAGAACAGTGGACACCGGCATCCATCGTCGCTGCCATCACCATGGCCGGTTTGGTCGTCGCCGCCATCGCCCTGTGGGTGCGATCCCACCGCTGAGCCTCGCCGCGATTTCGTCTCAGCGGCGAGATACGATCGGTGTCTATGGCTTTCCGATGTGACACGTGCGGGCACGAATCCTCCAAGTGGATGGGTTTCTGCACCCAGTGCCTCGTCCAAGAACCGCTCGTGGAATTGGCCGAAACCCCGGCGGCGCGTAGGTCCTCGGGGGCTCGCCCCGCCGGCGTCACCGACCTGGAGGACGTCGGTTCGCTCGAACACGCCCGGTTCGGGGTCGGGATGGGCGAGTTCGATCGAGTCCTCGGTGGGGGGTTGGTCGGCGGCTCGGTGGCGTTGCTGGGCGGCGAGCCGGGGGTGGGCAAGTCGACGCTTCTCTTGCAGGCGGCGGGTTCGTTGGCCCGTTCCGGCAAGCGGGTGCTGATGGTCTCGGCCGAGGAATCTACCCAGCAGGTGGCGATGCGGGCCGAGCGTCTCGCCGTGTTCGGCTCGGGAATCGCTCTCGTCGCCGACGACGACGTCGATCGGGTTCTGGCTCGAGCCGCCGAGAACACCCCCGACCTCCTGGTGATCGACTCGATCCAGACGATGGCCACCTCCGACGTGCCCGGGGCACCCGGGGGTGTCTCCCAGATCCGCGAGAGCGCTGCTCGCATCATCCGCTTCGCCAAGGCACGGGGGGTCGCCACGTTTCTCGTCGGCCACGTCACCAAGGAGGGCGGCATCGCCGGTCCCAAGCTTCTCGAGCACATGGTCGACGTCGTCCTCTATCTCGAGGGCGACCCCGATCGCGGTCTGAGGGGGTTGCGATGCCTGAAGAATCGTTTCGGGGCCACCCATGTCGTCGGCATGTTCGAGATGTCCGGTGACGGTATGGGCGAGGTAGCAGACCCGTCGAAGGCGTTTCTCTCCGATTGGGAGTCGAACGTGCCCGGGACGATCGCCTTCCCGGCGGTGGAAGGGAGGCGTTCGGTGCTCGTCGAGATCCAGGCTCTCACCAACCCCACCAACTATCCCCAGCCGCGGCGGTCGGTTCGGGGTGTCGAGACGTCACGCGTCCACCAGCTTTTGGCCGTCCTAGCCCGCCACGGCGGCGTCGACGCCCTCGGCCACGACGTCTACGTCAACGTGGTGGGGGGTTGGCGGATCACCGAACCGGGCTGTGACCTCCCCATCGCCCTCGCCATCGCCTCGTCCGTTCTCGACGTGCCGCTCGGCCCGCTCGCCGCCTGGGGAGAGGTCGGCCTGGCGGGCGAGGTGCGCCAGGTGCCGTTCGAAGCGCGTCGGCGTGAAGAGGCGGAACGGGTGGGCCTCGAACAGGTCATCGCCCCCTCCGGCAAGAGCGGACTTCGGCTGCAGGCAGCGATGCTCCTTGCCGGCCTGATCGCCGTCCCGAATCGTCCCTCGACCTGATAGCCTGGCCCTCGTGCTCGAGAGCGGCTCAATACTGGAGATTCTGCAACGACTGGCTCCCGGGACACCGATGCGGCAGGCTCTCGAGCGTGTCATCCAGATGGGAAGGGGGGCGCTCATCATCCTCGGTTCCGGTTCCGATGTTGCAAGAGTGAGTAGCGGGGGGTTCACGCTGGATGGCGCCACCTTCAGTCCGGCCCGCCTGTCCGAGTTGGCCAAGATGGACGGGGGGATCATCGTCGATGACGACCTCGACGTGATCCTCGCTGCCAACGTCCACTTCATTCCCAACGGGACACTGCCCACCGACGAGACGGGATCCCGGCACCGCACGGCGGAGCGATTGGCCCTCCAGACCGGGCGTCCGGTGGTCGCCGTGAGCGAAGGGCGAAAGATCGGCACCCTCTATTACCAGGGACAAAAGGTACAACTCGATCGGCCCACGGAGGTGGCGGCCCGCGTCAACCAGGACCTGCAAACCCTCGATCGGCTGCGGCGGAGGCTCGACGACGCCGAGAACCGCCTGACGATGCTCGAAGTGAACAGGCTGGTGACCTATCGCCCGGTGGTCACCCTCCTCCAGCGAGGGGAGCTGGTGCGACGGGTGGGCGTCTCCATCGAGCAAGAGGCCATCACCTTGGGCGACGAGGGCGGCCTCATGTGGGTGCAGTTGGCGGACATGGTGCGCGGGGTGGAGCACATCCGTTCGGTGACGCTGATGGACTACATCAAGCCGCGCCGTGAGGCACGCCTGGTGCAGGCCACCACCGCCATCACCGAGCTGTCGGGCTCCGACCTGGAGGACCCCACCTACGTCAGCAAGGCGGTAGGTTTCTCCGATCTCGACGACGCCACCACCCCGCGGGGGTACCGCCTCTTGTCGAAAGTCGGACGCCTGCCCGACCACGTCCGCGAGGAGCTGGTCCGACATTTCCGAGGTTTCGATCGTCTCATCCACGCCGACATCGTCCAGCTCGAAGAAGTAGAGGGAATCGGCGCCGCCCGGGCGCTGCAGCTGCGGACATTCTTCGATCGGTTGCTGGCGGCGGCCGACTCGTGGGACCCGGATCTGGATTGACGGCCCAAACCTGTACACTTCGGCGCCACCCATGACCAAGAAATCCAAGTTCTCCGTGGGCGACAAGGTCGTCCATCCCCAGCACGGGGCCGCCACCATCCAAAAGAAGGTCAAGCAGGCCTTCAACGGCGAGAAGCGCGACTACTACGTGCTCGACATCGCCACCGAGCAGTTGACGGTGATGGTGCCCATCGACGGTATGGAAGACCTCATCCGGCCGGTCATCACCAAGACCTCGGCCCGTAACGTGCTCAAGTCCCTCAGGGATGAGCCGCAGGAAGCCGGTTCCAACTGGAGCCGCTGGTACAAGGTCCTGAACGAGAAGATGACCTCCGGCGACATCTTCCAGGTGGCGGAGGTCGTGCGGGACCTCTCGTTTGCCCAACAGACGAAAGGAATCAGCCCGGCTCTAAAGCGCATGTTGTCCAAGGCTCGGGTGACGCTCACCTCCGAGCTGGCCTTCTCGCTCCAGATCGACGAGGAAGAGGCCACCAAGCGCCTCGACCGGGCCCTGCCCGTCATCGAGCCGGTCGAAGACTGAGCCCGTGTACCTCGGCACCGACGTCCGGGTCGGTTGGGGGTACGACGTCCACCGTTTCTCTCCCACCCCTCCGCTGGTCCTCGCCGGGGTGACCGTGGATGACAGCCGCGGAGTGGACGCCACCTCCGACGGCGACCTCGTGGCCCACGCCGTGGTCGACGCCGTGTTGGGTGCGGCCGGGCTGGGCGACATCGGCGAGCACTTTCCGTCCGATGACCCCCGCTGGTCGGACGCCGACTCCATGGACATGGTTCGCCATGCCGCCATGGCCGCCCACGAGGCCGGGTGGTACGTGGCCGGGTGCGACGTCACCGTGGTGGCAGAGTCCGTTCGCATCGCTTCTCATCGGGCCGCCATGCGTGAGCGGCTGGGGGAGCGGCTCGGTGTCATCGAACCCGACTCGGTCTCGATCAAGGCCACCACCACCGACGGTCTCGGGTTTTGCGGACGCGACGAGGGAATCGCGGTGACGGCGGTGGCCGTCTTGCGTTCGCTGGACTGAGCTCCGGACCGGGGCCGTAGACTGATTCGTCCATGATCCGTCTGTACAGCACTCTGCAACGCGCCCAGGTCGACTTCGAGACCCGCGACCCCGGGCGGGTGGGCTTTTACGTGTGCGGCCCCACCGTTCAGAGCGACCCTCATGTGGGCCACGGCCGTTCGGCGGTGGCTTTCGACACCATCCGCCGCTACCTGATGTGGCGCGGCTACGACGTGACGTTCGTACGCAACGTCACCGACATCGAGGACAAGATCATCCTCAAGGCGGCCGAGGCAGGCCGCGAACTGGCCGATTACGCCGAGGAGATCACTTGCCGCTTCTCGGAGGGGTATCGGCGGCTGGGCGCCCTCGAGCCCGACGTCGAGCCCAAGGCCACCGAGCACATCCCCGACATGCTGGAGCTGATCGCCATTCTCATCGACCGGGGCCTCGCCTACCGGGCGGGGGACGACGTGTACTACTCGGTCCGGGCCAACGAGAACTACGGGAAACTCTCGCGCCGAAACGTAGACGAGATGCTCGGCGGAACCCGGATGGAGGCCAACGAAGTAAAGCACGACGAGCTCGACTTCGCCCTGTGGAAGGGGGCCAAGCCGGGCGAGCCGGCGTGGGATTCGCCCTGGGGCCCGGGTCGGCCCGGCTGGCACATCGAATGCTCGGCCATGGCCCGCCGCTACCTGGGAGACGACTTCGACATCCATGCCGGGGGGACCGACCTCATCTTCCCGCACCACGAGAACGAGATCGCCCAGTCGGAATCGGCCACCGGTGAGCGCTTCGCCCGTTACTGGCTGCACAACGGCATGGTCAACCTCGACGGCGCCAAGATGGCGAAGTCCACCGGCAACATCGTCGACCTGGAGGCGGCGTTGGCCGCCTACGGGGGAATGCCGCTGCGTCTCTTGTTCCTGCGGGCGCACTATCGGGCACCGATCGACTATTCGGTGGAGTTGGTGACCGAAGCGGCCGAGGCGTACCGGCGCATCGAGCGGCTGCTGGAGCGGGCCCCGATCACAGCGGACGGGCCCGACGCCACCATCATGGCCCGCTTCCAGGAGGTCATGGACGACGACTTCGGGACCGCGGCGGCGGTGGGTGTGTTGTTCGACGCGGTGCGGGAAGCCAACCGTGCTCTCGACGCCGGCGAGGAGGCGGGGCCGGTGGTCGGTGCCGTCCGCCAGATCACCTCGATCCTCGGGCTCGACGGGGAAGCCTCCGACTCGGTACTGGATACGGCCGCCCTGGAGAAGCTGGCGACCGACTACGAGGTTGACGGCGCCGCCGACACCGACGAGATAATCCAGCTACTTCTCGATGCCCGGGAGAAGGCCCGGGCCGGACGCGACTACCCGGCCGCCGATGCCATTCGCGACCGGCTCGCCCAAGCAGGTGTGGTGGTGGAGGACACGCCCGATGGGGCGCGCTGGGTTCGGGGATAGGGTCGAGGGCCTCCACGCCGTTGCCGCCGCTGCGGCCGGCGGGAGGGTGACGACTCTTCACGTCGAATCGGCCAGGACGTCTCGGCCCGAGGTCGCCCAGCTGGTCGAGGTCGTGGCCGCCGGGGGAGGGGCCATCCGCCGGGTGGGCGACG
>JBGTLA010000093.1:0-9043 GCA_041744375.1 Acidimicrobiia bacterium | reverse complement strand
GACGCAGCCGGGCCTGGCGACGGGTGGTGGGTGCGCCCTGGTCGGCGGAAGCGGCCACGTCGGTTTCTGCAGTCACCTCCGTCTCGTCTTCGGCGGCGGGCACCTGTGGGGGGATGGATGCAGCGGCCTCGGGGGCCGCAGCTTCGGCCTGGGTCACCCTTTCCCAGAACGAGGGGACGGCCGCCGTGTCGGTCGTGGGAGCCGACGCTTCCTCGCTGGGGGACGTTACAGCAGCGTTGGATTCTGCGGGCGGAGACTCTGTGGGTGGTGGCGCTTGTGGGGCGAGGACCTCCGAGTCGAGCAAAGCCTGGCGAGCCACGACGAAGGCCTTGCGCGCCTCATCGAGGCGGGAAGGCTCGTTGCGTCGTCTGGCGGCGGCCACCGCCCTCCGACGCATCAACACGTTCATGGATTGGTAGCGGGCCCATCCCTCCGCCATGGCCTGAACCGCTCCGTAGGCGAAGTTGACCTGGTCGTCGGCCAGGAAAACGATAGACTCGCCGCCGAGATCCAACGAGAACTGGTTGGCGACCAACCTCTCGGCGAGCACGTCGGCCAGGCACCAACTGCCGAGACTCTCGTCACCCGAGTTCAAATGGACGTGGGTGTCGTCGACCTCGACGGTCGCATCGAGATCGGCGGAATTGGTGTCGTCGAACCGTATCTGGCCTTTGAACCGCAACCAGACCTCTTTCTCCTACCGGGCATGCCCGTGTGTCTTTTGCCCGTGCCTCTCTCTGACCCCCCGCTCTCACGGCGACGAAAAGACGCTCGAACGTTCCCAGTATTCATCGGACACGTCAAGACCCGACTCAACCCCTTGTCGCATGATTCCGGCTCGTCAAATCTCGGTCATCGGAGGGCACGCACACATGAGATTACGGTCTCCGGCGGCGGCGTCGATCCGGCCGACCGGGGGCCAGTACTTGTCTTGTTCGATCTCGGGCAGCGGAAACGCTGCGATCCAGGCGGGATAGGCCCGATCCCAGTCACCGATGACGTCGGCCGCAGGGTGGGGGGCGCCGACCAGCGGGTTGTCGTCGACCGGCCACTCTCCCCGTGCCACCCGCTCGATCTCGTGGCGGATCGACACCATCGCCCGAACGAACCGGTCCAACTCCACCAACGACTCCGATTCAGTCGGTTCGACCATCAGGGTCCCGGCCACCGGGAACGAGAGGGTGGGCGCATGGAACCCGTAGTCGGCCAAGCGCTTGGCGACGTCCTCGGCATCCACGCCGGTAGTCCGCTGCAAAGGGCGCAGGTCGACGATGCATTCGTGTGCCACCCGTCCTCGTTCTCCCGTGTAGAGGATGTCGTAGTGCTCCGAGAGCCGTGACGCCAGGTAGTTGGCCGAAAGGATGGCCGCCTCTGTCGCCGCCTTGAGGCCATCGGCCCCCATGAGGCGAATGTACACCCACGGGATCGGCAAGATGCCGGCCGATCCCCACGGTGCCGCCGAGACCGGCCCGATACCACTCGGTGGGCCTGCCTCGGCCACGAGGGGGTGGTTGGGAAGGAACGGAGCCAGGTGAGCTCTCGCTCCCAGCGGACCCACCCCGGGTCCGCCACCGCCGTGGGGAATCGTGAAAGTCTTGTGCAGATTCAGGTGACCGACATCGGCGCCGAAATCACCCGGGCGAGCGAGTCCGACGAGCGCGTTGAGGTTGGCTCCGTCGACATAGACCTGGCCCCCATATCGGTGGATCACCTCACACAGATCGGTGATTCCCGCTTCGAACACTCCATGAGTCGACGGATAGGTGACCATGGCGGCTGCCAGTCGGTCACGGTTCTGCTCGGCCCGGGCCTCCAGATCGACCAAATCGATATCGCCGTGGGCGTCGGTGGCAACCACCACCACTTCCATACCTGCCATCACCGCCGAGGCGGCGTTGGTGCCATGGGCCGACTCGGGAATGAGACACACCTTCCTCTGCTCATCACCCCGGCTGCGGTGATAGGCCCGAATGGCCATGAGGCCGGCCAGCTCTCCCTGCGAACCGGCGTTGGGCTGGAGGGACACGACGTCGTATCCGGTCAGCTCGACCAGGTAGGCCTCGAGCTGACCGATCATCTCCAGATATCCCTCGGCCTGGTCGAGCGGGACGAACGGATGTATGTCGGTGAACTGCGGCCATGTCATCGGAACCATCTCCGTGGTGGCGTTCAGCTTCATGGTGCACGAGCCGAGGGGAATCATCGTTCGATCGAGAGCGAGATCGCGATCCGCCAAGCGGCGCAGATAGCGCAACATTTCGTGCTCTGTTTGGTACCGGGAGAAAACAGGGTGCTCCAACAGCGGAGCCTGACGGCGCAACCGCTCGGGCACACCGAGTCGACCACCGGGCGGCTCCACCGGAGTGCCACCACCGAAGCACTCCGTCAGCTCGACGAGTGTTGCCTCAGTGGTGGTCTCGTCGAGAGTGATGCCGAGCGTGGCTCCATCGACCCGGCGCAAGTTGATGCCGGCCTCGAGTGTGGCGGCCATCACGGAGTCGGCCTCACAGCGAACGGTGAGGGTGTCGAAGAACGTGTCGTTGGCAACCGTCACGCCCTCGATCCCCGAAAGGCTCCCGGCCAGCCGAGCCGTCTGGTCGGCTACCCGGGAGGCAACGTGGCCCAGTCCGTCGGGACCGTGCCACATGGCGTACAGACCGGCCACCACCGCCAGCAACACCTGAGCGGTGCACACGTTCGAAGTCGCCTTCTGACGTCGTATGTGCTGCTCGCGAGTCTGGAGGGTGAGGCGAAGCCCGGTGCGACCCGCCTGGTCGGCCGACACGCCCACCAGTCTCCCGGGCAACGAGCGGACGTGGGCCTCCCCGACGGCGATGAAACCGGCATGGGGACCGCCGAAGCCCATCGGTACCCCGAAACGCTGGGCGGATCCGACCGCGATGTCGGCTCCCAACGCCCCCACCGGCTCCAGCAGCACCGATGCCAACAGGTCGGTGGCGGCGACCACCAACCCTCCGGCCTCATGGACCGCTTCCGCCACCGCGGCCAGGTCACCGAGCCGACCACTCGAACCGGGATACTGCATCAGCACTCCCACGACATCTTCCAGGGCGGGGGATGACGCGAGGTCGACCACTTCCAGCGGGATTCCCAGTGCCTCGGCGCGTGTGGAGACGACGGCGATGGTCTGGGGGTGGACGTCGTCATCGACCAGGAAGGGGCCATTGCGGCGGGTGAGACGGGGGCACATCGCCATGGCTTCCGCCGCCGCCGTCCCCTCGTCCAACAGGGAGGCATTGGCGATGGCCAGCCCGGTCAAGTCAGACACCATGGTCTGGAAGTTGAGGAGGGCTTCGAGGCGACCCTGGGAGATCTCGGCCTGATATGGGGTGTAGGCGGTGTACCAGGCGGGCGACTCCAAGACGTTGCGCAGTATCACGGGAGGGGTGATGGTGCCGTGATAACCCAGGCCGATGAGCGACACCATGCGCCGGTTGCGACCGGCCAGCTCCGCCAGCACCGCCAATGCCTCCCGTTCGTCGAGAGGGTCCGGAAGGTCGAGATGGCGACGCGCCAGGATGGTGGCAGGTACGGCCTCGTCGACCAGTTGGTCGATGCTCTCCACAGCCAGAGTCTCGAGCATGGCAGCCACATCGGCGGGACTGAGCCCGATATGGCGATCGACGAATCGGGGGGGCTGGGATGGCATGGAACCTCCGTACGGTGACGCTGTCACCGCTGTCGTAGCCTCCAGCGGCGCCTCCGTCGGACGGTCCCGGTTGCCTGAGAGTTTCCGCGTTCATGCGTTGCCCCTTCGGCGCCCGAACCTCGGTTCGGGAACTCTCCCGTCCGACATCGCCGGCACATCGGATGGTAACCGGCCCAGGGTGCGATCGTCCCAAGCTCGACCCCGCGCCCCGGTGAATCCAGGATTCAGTGAAGTGTATAAAGTGGAGGGGGGCTCCTTCCATGAAGGAAACCCACGGGGCCCCGGTTCCCCCTTGCCGGGGCCCCACCTTTTTCCTCTGGTGGAGCATGGCCGGCGACATCCGTAATGTGAACGACATGCGTGTGGCAGTGATCGGTGCCGGCTCCTGGGGCACGGCGGTGGCATCCCTCGTTGCGTCTCGCACTCCCACCCTCCTGTGGGCGCGCCGCCCGGATCTCGCCGAGGCGATCAACCGCTCAGGCGAGAACCCCGACTACCTGCCCGGAGTGGCACTTCCCGAAAGTCTCGAATCCACCTCCGAGCTGACCCAGGCGGCGGCGTGTGACGTCGTCTTCATGGCGGTCCCTTCCCACGGCTTCCGAGAGGTGCTCGCCGCCCTCCCTCTCGCCTCTGATCAGCCCATCATCTCGCTGACCAAGGGCATCGAGCAGGGGACGTTGCGACGCATGACCGAGGTGGTGGCCGACGTCCTCCCCGATCACGATCCGTCACTGACGGGCGTCCTCACCGGACCGAACCTGGCGGGCGAAGTGGTGGCCGGCTGGCCGGCCGCGGCGGTGGTGGCGATGTCCGATCTCGCCACAGCCGCCCGCGTCCAAGAGTTGGTCATGGGCCCGACCTTTCGGGTGTACACCAACCCGGACCTGGTGGGGTGCGAAACAGCCGGTGCCCTCAAGAACGTGATGGCGATCGCCTCTGGCATCTCGGCCGGTATGGGATTCGGCGACAATACCCGAGCAACGCTCATCACCAGAGCCCTGGCCGAGTTGACCCGACTCGGGGTCGCCATGGGCGGCAGCGAGACGACATTCGCCGGCCTGGCAGGAATGGGCGACCTCATCGCCACGTGCGTGTCGCCTCACAGTCGTAACCATCAGGTCGGCCGGGCCCTGGCAGAGGGAAAGGAGCTGGACGAGATCATCTCCGAGATGAACATGGTGGCCGAGGGTGTCAAGTCGACGCGCGCCGTGATGGAACTGGCGGAACGCCACGGGGTCGAAATGCCGATTGCCTACCAGGTGGGCCGGGTTCTGTACGAAGGCGCCCACCCCGGAGAAGCGTTGCTCGATCTCATGACGCGTTCTGCCCGCAGTGAGTGATCACACCAAACGCGCCGCGACTCCTGGGGGCCTGGCCAACGCGGCGGCCAATTCGTCGGCTTGCACTGCATCGATTTCGGCGATGGTGATGCGAACCGCCGGTTCGGCTCTGTATCGAAACGGCTGACCGGGGCGGACGGCGTACCCGGCCTCGAGCGCTGCACGAACGGCTGCCTCCTCGTCGTCGACCGGTACCCATACGTTGAGCCCGGAACGGCCCGAGGCTGCGATTCCGTGCCCAGCCAGAGCTTCGAGCATGAGCCGGCGTCGCTCTCCATATGCCGCGGTGGCCTGTTCCATCAAGGTGCGTGTGCCCTCGGACATGAGGAGATGGGCCACGGTTCGCTGCAGGATGTGACTGACCCACCCGGGCCCCACGAGCTGACGGCCGGCCAGCCGCCCGATCGTGGCCCAATCCCCCGCCACCATCGCCAGTCTCAGATCCGGCCCCAAGGACTTCGAAAACGAGCGGACGTGCACCCACCTGGGCAGGCCCGACGTCACGGTCGCCAGAGAACCACCGCCCACCGGGCCCATGTGGTCGTCTTCGACAACGAGGATGTGGGGGGCAGTCGCCAGCACCTCGCGCAAGCTTCCCGCCCGTTCGGGGGTGACCACGGCACCTGTCGGATTGTGCGCCCGAGGGGTGAGAACCACCGCCGCCACCCGGCCGACTACCTCCGCCAGCGCCCCAGGGACGACACCGGAAGGGTCGGTCTCGACGGGGAGGGGGAGGGCTCCCATTGCCCCGATGAGGTCGGAGACTCCGAACCACCCGGGGTCTTCCACCGCTACCGAGTCGCCGGGGCGGAGACAGGTAGCCAGGGCGCGCTCCATCCCGTCCACGGCACCGCTCGCCACAGCCAGGTGATCGGTCGTCACGCCCTCCGTTGCCAGGGCCGACACGGCTGCCGACTCGAGAGCAGGGTCCATGGTCGGGTCACCATAGGTGGCCGTCGAGCCCCCGAGTTCGGCTAGAGGGGGGCCCAGATCTGGCAAGAGAGCCGGATCGGGACATCCCGTGGTCAAGTCGACAGCTCCCTCGGGCACCAGTGGCTCTCGACGCCGGGGGAAATGGCCGGCGTCATCGACGAAAGTGCCGGCACGACCACGCGCCACCACGAGACCCCGATCGGCGAGTGCCCGGTAGGCGCTGGCGACCGTGTTCGGGGCCAGGCCGAGTTGTTCGGCGGCGGTGCGCACAGGATCGAGGCGACGGCCCGCCGCCAGCTCCCCCGACACGATCCGTCGCTCCAGTTCCCACGCCAGGTGTGCAGCCGAAGCCACCCTCATGGCTGGTATAGTTTGAAGCGACACATTGCTTCTATTGTAGCAATACATACTGTTCGCAGCAATACTGTGGATGCACTCCGCTACCACCCTTGACACTGCATGACCACCAACCCCTCCCCCCTCACCACCCTCGCCCGCCTCCCGCAGCGAGGCAGCCACGATCCGACGGTGATCGATCAGATCCTCGACGCGGGCCGAATCGCCCATGTCGGTTTTCTGCGGGACAACCGCCCGGCGGTGATCCCCACGCTCTACGTGCGACGGGGCCGAGAGGTCCTCTTCCACGGGTCTCCGGCGTCGGCATTGCTGCGCGCCGCCAAGGCGGGAACCGAGCTCTGCTTGACCGTCACCATCGTCGACGGGCTGGTTTTGGCGCGTTCAGCGTTCCACCACTCCGCCAACTATCGATCCGTGGTCGTCTACGGCGTAGCCCGTTCGGTGACCGGTGAGGAGAAGCGACTGGCCCTCGATGACTTCATGGACCGCCACGTTCCCGAACGGCGCCAACACCTACGCGCCATGACACGAAAGGAAGTGGCCGGCACACTCGTGATCGCCCTCCCCCTCGACGAGGCTTCCGCCAAGATCCGCACAGGTCCTCCCGTCGACGACGAAGACGACTACCTCTCGGAGGTCTGGGCAGGTGTGATACCGGTCACAACTCTCTTCGGTGCTCCCGTCCCCGACCCCTCGACTCCCCAACCGGCGCCTCCCCCCCATGTGACGGCTCTGAGATGGTGAGCGGGCCGCAGACGCGGCTGCTCTCCACCAGCCACGGCACCAATCGGGGGGCTTTCAGCCTGGGCGATTGGGGCCTGTTCGTGTCCCTGTCCCTCATCTGGGGATCTTCCTTCCTGTTCATGGCCATCGGGCTCGATCATTTCCACCCCGGCCTGGTCACGGCTCTGAGGCTCGGTTTCGGCGCCGTCACCCTGGCGACGCTCCCCCGCGCTCGGCACAACCCGATCGAACGGTCCGACTGGCCCCGCGTCTTCGTCCTCGGCGTGGTGTGGCTGGCCCTGCCGATGTCGTTCTTCCCGATAGCCCAGCAGTGGATCGACTCTGCCGTGGCGGGGATGCTCAACGGCGCCATGCCGATGTTCACGGTGCTCGTCTCGGTGGCCCTGCTCCGGGAGCTGCCCCGGTCTCGACAGATCTTGGGCCTGGCGATCGGCTTCGCCGGAATCGCCGCCATCGCTCTCCCCTCGGCTGAATCCGACCGCACGGCGGGCATCGGAGTGGCCCTCGTCCTCGGCGCCACCATCTGTTATGCCGTGGCCATCAACCTCGTCGCCCCCCTCCAGCAGAAGTACGGGTCGCTCACCGTGTTGGCTCGTGCGCATTGGGTGGCAGCAGCTCTCGTCCTTCCCTACGGTCTCGCCGGTCTGCCATCGTCACAGTTCGCGTGGTCGTCGTTGGCAGCCACGGTGGCGGTGGGGGTCTTCGGGACCGGGCTCGGCTTCGTGCTCATGGCCACCCTGGCAGGAAGCGTGGGGCCCACGCGAGCATCGATCATCACATATGTCATCCCCGTCGTAGCCCTCGTCCTCGGGGTCATCTTCCGCGATGAGCGGGTGGCCTTGCTGGCCGTGATCGGGGTGGCTTTGGTCATCGCCGGCGCCTTCCTCGCCTCGCGCCGCGAGATCTGAGGGATCGCCGGGGCCGTCAGCGGGAGGCGAGCTCTCTCTGCAGCGGGGAGGGGAACCGGGGCATGACGACCTTCCCGCCCAGCCAGGTCGTGAGGGCGCCGGCCCGCTCCTCGATGTTGGCTTCCGCTTCCGACCCCACATCCTCCAGCAGTTGCCACACCACCTCACCACCCGCTACCTGGGCCCACCCTCCCACGACCTTCCCGTTCGCCCACACGGTGGGACCGGCGTTTCCGTTACGGTCGAACAGGGCCGGTCCGTGATCACCGAGGTACCAAGCCCGCTCCTTCCAGCCCATCGTGGTGGGATCAAGGCCAGGCAACAGAGCAACCCAGGGCTCGACCGGCTCGTCGGCGTCGTCGGGGTCGAGGGCGTATGCCACGCCGTCGTCGACTCGCACCGCCTCGACGCCGAGCGCCGCCAGCGCCACCCCCACGTTGGTCTTGGTCCATCCGGTCCACCACACCATGTCGGTTTCGGTGGCGGGACCGAAGGCGGCCAGGTAGCGGCGCACCAGGTCGACCCGTGCCTGGGCCGGGTCGACCTGGTGGGCGGGGATCTCCACCCAGTCTTCGATGGAAAACCAGCGGTATTGGCTCGAAACCCACGAACCCCGGGGCCGGCCCCGCACCGCCCGACCCTCCGCCCCCAACTGGAACAGGACCCGGCTGGCCACGGACATCGTCGCCTCGTTGGCCGTACCGACTCCGACCGCCAGCCGCGTGTCCAGGCCATCGACGAGCGGCGTGATCTCGGCGGTGGTGACCCCTCCCGTATCCCGCAGGGTGGCAAGAGTTCGTTGGCAGAGGGCGTCGAACCATCGCGCCGGATCGTCGACCTCGGCAGCTTCGGCTATGAACTTCTCACTGCGCCGACGCTCTCGGTCGGCGATCTCGGCGGTTGTGCTCTGGTGGATGGTCTCCCAGGCGCCGATGGGGACCACGAACATCGTGCGGCGCATGCCCAGTATTCGAATCACCACCCGCTGGTCGTAGAGGGCGGCCTCGATGTCGGGGATGTGGACGCCTGCCATCCGGGCCCACACGGCCAGGAACACGCTGCACGTGTCGGTGGCGTGGAGGCCGACGACG
>JBGTLA010000092.1:0-6439 GCA_041744375.1 Acidimicrobiia bacterium | reverse complement strand
TCGGCATCGGCCACTGCCGCCGACGCCTTGACCCGCTCGGCGGCGAGCCGCCGGACCAGATCGAGTACCCCCATGTCCAACAGGGCCTTGACCAGGTTCTGCTGGTTGGCGGGTCTGTCGTGGAGGAAGGCGGCGAACTCTCCCTGGGGGAGAACGACGGCGCGTGTGAAGTGCTCGACGCTCAACCCCAAGAGCTTCTCCACTGCGGCGGTGACGGGTTTCGGGCCCGACTCCAAGACCTGGCCGCCTCGTTCGAGGCGCGCCTCGGAGGCGGCTCCGCCCTTGGCCGTCCTTCGGACCAATCGGGCAATTGTGTAGTGGTCCTCCCCGATGGAGAAGTCGAGTCGCACCCGCGCCTGGGTGGTGCCAAGGGAGATGATCGGCGCCACCGACTTGAGGTCATAACGGGTGACCACTCCGTAGAGAGCGAACGTGATGGCGTCGATGACCGAGCTCTTGCCGGCCCCCGTCGGCCCGGTGAGAGCAAAGAGGTCGAGCCCGGAGAAGTCGACCACCGTCTTGGCCCGGTAGGCGGCGAACCCCTCCATCTCCAAGCGGTCAGGCTTCATGGGCTTCTCCCACGAGTTCGTCGAAGAGCGCGAGCACCCGCTCGTCGCGGGCGTCCTTCTCGACGAGATATTCCTCGAACAGGTCGCGATGGCTTCGTCCAAGACGGGTGGGACGCGACCGCGACCCCCCGGTGCGGCGGAGCGGATCGATGGTCACGTCGACCGCCTGGGGGACGATGCGACGCACCTCCTCGGCCAGACCGGCCCGGGCCGGCTCGTCGAGAACGACCTTGACGTAGTCGGCGTCGGAGAGGTCGGCTGCGGCTTCCTCCACCTGAGGCAGCGTGCCCGCCACCACCCGCAACCTCCGACCCGAGGCGAGAGGGCGGAACTCGACCGATGCAGGCAGTCCTGGTTCCGTTTCGACGACGAGAACGCCCTTGCGGTCGTCGACCTCACCGAAGTCGAGCTGGAGAGGAGAGCCCGAGTACCACACAGGAGCCGGTGCCGGCAGACACTGGTGGCGATGCAGATGCCCCAGCGCCACGTACCCGAGCGCCGGGGGAAAGGCCTGGGCGGGGATCGAATAGTCGAACACGGTGTGAGCGGCCCTCTCCCCACCGCCAACCTCGCCCCCGTGGACCATGACATGGCCGACCATGATGTTGACCTCCTCTGAGGACAGGTCGACACTCAAGGCCTCGATGATGGCTTCCAAGCGCCGCTGATACTTGCCGCCGTGCTCGTCGACGGCGAGGTCCATGAGGTCGGCGGCGGTGACGATGGCGCGCTGGGAAAGGAAGGGGAGGGTTGCGATCCGGGCGTGCGTACCTGTTGGCCTGACGACTCCACCCTCTTCGGGGCGGGCCACCGAAGAGACGACCGTCACCCGGCCCAACTCGAGCAGGGGCGCCACCGCCGCCAGGCGCCGAGGGTGGTCGTGGTTACCGGCGACCATCACCACCGGAGCGCTCTCGGCCAGATCGAGCAGCGTTCGGTACACGAGCTGTTCGGACGCCGGGTTGGGCGAGGCGGTGTCGAACTGATCGCCCGCCACCAGCACGAGATCCACCTTCTCGGCGGCGGCCACGGCGGCGATCTCGCCGAGAACGGCCACGTGTTCGTCGTGGCGGCTCCGGCCGCGGATGGTGCGCCCGACGTGCCAGTCGGCGGTGTGGAGAATCTTCACATCCCCGAGGGTAGGAGATGGGTGTGACGAAACCGGGTCAGTCCAACCCTGCGAAGGGGTCGTCGGGCACGTCGGCGCGGTCGGCGTCGGGTTGAACCTCCGAAGCCCGGGTCGCCCAGGCCGGGAACGGGAACTCCACCACCAACGGGAGGGGCAACTCTGGCTGCGAGACGAGCATCGTTCCTGGTTTGATGATGGTGGCGCGCTGGCGATGGGCCGAAGGCAAGAAACCGTATTCCTCCCGGGACGCCTCGGCCGAGTCGAGCCGCCCCACCACCCGGATAGACGAGTTGGCGATGATTCGTCGCTCTACCTCCGAGGCGGTCTGCTGGGCTCCGATCAGGATCACACCGAGGCTCCGACCCCGCTCGGCCACGTCCAAGAGGATCTCCTTGATGGGACTGGTCCCCTCGCGGGGTGCGTATTTGTTGAGCTCGTCGAGCACCAGGAACAGGAGATCGTCGTCGCCCCGGCGGCCCTGGCGCTCCTTCTGCTCAAACGCCCGGCGCACCGTCACCCCGACCACGAACCTCTTGGCCCGGTCGTGCAGGTTGTGGAGGTCGACCACCGTCACCTGATGGCCGGCGGTGCCGATGCGGTGCCGGTCGGGATGGGACATGTCGCCGCGAATGACGCGCTCGACGTGGCGCACCGCCGAGTTGAGCCGCCGGACGAAGGCGTTGACCGTTCCGCGACCGATGGCGGTGCCGGCCCACGCCGGACCGTCGTCCTCGCTGGTCACCTTGTCCGTGATCAGATCGGCCAACTGGCGGAAGGTCCGCACCGTGACCCCTTCCACCACCACGGAACCGTCGTCGTGGGCGGTGACCCGGCGCAACTGCGCCATGACCGAGTACACCACCATCGTGTACTGGGCGCGATCGTCCTCGGCATCGGCAAACAGGAACGGAAGCAGATCGTCGTGGCAGAAATCCGCCAGTGTCCAACAGAAGCTCTCGACATCAGAGCGGGTATGGACGTCGGCTCGCAGAGTCTGCGAGTCGGGCCGGGGCGGGGCATACAAGCCCACCGAGCGAAAAGGGCCGGCCGGCAGCCCGAGAGCCCCATATCGAGCCAGTTGGGTGTCGTCGATGGCGGCGTTGGCCCGATCGAGATGCATCAGATCTTCGCCTTTGACGTTGAAGATGAGCGCCTTGGTGTTGATGGCCCCCGCCCCGAGCACTGGGCCCGTGAAGAGGGAGTGGAGAAGGAAGGTGGCGTAGGTCGTCTTGGTCGCCACTCCCGACACGCCCGATATGTTGACGTGAGCGCCCCGTTCGCCGTTGAGGAACTCGAAGTTGACGAACAGGGGGGAGTCGTCACGGGTGAGCCCCACCGCGAACCGACGCTCCATGCGATCGAAGAACAGGGCCTTGTCGCGCTCCTCGCCCTCGGCTCGCACTACCGGCTGCCCGGGTCGGGGAGGCACGAAGATCTCAGGGTCGAATCGAGTGGCGGTGACGCGCGCCGCCTCCGACACTTCGGCGGGCAGGACGCCGTCGGAGATGAGGAAGACATCGGAGTCGAACCGGGCACCTTCGTGCCTGGCCCGGACCTGGCCCACCATCCCGTAGACCTTCACCTGCTCGCCGGTGGGAAGAACTCGTTCGAGGGCGACGACGTCATCGAGTTGGAGAAACTCGCCCGGAGCAACCGCCACCCAAAAGTCCAGCGGCGTGGCGTCTTCGGTCCCGATCACCCTCCCGACCATTTCTGTCACGCCGACGAGCGTAGCCGGGGGGTACGACACCTCCCGAGACTTCTCCCTCCGCCGAATCACGCCGCGGGTCGATGGCTGCCAATCTGGGGCGCGATGAAGAGCATGGTGGTGTTCCCGTTCAAGGTCGAGGACCACGAGGTTGCTCTGGGCAACCTGGCCACCGCCGCAGCACACGAGCGAGTGGGGAGAGTGCTGGCGGTGGGAGCCGCCCGAGAGGAGACCTTCGAGTTCCTGGCGCGAGAGGCGCCACTGCTCATGGCCGCCACCGGCACTCCGGTGGAGGTCATCGTCCAAGACCGCCTCGGCGACCGCCGTCCGGGAAAGGGAGACGGCATGAACACGGCGATGCGCCGGTTCCTCGACACCGACCTCGAGCGACTCCACTTCTACGACACCGACATCACGAACTTCGACTCGAGCTGGATCGAGGGAGCCGAGCGGGCGGCGGACGGGGGCTACCCCATCGTCCGCCACTACTTCCCCCGCGCCTCCACCGACGCCATGATCACCTGGCTGATCACCCGGCCGCTGTTCGCCATTGGGCATCCCGATTCCATCCTCTGGCAGATCCAACAGCCGCTGGGCGGTGAGATCCTCCTCAGCCGACCCGTCGTCGAGAGGCTCGCCGCCGACCCTCTCGTCAGGGGGCGGTCGGATTGGGGCATCGACACCCTCATCACCTACTCCACCGCCGCCACCGGGCTTCCCATCTACGAGCACTACATCCGGGGTGGCAAGCAACACGCCCTGTACGGTTCGTTGGATGAACTTCGTGACATGGTGGTGGAGTGCTTCGAGGCTGCGACGGAAGTCACCACGTTGGCGGGCCTCGGCCCGGTCGACCATGTGGTCGAGCCGCAGTCGCCGGTGGAGGAGGCAGTCGCCTACCGGGTCGCCTACGACGCAGAAGCGACGATCCATCTGCTCGGTGCGGGCTGGACAACCGCCGAGATCTCCGCCGCTTCCTTTCTCCCCGACGCGATCGCCGGTCCGCTGTTGGGGAACCTGATCCGACCGACGTTCGCCTTCCTCGACGCCGGCATGTGGTTCGAGACACTTCTGGCGTTGCGGGCGAACTATCGGAGCGAGCCTGGATGGAGGGGAGTGTTGTTCCGCCTCTGGGTGGGACGGGTCCTGGCGTACACCACGACCGACGCCTTGTCAGGGCACAGCCGGGCGATGGAGGTGCTCGACGAGGCGGTTTCCGACTACGCAATTCGCAGTCGATCTGCTTGACAGTCTCACCCCACCGATAACAGTGCGACCGCCCCTACCCCCGCGCACAACCCCATCAGCTGGCGCACCGTCAGGTGTTGAGAAAGCAAGAGTCGCGACAGGGCGACGGTCACGGCCGGGAACAACGACGCCACCACGGCCACCACGACGAGAGGCGCACTCTGCGTGGCCAGGAGATAGGCGACATTGCCACCCAGATCCAACAACCCCACCCCAACCACAGCCATCCTGATCCCGGGCGGCGGAGCCGAAAGCCACGACCTGAAGGTGGCGACGGCGGCGAGGCCGATGAGGGCCACCGAGGCTCCCCGAGACGCCAACAGCGGCCAGAGCCCGGACTCCCCGCTGGTCTGGGCGAATACCACGAAGTAGCAGCCGAAGAACAACCCTGCCGCCAGCCCGTGGCCGATGCCGGCCCCACGCCGTCGAAAGCCCGGTACCGAAGAGACCAGGTAGATGGCTGGAAATGCCAAGGCGACACCCGACCACGACACGGCATCGAGTCGCTCTCCCAGAGCCACACCGGCGAGGACCGGGACGACCGCTCCCAAGACGGCTGCCGCCGGCGCAACCACGGCCGCCGGACTATGGGCCAACCCGGTGTACAGGAACACGAGCCCGGCCAGCCCGAAAACACCCGCGGCCGCGCCGGCCACCAGATCAGGGCCGGAGGGCGCCACACCCGCGCCCGTCACCCAGGCAGCCATGAGCACCAAGCCGATGGCATGAGCCCACAAGAGAGTGCGCATGACCGGCAAGGCGCGGGTCGCCACACCGCCCAGAAAGTCGCCTGCGCCATAGCCGACGGCGGCCAGCACAGCCAGGAAAACGCCGATGTCAGGTGGTTCCCGGCTCGCCGGCCGCTCTCAGCTCCGCACGAATCGCTGCGGCGGCCGCTTCGAGCTCGGCGGGGTCGGCGGAGCGAGCGGCGTTGGCGAAGTCGAGGTCGTGGACACCGTCGATCGGAACGACGTGGAGGTGGAGGTGGGGCACTTCGAGCCCCGCGATCATCAGCCCGATCCGGAGAGGACGGAAGGCGGCTTGTTGGGCACGGGCGATGCGTTGACCGACATCGAAGAGGTGGTCGCGCAGGTCATCGGGACAGTCGATCCAATGGTCGATCTCATCGATGGGCACGACCAGGGTGTGGCCGCGACGCAGCGGGTTGATCGACATGAACGCCACGCACTTCTCGTCGCGCCATACGAATGTGCCCGGGATCTCGCCCTCGATGATCTTGGTGAAGATGGTGGCCATCGTCCTGCCAGCTTATCGGTGCGATCCACAGGCGGATCATCGGGTTTGTCCTCAGCTATTTGCGCGCCCTCTTGTCCTGGATCTAAGCCTTCCGATATGTATCACGCGTGATTCAACAGGTCCATGCCAGAAGTCTCGATCCGCGAACTGCGCAACCACGGCGGCGACATCGTCGACCGCGCCGCCAAAGGCGAACGGCTCATCATCCCCGCTCCGGAAAACCTGTGGCCGAGCTGCGACCGCTCAGTCGGGAACCGATACCTCTCGAGGTGATCATCGCTCGCCGCCGGCACCTCGCGCCTTTCGACCCCAACCACTTGCGCCACGACTTCACTGGGATGGGCGGTTTGCGAGTGCGCTCGCTACCTGCCCGTATCTTGGATTCGGGCGCGATACTGCGCTGATGCCGATCGACCACCACCGCGAGACAAACCGCGCCAACTGGGACGCTCGCGTCGACATCCACCTCGGGTCGGACGTCTACGGGATCTGGCGATTCATCGATGATCCGGAGTACGTTGGTGAGGT
>JBGTLA010000091.1:0-4478 GCA_041744375.1 Acidimicrobiia bacterium | reverse complement strand
AAGATGACGGCATGGACCACGATCCAAGCGATATAGAAGGCCGGGGGGTGCCGTTGGCTATCCAGATCAGATCGTCCAGCACTCCTCTGATCAACTCGAGGCCGAGGACCGTGAGAGCGAGGATGCGATTCGCCCAGGCGTCTCTTGATCCGAGCAAGAGGAACACGCCGATCACGATCACTTCCAGAGCGAACATGAGCCAGATCTCCAAGGCGTAATCGAGTGGGGGATCGCCAGCGTCGGCGCCGGGGACAACCTGGCTGATCATTCCCCGCTGTCAACGCTGGTTCCTCACGTACACCTTCTCGTCTCACTTGCCGGACCCGGCCCGTCTGACGGTGCCGAGCTGTCCCGCTGTTGTCGGGCTGCTTCCCACCCTCCCGTGCACCTCCACGGTCAGGCTGCCCTCAGCTTCTGGCGGCCTGCTGCGACAAGCCGCCCGGTGGAGTCCTTTCACCTCCACCCGGTCACAAAGCGCCTCGTGGCGCACGAAGTCGTCGGCGTAGCGGACGAGTCAGTAGGTGGATTGGCCCCTTCGGCGGTGCCGGTGCCGGGGGCTGGAACCGCCCCATCCCTCCCACGCCCCGAAATGGTCGTCGAGTGTCGATTGGGCGATGTTGGCGAGCAGGGCCGGTGGGTGTTGTGGTGCTCGGTGCAGTCGACGGTGAGGCGTTCGTGCTGGTGACGGCGCTCGGCGAAATTCCCCAGAGTGCTCATCGAAATTCCTCACCTTGGGTTTGTTGAGCGCTAGCTGATGTCTCCTCTCAACTGACAGGCCCAGTCGTCACCCGCACCTCTGTCGGTTTGCTTCGCGGCGAACGGCCGGCCGCTCCGCTGTGAGGACTCAAAGTCATCTCCGATTACGTGAGGACCAGTTCTTCTGAACGTATTCGACGACTTGGTCAATCGTCATTTGGCTCCCCTGGGCCCAGGCTCGCTCGAATTCCTCGTCTCCAATGGCGGCACGCGCCTCCGCCCAGCTCCCTTCAAAGCTTTCGCGACGGTCATCGGTGAGATGTTCACCGATCTCACTTCTCAGCCTTGCTGCCGCCCCCGCCAAGCGAACGGCGTGTAACGGAGACTTCAGCCCTACCTGAACACCGGCCAACCGCTCCAGACAACGCACGAATGACGAACGATCGCCGACATCGTGGCTTCCTTCCAGCGCAGCCAACAGGTGGGACCGCGTCCGTGGGAGATCTTCTTTGGCGTAGGCCACCTTGGCGAGGTGACGTCTAGCTACAGCGGCGCCCCATTCGTTCTCCATCCCGCTGAAGAGTTCGAGACCTTGTTGGCCGAATTCGTCGGCCAGGTCGTGATCGCCGGTCGCCCAGGCAGCATCGCAGAGGTTCACGAAGCTGACTGCCCGGCCATAGTTGTCGCCCTGTTCCCGCAGGATCCGCTCTGCCTCGTTTAGGTGGTCGAACGCCTTGGCGGTGTCACCAAGGTCGACTGCCAAGCCCCCCAATGAATTGAGGGTCTGCGCAACTCGTTTCTCATCTGAGAGCTCTCTGAATATCGCCAGAGCTTCCTCGAATCGGTCTTGTGCCTCTACGAGCCGACCCAGACGTTCCAGCATGGCGGCGGAGTAGTAGATGAGTCGGACCCGCAGCGAGAGAGGGGAGTCCTCGTCTGTCTCGATCGCCCGTTCGAGCCATCGGAGTGCCTCGGTGGCGTCACCTCTCAGGTACCAGAACCAGCCCATGGCGTTGACGAGATCGATTCCGAGCTGGTGGGAACCCTCGGGGTTTTCCAGCGTCCAGAGAAGGGCCGCCTTCAGGTTCGGCCCTTGCTCGTCGATCCGCACCAACCACGCCTGAGCGTCGGCTCCGTCGATGTGTTCGTTGGCTGTCGACATGAAGTCGAGTAAATGCTTCCCAAGGCGCTCTGAGAGGTCCGCAGCCTCGCCGACCCGCTCTAGTTCGTCGCGGGCGAAGTCCCGTACTGTCTCGAGCATGTGAAACCGAGAGGTCCCCTCTGTGTCTTCGTCTCGCCACAGCAGGCTCTGCCTTACAAGAGTTTCAACTCGCTCGAGTACACCCATCCGGCTCTCGGGATCTATCACCGCCTCGATGTCGGCCATGGTCGCGCCACCCGGGAATATGGCGAGACGTCGAAACATCTCACGATCGGTGATGTCCAAGAGCCGGTAGCTCCAATCGATCGTGGAACGCAGGGTCTGCTGCCTTTCCGATAGGTCGGGGGACTGCCTCGTCAGCATGTCGATCGTCAGCCTGTCGAGGAGCTCGCGCGGAGACAGGGTGGCGATACGGGCGGCCGCTAGCTCGATGGCGAGGGGGATGCCGTCGATCCTGCGGCATATCTCCGTCACGGCGCTCATGTTGGCCGGAGTGATTTCGAACGAGGGCTCCATCGCTCTCGCCCGATCGACAAAGAGTGCAACGGCGTCGGAGCGGGCGGCTGCCTCCACCTCGAACCCGTCGTCCACAATCTCGAGTGGGCGGACCGGAAAGAGGTACTCCCCGTAGACGCCAAGAGGCGCTCGGGAGGTGGTTAGGACCGTCACGCTTCTGCAATTCCTCAGCAGGTCAGCAACGAGACCGGGGGCAACCGTGAGATGCTCGAGGTTGTCGAGAATCAACAGCAGCTCCTTGTCTCGGAGCTGTCGGAAGAGCGCCTCGGCGAGGTCGTCGGCTCCGGACTCCGAGGCGTCCACAGCTCTCCCGATGGCCAACACCATCTCGTTGAATTCTGTGACGGGCGCCAGGGGAACGAAGGCCGACCCATCCCCGAATCGGTTCGCCGCCTCGTTGGCAACACGAATGGCGAGTCGGGTTTTGCCGATACCGCCGGGACCTGTGAGCGTCACCAGCCGATGATCGGAGAGGCCCAACATATCGTCGAGCGCCGCTATGTCCGCCGCACGGCCAATGAATCGAGTTGTCGGCTCGGGAATGTCGCTGTCCCACCGTGGTGCAGTCAGCGGGGCGAACTCCTTCGGCAGTCCTGGCGCCTCAAGCTGGAAGAGACGTTGGGGGCGCTCGATATCTTTGAGTCTGTAACGACCCAGGTCCACCCACCCGACCTCCGCCGCGGCGGTCAGTTCCATGGTGATCGCCGAGGCGATCACCTGTCCACCTCTCGCAACTGACGCGATCCGCGCTGCCTGGTGCACATCCATACCGACGTACTGGTCATCCATCGGAACCGGCGTGCCGGTGTGCATCCCCATGCGCACTCGCAGGACGACACCGTCCGGCCAGCTGAACCGAGCCAGGGCGCGCTGGGCACCAACTGCAGCCGTTACGGCCCCATCAGCGGTGGGAAAAGCAAGGAAGGCGCCGTCGCCTTGCGTGTCGACCAGTTTCCCGCTGTTCTCTTCGGCGTTTGTCAGGATGATGTCGTGATGGTGGCGCAACAGATCGCCGTATCGGCTTCCGAGGGATTCCAGAAGCCGAGTCGATCCCTCTATGTCGGTAAACAGGAGCGTGACCGTGCCGGTAGGTAAGTCCTTCGTTCATCCCTCCCGCTATAGAGGCCAAAGCTATCACGCGTCCCAATTGTCGACCTACCGCTTCGGACACCAAGATGCCCGGGCGACACCATGGCGCTCGCGAGCGGAAACAGGTCGGACATCCGAGACTACCCGTTGGGCGCGCACCCTCCCACGCGGCACTCGAGAATCCGACATGACCGCGGACAGGCAGTGTGTCGAACCGGGCCCCAATGCCGCCCACTGACCGTCAAACAAGGATGGGGGCGCCGCCGGTGGGACGACCCCCGCGTCGCTGGCCGTACCGGGTTCCTCCGGCCAGGCGTAGACTCACGTCATCGAGTCCGAACTTCTATCCCGCCTGGACTTCACCAGACGCGACGAGCCAACGCCAGGGGCCGACCTGCACCGGGTGCTCTCTGAATGGCTCGACTACCAGCGGTTCGAGTTCCGAAGGAAGCTGCGCGACTTGAGCCCCGAAGGGTTGGTGAGATGGTCGATTCCGCCCGTCGAACTTTCCGTTCTCGGTCTCGTCCGTCACATGCAGCAGATGGAGCATGTGTATCTCAGCTGGGGTTTGGGAGGGGGAGAGCGGGTTGAGATCTACGGCGATGATGACTACTCCGGCGGCTCTGTGGAGACGGTCGAAGCCGATCTGGGGCTCTATTTCGACGAGATCGAGAGGGCAGACACAGCCATAGCGGCGCTGCCGTCGCTCGACGCCAGCGGTATCGGGCACGGTCAGCCGCTTGGTGCCACATTGGTCAAGATGATCGACGAATACGCCCTGCACAGCGGCCAGGCGCACATGCTGAGATTCGCCGCGCTCGGAGAGATCGTCCGCTGAGGGTTGAAGGACGCTGCACCTCAACCGAAGAATTCAGCGCGATACTGCGCTGATGCCGATCGACCACCACCGCGAGACAAACCGCGCCAACTGGGACGCTCGCGTCGACATCCACCTCGGGTCGGACGTCTACGGGATCTGGCGATTCATCGATGATCCGGAGTACGTTGGTGAGGT
>JBGTLA010000090.1:0-22417 GCA_041744375.1 Acidimicrobiia bacterium | reverse complement strand
GCTGATAGGCCGCGAGCCCATCCCGAAGCGCTAAAGCCTTTCCTCAGATCTCCAGGAGGAGTTTCGAGGATATCCGGTATTAATCCAGGTTTCCCTGGGCTATCCCGGTCTTCGGGGCAGGTTGCTCACGTGTTACTCACCCGTTCGCCGCTCCGTCATACCAGTGGGTTACCCCTCCGATATGCGTCGCTCGACTTGCATGCATTAGGCACGCCGCCAGCGTTCGTCCTGAGCCAGGATCAAACTCTCCAACGTACACTCTCGACCTGACCCCGTAAGGGCTGGTCTTCATGTCTTGTGAGTTTGCATCTGCTCTGTTTCATTTCGAGTCCCGGACCGGCCAGCGAAACGAGTTTCGCCGTCCATGTCCGAGGATGCATTTGCCTCGGCTTCCGGACGAGCCTCTCGACTCGCCGGCGCCTCGGCGCTTTTGCTGACTTTTGGTCACGCTGTTCAGTTGTCAAGGAGCCCTAGCTCCCCACACGCGCATGGCGTTCGGGGCAGGCGAGCACAGTAGCTCGCCGACTCAAGAGATGCCAAATCAGGGCGTCACAGGTCCCTCGCGGAACCGAGCTAGCCCTTCCGAGTGCAGGCCACCCAGGACTTTCCCGAGTGGAAACGTAATTATACACCCTTGGATGCGTACGTCAAAGTGCCCCCCTGTCCGGGCTCAGCTACCGATCCGGGCGACGAACCGCCAGGGCGTGTCCGCTCCCCGGGAGATACCGATGCGAGGCGTCGAAAGGACCGAGGAGGGAGGCTCACCGGGGAGGAGGCGCAAGGGGCCGCCGGCGAACAGGTCGACACCGTCGTGGTCTCCGGTCACACCCAGGGCCTGTGCCAACTTGCCAGGGCCGTCCGCTACGTGGTCGTCTCGACCGCGTCTGGCTTGCATCATCTCGATACCGGCGACGGGGATCCCCGCTCGCAAGAGCACGGCCGCACCGTGTCCGGGAGGGCCGGCGGTAACGTTGGCGCACCAGTGCAGGCCGTAGGAGCGAAATACATAGAGGTGTCCGGGAGGCCCGAACATCGACATCGTGCGTCTCGTTGGCCCGTTGAAGGAGTGAGACGCCGGGTCGGTCTGGTCGTAGGCCTCCACCTCGGCCAAGGTGACGGCCGTGACCAGGCCGTCCACCTGCGACTCCAGTGTCCAACCCAGCAGGAGGGGGGCCGCCTCCCAAGCTGCTCCTTGTAAGAATTCTGCGGTCACGGCGCTCGGCAACGGGCAGGGCGGAGCGGCATCGGGGCTACCGAAGCAGTGTCAACAGTATCGCCTTGAAGGCATGGAGCCGGTTCTCGGCTTGGTCGAACACCACTGACCTCGGGCTCTCCATCACCTCCGAAGTGACCTCTTCGCCCCTGTGGGCTGGGAGGCAGTGCATGAAGATGGCGTTCGGGGCGGCGCCTTCGAGGAGCTCGGTAGTTACGCGATAGGGGGCAAAGTGACGCCGCCGCAGCTCCGCTTCCGACTCCTGTCCCATCGAGGCCCAGACATCGGTGTAGACGACATCGGCGTCCTCGACCGCTTCGGCCGGGTCGACGAAGACGGTGACCGGCCCGTGACGGCGCGCTGCCTCCACGAAGGCATCGTCCGGCTCGTACCCGGGAGGTCCGGCCACGCGAAATTCCGCCCCGGCCATCGTTGCCCCGAGCATGAGCGAGTGAGCGACGTTGTTGCCGTCGCCGACGTAGGCGATCTTCGACCCTGGCAGGGGAAGATGCTCGGCGATGGTCTGGAGGTCGGCCATCGCCTGGCAAGGATGCTCGCTATCGGACAGAAGGTTGACGACCGGAACCTCGACATGTTCTGCGATGGCCGACAGGTGGGCGTGGGAATGTACCCGCATCGCCAACAAGTCGAGATAGCGTGCCAGGACACGCCCCACGTCTGCCGGGCTCTCGCGGCTTCCCATGCCCGTGTTGTCGTCTCGAATGGCCAGGGGGTGGGCGCCCAGCTGGATCGTGGCGATGTCACAAGAAACCCATGTGCGCAGGCTCTGTTTGGCGAAGAACAAGCCGATCGAGCGACCGTCGAGACTATCGCGGAAATCCTCTGGCTTCCGTTTGACGGAGTCGGCCAAAGAGAGAAGATCGGTGAGTTCGGACGGAGACAGGTCGGCCACGGAGAGTAGGTTCACGATTCCCCCCGCAGCATTGCACCCACTACCTGTGCCGCCTCGATCATCTGTCGGCGCACGGTGGCGATTTCGCCTGTCGCCAACGTCCGGTCGGGGGCTCGCAAACGGACGCGTACGGCCAACGATTTTCGACCTTCGCCCAACCCCGGCCCGGTGAACTCATCGAAGACCTGGACCGCCTCGGTGAGCTCACTCTGGGTGCTCTGCAAGGTCGCCACGAGGTTGGCCGCCGCAACGTCGGCGGGCAACTCGAAGGACAGGTCGAAATCGACCGGTGGGTAGGGGCTGACGGGTCGGTACTCGGGCCGGTCTGCTGCTGAAATCAGCCCACGGAGGTCGAGCTCGGCGGCAACCACCCTGCCCTCGATGCCATAAGCCGTCGCTACCCGCGGATGGAGCTCACCGACCGTGCCGATCGTGTGCTCGCCGGACACGGCCACAGCCGTGCGGGTGGGATGAAACCCCGGCGCCTGCGCCTGTTGCAGCCGCACATCGAGACTGAAACGGGAAGCCATCGCTCGTACCAGCCCGGCGATGGTGTAGATGTCGACGGGGCGGGCACCGCCCGAGAGCTCGAAAGGGCCCGCCCCGCCTGCGGCCACGACAGCCAAGCGTTCTGGTTGGCTCGGAACCCGGCGGTCCTCCACCCAGGGTGAGGCGTGGAATACGCGAGCCTGCTCGAAGAGCGAGATGTCCGCCCGGCCCCGGTTGCGGTTGTGTCTGACCGCCCGCAAGAGCCCAGGGAGCAACGAGGGGCGCAACATGGCCTCCTCGTCGCTGAGAGGGTTCTTGACGGTTATGAGCTGATTCCATTCGTGCTCGGGGGGAGCCCCAAAGGCCTCCACCTCTGCCGGTGTGACGAAACTGAGTGTCACAGCCTGTGAGTATCCGTTGGCCGTAAGGAACTGGCGCAGTCGCCTCCTCAGCAGCTCGGCGGCGGTCACCCCCCCATTGCGGCCGCGCCGGACTCGCTCACCGAACGTGTCGTAGTCTGCCAGTCGGGCGACCTCCTCGACGAGGTCGATCGGTCGGGTCACGTCCGGACGGTAAGACGGAACCCCGATCGCCATCGGGTCATCTCCCGCGACGTCGAACCCGAGTCGGGTCAGCAGCGATGCAATCCTGGGTTGGTCGAAGTCGTTGCCCAAGAGTCGCGTCACATCTTCTGTGGCCAGGCGCAGCTGGGTTTCCTCGAACGGCACGGCGACCTGGTCGATCCACTCACCGCAAGCTTTCCCGCCGGCGGTGGCGAGAATCAACTCGGCGGCCCGGGTGACGGCGACGGGAGGAAGCTGTGGGTCCACTCCCCGCTCGAAGCGGGCCGATGCCTCCGATCGGAGGCCGTGGCGTCGGGACATGAACATGACCGTGGGCGGGTCCCAGCTGGCCGCCTCGATGATCGTGGTGACAGTGGAGGCGCCCACCTCCGACCTCTCGCCCCCCATGGTGCCCGCAAGCGAAGTCGGCCCTTCTGAGTCCGCTATCACCAGGTCGTCTTCGGTGAGAGTCCGCTCCACCCCATCGAGTGTGATCAGAGTCTCCCCTGCCTTTGCCCGGCGTACCACCAGCCGAGAGCCGGCGATGCGCTCGGCATCGAAGACGTGTAGCGGCTGGCCCAGTTCCAACATGACGTAGTTGGTCACGTCGACCAGATTCGAGATGGGCCGCACTCCGGCCCGCGTGAGCCTCCGTCGCATCCACAACGGCGCGGCACCGACCGCCACATCGTCGACGCGACGGGCGGCGAACCGGGGGTTTCCAACGGGATCGAGGATGTCCACCTCGAAGCCCATCGACCCGTCCGACTCCTCGAGGCGGGGTGGGGGCACGCTGACCGCGGTTTCGTACCAGGCACCGAGATCGCGGGCGATGCCGACCATCGACATGGCGTCGGGACGGTTGGGTGTGATCGAGAGGTCGAACACGACGTCGGGCATGTCGAGCAAGTCCTCGAGGGGTGCGCCGAGCGGAGAATTCGCGGGCAAAACCATGATCCCGTCGCGGTCTTCGCCCAAGCCGAGCTCGCTCTCGGAGCAAATCATGCCGTTCGATTCCACTCCTCTGATCGTACGCACACCTATCTCGAAGCCGCCGGGGAGCACCGCTCCCGGAACGGCGAAGGCGACGATGTCACCCGCTTCGAAGTTCCACGCCCCGCACACGACCTGGATGGGTTGGTCGCCCACCGTCACCGCGCACACCCTCACCTTGTCGGCGTTCGGGTGGGCTTCGATCCCTTCGACACGCGCGATCGAGACTCCGGACCACCCTGCCTCGATCGTCTCGACCCCTTCCACCTCGTGACCGAGCATCGCCAGTGCATGGCGCAGCTCCTCGGGATCTCGGGTGGGCAAGTCGACGAACTCGGCCAGCCAGTTGAGCGAGACCTTCATCCGAACTGCTCGAGGAATCGTAGGTCGTTCTCGATGAAGGAGCGGATATCGGTGATGCCGTGGCGAACCATGGCCGGACGTTCCACTCCCACGCCGAAGGCGAAGCCGGTCACTTGGCCGGGGTCGTACCCGACGGCTTCGAACACTGCCGGATCGACCATTCCGCACCCCAGCATCTCGAGCCATCCGGCGCCGCGACACACCCGGCAATCGGGCGCACCCCCGTCACAGTTGAAACACGATACGTCCAGTTCGGCGGAAGGCTCTGTGAACGGGAAGAAATGCGGTCGTAGCCTGATCTTCGTTCCGGAACCGAAGAACTCCCGAGCGAAGTGATGCAGCGTTCCTTTCAGGTCGGCGAAAGTGATGTCGGTGTCGACGGCCAGGCCTTCTATCTGATGGAACACAGGGAGGTGGGTGGCGTCGGCCGAGTCGGTGCGATAGCACTTGCCGGGCACAACGACATGTACCGGAGGTTCGTGGCTCTCCATCCACCGGGCCTGGACCGGCGAGGTCTGGGTGCGCAGCAGGATCTCGTCGGTCGGGTCTCCGTAGTCGAGGTACATCGTGTCCGACTCGAGTCGAGACGGATGGGTCGGCGGGGTGTTGAGGGCGTCGAAGTTGTACCAGGCGAGCTCGGCTTCGGGCCCATCGGTGACCTGGTAGCCGATCGCCCGGAAGATGTCGCAGATCTCATCGGTGGTCTGTTGGATCAGGTGCATCCGGCCGGTGGGATACGTGACGCCGGGAAGTGTCACGTCTACTCGCTCATCCATCAAGGTCCGCGCAACCTCCTCGGATGCGAGGACTTCACGGCGTTGGTCGATGAGAACGGTCAACTGCTGTGTCGCCTCGTTGAGTTTGGCCCCCACCGTGGGGCGTAGGGCCGGGTCGAGCCTTCCCATCTCTGCGCGGACTGCGCCGACGACCGAACTCTTCCCGAGGAGGGCCGCTGCCACCGAATCGAGTTCGGGGAGTGAGGCGGCCGCCGCCACTGCGGCCGGTGCTTCGGTCGTGGCCGTGTCGAGTCTTTCCAGGGGATCCATGGCTGAGGAAGGTTAGTGGAGGCCGTTCGTGCCCCTGGACCCCCTGCCCAGCACGTAGGCGATGATCGACGCCGCCGCCGCCGCGTTGAGGCTCTCAACCCCCTCCTCTATGGGGATCGTGATAGGAACGTCGGCCGCCGCCACCACCTCGGGGGAGAGCCCGTGGGGCTCGGACCCCACCAGAACGGCCCACGGACCCTCCCCCAGGTCCTCGGGGTCGACCCCACCTGACACGACCGCCGCCCCCGTCCTCCACATTCCCAGCTCGTGGAGGCTCGCCACGTGGGCGAGCGACGTTCGAAAATGTGCTCCCGCCCCTGCCCGCAGGGCCTTCGGTGACCAGATGTCGGTGGTGGCTGGTCCGACTGCGATTCCCAGACCGAAGGCTGCGGCCGATCGCACTATCGTTCCGGCATTGCCGGGGTCGGCCACCTCCCACAACACCAACATGTCCTTGCCGGGCTCGGGGGCGGGAAACGGGGGAATGTCGATGACGGCTACCGGCCCCGCCGGGGTGGCGGTACCCGCCAGTTTGGACATCACCTGTCGGGTCACCAGTGTCGGTTCCAGCCCTCTCGCCACGCTGGGATCGTCCTCCAAGGCGAATACCTGTCGCGGCGTGACGCCGGATGCGATGGCGGCCTCCAGCAGATGGGGCCCCTCGAGCAGCGTCAACCCGAGGCGGCGTCGGTCCCGGACGCGATGAAGCCGACCCGCCTCCACCACCGCACGGTTGTGGACTGATCGGATCGGCTCCACCGGTTCGCCGGGTTCGCTCAGTCCGAGATCGCCACCTCAACGAGCTGGGCAAAGGCCCCAGGGTCGTTGACGGCGAGTTCGGCCAGCATCTTGCGGTCGATCTCGATCTCGGCGGCCTTGAGACCGGCGATCAACTGAGAGTAGTTGGTGCCGTGCTGGCGGGCGGCAGCGTTGATTCGGCTGATCCACAGGCGCCGAAAGTCGCCTTTACGGGCGCGCCGGTCGCGGTAGGCGTCCTGGGCCGCATGCATCACTTGCTCGTTGGCTGTCCGGAAGCGCCGGCTGCGAGCACCTTTGTAACCTTTGGCCTTGTCGAGGACCTTTTTGTGCGCCTTCTTCGAGGCGACCGAGTGTTTGACCCGTGCCATGGTGAACCTCCTGGTCTCCCTACTTGCCGAGCAGTTTTTTGGCGGTGCGCCGGTCGCCCGCCACCATCTCGACGTCGCCGGACCGCCGCCGGTATGTGTCTTTGCCTTTGGCCAGGCGCAGATGGCCACGGCCGGCCTGCCGGCGCATGATCTTGCCTGAACCGGTCACCTTGATGCGCTTCTTGGCACCGCTGTGCGTTTTCATCTTCGGCATGGTGTCTTTCCTCTCACGCCTCGCGGTCGGCTTCTGCGGCTGGCTCCGTTTCGGGCGCAGCGGCCGCCGCCGGTTCGGTCTCATTGGTGGTAGCCTCGGAGGCGGTCTCCTCGCCGGTGGGATGCTGCTCCTCGCGTGGCTGGCTTCCGCCGCTGCGCCGGTTGGGGGCGAGAACCATGGTCATGTTCCGGCCCTCCATCGAAGGTGCCTGCTCGATGAGAGCGACCTCACCCAGTTCGTCTTTGAGGCGGTCGAGTAACTGGCGTCCGTACTCAGGACGTTCCTGCTCGCGACCCCGGAAGCGAATGGTCACCTTGACCTTGTCTCCCTCGGAGAGGAACTCATCGGCCTTTCGGCGGTTGATGTCGAAGTCGTGGTCGCCGATCCGCACTTTCATGCGCAGCTCCTTGACCGTCGTCCGAGTCTGTTTCTTGCGCGCCTCGCGGTCACGTACCGACTGTTCGTACTTGTACTTGCCGTAGTCCATGAGCCGGCACACAGGCGGCTTGGCGTTGGGAGCGACTTCCACGAGATCCAGTTCGAGCTGCTCGGCCAGCCACAGGGCCTCGGCCAGCTTCTTGACCCCGATCTGCTCTCCGTCGGGTGCCACCACCCGGACCTCAGGGGCCCGAATGTATCCGTTGACGCGCAGTTCAGCGATGCGAGTTCCTCCTGATCGTCTTGTGATCGATTCCGGTGAGCGGGGGGCTGAGCCGTGTGCTCACAACAGAAGAGCAGCAAACGTAACGTTGCTGCTCGCCAGATGATTCCCGGCTCCGTAGTGGCGACCGGGATTTCGTTGGGTTCTCTACCTCGACTCGCCCTACGGCGGCCGGGTGGGAAGCAGCAGCTTCCGCTTTGCGGCTCTCTTGCCTGATTGTGCGACGAATCCTACCAGAGGGCCCGCCACCGGTCACTTCGAGCCGGCCCGATTCCGCAGTTTCGCTGTGGTGAGCGCCATGGAGACCGCCGCCGTGGCGGCTTCGTGCCCCTTGTTGGAAGGGCCTGGACCCGAGCGGTCTACGGCATGGGTGATCTCGTCCACGGCCAGGATCCCGTTGGTAACCGGGAGGCCGTGACGGTCGACCACGAGGGTCAGACCCCGGGCCGACTCATCCACCACCACGCGATAGTGGTCGGTGTCACCGCGCACCACAGCTCCCAGGGCGACCACCGCATCACAACCTGCCTCGGCCAGTTCCTTGGCGCCGAGCGGGAGCTCGAGGGCTCCCGGCACCCGGAGCACGGTGACCCGCCCGACACTCAACTCCTCGAGTGCGGCCACGGCACCGTCGAGGAGTCGTTCGGTGATGGCGGCGTTCCACCCCGACACGACCACACCGACGTGGAGATGGGCGGTGCCTGCTTCCGACCCGTCGATCACCGTGATGTCGGTCATGGCGAGTCCTCGGAGCCGTCCAGCATGTGACCGAGTCTGGTGGCCTTTGTGTCGAGGTAACGACGGTTGTGTGGGTTGGCCACCGTGGTGAGCGGCACTCGTTCGACGATCTCCAGGCCGTATCCGCGGATCCCGGCTCGCTTGGTGGGGTTGTTGGTGAGCAGCCTCATCGTGCGCACCCCCAGGTCGAAAAGAATCTGAGAGCCGACCCCGTAGTCGCGGGAATCGACGGGCAAGCCGAGATCGAGGTTGGCGTCGACCGTGTCGAGCCCTCCATCCTGGAGTTCGTAGGCCCTCAGTTTGTTCAAGAGGCCGATCCCTCTGCCTTCGTGGCCTCTGATGTAGAGCACCACCCCCCGACCCGCCTCAGAGATCCTCTGGAGGGCCTGATCCAGCTGTTCTCCGCAGTCGCAGCGCTGGGAGCCGAAGACATCACCCGTCAAGCACTCGGAATGGACACGCACCAAGATGTCCCTTCCGTCGCCCACCTCCCCCGCCACGAGAGCGACGTGCTGGCGGTCGTCGACGAGGGACCGGAACCCGATGGCGCCGAACTCGCCGTGGCGCGTCGGGATCCGAGCCTCCACCACCCTTTCCACCAGCTTCTCCTGGGGGCGTCGATGGGCGATGAGGTCGGCGATGGTGCCGACCAGCAAGCCGTGTCTGTCGGCGAAGTCCAACAACTCCGGTAGGCGGGCCACGCTGCCGTCGTCGTTCATGACCTCGGCCAGGACTCCCGCCGGGTACAACCCCGCCAGAACGGCGAGATCGACTGCCGCTTCGGTGTGACCGGCCCGTTTGAGGACGCCCCCCGGTTCGTAGCGTAGGGGATACATGTGGCCGGGTCGGGCCAGATGGGCCGGGGTGCTGTCGGGGTCGATGAGGGCGGCGATCGTGCGGGCGCGGTCGCCCGCGGAGATCCCCGTAGAGGTGCCGTCGCGGGCGTCGACCGACACCGTGAAGGCCGTGCGCCGGTTGTCGGTGTTCTTGGCCACCATCATTGGGAGATCGAGCTCATCGAGGCGCTCTCCCAACATGGAGATGCAGATGATGCCCGAGGTATGGCGCAGCATGAAGCCGAGTTTGTCGGTGGTCGCCTTCTCGGCGGGGAGGATGAGATCGCCTTCGTTCTCTCGGTCGGCATCGTCGACCATGATCACCATCTCGCCGCGGCCGACGGCCGCAATGAGATCGTGAACCGCGGCGATGCCAGTCACGGAGAGGTCCCGAGGAGGCGTTCGACGTACTTGGCGAGGACGTCGACCTCGAGGTTGACCACGTCCGTCGTTGCCCGGATACCGAGCGTGGTCGCCTCCAGTGTGTGGGGGATGAGTGCGATCTCGAACCCGCTGTCATCCACCGCAGCCACGGTCAAGCTGACCCCGTCGACGGTGATCGACCCTTTTTCCACGACGAATCGGAGAATGGAATCCGGGGTGTCGACCCACATACGGCGGCTATCACCGTCTGGGATGATCGAGCGCACCACTCCCTGACCGTCGATGTGGCCCTGGACGATGTGGCCGTCGAACCGACCGGAGGCGGGCATCGGTCGCTCGAGGTTCACGGAGTCCCCTTCGTCCAGGATCCACAAGTTGGTCCGGTCGAGAGTCTCGCCGATCACGTCGACCGAGATCGAGTCCCCATCGACCGTGGTGGCGGTCAAACACGTTCCGTTCACGGCCAAGGAGTCGCCAACAGACATGAGGGCAGCCAGTTCCCCGACCTCCAGGACGAGTCGCCGCCCGCGATCGATGTCCTCGATACGAACGATGGTGCCGGTGCGCTCGACGATTCCCGTGAACATTTCCCGATCAACGCTACAGGCCGTCAACCGATTCCTGAACCCTCGTCCAAGAAACCCGCAGGTCGGGACCGACCCGGCCAACAGAGTCGATGCGGATCGAGGCGGCTTCCGCCAGGGTTCGCCACTCCCCATCGAGGACCGGGCGCCCTTGCCCTCCGGCCAATCGGGCGGCGAGATAGAACACTCCGTCGTCGATGAGATCGTGGCGCCACAGTGCGCCGGCCAGGGTCGGGCCGCCTTCGACGAGGAGCGAAACGACTCCTCGCTCTCCGAGGGCATCGAGCATGGCCGCGGGCCGGGGGCGCCCATCGGGGTCGCCCGGCACCTCGAGAAGCCCTGCGCCGGACCTCCCATCTGAGGCGATGACCACCAGCGTGTCGGGACGGGTCAGCACTTTGGCGTCGGTGGGCACGGGCCTGCGGCCCTCCACCACCACTGCTCGCGGCTGGCGGCCTTCGTGGTCGGCGAGGCGAACGTCTAGGCGGGGGTCGTCGGATCTGATCGTGCCGGACCCCACCATCACGGCGTCGACCCTGGAGCGAAGACGATGTCCGTCGGTGCGCGCCTCGGGTGAGGTGATCCATTGCGAGGTGCCGTCGGCCGCCGCCATCTGACCGTCCAGGGTCAAGGCGGCTTTCAGTGTGACCAGAGGCCGACCCGTGCGGCGGTGATGGAAGTAGGCACGGTCGATGGACTCGACCTCTTCGGCCAGGATTCCTGTCTCCACGTCGACACCGGCGGCCCGGAGCCGGGCGACACCCGACCCGGCTACGCGTCGATCGGGATCGAGCGCCCCGACCACCACCCGGGACACACCCGCCTCGATGAGGGCTGTGGTGCAGGGCGGAGTTCGGCCCGCATGGTCGCACGGTTCCAGGGTCACGACCACGGTGGCACCACGGGTGCGCTCGCCGGCTGCTTCCATTGCCCGTCGTTCGGCATGAGCAGTTCCGGGCCACGCCTCGGTTACTCCTTCGGCCACGGTCTCGTGGAGGTCGAGGACAATGGCTCCCACGCACGGGTTGGGATGACAGCCGCCACGCTCGGCCAGTTGCATGGCTCGACGCATCGCCTGGACTTCGGTCGGTGAGGCCACCATGGTCCTCCTGGGATCGACGAGACCCTACCGCCGGGCGGGGGTCAGTTGGTGCGGCGGTCGATCTCGTAGGAGGAGCCGGCGTGTTTCTTGGCGAACTCCTTCATCTCGACGGCCAGCGCCGAGGCTTCCCATTGGGAGGTGATGGCCCGGGTGGCGTTGGTGGCCACACCCAACGAGATGGAAACGACCGGGAAGGCGAACCGCTCGCCACGCCGGTCGACGACCTCTATGTAGCCGCGCAGAGCGTCGGCGGTGTCGTAATAGTCGAGGATGCCGTCGTCGAAACGTTCGATGACTTCTTTGCAGTAGGACTCGGCCACCTCTCCGTCGACGATGGCGACGAAGTCGTCGCCCCCGATGTGACCCACGAAAGCGTCGGTCTGACCAATGGCTGCCGCCGCCTGTTGCAGTGATCTACCACAGAATCGGATCACCTCGTCTCCGCGCATGAAGCCGTAGTGGTCGTTGAAAGCCTTGAAGTTGTCGAGATCGCAGTGGACGAGGGCGAACTGGACTCCGGTTGTGACCTTGTCCTCGATCTCTTGGGAGATGCGGAAGTTGCCGGGGAGGCCGGTGAGTGGTGAGAGGTCGCGGGCGGCCTGGGTGCGACGCATGACTGCTTTCACGCGGGCCACCAGTTCGGACACATCGAAAGGTTTGGTGATGTAGTCGTCGGCGCCCAACTCGAGGCCGCGCACCCGGTCTTCGGGGAGGCCACGCGCGGTCAGGAGGATGATGGAGGTGTTGCCGGTGACCGAGTGGCCCCGGATGCGATGGAGGGCGGTGAGGCCGTCCATGCGCGGCATCATGATGTCCAAGAGGATGAGGTCCGGGGGAGCGGCGATCGCCTTGTCGACCGCCTCTTGACCGTCGAGCGCTGTCTCTACGTCGTATCCCTCGAGCTCGAGGTTGACACGCACGACCTGGAGGATGTCGGGGTCGTCGTCGGCGACCAGGATGCGCTCGGTCATGTTGCCTCTATCGATCGTCTCAGCTCGGCTATTGCGTCCATCGGTTCGGGAGCGCCGAAGATGGCGGTCCCGGCTACGAACACGTTGGCTCCGGCGGCCCGTGCTCGCGGTGCTGTTTCGGGGCTGATGCCCCCATCGATCTGAATATCGACAGACAAACTGCGGGACTCAACCCATTCACGCACGACTTCCAACTTGGTGAGGACCTCCGGCATGAACGACTGTCCGCCGAAACCCGGTTCGACGGACATCACCAGGACGAGGTCGCACAACTCGAGAAACGGCGTGACGGCTGTGACCGGGGTTGAGGGATTGATGACCAGACCGAAGCCGAGCCCTGCATCCCGGGTTTTCTTGGCAGCCCGGGTCGGGTCGGGCACTGCTTCGATGTGCATGGAGAGCAGGTCGGCGCCGGCTGCAGCAAGTTCGGCCACGTAGGCGTCGGGGTTCGTAGTCATGAGGTGGCAATCGAGGTAGAGATCGGTCACCGAACGCACCGCAGAGATGACCGGCATACCGAAGCTGATGTTGGGGACGAAGTGGCCGTCCATGATGTCGAGGTGGAGACTGTCGGCGCCCATGCCAACACGTCCCACCTCGTCGGCCAGTCGGGAGAAGTCGGCGGCGAGAAGTGAGGGGGCGATTCGCACAGGTCTCATCGGCCCTGATTGTATCGGGTGAGAGAGACTGCTTCCGTCGGCGCTATCAGCCTTCGAGCAGGGGTCGGCCACGTAACCAATCGGCGCCGGCCAGGGGTCGTTTACCCGGAGGCTGGATGGTGACGATCCGAGCTGCCCCGTCGGCGAATCCGAGATGGGGGTGGCCGTCGCTGTCGCCCCAGCGACCCGGTGGCAGGTCTATCTCTCCGGGTGCCAGGGCCAGAACCCGATGCGGTCGACCCGTGACGTCGACCTGAGCCCCCGGCTCCGGAGCCAGGGCCCGCACGCGATCGATGGCTTCCGTGAGCGTGAGGGTCGGTCCGAGGATGCGATCGGCCGCCTCGAGTCGAGAAGCATAGGTGGCCTGTTCTTCCTGCTGGGGACTGGCGGTGAGCCGTCCGTCAAACCACGGTCCCAGCGTGGCCGCCAGCAGTTCAGCCCCCATGCCGGCCAGCCGCTGGGTGAGCTCCCCCCCTGTCTCGGAGGGGTGGATGGCCGTGCGCCTGACATCTACCACCGGTCCGGTGTCCAAACCGGCGTCCATCGCCATCACCGTGACGCCGGTCTCGGTGTCTCCCGCCATGACGGCTCTCTGCACCGGGGCAGCCCCCCGCCAGCGAGGAAGCAGCGAGAAGTGCACGTTGAGGAACCCGCCACGTGGAATCGCCAGGATGGGGGGCCGGAGGATCATGCCAAAGGCGACCACCACGCCGACGTCGGGAGCGGGCCGGTGCTGAACCGCTCTGGCCAGATCGGTCCCGGACTCGGGTTGGAGGACTTCGATTCCCAACTCGTCGGCGGCCACCTTGACCGGCGGCGAGGTGACCCTGCGGTTTCGTCCCTGCGGACGATCTGGGCGGGTCACGACGAGGCGGACCTCACTGATGCTCGCCAGGCTACGCAGGGAGGGGATGGCGGCCTCGGGGGTTCCCAGGAACCAAGTGGTGATCATCGGTCTCTCACAGCCCCAGCCTCTGGTCGCTCAGCTCCTTCAACACCTTCTTGCGGGCCCGTCGCTCGAGCTGGTCGATGATGAGCACACCGTCGAGATGCTGGTATTCGTGTTGGAGGACCCTTCCCGTCAGCTCCTCACCTTCGTAGGCCACCGGGTCGCCCTTCTCGTCCAGCGCCTCGATCTTGGCGTAGGCAGGCCTAATCAGGGTCCACCAGTACCCGGGCACCGACAGACATCCCTCCTCGAACTCCCATTCCCCTTCGGTGGCGACCAGCCGAGGATTGATCATGGCGCGAGCCCCGCCACCGTCGTTGGAATCGAAGACGGCGACTCTGAGCCCGACGCCGATCTGGGGGGCGGCCAGTCCCACTCCCGGGGCCTCATACATGGTCTCGATCATGTCGGCGACGAGCTTGCGGATCCTGTCGTCGACGTCGGTCACGTCTCGTGCCGGGGTGCGCAGAACGGGATCACCGAAGGTGCGAATGGGGAAGATCGACATGGCGCGCAACGGTAGTCCCTCACGTCATACCCACTGGAGACGACATAAGTCCGAAGTGTCGGGTAGGTTTGGGGGACGGTCACCTGGAGGCTCGCCGAGTTGGCGGTCTTGCCGGGGGAAGTTGACCGGGCGGATCGACAAGCGGTCCGGGACCTATAGAGGAGGCATCAGGTGAGACGACGACTGATTTCGTTGCTCGCCACCGTGGTGGCCGTGGCGAGCCTGGGGCTCGCATCGGCACTCCCGGTGGCAGCATCGCACGACTTCACGGACGTACCCGACACGAACATCTTCCACAGCGACATCAGCTGGTTGGCTCGGGAAGGAATCACGCGCGGATGTAACCCGCCCGACAACGACCGGTTCTGCCCAGGCGACAACGTGACCCGCGGACAGATGGCGGCGTTCTTCGTACGTGGCTTGGGTTTGACCTCTACCGAGGGAGGAACCGAGTTCACCGACACCGGCGACAGCGTCTTCGTGAACGACATCCTGCGCTTGTCCGCGGCGGACATCACCCGGGGCTGCAACCCGCCCGACAACGACCAGTTCTGCCCCGACGACTTCGTGACCCGCGGGCAGATGGCGGCCTTCTTCGTGCGGGCGCTGGGACTCACGTCCACCGAAGGTGGCACGGACTTCGTCGACACCCAGGACAGCATCTTCGTGAACGACATCCTGCGTCTCTCGGCGTCGGACATCACCCGGGGCTGCAACCCGCCCGACAACGACCGGTTCTGCCCCGATGACTTCATCACCCGTGAGCAGATGGCGGCGTTCTTCCACCGCGCCCTGGGCGGCCCGCTGGAGCTGACCATCGCCCACATCAACGACCACCACTCCAACCTGCAAGCCCGGTCCCAGACGCTCATCCTCGATGGCGACGAGACCGACGTGGAGACCGGTGGCTTCGCCCGGGTCACGACCAAGATCAATGACATCGCGGCCTCCTCGGAGCACGTGCTGAAGGTGCACGCCGGCGATGCCATCACCGGCACGCTCTTCTACACCCTGTTCAAGGGTGAAGCCGACGCCGCGGTCATGAACGAGGTGTGCTTCGACGTCTTCGCGCTCGGCAATCACGAGTTCGACGACGGCGACGAGTCGCTGGCCCAGTTCCTCGACTGGCTCAACGAGGGTGACTGCGGCACGGTCACGTTGGCCGCCAACGTGGTCCCCGCCGCCGGAACCCCCCTGGCCGATGGATATCTGGAGCCCTACACGGTCGTGAATTATCTCGGCAAGCGGGTCGGGATCATCGGCATCGATATCGCCGACAAGACCAAGAACTCGTCCTCTCCGTTGCCGACTACTGAGTTCCTCGACGAGGTGGAGACGACCCAGCAGTACGTCGACGAGCTACGGAGCCAGGGCATCGAGCGCATCATTGCCGTCACTCACTACCAGTACAACAACGACCTCGCCCTGGCGGCGGCGGTGACCGGCCTGGACGTGATCGTCGGCGGCGACTCCCACTCGTTGCTGGGTGACGAGTTCACCCAGTACGGTCTCGGGCCCGAGGGCCCGTATCCGACCGTGGTCGAGAACGCCGACGGTGAGCCCGTGTGCGTAGTCCAGGCGTGGCAATACTCGGAGGTCGTCGGCCAGCTCGACGTCAGCTGGGACGGCGACGGCGTCGTCACCAGCTGTGGAGGCCACCCGACCCTCCTCTTGGGCGACACATTCACGCGCGAGGTCGGCGAGGACGATGTCGAACTCGATGGCGAGGCTTTGGCCAACGTGTTGGCCGAGATCGAGGCCTCTCCGGTCCTCGAAGTGGTGGAGCCCGACGCGGCCACCGCTGCCATCATCGAGGGCTTCGCCGAAGAGGTCGACGAGTTGGCCGCCCAGGTCATCGCCCAGGTCACCGAGCATCTCTGCTTGGAGCGTATCCCCGGCCAGGACTACAACGTGACACCCAACTGCCCGGCCGGGTATGGGGCGGACAACGGCGGCGACGCCCAGCAGATCGTGGCCGAGGCGTTCTTGGCCCGGGCGTTTGAGGCCGACCTCTCGATCCAGAACGGTGGCGGAGTCCGTGTCGAGATCGAAGAGGGCGACTTCACCATCGCCGACGCCTACACGGTGCTCCCCTTCTCCAACACGCTCGTCAACATGGAGTTGACGGGCCAGGAGATAATCGACGTCCTCAACCAGGCGTTCACGTTCGCGCGGACCACGTCGACTGGGGCGTACCCCTACGGCACCGGAATCCGCTGGACCCTCGACTGGGATGAGCTCGAAATCACCGACATCGAGGTGAACCCGCGCAATGAAGGGACGTGGGAGCCGATCGACCCGACGGCCACCTACATCGTGGCCACCAACGACTTCATCGCCCGCGGCCAGGACGGCTACGCCGCCTTTGGTATCGCTTACGACGAGGGGCGTTTCGTGGACACCTTCATCAACTATGCCCAGGGGTTGATCGACTACATCGAGATCGACAAGGCCGGTGTGCTCGACCCACCGACCCAGTACTCGACACACCTTGTGGTCGGGATGTACCCCGGCTAGAACCGGCTCGCAGGCACAGACGAGAGGCGGCCCTTCCGGGGGCCGCCTCTCGCGTGAGGCTTCAGCCCAAAGCGGGGATGATCTCGTTGCCGTAGGCCGCCAGGGTGCCCGGGCGGTCGTCGTGCATGAGATAGAGGGCGAACTGGCCGACGCCGAGCTCGCGCAGCTCGGACAGCTTGGCCAGGTGTTCGTCCACGGTCCCCAGCACGCAAAAGCGGTCGACGATGTCGTCGGAGACGAACTCGGTGGACGGGTTGCCGGCCTGGCCGTGATGGTCGTAGTCGTAGCCCTTGCGCGCCTCGATGTAGTCGGTCAGGGCCTCGGGGACGGCCGTCCCGTCCCCTCCGTAGCGCTCGACCAGGTCGGCCACGTGGTTGCCCACCATCCCGCCGAACCAGCGCACCTTGTCGCGCTGGTGGGCGATGTCGTCGCCGACGTAGGCGGGTGCCGCCACACAGATGGTGATCTCCTCTGGATCACGCCCGGCTTCGGTTGCGGCCGCCCGCACTTCGTTGCACATCCATTCCAGAATGGCGGGGTCGGCCAGCTGCAGGATGAACCCGTCGCAGTGCCTGCCCACGGTGGCGAGGGCCTTGGGCCCGTACCCCGCCCCCCACATCGGAAGCTCCCACCCACCAGCTTCGGGAATCCAGGGGATGCGGATGCTCTTGCCGTGGACGGTGGCAGAACGGCCCGCAACGAGATCCTTGATGACCTCCATCGCCTCGACCATCGTCGCCAGCGTGGTGGGAGTCCGGTTGATGTAGCGCAGGGCGGAGTCTCCCCGCCCCATCCCGCATATCGTGCGCCCGTCGAACATGTCGTTGAGGGTGGCGAAGAGGGAGGCGATGACGGTCCAATCCCGGGTGCCGGGGTTGGTGACCATTGGGCCCACGATCATCCGTTCGGTGGCCGCCAGCATCTGTGAGTAGATGACGAAAGGCTCCTGCCACAGCACGTGGGAGTCGAAGGTCCAGCCGTAGGTGAACCCGTTCTCTTCGGCCGCCCGGGCCATGTCCACCACCCGGGAGGCAGGAGGGTTCGTCTGCAAAACAACCCCAAACTGCATCAGATTCCTCCGGGTGGTTGTTTGGCCGTAGGCCGTAGGCCGTAGGCCGTTGGCCGTTCGCCAACACGAGACGGGGAACGGTGAACTGCGGACGGCAAAGGGCGAGAAGACCGAGTGCAGCGAGGGCTATTCGCCATGTTGGGGGAACCCGAGGTCGACGCCCCGGCGGTTGGCGGGGTCGGGCCAACGGCTGATGACCACTTTGGGGCGGGTGTAGAAGTCGACTCCGCTCGGTCCGTAAATGGGGTGGGTTCCGAACAGGGAGTCTTTCCAGCCTCCGAAGCTGAAGAAGGCGAGCGGCACGGGGATGGGCACGTTGATGCCCACCATGCCCACTTCGATCTCGTGTTGGAACATGCGGGCGGCGCCGCCATCGTTGGTGAACACGGCCGTGCCGTTCCCATACGGGGAGTCGTTGATGAGGGCGATGGCGTCATGGAATGTCTCAGTTCTCACCGTGGAAAGCACCGGACCGAAGATCTCGTGACGGTAGATCTCCATGTCGGGTGTCACCTTGTCGAACAGGGTGGGGGCTACGAAGAAGCCGTGGTCGTAGCCGTCGGGAGCGAAGCCGCGACCGTCGCTCATCAATTCGGCTCCTTCGTGGACGCCCGCTTCGATGAACCCCACCACCCGGTCGCGATGTTCGGCGGTGACGAGGGGGCCCATGTCGGAGTCGGGGTCGGTGCCCGGGCCCGTGCGCAGCTTGGCGATCCGTTCTTGGATTTTGGGCAGGAGGCGGTCGGCGGCGTCACCGACGGTGACGATCACAGAGATGGCCATGCACCGCTCCCCCGCCGACCCATATCCGGCCGACACGGCGGCGTCGGCGGCCAGCTCCATGTCGGCGTCGGGCAAGACGACCATGTGGTTCTTGGCGCCACCGAGGGCCTGGACCCGTTTGCCGTGACGGGTGCCCGTCTCATAGATGTGGCGGGCGATGGGGGTGGAGCCCACGAAGGACACCGCGGCGATGTCGGGATGTTCGAGGATGCGGTCGACTGCCACCTTGTCGCCGTGGACGATGTTGAACACTCCGGGGGGCAGCCCTGCCTCGGCCAGCCACTCGGCCGCCAGCTGCGAGGTGGAGGGGTCCTTCTCGGAGGGCTTGAGCACGAACGTGTTCCCACAGGCGATGGCCAGGGGGTACATCCACATGGGGACCATGGCCGGGAAGTTGAAGGGCGTGATCCCCGCCACCACTCCCAGCGGCTGGCGCAGCGTGTAGGTGTCGACTCCAGTCGACACCTGCTCGGAGTACTCCCCCTTGGTGAGATGGGCGATGTTGCAGGCGAACTCGATCACCTCCAGGCCCCGCTGCACCTCCCCCATGGCATCGGGGATGGTCTTGCCGTGCTCAGACGTCAACGTCTCGGCCATCTCCCGGACCCGATCCGCCACGATACGGCGGTAGTCGAACATGACATTCTGGCGGCGCGTCACCGGGGTGTGACGCCACTCGGCGAAGGCCGTTTGCGCGGCGACCACCGCCGCGTCGACCTCCTTCGCCGTGGCCAGGGCGACCTCGCCCGTTTTCTCACCCACGGCGGGATCGAACACGTCTCCGACTCGATCCGGCTCACCGTCCCACGACCGCCCATCGATCCAATGCTTGATCGTTCTCATCGTTGTCAACTCCTCACCACAGCCCTCGAACGACGTTCGGGTGACTGGTGGTCATACGTACTGGTTGGTGCCCCGTCGAAGATAGCGACCGTGGCCCGATTCGCCGTGGTAGGCGCCGTCGGCGACGATGACCCGGCCCCGACTGATGACGGTGTCGACCGAACCTGACACCTCCCACCCCTCGTAGGCGGAGTAGTCGACTCGCATGTGCTGGTTCTCGACCGTGATGGTCTTGGAGGCGTCGGGATCGAAGATGACGATGTCGGCGTCTGACCCTACGGCCACCGCACCTTTCTGCGGGTAGAGGCCGAACATCTTGGCGGGGGCGGTCGAGCAGAGCTCCACCCACCGATTGAGCCCGATTCTTCCCTCGGCCACGCCTCCCTCATACATCAGCTCCATGCGTGGCTCGACACCGGGCATCCCGTTGGGAATCTTGGAGAAGTCGTCCTCGCCCAGTCGCTTCTGGGCGAACAGACCATCGAAGGGGTCCATGCAGAACGGGCAGTGGTCGGTCGAAACGACCTGGAGGTCGTTGGAGCGCAGGCCACGCCACAGCTCTTCTTGGTGCCCGGCATCCCGGTCGCGCAGTGGGGGCGAGCACACGTACTTGGCTCCTTCGAAGCCGTTGCCGAGGTCGTCGAGGCTCAACAACAGATACTGAGGGCAGGTCTCGGCGAAGACATCGAGGCCCTGATCACGGGCGATGGTCACCTCCTCAAGAGCCTCCAGGGCAGAGAGATGAACGATGTAGAGGGGAGCACCCGCCAGTTCGGCCAGCTTGATGGCCCGGTGGGTCGCTTCTCCTTCGAGGATCGACTTGCGAACTCGGCCATGATGGATGGGGTCTGTCTCGCCCCGAGCCAACGCCTGTTCCACGAGGACGTCGATGGCGATGCCGTTCTCGGCATGCATCATGATCGTCGACCCGTTCTCCGCTGCCCGCTGCATGGCCCGGAATATCTCCCCGTCGTCGGAGTAGAACACACCCGGGTAGGCCATGAACATCTTGAAGCTGGTAACTCCCTCCTCAAAGGCCATGTCCATCTCTTTGAGTGTCTGGTCGGTGACGTCTCCGACAATGAGGTGGAAGCCGTAGTCGATGGAACAGTTGCCGGCGGCTTTGCCCATCCAGGTCTCGAATCCTTCCATCAAGCCCTGGCCCTTGGCCTGGACGGCGAAGTCGACGATGGTGGTGGTTCCTCCCCACGCCGCCGCCCTCGAACCGGTCTCGAAGGTGTCGGAGGCATGGGTGCCTCCGAAGGGCAACTCCATGTGGGTGTGGACATCGATGCCGCCCGGTATGACGTACTTGCCGGCGGCGTCGATCGTGTGGTGAGCCGCCCAATCGTGGCTGCCGGGGGCGGCGAGGGCCGCAACTTGCTCGTCTACGATCAGGACGTCGGCGGCTACTTGATCGATGGCCGTGACCACGGTTCCGTTGGCGATGATCGTGCGAGTCATGTCTTCTCCTAGGGGGTTGCTCGCTTGATGGCGTCTGTGAGGATGTCGAGGCCTTCGGCCACCTCGTCGGCGGTCACGGTCAGCGGCGGGGCGATGCGGAGCGTGTTGCCGTAGAGGCCTCCTTTGCCGATGAGCAGCTTGCCCGCCCGGGCCTCTTCCATGATTCGGGCCGTTACGGCCGGGTCGGGGGCGCCGGTGCCGTCTCCCAACTCCACACCCAGCATGAGGCCCTTTCCCCGGACTTCCACGACGGCCGGCGTCTCGCCGGCGATGACATCGAGCCCTTCTCGCAGCTGGCCGCCCATCTTGAAGGCGTTGGCCTGGAGATCGTGCTCGATCAGATACTCCAGGTTGGCCAGTGCACCGGCCGTCGAGAGCGGGTTGCCGCCGAACGTGGAAATCGAGTTGGCCGACAGGCAGTCCATGATCTCTCCTCGGGCCACCACCCCGGCGATGGCCAAACCGTTGCCGAGCCCCTTGGCGAAGGTGAGAATGTCGGGTGTGATGCCGTGGGCCTGATACCCCCAAAAGTGCTCGCCGGTGCGTCCCCATCCGGTTTGCACCTCGTCGGAGATGAACAGGATTCGCTCTCGGTCCAACACGTCTTTCATCGCACCCAAGAACCCGTCGGGTGGTGTGGCGAACCCGCCTACTCCCTGGATCGGCTCGGCGATCATGGCGGCAACGTCACCGGCCGTGGCCACCTCCAGCAGGTTCTCGAGATCGGCCACGCAAGCGGCCGTGAACTCGGGGTCGGGGAGCTGCCCAAACGGCGAACGGAGCTTGTATCCCGAGTGGACGTAGGTCACATCGAAAGGCGACAGCGACGTCGCCGACCAGGAACGCTGGCCGGTGATGGCGACAGTGGAGTGGGATTTGCCGTGATAACTGCCGCGCAGGGCCAGGATCTGGTTGGATCGGCGGAACTGAGTGACCAGCATCAGGGCGGCATCATTGGCCTCGGTGCCCGAGTTGGTGAAGAAGACCTTGGCGTCGGGGATGCCCGAGAGGGCTGCGATCTTCTCGGCGAGCTCGATCTGAGGCTCGATCAGGTACAGGGTCGAGGTGTGAACCATCTTCTCGGCCTGAGCCTTGACGGCGGCGACGATCTCGGGCACGTTGTAGCCGGTCATCGTGGTCAGGATCCCCCCGAAGAAATCGAGGTAGGTGACTCCTTCGGCGTCGGTAACCCGGCGCCCGTTCCCATCGACGAGCGAGATGGGCTGCTCGTAGTACAACGCCATCCACGCCGGCAACACCGCCCGATGTCGGGCCAACAACTCTTTGTGTGCGGTCATTTGGTTCTCCGTCGTGGGGTATCGAGGGAATCGGCGGGTCGGGCACGGGGAGAAGTCTCGCGGTGGTGGCTGGGTCCATTGCGGCCCCGAGTCGGTCCGGGTGGGGTTGGGTAGCCGTGGGGGCGGGGGG
>JBGTLA010000089.1:0-3022 GCA_041744375.1 Acidimicrobiia bacterium | reverse complement strand
CTCAGCCCTTTGGCGGGAACGGCCACCGCCCAGGGAAGCTTCGTGGATGTGGATTCCTCGGTGCATGAGGCCGATATCGAATGGATCGCCCGAGCCGGCATCACCCGCGGCTGCAACCCACCCACCAACGACCGTTACTGCCCCGACGACCCCGTCACCCGCGGGCAGATGGCCGCCTTCTTGACCCGCGCCCTCGGCCTCGCACCCGGCACCGTCACCTTCGCTGACACCACCGGCCACGTCTTCGCAGCCGACATCGCCGCCCTCGCCCAAGCCGACATCACCCGCGGCTGCAACCCACCCGCCAACGATCGCTACTGCCCCGACGACCCCGTCACCCGCGCCCAAATGGCGTCGTTCCTGCGCCGGGCACTCGAAGACACCCCCCACTACACCACCACCACCATCGCCAACGGCGACACCACCACCACTATCACCGTTTTCCCCACCACCACCACCACGATCGCCGTGCCGCTGCCCAGCAGCGCCATCTGGCGCGATCCCCCGCAAGGCGGCACTAGCGCCCAACAGAGGCATGAGAACGGCTTTGTGAAAGTGGGCGACGATTTCTATCTGATCGGTGGCCGGGGCACCAAGCAGATCCAACGCTATGACACCTCGCTGGGGGCCTGGGTGGCGACCGGGCTGAGCACCACCAACCTCCACCATTTCCAGCCGGTGGAGCTGGGAGGCAAGGTCTACATCGTGGGGGCGCTCACCGGGACATGCTGCACAGCCGTCAGCGAACCACCGGCGACCCACATCTGGATCTTCGACCCCGCCGTTCCGTCGTTCACCCAGGGCCCGGCCATACCGGCTGCCGTGCAGCGAGGAGCGGGGGGCGCCGTCGCCTATCAGGGTCAGATCTACCTGGTGAGCGGCAACTCTGGCGGACATGCCGATCCGGGAACGGTCAACAGCTCTCGCTTCGACCGTTGGAACCCCGCCACCAACACCTGGACCAGGCTGGCCGATGTACCTCACAAACGCGACCACTTCTCGGCCGTGGTGGAAGGCGACCGACTCTACGTCATCGGTGGTCGCCGTTCCGAGGTGTCGCCGTTCAACGCCATGTTCGCTGCCGTGGTGCCCGAGGTAGACGTCTACGACTTCACAGCCGGAGATTGGCTGCCGACCAGCCAGACGCCGGAAGACCTGCCCGATCCACGAGCCGCCTCTGCCACCGCCGGGGTCTCGGGGCTGATCTACGTCATCGGCGGGGAAGGCGGCTCACTGTCGGCGCCAGATTCCCCGGCCTGGGGCAAGGTGGACCGGTTGAACACGTCCACCCATGAGTGGGATGTGATCGACGCCCCGCTCGACCCGCCCCGCCACGGGACCGGAGCCGTCGTCTGCGCCGACGACATCTATGTGGCGGCCGGGGCGACCACCCGAGGCGGTGGCTCCGAGACGAGTGACTTCCAGGCACTCGATACCCAAGGCGACGGGCTCGACTGCCTTCCATGAAGATCGAGGCCGATGTCCCAACCCGAGTTCGATTCGAGCTGCGACGTCGCCTGGCGCCGTACCCGCGTCTGTTTCTCCCCCTCATGCGGCGGCGCCCGGCCCATGCGGGGCACATTGTCGATGACCACACCGAGGTGATGATCGAGGGGTTCCCCCGGTCGGGCAACACCTTCGCCGTCGCCGCCTTCCAGTACGCCCAGCCCCGGCCCGTCAGCATCGCTCGACACCTCCACGCCCCCGCCCACGTGATCGAAGGCATCCGTCGCAACATCCCCGTGCTGGTGGTCGTGCGCAATCCGGTCGCGGCCGTCACTTCGATGGTGATCCGCCATCCCGGCCTCTTGCCCCAGGACGGGCTGCGCGAGTACGTGTCGTTCCACACCCGTCTGCTGCCGTGGCGAGACCGGATCGAGGTGGCGACATTCGAAGAAGTGACAACCCATTTCGATGATGTCGTCCGCAGGGTCAACCAGCGCTTCGGGGCTGAATTCACCCCCTTCGACCACACCCCCGAGAATGTGGCCGAGGTTTTCAGACACATCGAGGAGATGGAGAATGACGACCGCACTCGCCGTGCTGAACAGGCGGCACACACCATCGCCCGACCTGACATCGAACGGGAAGCACTCAAGGCCGGATTGACAACCGCCTTCCAGACCCCGCCGGCCGAGCGGCTGACCGAGAAAGCCCGCGCGGTCATGCATGCCCTAGTGGGCGAGGTCAACACAGGCGCCGCACCCAGGTGATACGCTTCCGGCGGAGGCGAGGGCGAAGTCCCCGGAATGTCGGCTCGGGGAGTGAAGCCAGGGAGGCTCGGCGGGTGGGTGGAACAACAGGCATGAGCTGGCGTCGCGTGGGACAAGTCCTCTTGGCCATCGCCGTGGTAGCCGCCCTCATCCCCCTCGCATCTCCGGCGGCAGAAGCTCAAGAACAAGAGTCGTTCCCCTTCCACCCCGCCGACGATTTGGGGTTGGATTTGTCGTTGCCGGGTGCGTTGCCGACGGCGATCGATTGGGGCCCGGATAATCGGTTGTATGTGGCCGATTATCGGGGCCGGATCCACGTCTATGAGGTGACCCGGACGGCTCCGGGGAAGTACTCGGCCACGGCGGTGATGGGGACTCCGGTGCTGGCGGTCAATCAGATCCCCAACCACAACGACGCAGACGGCTCCTCACACGGCACCGTCAGTCGGTTGGTGACGGGGATGATGGTGGCGGGGACGGCGTCGAATCCGGTGGTGTATGTGACTTCGAGCGACCCGCGGGCGTTCTCCGGCATGGAGAACGCCGACACCAACTCGGGGGTGTTGTCACGGCTGACGTGGACGGGATCCACCTGGCAGCACCAGAAAGTGGTGCAAGGTTTGGCCCGTTCCAAGGAGAACCACGGCCCCAACGGGATGGAGCTCTCCGCCGACGGCAACACCCTGTACATCGCGGCGGGTGGTTTGACCAACCAGGGCGCCCGTTCCAACGCCTTCCACAATCTGCCCGAGTACGCCTACTCGGCGGCCATCTTGTCGGTCGATCTCACCCACCCGACCATCGCCGGC
>JBGTLA010000088.1:0-56503 GCA_041744375.1 Acidimicrobiia bacterium | reverse complement strand
ATCGCGTAGAGCCCCTTACTCCCCGTTCACGACCCGCCGGTGGTGATGTGGAACACGCCGAACTCGCCGCGTTCGTAGTGACCGGGGAGATAACAAAGGACGACGTATTCGCCCACGCCCGGATGGCCCTCGCCAGGCTTTCGTCCCTGAGCCTCAAATACATCTCCTGGCTCCACGGATTGCAGGAGGGGTTCCAAGCCTTCCCGGATCTCTTCAAGGCTGGCCGACCTGCCCCACGAGTCCCCACTCAGGGGCCAGCCGATGGACATCCCCCTAAGATCCACCACACCGTCCTCCACCGGCAGTTCGCCGGGCGGCAGGTCAGTCAGAACCGCGACTGGTTGATGCCGCTCGGATCCGACATTTCTGTAGTGCACAGTGACTTCTTGGTCCGAAACGGTTGACGGATTTGCCGTCCAGCCACCCTCGGCCATTTCGACCTCCACCACCGCCCGATCCGGGGCACAGGCAGCTACCAGGCCCAGACAGAGGGGCACCAGAGCCACCAGCCTCGAAGGCACCGACAAGTCGACGCGACCCATCACTTTATCTCCAGCGGTCCGCGACTCTACTGAACGAAACCTCTATCTGCCCTGTCCTAACGGCCCCCCTGGCGTTCCATCCGATCACCCTGCCAGCCCTCTCTGTCATGCCTCACGGCGCATACTCATGGGTGTGCAGGCGGAGGAACTGGACGCCTGAACGTTCGATGGCTATCGGTCTGATCGACCGTGCCATGTGACGTGGAATAGTTTCCATTCGCCTCGTGCCCTCACAGTGTGAAGAAAGTCGACCCAACAGGAGACGACCGGTGGCCCGGGATCGTTCACGCGGTCATGGGGCCAGGCTGGCGGGAACAGATGTGGATGACCGACGCCTGCGGCCGGTCATCCACCATTCTGCACGGTCTCGCGGGAGGTCAGCCCTCCTCGATCTGACCGCGGATCTCGCCGCCAGGATTCTGCGTGCTGTGGACGTTGACGTAGGTGTTCCCCGCCTCCATCTGCTCGACCAGCTCGGCGATGGTCCCGCCACAGCTCGTGTTGACGATGTTGTCGGCATCGAAGGTGGCCTTGACCTCGATGTCTCCATCGAAGCCGCCGGGAACCTGAGCCGCGAGGAACACGACCACCGGGCCATTCTCGCCCGCGGGAGCGCAGTGGATGTGGGCACCGGCGGCGCCGAACATATTGGTCCCGTCCTCGACTTCCAGCTCGAAGAGTATTCGGTCTCCGTCGACGGTGAATTTGGCCTCTCCGGAGGCATCCGTCACCACGAAAGAAACCTCGTTGTCACCGCTCAGCTCAGCGACGAAGTCCGAGGTGGCGAAGGAGTTGCCTCTCTGGCCCATGGCCACTCCACCGAGGGCCATCACCGCTACGATTGTCACAGCGAGTACGAATTTGAGGCGCATGCGAGTCCTTCCGTTGCTTCCTCATAGGTAGATACGGTGCGCAACCAGGGACGGTTCGCGTCATGTGCTCATAGGGCGACTTCGAGAGCATGCCAGCGGACCTACCCGCAGTCCGCCACGCCCTATCGCCCACCAAGACGATACTTGTCGACTGACCACACAGATCACTCGTTATGCGCCATATCGCTCGAAAGCCGAAGCGAGCAGAACGGCACCTCGGAGTGCGGGTGGTTCGGCCGAACGTCGGATCGGCTTTGGCTCGTGGCTCAGGCTTCGCGTGCGGGCTGGTCTCGACCCCGCCCGACGTTGACTTGTAGCATCGACAAGATGACGACCTCCACGCACCTGCCCTGTGGTCAGGTCACCTTCCTGTTTACCGATATTCAGGGCAGCACGCAGCTGTGGGATTCGTTCCCCGAGGAGATGCGGGCGGCTCTGGCGATCCACAACCAGATCATGGACGACGCCGTCGCCGGGTCGGATGGATCGATCGTCAAGAACACCGGCGACGGGATCTTTGCGGCGTTCCCTTCCGCCGCCGCCGCCGTCGTCGCTGCGGTCGATGCCCAGACCCGGCTCGCCGGACACGACTGGGACCCCGTCATCGGGTCACTCGAGGTGCGGATGGCGCTTCACGCCGATGACGTCGAGGCGATTCGGGGTGACTATCACGGGCCGGCCATCAACCGGCTCGCCAGGATCGAAGCCGCCGGTCACGGTGGGCAAATCCTGCTCTCCGACGCCGCCCGCCGCGCCTCGGCCTCGGCGCTCCCCGACGACGTCGAGTTCCTGGAGCTCGGGGACCACCGGCTGCGCGGGGTTAGCGAGGTGGAGACGATCCATCAACTCGTCGTTCCCGGCCTCCGCTCGACGTTCCCGCCGCTGCGCACCGCATCGGTGGTGGCCGGCCGGCTGCCCGACTTCGCGACGTCGTTCGTCGGCCGCCTCGATGACATCGACGCCATCACCGAGCAGCTCGCCGACGACGACTGTCGAGTGCTGACGGCGCTCGGCCCCGGCGGGATCGGCAAGACCCGGCTCGCCGTGGAGGCGGCTCGTCGGTTCGCGCAAGCCTCGGGTCTCGTGGCCCACTTCGTCTCGCTCGCCGCGGTGTCGACTCCCGACGCTGTTATCAAGGAAGTCGCCGACAGCTTGAACTTCACCATCGATCTCCACATCGCCGGCACGGTCGACGAGACCACCCAGGTCCTCGACCTGCTGCGCAACCAACGGATGGTGCTGATCCTCGACAACTTCGAGCACCTGCTCCCCGGTGCCGGCCTGGTGACTCGTATCGTCGAGTCGGCGCCGGACGTCACGGTGCTGGCGACGAGCAGGGAACGGCTCGGGATCGGCAGCGAGTGGGTCTACGAGGTGAGCGGCCTCGACGTCGCGGTCGAAACGTCCGAGGGCGAGCGATCCGAAGCCGAGACCTTGTTCGTCGACAGGGCCCGCCAGGCCGGTGCCACGATCGCCGCTGAGAGCCTCGATGGCGTTTCGCTGCTGTGCAGTCTCCTTGGAGGCATGCCGCTCGCCATCGAGCTTGCCGCGGCCTGGGCGCCGATGCTCCCGGTGGACGCCATCACCGAGGAAGTCCAGGCGAATCTCGATTTCTTGAGCGGATCCGCCGCCGACATGCCGGAGCGGCACCGCAGCATCAGGGCAGCATTCGACTACTCGTGGGGTCTGCTTTCCACCGACCTCCGGGATGCCTTTGCCGGTTTGGCGATCTTCTCGGCACCGTTCACCCGGGAGGCCGCGGCCGCAGTTGCGGGGGCGACGCTGCCGACATTGCTGGAGCTGATGAACAAGTCGCTGTTACGCCGCGCCGAACTCGACACGTACGACATCCATCCGCTACTACGAGAGTTCGGTCTGGAACAACTCGGCGCCGACCGGGAATCGGCAGCCCAGAGCCACGCTGGGTACTACGTGAGTCGTCTCCTCGAGCGCGAGGCCCGGCTCCGCGGCAGCATCGAGCAAATCGAGATCAGAGACGAGGTCGCCGCCGAGCTGGGCAACCTCAGGCACGCGACGCTGTGGAGCGTTCTGAATCAGCCGACTGAGGACGTCGTGGCGATCTTGAACGCGTTGCAGCCCTTCTACTTCTTGTACAGCTGGGCCGAGGCGATCGATCATTTCGGGGAGATCGCCGACGCCGTCGAGGCACTGGTCGGCGCCGAAGCGACCCTCGAAGACCCGCGGTACCTGTGGGCGCAAACGTTCGCCATGTCGTACGCGGCCGACCTGGGAGATGTCGGTCGGGCGACCGAGGAGTCGACGCGCCTCCTGCCCCATTGGGAGAAGATGGGCGGGGTAGGTCTCAGCTGGTGCCTTCACGCTCTGGGTGTCGCCGCCGAGAATCGAGGTGACCTTGCCGAGGCGGAGCGTCTGTTCGAGCGCGCCGAAGAGAATGGTTTCGGAACCGACCGGTTGCTCGAGGCCCTTCACACCGCCTGGTACGGGTGGGTCCGCTTCGAGCAAGGAGAGGTCGAGGGAGCCCAGGAGATCTTCCGGCGCGGTCTCAACATCGCAGAGGCCGACAACACCTACCCGGGTCGGGCGTATCTGCTGAGCAAACTCGGCGTGGCCGCCGACTCTCGGGAACCACGAACAGGCTGCCGAGTACCACCACGAGGGCCGGGAGATCTTCGTGAAGACGGGGGACCTGGGAGGTCAGGGGTACGCGCTGTCCCGTCTCAGCTGGACCTACTGGTCTATGGGTGACTACGCCAAGGCGAAACGGTACGGCGAGGAGGGCCTCGAGAAGTTCGACGAGATCAACCACCGCTGGGGGATCGCGGCATCATGGTGCCGGGTCGGGTTGGCCGAACTCGGTCTGGGCAACGTCGAGGCTGCGGCCGACGCTTTCCGGACCGGGATGGACTCGGCGCTCCGCAACCACATGCAGAACCTCGTCTACTACGCCCTGATGGGGATGGGGAGAGTGTTCGCCGCGGAGGGAAAGGCCGACGCAGCAGTGCGCCTCCTCGCTCACAACGTCCACGCCCCGCAGAACCCCTACGTCGACCTGGCACAGGAAACGCTCGAGGATCTCGGCGATCAGGCGACCGAAGAGCTGCGACTCAGTGGGAGTGAGATGACACTCGACGGCGCCGTCGCACTCGCATCTGAGGATTGAACAGGTCCCGAACCACGCACGCGCACCGATCACCCGCTATGCGCCATAACGCCCCGTTCACCACACCACGCCGATCGGCACATACGTTCGGCAGGTTCGGATCCAAGGCCTCGGTAGAGTTCCCTGGTCGCGTATGGCGACTACTCGCGAGAGGACCTCATGACCGATCAATCAGATGAGCAGACTGTCAAGCTGCTCGTAGAACAGCTGATCACTGCGGCTGGCAGCTATGACCTCGATACGTTCGAGGGAATGATGGCCGCCAACGCCAACATCGGATGGGCGTCCTTCCGGGATGAAGCGTGGACCACGTCAACCATGAATGCTGAAGGTTGGATTGCGGAAGCGAGATCAGAGGTCGATCCGATTCTCTACACCGAGCCCGTGGATGACTGGACCGTCCATGTCGACGGCGGGCATCTTGCTTTGGTCAGAGCCGACGCCGTGTTGCATGTCGATGGTCGAGCTGAACGCCACAACATCGACTACTTCACCCTCATCAAGCATGACGGAGTCTGGAAGTTCCTCACCGTGTCATATGTGGGAAGGCCCGCCCACCACGACTGAAGGCAGGATTGGCAGCCACGCATAACGGCACTTGTAAGCGGGGCATCTCGCCCGTTATCAGTCGTGGGCGATGAGGGCAGCGCCGTCCGGATTGTCGATAATGAACCTCCAAGACCCATCAGACTGACGGCGCAGGACCTCGGCGGTTGCTCCCTCAGCCACGCGACCGAAAGTGATCTCGCTCGAGCCCTGAAACGACGACAACCCTTACGTAGCAAGGGTTTTCGAGGTGTGGAGCTGAGGGGATTTGAACCCCTGACCCCTTGCATGCCATGCAAGTGCTCTGCCAACCTGAGCTACAGCCCCGAGAAGCCACCAGGATACCAGCGCCCCGGGCCGCGCCGAAAGGCCTCACGCCTCCGAGACGGCCGGTTCTTCCCACTCGATTCGCGGGGCGTCCCGCCAGAGGCGCTCGAGTCCGTAGAAATCGCGCTGCTCCGGCTGGAAGAGATGAACCACCAAGTCGCCGTAATCCAAGAGGACCCATTCAGCCTGCTCAGCACCCTCGCGACGCAAAGGTTTGCGGCCGGAGCCCGCCAAGACTTCCTCGAGGTTCTCGGCAAGAGCTCGAACATGGGTCCGAGAGGTACCGGTGGCGATCACGAACACTTCCGTGATGGCGATAAGATCGCCCACCTCCAACAACTCGACGTCGAGTCCCTTCTTGTCGTAGATGGCGTGGGCGGCCATCAGGGCGATCTTCTCGGCTTCTCGGACGGGTTTTCCTCCTGGTCTGGTACACGACATGGTATCGGGCCGCACCGGTTTAGGTACCGCGCGTCCCGTAGAGATCGTGGGTGGTGAAGTAGCGCCAAACGGCGTCACGCACCAAGAAGCGCGTCCCCTGGCCAGCCGACACCCGTGACCTGATCTGAGTCCCCGACAGGTCGAGTGGTGCCATGTCAAGCCATGTGACATTCTCGCCGACCGCCACCTCAACCTCGGTCCGTTCAGCTCCGGGTCGCGGAGCGACCGCTATGTCGGCGCGCTCGAGAACATCATGGACGCGGTGCCAGGTCGGAAGGTTGCGGGCGGCGTCTGTGCCGAGGATCAGCACGAGCCGATCATCGGCCGGGAAAGTGGCGAGGGTGTCGGCGGTGTATGTCCAACCGTCCCGGTGCACTTCACGTTCGTCGGCGACGAAATAGTCGACGCCTGCCACCGCCAACCGACTCATCTCCCAGCGGTGGCCGGGCGTCGACACCTTGCGCCCGCTCTTCTGCCATGGTGCGCCGGCAGGCATGAACACGACGTGGTCGAGGCCGAGTTGACGGTAGGCCGCCTCCCCGGCGTGCAGGTGGGCGAGGTGTGGAGGGTCGAAAGTCCCGCCGAGAAGACCGATGTGCACCGGCATCAGGATAGGGAACCAACTTGAGGCCGTCGCTGATACTGCCAAACCGGCACCTGAGAAAAGGAGCCGGGTCGACGTAGTGGCCTCCCACCCGCACCGAGACATGAACCGCCTCCTCGCCGTGGGCGCGGCCCGAAGCTCCGATCACGTCACCGGCTACCACCCCGGTACCGGCCTGCACCGAGACCTCGGACAGATACGAAGTCGACACTTTGAGGTTTCCCGACTCGATGGTGACCGTCAACATGCCGGCTACCGAGCCGGCAAACGAGACCCGGCCGGCGAGAGGGGCAAGGATCGGAGTACCCGGTGCGGCCGCCAGGTCGACTCCCCAATGACCCCCATACCTGCCAATGGGGGCGTAGGGCTCGACGATGGGCCCCGAGACGGGCGGAAGGACGCAAACCAGTGTGAAGACGAGCCACATGACACCCCCTCGCGTCCCGCTGCCGAAGTCAACGTACCGGGCCGTGGGAGGGCTGGGAACCCCCTCGAGCCGCACTGGTCTATACCAGTTGGCGTGGCTCATCGGCCCGGCACTAGCGTGGGGCGCACCGCTGGATCAGAGTCGAGGATGCCTCATGTCGAAGACCCGTATTGGGCTGATGGGATTCGGTCGTATCGGCCGCAACGTGTTCCGGATGCTGAAGGACCATGATTCGCTGGAGGTGGCCGCCATCTCCGACATCGCCGATCCAACGGGTCTCGCCTATCTCCTCAAGTACGACTCGATCTACGGAAGGTATCCCGGCGATATCGACTACGCCGATGGACTCTTGGCGGCCGACGGCCGCTCGACGCGGTTCCTCGCTGCTCGCGCCCCGGGCGACGCCAATTGGACAGAACTCGGGGTCGATCTCGTCGTCGAGGCCACCTCGCGCTACCGAACCGCCGCCGCCAACCAGGGCCACTTGGATGCGGGAGCGAAGGGAGTCGTCTTGGCATCCAGTCCCGAGACCCCCGGTGACATGCCCATGGTGCTGGTGGGAATCAACGATCATGTGCTCGACCAACGCCCGTCGTTGGTGGCTCTCGGCTCCAACACCTCCAATGCAATCGCCCCGGTGCTTCGTACCCTCGACAACGAGTTCGGCATCAAGCGGGCCTTCTGGACCACCGTTCACGCCATGTCCAACTCCGGACGACTGGCCGACGTTCCCAGCGAGGGGTTTCGCCAGAGCAGGGCCGCCGGAGAGAACATCATCCCCGAGGAGACGAATTCGCCCGACATCGTGGCCCAGGTGATGACCGAGTTCGAAGGCAAATTGTCGGCTGTTGCTCTCAATGTTCCCGTACCCGACGGGTCCACTGTCGACCTCGTCACCGAGGTGAAGAAACCGGCCGATGTCGGGACTGTCAACCAGGCCATGAAGGCAGCGGCCGAGATAACGTACCAAGGAATCCTCGAGTATGTGGAAGACCCGATCGTCTCTTCGGATGTCAAGGCCTCCACCTATTCGGGCCTCTTCGATTCCCTCTCGACCATGGTCATGGCGGACACGATGATCAAGACGATCACCTGGTTCAACAACGGATGGGCCTATTCGGCCCGAGTCATCGAGGTCCTCGAGACCATGGCGGCACAGCTAAGAGAGGAGAACTGACATGGCCCTGAATGTGGCCATCAACGGGTTCGGTCGAATCGGCCGGGCCGTGTTCCGCATCATTGCCGCTCGGCCCGAGTCTGACATCCGGGTGGTGGCCATCAACGATCTCGCCGACGACGAAGTCTTGGGCTACCTCCTCGAGTACGACTCCGTCATGGGACCCTTCGACCAGGATGTGAGTGTCGCCGACGGCCGGATGACGGTAGGTCACCACGACGTCGCCATGCTTCGAGAGACGGATCCGGGACTGCTCCCCTGGGCGGAACTCGGGGTCGATGTCGTCATCGAGGCGACCGGAGTGTTCCGCAGCCGAGCTGCCCTCCAGAAACACCTCGACGCCGGCGCCAAGCGAGTCGTCCTGACCGTGCCGTCCCAGGACCCCATCGACGAGACGGTGGTGCTGGGTGTCAACGACGACCGACTCGACGCCGGAGACCTGATCGTTTCCAACGCCTCCTGCACCACCAACTGCCTGGCGCCCCTGGCCAAGGTGCTCGACGACGAGTTCGGGATCGTACGGGGGGTGATGACCACCGTCCACGCCTACACCAACGATCAACGGCTGGCGGACGTGCCCCACAAAGACCTACGACGCAGTCGAGCCGCCACCGAGAACATCATCCCGACAACCACCGGCGCCGCCAAGGCGGTCGGAGAGGTTCTTCCCCAACTCGACGGGAAACTCGACGGGATGGCCATGCGAGTGCCGGTTCCGGATGGCTCCACCGTGGACCTGGTTGTGGAACTGGACCGAGATGTCACAGTCGAGGAAGTCAACGCTGCCGTCAAGAAGGCTGCGGAGGGACCCCTCCGCGATATCCTCCAGTACAGCGAGGACCCGATCGTGTCGACCGACATCATCGGCAACCCGCACTCGTCGATCTTCGATGCGGCCGGTACCCACGTCCTCGGGGGAAACCTCGTCAAGGTCCTGTCGTGGTACGACAACGAATGGGGTTACTCCAATCGGGTAGTAGACCTCGTCGAGCGACTGGGCGAGGTCTTGGCCGAAACGGCCTGATCTGCCGGCCGCCCCTGACGAAACCCCCCCTCTTCCTGGGAAGGACCCACCCTCCCATCTCGCGCGAGATTCCCAGCCGCCCGGCTGGGAATGTCGCGCCAAACGGGGCTGGGGGAAGTCAGGCGAGGAGGTCGAGGACCGTCTTGCGGAACTCGTTGGGCTGGAACGGCTTCGTGACGAAGGCGTCGGCGCCACCCTCATCTGCTCGTCTGCGCGACTCTTCCTCGGCGTGAGCGGTGAGGACCACCACGGGGGTCGACTTCACGGCTTCGTCGGCGCGGATGTTGGCCAGTACCTCCCACCCGTCCATGCCGGGCAAACCGATGTCCAGTACCACCAAGTCAGGCGACTCGGACGTGACGGCGGACAGTCCACTGCGGCCGTCGTCTCGAGTTACGATTTCGAGGTCGGCGGCGCGCAGGCACACCTCGATCAGGCGCCGAATGACCGCAGAGTCTTCGATCACCAATATTCGCTGACCCAAGCCGCACCTCGCTAAATCGTTCACGTCTAGGCCCTGGGGACCCGGTACCCGTACGTTATCGGCCCCCCGCCACCCTAAGTTGAGCCGGTCTCCGGCGTCCAGCTACATCCGACAGGCTCACCTGCTCGACGAAGGACTCCAGCTGGCGCAATGTGCGCACCTCATGGACGCCATCACACATTGGCGAATAACGGCCCATTACCGAATCCCCAGTGTCCCAGTAGCTGCGCGGCTCGGGGTTCAGCCAGTACACACTCCTGGCCTGTTGAGAGATCTCGCCCAGGAGCTCGGCGTGGGGCTGACGATAGTTGTTGCGAGCATCACCCGTGATGATGACCGTCGACCGGGCCGTCACGTCCGCTCCGTACCTTTCCACGAAACCGGTGAAGGCGGTGCCGTAGTCGGAATGGCCGTCATGGAGTACCACCTGGGCTTCGGCTGCGATGCCGGCCAGCGCCGCCGAGAAGTCGACTCCGGGCCCAAAGAAGTCGGTTACCTCGTCAACGGTGTCGATGAACGCAAAGGAGCGGAGCTTGGAAAACTGGCCTGCCATGGCGTAGGTGAATTGCAGCGTGAACCGGGCGAAGGTAGCCATCGACCCGGAGATGTCGCAGAGAAGGAACACCTCCGGTCGGTGCGGTCGGGGCGCCTTGAAGTGGGGTTCGAGGGGCACTCCACCGGTCGCCAACGAGCGGCGGACCGTCTTTCGGAAGTCGAGCCGCCCCCGACGCCGCATACGACGACGGCGAGCAAGGCGGGCCGCCAGCTTGCGGGTCAGAGGCACTATGGCGTCTTCCAGTGCCTCGAGGTCGCGGCGGGTGGCGTGCATCAGGTCTATGTCTTCGGTCAGCGGGCGGCGCAGCGTTCGCGCCACAGCGTCCCGGCCCCTATCGGCCACCAGGCGTCGCCGTATCTCTTCTCGAACCGCCTCACGCAACTGCTCGAGCCTCTCCTCGACATCCTCGGCCAACAACCGCCTTTCCAGATCGCCGAGATCACCCGCCTCGGCCCCGAGGAGCTCGGCGAGCATCTCTTGGATCTGATCGATGTCGAGGCGACGCAATGTCCGATACAGGTAGTAGGTCCCGCCCACCGGTCGGCCCGGCTCGAAGCCCGACAGTTGATCGACTGCCGCTCCGGCGGCCGACGCCAACGCACCCATGTCCAGGTTGGCCAAGGCCGCGAGGAGCGCTCTTTGCAGATCCTCCGTCGACGGCGCCGACCCTCCCCCCGCCTCGTCGCCCGTCTGGGTGGTGGAGGCCGACGACTGGTGGGGTATGTCGAGGGAGGGAGCCAGAGAGAAGTACACCTCGAAAGCCGTGTCGAAAGCAGCCAAGTGGCGCTCAGCCTTCACTAGCGTCGCCGCCAGGGTTTCCTTGAGCTCCGGCCGTCGAGAAATATCGATGACCTCCAATGCCCGCATGGCGTCGATCGTCTCCACCATCGAAACCGGTACACCGGCCGCCCTCAATTCACCCACGAAGCCAGTCACCAACGATGTGATGGGCGAGTTCTTCACATCGAAGCCAGCTCTGAAGCCGCTCTGTCGATGTCGGACTGATACTTGAGAAGCACGTGAAGAGTATCGGTGACCGTCTCCGTGTCGATGTGCTCGACCGCCAACGCCACCAGAGTTCGAGCCCAGTCGATGGACTCGGATACCGACGGTGCCTTCTTCAACTCCATCAGTCGAATCGAGCGAACGATCCCAGCGACCTGGGTCGCCAGCTTCTCGGGCAGCTCGGGCACGCGGGTGAGCAGAATCTCCTGCTCGCGTTGGGGATCGGGGTAACCGATGTGCAGGAACAGGCAGCGGCGTTTGAGGGCCTCGGACAGCTCCCTCGTGTTATTGGAGGTGAGCACCACGAACGGCGTAGTGGCCGCGGTGATGGTGCCGAGCTCGGGAATGGAGACCTGAAATTCCGACAGCACCTCCAACAGGAGGGCCTCGGTCTCGATCTCGACACGATCGATTTCGTCGATCAACAACACGACCGGCTCCAGCGAGCGAATCGCCTCGAGCAGAGGCCGGGTCAGGAGAAACTCCTCGGAAAAGATGTCGGATTCGAGGTCACTCCACTCCTGGCCGCCGTCGGCTTGGATGCGGAGCAGCTGCTTCTTGTAGTTCCACTCGTATAACGCTTTGGACTCATCGAGGCCCTCGTAGCACTGCAGACGAATCAGTCGCCGATCCCACAGGCGCGCCAACGACTTGGCCAGTTCGGTCTTACCGACTCCTGCCGGGCCCTCGACCAGGATGGGCTTTCCGAGTCGATGGGCCAGAAACACGACCTGGGCGATGCGATGGTCGGCCAGATAATCCACATCTCCGAGAGCCGACATGACTGCGGCGGGTGATTCGATGTCCGTCAGCGAAGGGTCCATTCGACCTCGGGGCGGGAGGCCCAAGTGTAGGAGGCCGAGATCGTTGCTCTGTCACCGCGGGGCGGACGGTTACGCTTTGACGACACATGAAGATCGTGATCGTCGGTGCCGGAGCGGTCGGCTCCTACCTCGCCGAGCGTCTCTCGCTGGAGGGCCAGGATGTGGTGGTCATCGATGACGACGAGGAACGGGCCGCCGACCTCCAGGATCGCCTTGATGTCCTCGTGAAGGTGGGGAACGGCGCGTCGATCGCCGTGCTCGAGGCAGCGGGCGCCGGAGACGCCGACCTGCTCATCGCCGTCTCCGATTCCGACGGCGTCAACGTGCTGGCCTGCAACACGGGTCACGCCTTGGGAGCAAGACGCACAGTTGCCCGGATCGAGGATCCCGGACTGCGCGAGGGCGTCGACCGGCTCGGTGTCGACGTGATCATCGACCCCAGCGCCACCGCCGCCGCCGAACTGGTGGCGCTCGTCCACCAGACAGGCGTCTCCGAATTGGTCCATTTCGCGGAGGGCGAACTCGTTCTCGTCGGCGGCACGGTGACACCCGACGCCCCCGTTGCGAGGGCCCCTCTCCACCAGTTGCGGCTGCGCTATGCCGAGTGGGGCTGGGTAGTGGTGGCGTCGGTGCGTCATGGGGAGACCATCGTCGCCCACGGAGACACGCAGCTTCTCCCCGGTGATCACGCCCTCATCATGACGACCGCTCGCGACGTCGAGAAGGCAACAGCCATGCTGGGACTACAGAGAAAGAAGATCGACCGGGTCATCATCCTCGGTGGCACCCGGTTGTCGGAACTCACCTCCGACGCGATGGTGGAGGCCGGTTTCTCGGTGGTGATGATCGATCCGGACCGGACTCGCTGCTCCAACATGGCCGGACGTCATCCCAAGGCAATCATCTTGTGCGGAGACCCCACGGACCCTGCAGTTCTACGCGATCTCGATCTCGGCGGCACCGACGCCGTCTTGGCCCTCACCGGATGGGATGAGGTCAACATCACGAGTTGTCTCGTGGCCAAGGCGATGGGGGCGACGGCCACCGTGGCCCGCTTCAACCGCATCGACTATGTGTCCCTGCTGTCGGGCATGGGCATAGACGCCGCCGTCTCCAGCCGGCTCCTCGCTGCCTCGGCGATCCTCCGCTTCGTTCGCCATGGCCGGATCCAACAAGTGGTCACGTTCTCGGACACCGACGCCGAGGCGATCGAAGTCGAAGTTGCCGAGGGAGCGCCCGCGGCCGGTTCCTCGCTCATCGAGCTGGAACTTCCCACCGGGGTCGTGGTCGGGGGCATATCGCGGGGCGGCACCACCTTCGTCCCCGACGGCTCGACCAGGATTCGTGTGGGCGACCGCATCATCTTCTTCGCGCAGGCCGACGAGATTCGCGAGTCTGGCCAGCTCTTCGCCCCCTGATGCCCCACTCTCCGGCCAGCGAGAGGCGCTCTCTCCCGCGCACACTCGCCTTCGTGATCGGAGCGGCCGTCACGGCCATCGGTGTTTCCATGATGGGCGCGGCCCTCGTGTCGGTGATCTTCGGGGAGTGGGACACGGCGCGGGGCATACTGTTCGCCTCCGTGGTGACCATGGTGCTGGGGATCGTGGCTTGGCGGTTGGTGGGCCGCCCGACAACGATCGGCGTCAAAGAGGGCTTCGCCACAGTGGGCTTGGCCTGGTTCGCGTTGTCCGCTTTCGGGTGCCTGCCCTATCTCTTCACCGGATCGATACCCAACGTAACCGACGCCTTCTTCGAGACTGCCTCCGGCTTCACCACCACCGGCGCATCCGTGCTCGCCGACCCCTCCCAGCTCCCCCATGGCATCGGGCTGTGGCGCGGGCTGACACAGTGGGTGGGGGGCATGGGAGTCATCGTGCTGTCGGTGGCGATCCTGCCGCTCCTGGGAACGGGTGGCGTCCAGCTGGCGCGGGCGGAGTCCCCCGGACAGAGCCCCGACCGACTCACTCCCCGCTTCCGTGAGACGGCCAAGCGGCTTTGGCTCCTGTACATCGGGTTCACAGTGATTCAAGCGCTCCTCTTGGTGGCGGGAGAGATGAATTGGTATCAGGCGGTTGTCCACTCTCTCACGACCATGTCGACCGGTGGCTTCGGAACCGAGACGACCTCGATCGCCGGATTCTCCCAATACACGAAGGCGGTCATCACCGTGTTCATGTTCCTGGCCGGTGTCAGCTTCGCCCTCCACTTCCGAGCCCTTCGCCGACCCTCTCTCTACCCGAAGAACGCCGAGTTCCGACTCTATACAGGCATCATCGTGGCAGCCATCCTGGTGGTGGCCGGCGGGCTCCTCGATGGCACCCGGACCACGGCAACCGCCCTACAAGAGGCCGTCTTCAACGCCGTCTCCCTCGTGACCACAACCGGCTACGCCACTGCCGACTTCGGGGCGTGGCGTCCGGCCCTCCAGGTCCTGGTCGTGGGTCTCATGTTCGTGGGAGGCATGGGCGGGTCGACAGCCGGAGCGGTCAAGACGTTCCGCATGGGAATCCTCTCCAAGGCAGCGTACGCCGATCTGCGCCGCCTGGTCCACCCGCGCGGCGTGTTCGCCGTCAGGTTCGGTCGCGACCGTGTGGCCGACCCGGTCGTCGAGTCGATCCAATCGTTCTTCCTGTTCTACATGTTCCTCTTCATGACCGGTACCTTTCTCCTCTCATTCATCGACGCCAACGTCTCTGAGCGGCTCGATCTGGTGACGGCTGCCTCGGCGGTGGCTTCCAGCCTTGGCAACATCGGCCCTGGGCTGGGCGAGGTGGGCCCCGCCTCCACCTACGCCACGATCCCGGCAGTGGGAAAGTGGATGCTGGCGAGCTTGATGATCATCGGCAGGCTTGAGATATTTCCGGTCCTCCTGCTGCTCACCCGCGACCTCTGGCGACGTTGACGCCACACCGTCGTCCCGGAGCGAGATGGTCGGTCGGCATCGGCTGGAGAGACGGTTTTGGAAGAATCCGAGGCCCGACCGAGACGGGTCAGGGGGCGAGGACGACCAGGTCGTCGCGATGAATCGCCTCGGCCCCTCCCCGCCTACCGGCCGAGGCACTCAAGGCGGCAACGTCCATGCGCGCCAGACCCCTGGCCAACAGTCTCCCCGCCTGCGAGACGACGTCCACCGTGTCCCCGGGCCGAAAGGCGCCCGCCACCGACACGACTCCCACCGGAAGCAGTGAGCCGCCGCCGCCGGCGAGGGCCGCGGCCGCACCGTCATCGACGGTGACCACGCCCCGTGGGGTCTGACAGAAGGCGATCCACAGCTTGCGAGCCCCGAGGGCGGTGGGCATCGGCTCCACCCAAGTGCCGACCGATTCACCCCGGGCGATGGAGAGGAGTGAGCTCCCCGCCGCAGCCACCACAGTCGGGATGTGCGACCAGGCAGCGATGCGGGCCGCCTCCACCTTGGAGCCGACGCCTCCCGACCCGAGCGGACCTGTCCCAGCCAGCTGGTCGAGTCGCTCATCGGCATGGTCGACCGCATGGATGAACTCAGCCTCACCCAATCGCGGATCGGAGGCAAAGAGCCCCGCCGTATCCGTCAAGAGCACGAGTACCGCGGCCGAGACGAGGTGTGACACGATGGCCGCCAGACGGTCGTTGTCGCCTAGGCGCAACTCGTCGGTCACCACGGTGTCGTTCTCGTTGACGACGGGAACGATGCCCTCGGCCAGCATACGATCGAGGGCTTGACGGGCATGCAGATACTGGTCGCGATTGGCCAGGACGTCGCGCGTCAGCAAGATCTGGCCGGCCACGATGCCGTGCTCTTCGAACACTTCTCCATACCGATGCATGAGACGGCTCTGTCCCACCGCCGCCGCCACCTGGAGGCCCGCCATGTCGGATGGGCGGGAAGCGAGGCCCAGTGCCGACAATCCGGCAGCCACGGCCCCCGACGACACCAAGACGGTCGGGTGGCCCGCCTTCCAGCTGGCCGCCACCTCGCCCGCCGTGTGCCGGATGGCCAGGGCGTCGAGCCGACCGTCCTTTCCGACCAGACTGGACGACCCGACCTTGACCACCAAGCGGGCACCTGTTCCGAGACTGCGCCTCACTCTTCCTCTCCCGTTGTGGAGGGGGCAAATTCGAAGCTGAGATCTCCGATGCGGACCTCGTCACCCGCCATCGCCCCGGCCTCCGCTAGGGCATCGTCGACCCCGATACGCGTGAGACGGCGCGCCGCCATGTCGGCAGCTTCGGGGTTGGTGAGATCTGCGAACGCCACCGCTCTTCGGGCAGCCACTCCATCGACGCGCCAACCAACTCCCTCACGACTCACAGTGAAAGGCGAATCTACGGGGCGATGCAGCACATACCCGGGTCGGTCGGGTGCCTCTCGGCGCGCCGTATCGACCATGTCGGCCACCCGATGGACCAACTCGACGATACCCTGGCGGGTGATCGACGAGACGGCCAGAGCACCCTCCAAGCCAGAGAGCACGGCAGCAGCCTCGGGGAGATCTGCCTTGCCGACTACGACAAGACGCGGACGGGACGCCAGTTCGGCCGAATATCTCTCCAGTTCTCCCACCAGGATGTCGAGCTGGCGGCGGGGGGATTCTGGTTGCAGTGGTGAGGGGTCGATGAGCACGACCAAGGCACGGGCTCTCTCCACATGGCGCAAGAACTCATGACCCAGCCCCTTACCCTCGGCCGCCCCTTCGATGAGACCGGGAATGTCGGCCAGCACGAATTCCCTGCCGTCGGCGTCGACCACCCCCAAGTTGGGCTCGAGAGTCGTAAAGGGATAGTCGGCGACCTTCGGCTTGGCGGCCGACACCACCGATATGAGCGTCGACTTGCCGGCGTTGGGAAAACCGACGAGGGCCGCATCGGCGAGCAGCTTCAACTCGAAGACGAACGATCTTTCGGACCCGTATTCGCCCTGTTCCGCCACAGAAGGGGCCCGGTTGGCGGGCGAGACGAACGAAGCGTTACCCCGCCCGCCACGTCCACCCTTCACCAGAACAGCTGATTGGCCATCGACCACCAGGTCAGCGACCAGGGTGCCGTCGTCGTCGTACACACAGGTTCCGAGAGGTACGGAAAGCGTGAGGTCGGCGCCGTTGCGCCCGTGCTGATTGTCACCCTGGCCGTGGGTCCCGTCGCCTGCACGATGGTGTGGGTTGCGCTGGTAGGTCAGAAGGCTGGCCATCCCGCCATCGGCCCTAACCAACACCGAGCCCCCGCGACCCCCATTGGCCCCGTCGGGCTTGCCTTTCGGCAAACCGCGCCGACGGACGAACGAAGCCACTCCGGCACCACCGTTTCCTCCCCTCAGGTGGACGCGGACGCGGTCGACGAACAAGATCAGTGCGGGCTCTCGGCTCCCGCTCCTCAGTCAGTCGGTGATGACGTCCACGAGACGGCGCTGGTTGCGCTTCCCGTAGCGAATGGTCCCGGCAGCGAGAGCGTAGAGGGTGTCATCGTTGCCCCGGCCCACATTCGATCCCGGATGGATGCGGGTGCCGCGTTGGCGGACGATGACCGCCCCGGCATTCACGATCTGGCCATCGAAAACCTTGGGACCGAGCCTCTGGGCTGTTGAGTCGCGCCCGTTCTTGCTGGAACCGCCTGCTTTTGTCTTGGACATGGGTTCACTCCTCCTCGGAAACGGCGTCGGCGGGGACATCCTCCGCCGCGGCGGCGGCTGGAGCGCTGGCTGGCGCCTTTTTCGTCGCCGGCTTCTTCGTGGTCGCCTTCTTGGTCGTTGCTTTCGTCGAGCTCGCCGGAGGCTCGATGCCAGTGATTTCGAGCTGGGTGTAGGTCTGACGATGGCCCATGCGACGCCGGTATCCGGACTTGTTCTTGTACTTGAAGATGTCGATCTTGTCGCCCTTGGTCTCGCCGATGACGCGAGCCTTCACCGCTGCCCCGGCCAGCGCCTCGGACCCCGAGTGAGTGATGCCGTCGTCGTCGACCAGGAGAATGGGCTGATACTCGATCGTGTCGGCCGCATCCTTAACGCGCTCGACTTCGATCAAGTCACCGGCGCGCACCTTGGCTTGTTTGCCACCGGCGCGAATGATGGCGTACATGATTGGAGACCTCGCAGAAAGGGGAGATGGCGACCGCCCATGGTAGCAGCAGGCCAACCCATCGAAAAGGAGAGCGTCGCGTGTGGTCAGAAGCGAGGTTGAGGGGTCGGGCGAACATCCCCATTGGATAGGGACGGCTGCAGGAATCGGAGCCGCTCTACCGCGACGCTCCCTGGCCTGGCCAGCCGTCCATCGGCGCGTTCCCTTACTCCGCTCGGTCAGTCTGCTTCTACCGTCACGACCACCGGAAGGCCTTCGCGAACGGCGTCCTCGTGCACCAGAACCCCACGCCCCTCGCAATGAGGGCAGGGCTCCGAGAAGTGCTCCAGGAGGCCGGCCGAAACGTTCTTGCGGGTCATCTCGACCAACCCGAGTTGAGAAACGTCGAACACCTGGGTCCGAGTCTTGTCACGCGCAAGAGTCTCCCGCAGGCGCCGCAGCACGGCCTGTTGGTTCTTCTCCTTCTCCATGTCGATGAAATCGATGACGATGATCCCACCGATGTCACGCAGGCGCAGCTGTCGACCGATCTCCTCGGCCGCCTCCAGGTTGTTCTGGAGCACGGTTTCCTCGAGGCTCGACGAGCCGACGAACTTCCCAGTGTTGACGTCGATGACTGTCAGAGCCTCGGTGCGGTCGATCACGAGATGACCTCCCGACGGCAAGTACACCCGACGATCGAGGGCCTTACGCAACTGGTCGTCGACATGGTAACGCTCGAACAAATTGAGCTCGTCCTCATAGATCTGGACCTTCGACACGAGATCGGGAGCGGTGGCCCGGAGGTAGGCCGTGACCTTGTCGTAGGCCTCTCTGCCTTCGATGAGCATTCGGCGGAAGTCGGCGGTGAAGTGCTCGCGAATCACCCGGATCAACAGATCGGGCTCCTCATAGATGGCACGAGGGGCGCCTCCGCCGGCCGCCTTCTCGGTGATCTCCTCCCACGCCTTGACCAGGCGCGAGATATCGGCTGCGATCTCTTCAGCGGTGGCGTGCATGGCGGCAGTGCGGACGATGACTCCGTATCCATCCGGTTTGACCGCGTCGATGATCTGTCGGAGACGAGTACGGTCGTCTTCTGGAAGACGCCGACTGATGCCGTGAGTGTCGGAGTCGGGTACGAGAACCAGATACCTCCCTGGAAGGGACGGCGTCCCGGTGAGACGGGCACCCTTGGCCCCCATCGGATCCTTGACGACCTGGACAAGGACCTCATCGCCCTCACCCATGCTCTCTTCGATGCGGGGGGGGCCATTTGGATTCTTCTTGCGGTCATAAGAGACATCCGACGAGTAGAGCACACCGTTCTTGGAGGCCCCGAAGTCGAGGAACGACGCCTCCATTCCCGGAAGAATGTTGCGCGCCTTGGCAAGGTAGATGTTGCCGACCATCGACGACCGGTCCGGCCGGGCCACGTAGTGCTCCACCAGCAGCGGGCCTTCGAGAATGACCACCTGGATCTGGGACCCGGCCGACCGAACCAGCATCTGCCGCTTCCCCACATCGGTGGGAATGATGATCTCTTGTTCGAGGGGTGGGCGACCGTTGGTCCGACCACGGGCACGTTGCTCGGGCCGCGGTTCTTTCCGACCCGAGCGCTTGTCGGTCTTCGAACCCTTTGACCCGCCCAACCGGGTTTGGCGACCTTTGGGGAGCGGGTCGTCTACCCGCTTGACCTCCACCGTCTGACCGCCGATGCGGAGTGTCTTCCGCTCCTCGACGACTTCGCCGTCGGTCGTCGACCTCTTGAGTACCTCGGCAGAACGTCGCCGGAAAAGAGCCATTGAACCTCACTCCTCTGGATGTAGACGGGACCGGCGTCGGCATCCGACCTGATGCACGAACCGGTCGCTGACAGGGAGCGACGTGACCGCTGGCGGTGCCGCCCTTCGAGGGCGGAAGGCGTTGTCGTGTCATGAGGACCGTACCCGATAACCCAGACCGGGATTGGGCGAAAGAACAGACGTGCGCCATGCACAGGTGTCACCGTCAACTCCAAAGACGAAACCGCTGGTGAGCAGCGTTGTTTATGAGAGTAGCAGCGGGACGAAGTTTTCCCAGACTGCCCGACGGGGACCTGATCTCCTCAGTCCAGCCCCAGGGCCCCTTGCAGTCCCTCGTCCGGCGAGTAGCAGTAGCGGCAACGAGCTTCGTAGGCACCGGCCGCACCCAGAACGACGAGGTCATCGGACCGGGCGATCCGCTGGGTGTAAAGCGCAGGCCCTCCACATCGGTGGCACACTGCCAGCGCCTTCATCACGTACTCGGCTCGCCCGGCGAGCGTGGGGATGGGCTCGAAGGGACGCCGGAGGTAGTCGAGGTCGAGGCCGGCCACGATCACCTGTTTCCCCGTAGCCGCCAGACGATCGACCACGTCGACGAGCTCCTGGTCGAAGAACTGGCCTTCGTCGATTCCGATGACCTCGGTGGTGTCCTCGATCGAGACGAGCAACTCGGTTGAGCTGTCCACCGGCTGGGCGTCCACCGACAACGACGAGTGCGACACGACATGGTGTTCGGCAAAACGGTCGTCCAGTGCCGGTTTGAAGACCTGAACAGGACGCTGAGCGATGGCCGAGCGAGTTACCCGACGAATGAGCTCCTCGCTCTTCCCAGAGAACATGGGGCCACATATCACCTCGACCCATCCGCCCTCACCGCGTCGCCACATGTTGTCGAGGCTAACGCCTCGCGGTCCGCCGTCGGCCGTCCACCGTTCCTCGTCGAAGCTGTGGCTAGGACACTGCCTCTAGAACACTGTCCTCTAGGGGAACGGCGAACGCACCACGGCAAACGACGAACGCCGACCGGACAGCGAGGATCGGTTCAGACGACGTAATTCTCGCCGGGGACGGGCGAGCGGCGAAGCCAAACCGAGTTGGCGATGCCCAGGGCGAACGACATCGCCAAGAACGAAGAGCCTCCCAACGAGAGGAACGGAAGTGGTAATCCCGTCACGGGCATGATCCCCATCGTCATGCCGACGTTGATGAAAACGTGAAAGACGAACATGGCCGAAATGCCGACCACGATCAGCGCTCCGAAACGGTCGCGACCATTGGCGGCGATGAGCAGCAAGCGCCACACCAACACCGTGAACGCGGCAAGGACAAGGAGCCCACCCACAAATCCGAGCTGTTCGGCCACAGCCGTGAAGATGAAGTCGGTCTCCTGTTCAGGGACGTACTGGAAATTGGTCTGAGTCCCCTGGAACAGGCCGCGCCCGAAGAGCTCACCCGATCCCACCGCCAACTTGCTCTGGGCCAGGTTGTATCCGATGCCCTGGGGGTCGATGGTGGGATCGAACAAGACCCGGATACGGTCCATCTGGTATCCGCGGATTCGTCCTGTCTGGAACATGAAAGTCACGATGGCCGCCCCGAAGCCCACCACAGCAGTGAGCTGTCGCCACGTGGCCCCACCGGCGAAGAGCATCGCCAACGCCACGAACACAAACACCAGCATCGTTCCCAGGTCGGGCTGCAGGTAGATCAAAGCGGCCGGGAGAGTGGTGGCCGCCAGCACCAAGACGAGCTTCGGCCAGCTGAGGCCGGGCCGGTCGTCGTCGCGGCTGTGCGGCGCGATCACCGACGCGATCGCCAACACCATCATCACCTTCATGAACTCCGACGGCTGGAGATCGAAGAGCGGAAGCTCGATCCAGCGGCGGGCACCACCACGCTCAGGGAAGGCAAACACTGCCGCCAACAACAGCACCATCAAGCCGTACAGATAGGGAGTCAGGTGCCGGTACTCCCGGTAGTCGATCTGAGAGGTCACGAGGAATGTCAGGACCCCCGCAACCACGAAGATCATCTGTCGTTCCATCGACACGATACCCCCGGCTCGCGTAGCCGAGTAGATCATGAGGAGCCCGAACAGCGCCAGCAGCGCCATTGTCCCGAACAAGATCCAGTCGGGGCGGTTGCCACGGCGGGAGCTGACGGCCTCGCGGGCGGATCGGGCGATCGTGGCCATCAGTCCGCCTCCTCGCCTTCGACAATCGGGGTGGGTTCGTTGCCCATCAGGTACTGGAGGATGTGACGAGCCACAGGAGCCGCCACCCGGCCGCCACTGCCTCCCTCATCGATCAGGACCACAACCACGTACCTGGGGTCGGAGAGCGGTGCCACGCCCGTGAACCATGCATGGTTGTCCCGATTGGGGGTGGTCTGTCCGGTTCCCGTCTTACCCCCGATGTCTTCGACTCCTGGCCCGAAATCGACGAAAGCCGCCCGGGCCGTCCCGCTGTTGACCACGCGACCCAAATCGATGAGGAGGGAGGACCGCACCCCCGGGTCGATCTCCACGGTGCGTTCCACGGTGGGAACGTGCTGGTAGATCGGGGTGCCCGAGGAGTCGCGCACCTCCGCCACCACTGCCGGCTTCAGCACCTGACCGCCATTGACGAGGGCGGCGTAGGACACCGCCACCTGCAGAGGTGTGGCCGTGAGGGCTCCCTGCCCGATCGCCAGGTCCATCAGGTCGCCGCCGAGGAACGGCCCGCCGGGAAGATCGAGACGGCTCGGCTCGAGGCGGGGAGGGACGTCGGGGTTGGCGAGCTGGAACTCCTTCCAGTCCTCGAACAGTTCGGGAGTCGGAATGGTCCCAGAGGCCTCGGCCGTGAGATCGATGCCGGTGGCGGGCCCGTACCCCAGATCGCGGGCGAAGTCCTGGAGAACGTTGCCCTCCAGTCTCGCCCTGTTCTGGTGGACGCCAAGACCGATCGACCAGAAGTAGATGTTGCAAGACTGTTCCAGGGCCCCGTGTATGTCGAGCCACCCTTTGTCCCCGGTGTACCAGTCGTGCTTCACCTGCTGGGACCCGTCGGCGAGGTCGAACACGATCTGACCGTCGCAGTGAACGGTACGGTTGACCGGGTCCACGCCGTCGCCGTTCTCTGGCAGCGGCAGTTGATATTGCTCGGCGGCGGCGTAGGTGACGGCTTTGAACGTCGATGCAGGCGGGTATAGGCCGCTGATGGCCAGGTTGTTGAACGCCCGTCTGTCGCGTAGCTCGTCGAAGGTCTCCTGATCGATGCCGGACACGAAGACATTGGGGTCGAAGGTCGGAAGCGACACCAAAGACAGAACCTGACCCGACTGGGCGTCGAGGACCAGCGCTGCTCCCCGTTGGGCTTCCGAGTACACGTCTTCGCCGGCAGCGCGTTCCGCCGACTTGACCTCGTTGGCGAGTTCGATTCCCTCGGCCAGTGCCTTGGACACCACCTCTTGGAGCTCCAGATCGAGGGCCAGGTGCACACTCTCGCCGGCCTTCGGAGGGGTTTCTGGGCGACTTTCGACCACCTCACCCCGGACCAGGCGGTATTCCCAGGTTCCGGGCACCCCACGCAGGTACTCGTCGTAGGTCCTCTCCACGCCGAGCTGACCGATGCGCACAGTGGGATCGAGATCCGGATTTGCCTCGAGATCGGCCGGCGTGGGGAGGCCCAGGTGGCCGATGACGTGCGCCAGGTCAGGACCGGTGAGATACACGCGCTCGGGCTGTTTGACGATCTCCACCCCCGGAAAACTCTCCAGGCGGGTGGCAAGTGCGGTGGCGGTTGTGGTCGACACCACCCCAACGGTGAACCGGCCGTTGGTACCTGCTGCCTCATACATGGCATCGATCTCGGCCGCCGGGACCCCGAGCAGGGCGGAGAGCCGTTGTATCAGGTCGGCGCGCTGTTCCGGGGTGACGAAGGCGCGGTCGACCTCAACCGCAGGGACATAGCGACTAGTCACCAACAATTCGCCGGTCCGATCGTAGATATCGCCTCGGGGGGCCTCGAAGTGGCGGCTCTCCCACTTCAGCTCCTGGGCCACTTGGGCCAACGCTGCTCCCTCGGCCACCTGCACGAACCACAGACGCAGGCCCAAAACCGAGAACATCGCCACGAAGATCGCTCCGAGCGTGGCCAATCTGAGACTGAACTTCACATCACGCCCCGGGGGTCGGTGCTCATCATTCGGGTAAGGACGGAAGCGATCGGGAAACTGAGAACCAGATTGGCGAGCGGCACCAAAGCCATTCGCCGACCCAGACCCGACGCAATCACAGCTCCCTGTCCGAAGAGGGTACCGATCAAAACGAACAAAGCCATACTTGCCAGGGTTATCGCCCCAACCCACAAAGCGACCGCCACCGGTCCCAGATCTACTCGAGAAGCCGTGCGGATAGCCAGGTAGGCGGCCACGGTCGCCACCGTTGCACGCAAACCAAGCACGGTGGGTCCGAGGAGATCCATCACCAGGCCCCCGGTGAAAGCCAACAGGAGAATGATCTCACGTCTCAATCCGCTCAAGGCAAACACGATTACAACCAAGACGACCAGATCGGGACTGACGAACCGAAACCGGCTCACCAGTGTGGTCTGGAGCACGACCGCCACCAACAGGGCGGCCACTCCCACGATCAGCGGCCGCAGCCTCATCCTCCTTCCTCAGTGGTTTCGGTGGTGCCGGATGTCTCCTCTTCCGGCGGCACGCTCGTGGTCGTCGTGGTCGTCGTTGCCGCCGTCGGGTCGGGGGGCCAGGCCAACACGATCACCACCCGCAGCCGATCCAGTTCGACGAAAGGCCTGACACGTGCCGTGAGGGCGGTCGACACGGGTTCGGCTGCCTCGATCACCTCACCTACCGCCAGCCCGGCGGGGAAAGCACCCGCCGCCGTCACGACCTGATCTCCAGCCTGCACCGAATCACGGGCATCGAAGACATCCAGCTTCATCTCGGTGAGCGCCGGGTTCGAGGACAAGAGCCCGGTCTGAGAGCCGGTGAGGACCGTGAGCTGGTTCCGGCTGGCCAGGATGGGAACCACCAGCGCAGTATGCGGGGAAGCCTCTGTCACGATCCCAACTGCGAAGCCGAACTCGTCTATGACCGGCTGACCTTCGATGACACCGTTGGTGGTCCCCTTGTCGATCAGGAAGGCGAGGTCGAATTGATCCGGTCGGGCGATGACGTTGGCGACCGTACGGCCCACTTCCGTTTCGACGAGGTCGAGACCGTAGAGCCGCTCGAGCGTTTCGAGCCTGGCCAGCTTCTCTTCGTTCTCGGCCAGCAGCCGTTGAGCCTCAGCCAGCTCAGCCTGAAGTGCCCCTACCTGCTCCCTCAAGGAGGTGATCTCGGTCAGAGAATCCAGGAACTCCGCAACCGGGTCGACCACGAAAGTGGCTGCTTTCTGCATGGGGGCGAGCAACGTCTGGGTACCACCTCTCATCACACCGACCACTCCCTCCCCGGATAGGCGGACATCGACCGTCATGAGAAGGATCGCCAGCACCAGGAGTGTGACGAAGGTGGGAAGGCTGCGATCGGCACGATCCTTGGGTGTCATGCTCGACCAGCGCCAGCCGGCTGCAGCCTTCTGACCCCGGGACGAGTTGAGGGGACGACCGAACCAAGCGAACGGGCGGATAGAGACGGCTGCAGGAACCGGAGCCCCTCTACCGCGGCGCTCCCCGGCCCGGCCCGCCGTCTATCCGCGCGTTCCCCCAGAGCACATGGATGAGAGGGGAAGAGCACCAGGGGCTCACGCATCTCTGCGCCCTTTACGGCCGCGACGACGAGACGAGGACGCCCTGGAGGGTGTCGAACTCCTCGAGGCACTTCCCCGACCCGAGGACCACCGATTGGAGCGGCTTGGCAGAGGTGACCATCGGCATGCCCGTCTCGGAGGCAAGGCGATGATCGAGGCCCACCAGTAAAGCTCCCCCGCCGGTGAGAACGATGCCCCGTTCGACGATGTCCGCTGCCAACTCTGGTGGCGTCTTGTCGAGTGTGTATTTGACGGCGTCGACGATGGCCTGGGTGGGTTCGTCGATGGCTTCTCGAATCTCCTGGCTCGTCAGCGTCACCGTCTTGGGCAGACCGGTCACGAGATCTCGGCCCCGAACCTCTGCGGATGGTTCGTCGGGATACGGCCACGCCGATCCTATCGCCATCTTTATCTGTTCGGCGGTGCGCTCGCCGATGAGCACGTTGTGTTCCTTCTTGACCCAGTCGATCACACCCTCGTCGAGTTCATCTCCCCCTACCCGAATGGACCGGGAGACGACGATTCCCCCCAGGGAGATGACGGCCACCTCGGTGGTGCCACCCCCGATATCCACCACCATCGACCCGGACGGCTCCCCAATGGGCAGCCCCGAACCGATGGCAGCCGCCATTGGCTCTTCGATGGTGTACGCCCGACGAGCCCCGGCGTGATAGGCAGCCTCTTCGACTGCCCGACGCTCCACCGGTGTGATCCCCGAGGGAACGCATACCACTATGCGTGGTCGCGCCCAGCGCCGCCGGTGGACCTTCTGGATGAAGTAGCGAAGCATCTTCTCGGTGATGTCGAAGTCGGCGATGACCCCGTCGCGGAGAGGTCGGATGGCCGTGATATTGGCGGGCGTGCGGCCGATCATCCGTTTGGCCTCCATACCGACGGCGAGAGCACGCCCGTTCTGCGAGTTGATCGCCACGACAGACGGCTCATTGAGGACGATCCCCTGACCACGCACAAACACCAGGGTGTTGGCGGTCCCGAGGTCGATGGCCATATCCTGGCCGGCGAATGAGAAGAGGTTTTCGGCCATGGTGCTTCTAGCGGAAAGACAATCCTAGGTCAACGACCTCGGTACCCGCCATTTCCGCCCCCTTCAGCCAAAGAAAATCGTCAGCTCGCGGCGGGCGCTCTCGGACGAGTCCGAACCATGAACGATGTTCTCGGTCACCTCGAGCCCGAAGTCGCCCCGGATGGTGCCCGGGCCGGCTTCGGCGGGGTTGGTGGCACCCATCAGGGTTCGGGCAACGGCCACGGCTCCCTCCCCCGACCACTCCATGGCCACCACGGCACCGGACGTGATGAAGGTCAGGAGGTCACCGAAGAACGGTTTGTCGACGTGTTCTGCGTAATGGCGGCGCGCCATCTCCTCGTCGATCGTGAGCGCCCGAAGCTGTTCGAGGCGGAGACCTTTGCGTTCCAGACGTCCGATCACCTCCCCGACAAGTCCTCTCCGTACCCCGTCGGGTTTGATCATGACGAATGTGTGCTCTGTTGACATGCGAAGCAGGCTACCCGCAGACTCCGAGATTCACCCGGGGCCGACCAACGCGGCTCTCACTTGGCCCACCATGTAGAGCGAGCCGGTGACCAGGACCCCCCCATCACCGCCGGCCCTGCCGCGGGCCACCTCGACTGCCGCCGCCGGGTCGCCGATCGCCTCGATGTCCACTGCCAGAATCGCGCGCAAACGGGCCGCGAGCTGTTCCGCCGGGAGGGCTCGCTCGTCGTCGATGGCGGTGGCGATGACGGATTCGATCCGATCAGCCAGCTGCGGAACCATGCTGGCAAGGTCCTTGTCCTCCATCACGCCCACGACGAGGACCCAGCGGATGCTGGGGAACTCCTCGGCCAGGGAATCGGCCAGTTTCGCGAATCCGTCCGGGTTGTGGGCGCCGTCCAACAGCACAACCGGTTCGACTGCCACAGTCTCCATACGACCCGGCGTGGTGAAGGATGCCGTAGCCTCCAACACCGCCGACTCGTCGAGTGCCCGCCCCAGCGCCGCCTCGGTGGCGGCGACAGCCAGGGCAGCATTCGTCGTCTGATGGCGCCCATGCACCGGGAGGTAGACGCCCTCGTATTCGGCCTCGGCACCGTGGATGTCGCACACCCATCCGCCCACCGCCTTGGTGGCAACCACCGAGAAGTCCCGATCGAAGACACGGTGCTCGATACCCAGGGAGCGGGCGGTACCTTCGGCCACACTCGCCACCGCCTCAGGCAAGGGACCCGTGACAAGAATCGAACCGGGCTTGGCGATGGCCAGCTTTTCGGCCCCGATCGCCTCGAGGGTGGTTCCCAGGTACTCGGTGTGCTCGAGGCCGATGCCTGTCACGACGGCGACGTCGGCTTCAACCACGTTGGTGGCATCGAGACGGCCACCCAGTCCCACCTCGATGACGGCCGTGTCAATGGCCTTCTCGGCGAAGAAGGCAAAGGCCATCGCCGTGGTCAGCTCGAAGTAGCTGAACCGCACACCAGCGCGTTGTTCCAGGAGATCGGCAAACGCGGCGACATCGGTCACCGCCTGAGCCAACTCTTCGGGTGTGGCTACCCTCCCATGGATGCCTAAGCGTTCTTCCACCGCCTGAAGATGAGGCGAGGTGTAGGTGCCGGTGTTGAGCCCGTGTGCCACGCAGAGAAGGGCGGTCATCCTCGTGGTCGAGGACTTGCCGTTCGTTCCGGCCACATGGATCACGGAATAGCCCTGATGCGGTGAGCCCATCGAGTCAACCAACAACTGGATACGCTCCAGGCCGGGTTGCATGCCGGCTCCGACATGGGCGTCGAGATACTCGACGGCTCGTTGATAGTCCATGGTCTCCAACGGGACGGGGGCCCCGGAGAGTACTCCGAGGCCCCCGAGTGGTGAGAGGCGAGTTCGGATCAGCTGTCGCTGCCGAGCGCCTCACTGCTCTTGCGGGTCAGCAACACGAGTCCGCTTCCTGCGGCTACCGCCAGGAAAGCCATCAACGCCAGGTGGTCCGACTCCACTCCGGTGAAGGGCAGCGTGTCGTCGGTTTCGCCCACGGTGGTGGTGGTCTCAGCCTGAACCTCAGGACCGGTGGTGGTGGTCGTGGCCTGCGGCTCCGGCTGCGTCGTGGTGGTCGTCTCCTCGGGCTGGGTCGTGGTGGTGACAGTCGTGTCGCTCACCTCGGGTTGAGTGGTCGTCGTCTCCTCGGGAACGGTTGTGGTCGTCTCCTCGGGCTGAGTCGTAGTCGTCGTCGTTTCTGCCGGTTGGCAATCGAGCTCGATTCGCAACTCTGCCGAGTAGACAGGATCCGGGCCCAGAACCAACGTGAAGGTGATCTGCTCTCCCAGCGTGAGGAGGCCGGCGGCCACGGTTGTCTTGTTCCGAGCGTCCTCCACACCTACCAGAGTCACTGAGTTGACGGATGCGACCACCAAGTTATTGCCCACATGGACCGAATGGTTGTTGTTTCCCAGGGACGTCACCGTGCAACTCTGACCGATCAGGTCCTCAGGCGTGGGATAGGTCCCGAGATCGACTTGTTGACCCTCTTCCCCAAAGACGATCACCTTCGGCAACTCAATGACGTGAGTTGCCGCGGCTGCCGTCAGGGGTATGGCTGCGATCGTGACGAGCATCGCCACGATCATGAGGCCTCCTGCTCGCCTGTTACTTGATGCCTTCATTGTTGTGCCTCCCGTTTGCCATCTGTTCCTGGCAGGATGACCGGTCTAGGGTTCCCACTCCCCCGGTTGGCGACCAACCGACTCCCGATCTATCACTAATTCGCCAGCTTGCCTCCACAGCATGACATGCCGGGCAGTCTTTGCAAGGGAGACCTGGATGGGTCGTATGGCTCAATCACGTTCGGTGAAGGTTGTTCAGGCGGACCGCTCTGAGGGGGCGTCCAGATCGGCGAGGGGAACGAGAGTGGGGCTCACTCTCTCCTCCACCACCTGCCGATCGACGAGCACCCGGCCGACATCGTCGCGCGAGGGAAGGTCATACATCGTCCCCAACAGCACCTCTTCGAGAATGGCCCGAAGACCGCGCGCACCGGTGCCGCGCACGATGCCCTGATCGGCGACGGCCTGAAGTGAGTCGGGCGTGAACACGAGCTCCACCCCGTCCATCTCGAACATACGCGCGTACTGACGGGTGAGAGCGTTCTTCGGCTCGGTCAGGATGCGCACCAGCGCCTCACGATCGAGATCCTCCACGGTCGCCACCACCGGAAGCCTGCCGATGAACTCCGGAATGAGGCCGAACTTGATGAGGTCTTCGGGCAGCACCTTCGACAACAACTCGACGGGGCGTTGTTCCTGACGTGATCGAATCTCTGCCCCGAAGCCGACGGCTCGCTCGCCGACCCGGTTTGAGATGACATCTTCCAACCCGGCGAAGGCCCCGGCACAGATAAAGAGGACATTCGAGGTGTCGAGTTGGATGAACTCTTGGTGCGGGTGTTTCCTGCCTCCCTGAGGTGGAACCGACGCCACGGTGCCCTCCAGGATCTTGAGCAGCGCCTGCTGCACCCCTTCCCCCGATACGTCTCGGGTAATGGAGGGGTTCTCCGCCTTGCGGCTGATCTTGTCGATCTCGTCGATGTAGATGATCCCCTGCTCGGCGCGTTTGACGTCGTAATCGGCCGCCTGAAGGAGCTTGAGGAGGATGTTCTCGACATCCTCACCCACGTACCCGGCTTCGGTGAGGGTGGTGGCATCGGCGATGGCAAAGGGGACGTTGAGCTGACGGGCGAGAGTCTGGGCCAGAAGAGTCTTGCCGCATCCGGTAGGGCCTATGAGGAGGATGTTCGATTTCTGCAACTCGACGTCGTCTCGCCGCAGCTCCCCGGTACGGATCCGCTTGTAGTGGTTGTAGACGGCCACCGCCAGCTTGCGCTTGGCGATCTCTTGGCCGATCACATAGTCGTCGAGATAGCTGTTGATCTCGACAGGACGCGGCAACTCGGTGAACGAAACCTCCTCTTGAGTCGAGAATTCTTCTTCGATTATCTCGTTGCAGAGGTCAATGCATTCGTCGCAGATGTACACGCCGGGACCGGCGATCAGCTTCTTCACCTGCTTCTGTGACTTACCGCAGAAGCTGCACTTCAGCAGCTCTCCGCCTTCTCCGAGTCGGGCCATTGGTTCCTCCTCTACTCGGAGGCTACCGCAGCCAGCTCCTGGCGCGTGAGAATTGCGTCGATGATGCCGTACTCCTTGGCTGCGTCGGCCAGCAACCAGTAGTCGCGCTCGGTGTCGATGGCGATCTTCTCGTAGTCCTGCCCTGTGTGCTGGGCGAGGATGCGATTGAGCTGCTCGCGCATCTCCACGATCAGTTTGGCCTGGATCTCGATGTCCGATGCCTGGCCCTGGGCGCCCCCGTGGGGCTGGTGAAGCATGATGCGGGCATGAGGCAATGCGAAGCGCTTGCCTTCTGCGCCGCCGGCCAGGATGACCGCTGCCGCCGAGGCCGCCATCCCCATGCACACCGTGTTCACATCAGGCCGGATGTACTGCATCGTGTCGTAGACGGCGAAAAGTGAGGTGATCGACCCGCCCGGTGAGTTGATGTACAAGAAGACGTCCTTGTCGGGATCGTCGGACTCGAGATGCAACAGCTGGGCCATGATGAGATTCGCCACCGTGTCGTCGATGGGTGTGCCCAAGAAGATGATTCGATCCTTGAGCAACCGGCTGTAGATATCGAAATAGCGTTCGCCTCTGCTCGTCTGCTCGAAGACGGTGGGAACCACATAGTTCTCGAAATTCATCATTCACTCTCCTCGTCGGTTCCGTCGTCGTCGGTTCCGTGGTCGTCCAGGGGATCATCCCCTGCAACGACGCTTCCGTCCAAGACTTTGCCTTCGACCACTTCGCCTTCGACCACTTCGCCTTCGGTCAGGTCGTCTTCGATGACTTCGCCCTGCACGATCTCTCCCTCGACCGCTCCATCCAACTCAGCGGAGGTCTCGGTACCGAGGTCGATCTCGATCACGTTGCCATTCTCATCGACGGCGATGGCGTTCTCGAGGATCGTCCTGACTGCCTTGTCGCGGAGCATATCACTGCGCAGCGACAACTCTTGAGGGGTTCCCCGCACAGCCCGCATGAAAGCCAAGGGATCGTCGGTCTGGTTCGCCACCGAGTAGAGGACTGCGTCGACCTCTTCTTCCTCGACAGAGAGCCGGGCGTCGGCAATCACGGCATCGAGCAGGACGCGCGTGTGCAGGCTTCTCGTGGCCTGTGCCTCCAGGTCGGCTACGAACCCCTCCTGGGTCATCCCTGAGACCTCGAAGTAGTCCTGCAACGAGATCTCCTGTTCCTCGAGCCGGTGGGTGAAGCGATGGAACAGTTCGTCCATCTCGGATCGGACAATGGCCGGCGGCAGTTCGATCTCGATCTGTTCCACCAGGGTCTCCACCGCTCGGTCGGCGAAGCGGCGGCTCAACGTGGATGCCTTCACCTCCTCCATGCGCTGGTGCATGCTGGTACGCAGCTCGGCGACGGACTCGTATTCTGTGTTGTCGTCTACCCACTCGTCGGTCAGATCGGGGAGAACCAGTTCTTTCACCTCGTTGACGGTGACGAAGAAAGTGGCGGTCTGGGACTCGCCTTCGTCTTCTTCCTCACCGGATGGCAGGTCGGACTCGAACGATATCTCGTCACCGGCAGAGACACCCACGAGATGGTCGTCGGCTCCGGGAAGCAACCCGCCGCTGCCCACCCTGTAAAGCAGTTCGGTTGCAGCAGCTTCCTCCAGATCCACCCCGCCGACCGTGGCGCGGATGTCGACCGAAACGAAGTCCCCGTCACCGGCCGGCCTTTCCACCTCCTCGACCTCACCGAACTGTTCCCGGATCCGATCCAACTGACGATCGAGCTCCTCCTCGGTGACCTGAGGTGATTCGAGCTCGATGCGGCGGTCGCGAAACGCCGGAGGCGAATCCAAACTGGGCCACAGCGTGACCTTGACCTCCACGGCAACTCCGCCTTCGGTGTCTTCGAGCTTTTCCAGCTCGGGCGTGACGGCCGGGGCGAGGGCTTCGTCGGCCAAGACACGAGTGAGGACCGTCGGGATGGCATCTTCGATGGCCTCCGACCTGAGCCTGTCCGAACCGACCGCGGCTTCGACCACCGGACGGGGAGCTTTTCCCGGCCGGAAGCCCTTGAGCTTCAAGTCCTTGGCGAGGCGCCGGGCAGCCCCGTTCTTGGCGGCATCGATCTCGGCGTCTGTCAGGTGGAAGCCGACTACACGCTCGAAGGGGCCCGCCTCACGGACGCTGACATTCATTGAGACTCCTGTCGTGTTTGCTGAGCCGCCGCCCCGAACCGACGGGGCGGCGGCACTTGGGGGTGACCGAGGGGACTTGAACCCCCGACCTCCAGGGCCACAACCTGGCGCTCTAACCAAGCTGAGCTACGGCCACCACGAAGACAACAAGTCTACCCCTTGACCGCCACGGCCCCCACTCGACCCCCACCACCACTCCCCGCCCAACTGCTCCAACCAAGCTGAGCTACGACCACCACGAAGACAACAAGTCCACCCCTTGACCGCCACGGCCCCCACTCGACCCCCACCACCACACCCCGCCCAACCGCTCCAACCAAGCTGAGCGACAGCCACTTGAAGAGTACGCGACTGGACTCGGGTGGCACCCCGGGAGGGAATCGAACCCCCAACCTGCGGATTAGAAGGACGGGGCGTTTAACGGTGTGCTACCAGGCGTTTCCCCACGGTTTGCGCCAGCGTTTGGCCTCAGTTATCAGGTGTACAGCGAAGAAGGGCAGATGCTCGACTCCACCAGGGCAATTTCAGCACGGCTCCCTGGCCGAGGCGTTACACCACGCCCGGTGCCCACCTCCACTGCCACGAAGCAGAAAGCCGAAACCGACCGCCGAGCGATTTTCACCTTCATGGACCTGTGTTGGGACAAGGTTACAGGGAGGCGTGGCGTCCTGCCGGGTAGCCGCACGGACGCACCACTTCACGGATGGGCCTTTGGTTGGTCCTGTCGGCTCCATGGCCCCGATGTTCGCTGAGCGGAACATCGACGTGCCGTATCAAGATGCCGTCGGAATCCCTGATCATCTCGACGTATCTATCACGCCTTCGGTCGACGACCCGCAACTTATCGTTCCATTGGCCCGATCGCCGATGAAAATCGAGCCCAGAGCGCTGTTCGAGGACTTTCTTGTCGGCTTATGGCAACGCCGAGACCACCGAGGAGTCTCTCGATCTCTGCAGCGACAGCTTCAGGGACGGTGAGCTCGTTGCTGAACTTTCCGAACGAGACTTGGCGTTGTCGATGGCCGCAGCGATCGACGAGAAGAGGTCGTATCCAGCGTCTTGGTCGGCCTTCGAGGCGGAGCCCATTAACGTCAGCGTGACCGTCTCCTCATTGCTCGCGCCGCCGGTGTCGGCACCGAATCCAATCGCGGGACCGCCGTCAGCGACATTGCCGTCGCCCCTTGGACCGACGTGTCCCTCCGCGGTGGTCGAATCGTGGGTCTCAGCCTCCGGGGGCACCATCTCCTGCGGCCGTTCCAGCATGATGCCCGTTGGCGTGATGTTGCGTCGGGTCAGGTTGAGCCGAACGTTCCGTTGACTCCGAGGGTCAGGTACACGTCGGTGTCGAGGATGGGGACGTGGATGTCGAAGTCGTGGGGGCCGTCCATGCCGTCGTGCATTTGGAGGGGGAAGGTGAGCTCGGTGGACTCGCCGGGTGCGAGGGTGGTGGCGGTCAGCTCGAGGGGACCGGGACAGCAGCCTTTGATGACCGAGGCGTGCGGTTCGCCGAGGGTGACGGGGTGGTCGCTGATGTTGGTGATGGTCCATTCGGGAATGACGGTGACGTTGTTGGGGACCTGGCCCATCGCCACTTGGGCACCGTCTACCTGGAGGCCGCCGGCGACCGCTATCCCGGATGCCTGCATGGTCGCCTCATACATGAGCCCACCCATTGGCCCGGTCTCGGGTGGGTTGGAGGCTCGGAGCGCGAATAGGGCGCCGACCAGGCCGAAGAAGGCGACGGTTGCGACGATACCGAGGAGGGAGGATCGGCTAGCTCGGCGAGTTTTCTTGCTCATGGTGGTGTTCCTGTCACTGGTTGAGGTAAGGGTCGGACCACTCGGCGACGACGGCGTCTCTGATCTTGTCAGGGTCTTCGATGCCGGCTGCGATGAGATCCATCACCTGTTGGGCTTCGCCGAGGCAGACGGCGCAGCCAAGGGCATGGGCCTCGAGGCCTTGGCCGTCGGCGCGGACGAAGCAGTCGCCGAGGTGGCGGTGGCTGAGCATCTCCTCACAGCCGCAGAAGCACGGAACGGCCTCGAAGATGTCCGGGTGGGCCTGTGCCGCCTGGTAATGGGCTACCAGTCCAAGCGGCACGTCGTCTGGGGCCAGCACCCCGCCCGGTGCGACCCCCACCATGGTCTCTGTGGCGGTGGGGTTCGCCGATTCGACCGCTGGACGGCCGATCAGGGTCGCCTGGAAAGCTACTGCAGACAAGGCAACAGCGACAACCGCGGCCATAGTCCACCCAAGCCGTAACGTCCGGCGGATCATCTCGTCGAACGGCTGGGGCTCCTCGGAGGGGGTGATGGGGGATTCAGGTGAAGGCATCACCGCACATGTTCGCTGCTCCGATCGCACTTGCCGTCAGGCCCAGGTCCCTACTCGACTGGGGCGAAAGTCCCTTCCGAGGGCTTCCTTCGACCGACCCCCACTCCTTCTTCATCGTGTGTTCTCTGTGTGGCTACCACCCGAATCTGGGGATATTGACATATACCCTACCCCCCTATACTATATGTCATATGCGGATGATCGATACGCTCAAAGGAGCCGCCAATGGAGAGCCCGGTCCGTCCCCGAATCGAACACAGCCGTAGTCACGGCTGTCACCGGAGGCGATCGTCGGCGCTTCATGACAGGGTGTCGGCGAGCGCCCGGTGCTGGTCGGGTCGACAGTCATCAAGAGTGAAGCCGAGGCCGAGGGCCTGGACGGCGAGCATGGCGGCCGGCGTTACTGGCTGTGCTGTGACATCTGCGCCGATCTTTTCGATGCCAACCCCGACTGGTTCACAGGGCCAGTCTGACCAAGACCAGATCGGGTCGACCACGGGAGTGCCGCCGTGTCCCCCCTTGGCTAGCAAGGGAGCATGATGCGCGGGTATGCCATCAACAGGGAGGATTATCTCAATCGTCTGGCCCGCATCGAGGGTCAGGTGCGGGGCCTCCAGCGGATGATCGCCGAGGACAAGTACTGCATCGATGTCCTCACCCAGGTCAACGCGGTCACCGCCGCCCTCAAGGGTGTGGCGGTGGGACTGTTGGACGAGCACGTCCGCCATTGCGTGCGGGCGGCGGCCGAGAAGGGCGACGGGCAGGGGGCCGATGAGATGGTGACCGAGGCCACCCGGGCCATCGAACGGCTGATCCGCTCATAGAGGGCCGAGGAAACACACATGACAGACCATTCACATCATTCACAACCCGACATCCACCACGAGGCAGGGGATGGGCCCTCGCCGTCGGGGCACCACGGCCATGGCGGCAACGGGCATGACAAGCACGCTGGGCACAGCGTGGCCATGTTCCGGGACCGGTTCTGGCTGTCGCTTTTCCTCACCCTGCCGGTGGTTTTCTTTTCGGAGATGATCCAGCAGTGGTTCGGGTACACCGCCCCCTCCTTCCCCGGCTCGGGCTGGGTCGCCCCGGTGCTGGGAACGGTGATATTCGTCTACGGCGGCTCCCCGTTCCTGAAAGGAGCGGTACAGGAGGCGCGTGACCGCCAGCCGGGGATGATGCTGCTGATCGGGATGGCGATCACGGTCGCGTTCGTCGCCTCGGCCGCCACCACACTGGGTTGGTTCGACCTCGACTTCTGGTGGGAACTGGCGGCACTGATCACCATCATGCTTTTGGGTCACTGGATGGAGATGCGTGCCATCGGCCAGGCCCGCGGTGCGCTTGCGGCTCTGGCCGAGTTGCTGCCCGACGAGGCCGAGCGGGTCACCGACAGCGACACCGAGACCGTTTCGGTCAGCGAACTGCGGGTCGACGACGTCGTGCTGGTCCGTCCGGGGGCACGGGTACCCGCCGATGGGGACATCATCAGCGGCGCGGTCGAGATGGACGAGTCGATGGTGACGGGCGAGTCGAAACCGGTCCCCAAGAGCGAAGGCGACCATGTGGTGGCCGGCACCGTCGCCACCGACAGCTCCATCCGGGTGCGGGTGAGCGCCGTCGGCGACGACACTGCGCTGGCGGGCATTCAGCGACTGGTGGCCCAGGCGCAGGAGTCCCGCTCCCGGGCTCAGGTGCTGGCCGACCGGGCCGCCGCCTGGCTTTTCTATGTGGCGGTGGCCGCCGCGGTAGTGACAGTCGTCGCCTGGCTGATCGCGGGACAGCCCGACCAGGCGGTGGTCCGCACGGTGGCGGTGCTGGTCATCGCCTGTCCGCACGCCCTCGGGTTGGCCATCCCCCTCGTCATCGCCATCTCCACTTCGATGGCCGCCCGCAACGGCATCCTCGTCAAGGACCGTCTCGCCCTCGAACGGATGCGCACCGTCGACGTAGTCCTGTTCGACAAGACCGGAACCCTCACCAAGGGAAGCCACCGCCTGACCGGCCTGGCGACAGTCGACGGCGACGACGACCGGGTGCTGGCGACGGCGGCCGCGGTCGAGTCGGATTCTGAGCATCCCCTGGCCCGTGCGATCGTCACCGCCGCCAAAGAACGCGGCGCGATCCCCACCGCCTCGGGTTTCAGGTCGATGAGCGGCCGCGGGGTGGAAGCCGACGTCGACGGCTCCAAGGTGGCGGTGGGGGGACCGACCATCCTGGCCGAACGGGACCTGGAAGTCCCCTCCACGCTCGATGCCTCCGTGGAGGAGTGGAAACGACGCGGCGCCGCGGTGCTGTATGTGATCGAGAGCGGCGCCGTCACCGGGGCCTTCTCGGTCGAAGACGAGGTGCGGGCCGAATCCCGCCAGGCCGTCGACGAGCTCCACAAGCTGGGCGTGAGGGTGGCGATGATCACCGGCGACGCCCGCCAAGTTGCCGACGCCGTCGCCGCCGAACTCGATATCGACCAGGTCCTCGCCGAGGTCCTGCCCGAGGACAAACACTCCGAGGTCGAAAACCTCCAGCAGCAAGGACAGCGGGTGGCGATGGTGGGCGACGGAGTCAACGACGCTCCCGCCCTGGCCCAAGCCGACGTCGGGATCGCCATCGGCGCCGGCACCGACGTCGCCATCGAATCGGCCGGCATCGTCCTCGCCTCCGACGACCCCCGCGGTGTAGTCGGCATCCGCCGCCTCTCCCAGGCCGGCTACCGCAAGATGGTCCAGAACCTTGCCTGGGCCACCGGCTACAACGTGGTGGCCATCCCCCTCGCGGCCGGAGCTCTGGCTTGGGCGGGGTTCGTGCTCGCCCCCGCCGCCGCGGCGGTGCTGATGAGCGCCTCCACCGTGATCGTCGCCGTCAACGCCCAGTTCCTCCGCCGCCTCCAGCTCCGCCCCGCCGAATGACGGCCACGGCACTGGTCGTGGCCCCGCTGGCCCTAGTCGGCTGCGGTGGCGCGGGTTCGGGCAGTAGGATCCCCCCGCGGGCCCCCAACCGATTACCGAGGGCAACGAACTCTTCGCCGGTAACTGCGCCCAATGCCACCGCGAAGGCCTACGCGGCACCGACCAGGGACCGTCCTTTCTGGCGCCCATTTGCGAGCCCGGCCACCACGGCGACGGTGCCCTCCTGGCCGCCCTAGGCGGGTAGCGCCCACTACTGACAGTTCGGGGACATGCCACCAATCGAGGGGCCTCACCCAGCGGCGAGGCGAATCAAGGACATGACCGGGCGCTGGAGCCCTCAAAGTCAGGCGTCGGCCGCTGATCTGCCTCGGCTGACGTCTCCGCGGCACCGTTGCGAGCGATATCGTCGATCAGCCACTCCATTTCCGAGATCTCCCTACGCTGCGCCTCGATGATCTCCACGGCTAGCTCGCAGACCCTGATATCGTCGATCTCAGAACGCTCTGAAGTGAGAATGGCGATCGAATGATGGGGGATCATTGCGCTCATATAGGAGGTCTCCTGAATAGTGGTCTGGCTGCGCACCAGCCATGTGCCTAGCCCGAAGAGGACGAGGCTCGCTGCCACGATCGCGATGTTGAGCCGCCGGTTCTTGTACATGCCCAGCATGTAGCCGAGCATGATCATCGCCATCGTCGACCCCATCAGCAGGGTCATGAACAGTCGGGTCTCACTCCACCGCACATGGGTCAGCTCGAAGGTGTTCAGGTACATCACCCCGTACATGACCACCATCGATGTGGCGATCATGGCCCCGAAGCGGAGGTACATCATGCCGCCACCGCCCCCATCGCGGCTGTGACCTGAGTTGGCAGGCTGTTTGACCTCTGTGGTCTTCTCGCGTCGTGACATCGAATCACTCCACTACTCGCGAGAAAACGGCGTACCCCACGAAGGTATTCGCCAAACTAAGACCTCCCCGGACCTGCTACCGATAACTCCTACAGCCGATATCGTGAGTCCGAGATGTGGACTTGGCCTCGTCACCGCGTGATGCTCCTCCTCGCAGCAGTGTCGGTCGCCGGCCTTCTGTCGATGCACGGGCTCGACCCCGTCGTTGCGACCGTTGACCAGGCCCACTCCGCTCATTCCGCCGACACCGAAGCGGGCCTCAACGGTCATGGAGCGATCGGGCTCTGTGTCTTCGTGGCTGCTGTCACCACCTTGTGCCTGTCATCGCTCAAAAGGCTCCAAAGCGTGCAAAGCCTCGCCAACCTCGTCTATCTGCCCCCACAGCTCACACCCACCCAACCCGCGATGACGTCGGGGCCTCCACTCCCTTTCAAGTTGTGTGTGCTCAGACTTTGAGCCGACCCGCTCACCGTTCGCACACCACCAACCACTTGAGAGGAAACCCAATGATGAGACTTCTGACGCGGGTCGCCACCCCAACCTTGATCCTCGCTCTCGCCCTGGCCGTTGCAGCCTGCGGACAGGGCAGCGCCGAAACCGCCACACCGGAGACGACAGGGCATGAGTTCGCCTTCGGGTCCCCTGCCGACGCAGCCGACGCCGCTCGCGTGGTCGAGATTCAGACAACCGATGACATGAGATTCGAGCCGGCTGACATCACCGTCGCCGCCGGCGAGACCGTCACCTTCCGGCTCACTAACGACGGAGCCCTGGTCCATGACTTCACGCTCGGCGACCAGGCGACCCAGGACGAACACGAAGCCGAGATGGCTGAGATGGGAGGAATGGGCCACGACGACGAACCGAACGTGGCCACGATCCCCGCGGGCGAGACGGTCGAACTCACCTGGACCTTCGGCGAGGAGGGCACCGTCCTCATCGGCTGTCACCAGCCCGGCCACTATGCCGCCGGTATGACCGGACGGGTCACCGTCGAGGGATGAACCGGCTCATGGTGGTGGCGGCGGTCCTCGCCGCTGCCACCATCACCGCATGCGTCTCTGAAACCGAGACGGTGTCAGCGGCGGTCGTCGAACGCGGAGGTGAGCTGTACCAGGCCAACTGCGCCTCATGTCATGGAGCGGACCTGACCGGAGCGCCAGACTGGAAGACCCCCAACGAGGACGGCTCCTATCCGCCCCCGCCCCACGACTCTTCGGGACACACCTGGCACCACTCCGACCGCGTGCTGATCGAGATCATCCGCGACGGCTCCGACTTCCCCCAGTCGCGGATGCCCGCCTTCGGAGACCGGCTCACCGACGAGGACATCGCAGCCATCCTCGAGTTCATCAAGAGAAGCTGGGGACCCCAAGAGAAGGCATACCAAAGCCAGGTCACCGAACAGGAGGAGGACCGGTCGTAGCCTCGCCCTCGTTGATTAAATCGAAGGGCCTTTCGACCCTACCTACCCCTCCCGGGTGGGGTTAACTGGGCGGTGAGGTGAATCACATGTGGTATTGGCACGGTATGGGTCCCTGGGGGTGGCTGATGATGGTCGCCTTCTGGGCGGTGGTTGTTTTCCTGATCGTCTGGGCGGTCCGCTCAACAGCGACGCCTGGGCAGCGGGAGGAGGACACCCCGCTCCGAATACTCGATGAACGGCTCGCCCGGGGAGAGATCGACCGGGACGACTACGAGGAGCGCCGTCAGATTCTCCAGAGCGGACGATGAGAGCCGCTACGACGGCTGTTGAGTTCAGACTTCGCTCGGTTCGTGGCCATCTTGACGGGGTGATACGCATGGTGGAGGACGACCGCTACTGCATCGACGTCCTCCATCAGCTGTCCGCAGTGCAGGGTGCCTTGGATCGGGTCCGCCGTGACATTGTGGAGGCGCATCTGCGTGGATGCGTCCCGGCGGCGGTCGCCGAGGGCCGAGTCGACGACATTGTGGATGAGTTGCTCGCTGCCACCTTCGGCACTCCCCCCGGTTCGAGGTCTGACCATCATTGTCTGCACGCCGATGTAACTCCTTCAGTGGCGGCGGCGGGTTCTTGAGATGCCACAGCCAATCGGTGTTTTGGTGGTCGCCAGCCCTGGCTGTCACTTCTGCGACGGCGCCCTCAGATTGCTAGACGAGGTGGCCGAGAGCAGTCCACTGCAGATAGAGACATTGCCTCTGTCCTCCGAACTGCGTAAGGCGCTCTTGGTCCCTACCGGGTCCCCTTTCCGCTGGCCGTCTTGGTCGACGGCGAGTTCTTCGGCTACGGGCGGATCTCCCGTCGAAAACTAGGAGCTCACCTAATGAGCCTCATGCCAGGCGTGGGGCCGACTGAGATGGAGGGACTGTTCGTGGGAGGTTCGCTGCCAGCAGCCTTCGTAGCCGGATCAGTCGCGCTCTACGCCCCTGCTGCATCGTGGTCATGTTCCCCTCGTTCCCGGCGGGATCGGTGCGGAATCACCGCTGGCGGCTGGTCCCACTGGCGTCTGATTTCGCCGCCCGAGGGTCCGCGGCGTAGGGGATGCTCGGCATCTTTGGAAATGGCGATCGGGCTCCAATGCCCGCCAACACATCGAGGATGCCCAGCCACAGCTTCGCCCTCGTCCGCCAGGATGGGGAGGTCGCCTGGGTCCATTACTACCCCGAGAGGTTTGTACCGGCCGGCGCTCTGGTCTCCGATTTCGATTCGGCCCGAGACGCATGACAGCCATGGTGCAGTCGGACTCCTCGCGGCCTGGCGGGTTCCGCGGCGTGTTGGCCGGTGCCTGGGCCGGTTCGCTGGTCGGTCATTTCCCGCCTTCGGAACATCTGGGGGCGTGGAAGTCGCCCACACCGTTAGGATCGTTCTCGACCTCAAGCCGATATGTCACGGTTTGTGGCGTCTTTGTTAGGTCGACCTCATCCGGGAAGGCTGCGAGTTCTTCAGCGAACAGATCCGTAAGGTCAACCTCGGCTGAAAGCGGGAGTGAGGCGTCAGTGAAGTCGGCACGAGCAACGGATGAGTAGAGCTGGTGCATGGAGGATCCCAACAAGAGATCAACGACCCGGAGCAGGGTTGCCTTACCGGATTCATTCGGACCAATCAGAAATACGTTCTCAGGCAGGCTGACGTCGAAGTCAGCGATGGAGCGATAGTTTTTCACTTCCAACCGAGCGATCCGCATGATTCCTCTTCGGCCGGATGTGCCGACCACTCCAGCGTCAACGCCACCGCCCAGATTTCTCGAGACTGCGCGTTGAGCTGGGGAGCCGCAGGCCGGTGAAGATGCCAGGGTGAGGGTCAGGGCCCCTCGATACTCGGTGATGTCAACGTCGCCGAGCAAGGAAGGGGCCCTGTTGGAGCCCGATCGTATGTCTGTTCGTCTGCATCTGCGTCGCATCCGCGTGATGGCGGTTGTGGTGATGTCGTCGAGAAGCTGGTGGTAGAGATCGCCGACGTCAAGCGGGTGATCCGTTGCCCGCTGTAGGGGTACAAGGTGATTTGAGGGGCCGGAACCCACATGTCCCTCTTGGGGATCGGCACCAAAACGACGCTCAGAAGTCGCCCAGGTGGAGCCGCCTGTGTGCCTCCCTTGCCCGCTCATCTTCTGCGGATGGAGAGGTGGGTTCGGTCCTGGACACACACGGCGCACCCCCACCTTCCCATCGCACTCTCGCGCGATGGAAGCGCGATGGAATCGGTTCGGTTCGCGTGGTTCCTGATGTCAGCCGGTCCCAACCAGTCGCGTCGACGCTAGGGCGAGCGGCCCTAATGGTTGGGACTTTCGGCCGTAGCTTGGCGGCACCGATCTTCGAAAAATATCCTCAATGATGCGACGTTAAAGGGTCCAGCACGCATGAGAACCGAGATACGCGACGATGGGCTGTTGGAGCTCCCGGGTGAGGGGGTGAAGGCGGCGGCGATTGCTTTCATACGCATCTTCTTGGGTGTGATGTGGTTGTTCGAGGTGACCGTGGGTCACAACTGGAAGATCGGAGGTTTGGGTTCGGGACCTAATCCCCGGTGGATGGGCCCGGGTGCTGGTGACGCGGTGCGCGAGGAGTCGGCGCGAGCGATTGCCGACGGCACCTACTCGTGGGCTGCGTGGGCGTTCGACAACATCTTTGTTCCCAACGCTGAAGCGTTCAGCTACGTGGTGATCGTCTTGCAGATCCTGTTGGGGGTGGCGTTCATCGTCGGGTTCGCCGTCCGCCCGTTGGCGGTTGTCGCTTTGGGGATGGATCTGAGCATCTTCATGCTGGGAAATTCCCGCATACCGCCTTTCTTCACGGCGATGCATCTCTTTGTGCTTGTCTCGGGTGCCGGATATTACTTCGGACTTGACGGTTGGATCATGGAGAAGACCCGTCAGACCAAGAGCGGCGCGGTGCAGGCTCTACGCTGGCTGATCGACCTGCCCTTGTTCAGGCGGGCATACACGCCGTTCGCTGTGGCGGGACTCAGTTTGGTGGGGATGTTCTTCTTCCTCACCATCGTCACACGGGCTACTCCACGGTTCGCCATGGTGGCCATGGATCTGGCCGTGCTCTCAGGTCTGGCAGCACTGGGGTTGTGGGCCGCAGATCGCTATGGCGACCGTCTCGGCTCGCTGACCGCGGTGCTCCGCATCTTCGTCGGCTTCAAGCTCCTCCATGAGATCTGGACCCGCACCTCTCCGGGGGTGAACGCGCTTCCCGGCTTCGCCGGCGTTGAGGCGCAAACAGAGGTGTTCAACTCCATCGTCGCCAACCACTGGTCGTTGTTCGCCGGCCTGGTCGAGACGCTCGTTCTCCCTGTCCTGGGACTGTGGGTCGTCGTTTTCGGGGCCATACAGCTGGTGGTGGGAGCGTCACTGCTGGTGGGTTACCGCACCCGGCTCATGGCAACGCTCGGACTGGTCTACCTGGGCGGTCTTTGGGTCCTGGGAATGACCAGGTATACCCCGTTCCTGTTCGGGCTGCTCGTCGCGGTCGTCGCCCTTGACGGGGGCCGTCTCCTCAGCCTCGACCGGGTCCGGCAGGCGACACCGCGTTATGGGCTGCCCATCCCTCGACGGCTGGTGCCAGCGTTGATCGTTCTCGCCGCCATCAACGCGGTAGCAGCTGCGATCACCGCGTTCAGCGTTGGGATCACGCCCGACGCCTACACCGACTCTATGCGGTCGATGGTGACGGCCTTTGTGGCGATCTTCTCGGCGCTGTTCGCGCTTGTGGGCTGGCTCCAAGAGCACCCGGAGCTTGACTACCACCCAGCCGTCCAGCCAGAGGTGCAAATTTCGACGGTGGGGGGCTGATTCCGAATCACTGGCGAGTAGGAAGGTCCTTCCTACTCGCAAGTCACAGGAACTGGCCCAACAGTCCGATGATGGCCCCCGAGGGCGGCGTCCCGCCGAGAGGTGGAAATTGGGAGTGTGACTCTCGGCGGTTCGGGGTCAGGTTAGGCGGCGGGGAGGCTGGGTGTTTCTGTGGTGGTGATCTCCTTTGGTTGTTGGCCGATGAGTTTCATGGATCCTTCGGATAGGTAGCGGCGGTCGGTGGTTTGCCAGTCGTCGTGGACTTCGGCGAGGACGGCTCCGACGAGTCGGAGGACGGAGGCGTCGTCGGGGAAGATCCCGACCACGTTGGAGCGGCGTTTGATTTCCTTGTTGACTCGTTCCAGGGGGTTGGTAGAGGCGATCTTGCGCCAGTGGAGGCGTGGGAAGTCGGCGTAGGCGGTGACGTCGGCTTCGGCGTCGGCTAACAGTTCGGCTGCTTTGGGGTAGCGGGTCTCGAGCATTCCCACCACCTGGCGCAACTGCTCCCGAGTCGCTTCGGGGTCGGGTTGAGCAAAGACGGTGCGGATGGTGGCGGCGATCATCTCCTTGTGGTTCTTGGGGACGTGCGCCAAGAGGTTGCGCATCAGATGGACCTTGCATCGTTGCCAGGCGGCCCCTTGGAACACCCGCACGATCGACTTTTTGAGGCCGGCGTGGGCGTCGGAGATGGCCAGTTTGACGCCGTCGAGGCCCGGTCCTTCAACGAGCGAAGGAAGGCGGTCCAGAACACCTCGTCTTCGGAGTCGCCGACTTCGAGGCCCAGGACTTCTCGGTTGCCGTCGGCGGACACGCCCGTGGCGACCACCACCGCCCGAGACACGATGTGGTGATCCACCCGGGCTTTGACGTAGGTGGCGTCCAAGAACACATACGGAAACTCGAGATGGTCGAGGCGGCGGGTGCGGAACACCTCCACCTGTTCGTCGATCTCGGCACAGATCCGCGACACCGTCGACTTCGAAACCCCCGTGTCACAGCCCAACGCCCGGACCAAGTCGTCGACCTTGCGGGTGGAGGTGCCACCGATATAGGCGGCCATGATCACCGCCCACAAAGCCTTGTCGACCCGCCGGCGCGGCTCGCCAGCTACAAGAACAGACGGCCAGCACCACCCAGTCGCGAACCTTGGCGGCTTCCTCGGGCGGAAGGCGGAACCCGACCTCGGCCGCCGCGGCCCAGTCGATGCGGTTGAGGGGCCAACCGGCATTGCGGTCACGGGGACGAGGATTAGTCGTCGGCCAGTTCACGGCCTTTACGTCGGTCTCAGCCAATACGGCGACAGGCTTCTCCTCTACCTTGGGGGCCGTAATGCGGTCCATGGGTTGGAGGGGATTTCCGCCTCCTCGGCAAGCAGCGGAAGAACTGCTTGAGCGAGGCGTAACGCTGGCGGGCGGTGGCAGATGCCTTGGTGTCGAGAACGGAGGCTATGTAGGTTCGAATGTCGGTTGCGGTGATGTCAACAGTGGCAGTGAGTGGCCTTTCAAGCGCAAGTGGTCAGTGAGTTGGCCGGTGGCGAGGAGGTAGGAGCGGATGGTCTGGGGGGAGCGGTTGGCACCTCGGAGGGCAATCACCCATGAGGTTACGGCGTCCTCGATCGAGAGAGAGTTATCTGCTGGTTGAGCCATGGGCTACCTCCTGAGAAGGAAAGCATAGGGCTGAAACCCTTGTGCCACAAGGGATAGCACCCCGGGAGGGACTTGAACCCCCAACCTGCGGATTAGAAGTCCGCTGCTCTATCCAATTGAGCTACCGGGGCTATGCGACCGATCGAGGAGAGCGGGTGACGGGAATCGAACCCGCGTAACCAGCTTGGAAGGCTGGGGCTCTACCATTGAGCTACACCCGCTGGGCACGTCATAGTACGCGGTCGGGCCGGCCGGACTCGAACCGGCGACCTCTTGCTCCCAAAGCAAGCGCGCTACCAAGCTGCGCTACGGCCCGTGACGGCCCCAGGCTACTCCTGAGACGGGATCTGTCCTACCCGAGTTCCCCACCGTTAGGCATCCGTTTTCTCCGATCCCTCGGGCGAAGTATCCTGCCCAAGGGTCGCTAGCTCAACTGGCAGAGCAACTGGCTCTTAACCAGCAGGTTCCGGGTTCGAGTCCCGGGCGACCCACCTCACCATTCCTGACTCTCCAACATGCGGGTGTGGCGGAAATGGAAGACGCGCCAGGTTTAGGTCCTGGTGGACGAGAGTCCGTGGAGGTTCGAGTCCTCTCGCCCGCACCGAAAGCGCACTACACCCGTTGGGGATTCAGATGCCCAGATGAGTGGCGAGGTTGCGTATGGCGCGGGCACGATGGGAGAGACGGTTCTTCATCGTTGCTCCCATCTCGGCCAAGGTCTGGCCGTCGACCTCGAACACCGGGTCGTAGCCGAATCCGCTTCTTCCACGCGGAGCGTTGGTGATGAGGCCGTCCACTACCCCCTCGGCCGTGACAAAGTCCCCGTCTGGCAAAACCAGGGCAACGACGGTCACGAACCGTGCCTGCCGTTGCGTGACGCCCTCCAGCTCCGACAACAACTTGGCCACATTGTCGGCGTACGTGGCGTCGGGACCGGCGTAGCGTGCCGAGAAGACTCCGGGACGACCGCCCAGCGCTTCGACCTCCAAACCCGTATCGTCGGCCAGGGCGGGCAGTCCCGTCGCCTCCACGACCCCCAAACCCTTCAGAAGGGCATTCTCCTCCAACGTCGCTCCGGTCTCCTCCACCTCGGGCCAATCGAGGCCCAAGACGATCTCGCCGGTGAAACCGGCCTCCTCCGCCAGTTCGCTGATCTCGGCGACCTTGTCCGGGTTCTTCGAGGCGACTACGAGGCGGGGGATGGTCACGCCACGGCTTGTTTCTGAATCTCGATAAGTTGGCCGATCCCCGCCTCGGCAAGATCGAGCATGCCCTCGAGGTCGTCACGAGAGAACGGCGCCTTCTCGGCCGTCCCCTGGACCTCAACCAACAGACCCCGCCCCGACATGACCACGTTCATGTCGACCTCGGCATCGACGTCCGACTCGTATTCGAGATCCAAGAGAATCTCGCCCGCCACCAGGCCCACGGAGATGGCTGCGACGTGATCCACCAGAGCGTTGGTCGACACCAGCTTGTCGGCTTCTCCCGCCACCAAGGCATCGTGGAGGGCCACCCAGGCCCCGGTGATCGCCGCCGTCCTGGTCCCACCATCCGCCTCGATGACGTCGCAATCCACCCGCACCAGAGCTTCGCCCATACGTTTGAGATCGACCACAGACCGTAGCGAGCGGCCGATCAGCCGTGAGATCTCCTTGGCGCGGCCACCTTGATACTGGTCGCGCTGGATCCGGTCATTCGAAGAACCCGGAAGCATTCCGTACTCGGCAGTGACCCATCCCTCCCTCGTTCCCCGTAACCAACGGGGAACATCACGTTCCACCGAGGCAGTACAAAGGACACGAGTCCGACCCATCTCGATGAGCACCGACCCCGGGGTGGCATCAGTGAAGCCACACGTCATGCGCACAGGGCGCAGTTCGTCTGCCGGTCTGTCACGGGTCACAGTGATCCTCTCTCGATCCGATGCAGGTCACAGCGTGGTCGCTGCGCCAGGAACGGCCAAGGCGACAGGACGATCGAAGGTGGCTTCGGCTTCGATCACGGATCTGGCCGGGTCGCGATGGGGCGGGATGTGGGTGAGCATCAAGCGGGAAGCGCCCACCTGCCGGGCGATCGAACCGGCCTCGCCGGCGGTGAGGTGGTGGGGGTACTCTTCGACTCCCGGCTCACCCTGATAGGTAGCCTCGCACACGAACAGGTCGACGTCTCGGGCCAACCTCATCCACGACCCCTCGGGCCCCGTGTCGGCCGAGTAGCACAGCGTACGGCTGGCCGAAGACCAACGGGAGGCGAGGGTGGGCACCGAGTGATCTGTGACGGCGACCTCCACCGCCAGCTCGCCCATCTCCACCACGTCGCCGTCTTCGAGAGGCCGCAGATCGAAAACCTCCTTCACCCCGCCCCCGTCTACGAACCCCACCAGGGCCTCCAAGGCGGACTCCGGCCCGTAGAGAGGCACGCCGAACCGGGGTTCAGGACCAAAGGCCAAGACATGGCTTGCCACGATCACGTCGAGGCAATGGTCGGGGTGGCGGTGCGAGACCATCACCGCGTCCACCAGTGCCAGGTCGATGGGAAGGACCATCAGTGTGCCCGGACCGGCTTCACACCAGATTCGGGTCGGTCCTTGCTCGATCAGGTAGCCCGAGCCGGGCCGGCCCGGAGCGGGATAGGTACCAGACGAACCGAGAACAGTTAGCCGCATAGCCGAGCGAGTCTACGTGAACGCGCGGATAGACGGCCGGCCAGGCCAGGGAGCGCCGCCATAGAGCGGCGCCGGTTCCCGCAGCCGTCCCTATCCGCCCGTCCCCTACGTCACGGGGCGAGGCGGTCCACCACCCAGGCTCCGTCAATCAGTCGGTAGCGAACCCGGTCGTGGAACCGATTGGGTCGACCCTGCCAGAACTCCCAAAGCCGGGGAACGATTCGGTACCCGCCCCAAGCCTGCGGGCGAGGAACGGCACCATCGGGGAATTGCGCTTCGAGCGTGGAAAAACGATCGTCGAGATAAGCGCGTCCCGGAACGACTTCCGACTGCGCCGAGGCGGCGGCAGCCAGCTTGGCGGCCGGCGGCCTGGTGCCGAAGTAGGCATCTGCCTCGACCTCGGACACCCTTGCAACGTTCCCCTCCATCCTGACTTGACGGTGCAACTCGACCCACACGAAACAGCACGCGGCGTGCGGATTCACAGCCAGCTCCCGCCCTTTGCGGCTCACCGAGTTGGTGTAAAACACGAGGCCTTCGGTGGTGAGGTCCTTCATGAGTACGGCCCGTGCCGAAGGAATTCCCCGGTCGTCGGCGGTGGCGACCACTAAGGCGTTCGGCTGGGAGATGCCCGCTTCGACAGCATCCCCGAACCAAACCTGGAACTGGTCAGCGGGGTGGGGAGCCACCATCGACTCATCGAGGCCGGCCGCCTCGTACTCCACCCGCAGCGCCGCAATTCGGTCCCGGTCCACGGTCACCACGTTAGGGGTGCCAACTAACACCCGCGTACTCTGTGGCAAGTGCGCGACCCGGCTTCCAGCATCCTCACCAGGTTGACGCGTGCCATGCGGAGGCGCTGCCCACGTTGTGGCAGTTCGGCCGCCTTCGTCTCCTTCTACGACCTCCACGATCGCTGCCCGGGTTGCGGATTGAAGTTCGAGCGGGAGCCCGGCTACTGGGTGGGGGCGATGATCGTCGTTACCACCATCACGTTCGGGTTGTTCTTGATTCTGCTGATCGGAGGCATCCTCATTACCTGGCCTGACCCACCCTGGACTTGGCTACTCGGCGTCACGCTGGCCGCCAACCTGGTCACACCGATAACGGCCTATCCCCAGGCCAAGTTGATGTGGTCGGCGTTAGAACTCGGCTGGCATCCGCTCGAGCCCCACGAGATCGAGTCGGCCCGCCTCGCCGCCGAGCGACGATGACACCAGCTACATCCTCTTCGCCACCTCGTCGAGCATCACCTCAGTGGCGCCACCACCTATCGACTGGACACGCGCGTCCCGGTACATGCGCTCCACTTCTGTCTCGGCGATGAAGCCTATGCCACCATGGAACTGGACGCAGTCGTACAGGACGTCGTTGACCATCTCGCCCACCAAGGCCTTCACCTCCGACACGAGCCGAACCGAGTCGCCTCCCTGCTCCTCTACCCAGGCGGCGTGATAGGTGAGTTGACGCGCTGCGTCGATACGGGCTTGCGCCATCGCCAAACGGTGCCGAATGGCCTGTTTGCTCCAGAGGGGACCCCCAAAGGCACGCCGAGAGCGAACATAGTCGACGGTGATCTCCACCGCCCGCTGCGCCTCTCCCAGCGACTGGCCGGCGAGGATCAGGCGCTCGTTCTGAAAGTTCTCCATGATGTAGTAGAAGCCCCGGTTCTCCTCACCGATCATGTTCTCGGCCGGCACGAAACAGTCCGTGAACACGAGCTCTGCAGTGTCAGAGGATCGCCAACCCATCTTCTTCAGGGCACGACCCACCTCGAATCCGGCGGTTCCCCGTTCCACCACGAACATGGAGACCCCACGCGACCCCTTGCTCTCTGTATCGGTCTTCGCCGCCAGCAGGACAACGTCACCCTCTGCCCCGTTCGTGATGAACATCTTGGAGCCGTTGATCACCCACCCATCGCCGTCGCGCCGGGCGACCGTACGAATGGCCGCGACATCGGAGCCGGCGTCCGGCTCAGTCACACCGATCCCGGCTATGAGATCACCCGCAACCATCGGGGTCAGGTAGCGCTCCTTCAGGTCACCGGAACCGAACTTCGTCAGGTAGGGCATGGCCAAGTCTGTATGAGCCAGCACCGTCACCGTGAACCCCCCAAACGTGGAGCGCCCCAGCTGCTCTGCAAAGACCACCGACGCCAGCGGCCCGAGGCCGATGCCACCGTTCTCCTCCGGCGCGCGAAGGCCGAAGAACCCGATGTCGCCCATCTTGTGCAGAACCGCCCGTGGAACCTTCCCGTCCTCTTCCCACTGGTCACCGTGGGGCACCACCTCATTCTCCACGAACTCGGCGGTCTGGACCGCAACTGCCCTGAGGTCTTCGGTCATGTAGATGTTGGTCATTGCTCTGTGTCACGGGCAGATAGGAGGGCGATGCCCGTCTTGCTCCTGTAGGCGAGATGGTGCTTCTTGCAGAAGGCGGTCGCCACTTCCGCCACCCGCGTCAGATCCAGGCCGCGTTCGACCCCCATTCCGTTTAGCAGCCAGCCAACGTCTTCGGTGGCCACGTTGCCGCCCGCTCCGGGCGCGTAGGGGCAGCCTCCCAACCCGCCGGCGGAGGCGTCGATACGGGAGATACCGGTCTCCAGACACACGACCAGGTTGGCTATGGCCTGCCCGAAGGTGTCGTGGAGATGTACTCCCAGGCGCTCGGGTCCGACGTGTTTCAACACCTCGATCACGACGTTCTCGATATCTGGCGGAGTTGCCCGCCCGAGGGTCTCCCCCAAGAACACCTCCTCGACGCCCCATTCGGAGAGTTGAGCGGCGAGACTCGCCACGCGAGCCGGGTCGGTGGGACCCTCGTAGGGACAGTGGGTAGCGGTGGATACGTACGCCCGCACGCCGATTTCGGAAGGAACGGAGGAGAGTCTGGAACGAATCCGCGCCATGGACTGGTCCAGGGTGGCGTTGATGTTGTGCCGATTGAACGAATCCGAGGCAGCGGTCAGAACGCCGATCCCATCGACTTCGGCCTCCAGGGCCGCCTCCAACCCTCGCACGTTGGGAACGAGACCGATCAGATGAGTTCCTGGCTGTTTCGCCTGGGCAACGACGTCGGCGGCGTCGGCCATCTGAGGGACAGCGGCGGGATTGACGAAGCTGACGGCATCGAAGCTGACGGTTCCGGCGGCCGCCAGATCGTTGATCAAGGCCACTTTGTCGGTGACTGGGATGATCGCCCCCAGCGACTGGAGACCGTCGCGCGGGCTCGACTCGGTGATAACCACTGTCCTGGGGGTCGGCACGAACCGAGACTAACGGGTGATGCTCGTTGCGGCCCGCGGAAGCCGGGAGAGGTGGGCAGTCCGCCACCGAACCGAGATGGTCAGTCGTGGACCAGATCTGCCTGATATGGCTGGATCATGATGCACTCGCCGGGGCACTCCTCGGCCGCCTCGATGGCCAGGTCGATCTGGTCGTCGGGTATCCGGGCAAGACCGCGCGCACCCTCCGGACCGGAGTCCGGGTTGCCCTGATCGTCGAAGATGATCCGACGACCGAAGTGCTTCTCTTCCTCCTTGACCACCCAAAGCCCGTCGTCGCGCGGCTCAAACACATCGGGGCAGATCTCTGAGCAGATCCCGTCGCCCGTGCACAGGTCTTGGTCGATCCAGACCATGAGCTGAGTTTCGGTTGCCATAGGGTCCTCTCTTCGTGTTTCTACCACCATATTGGCTTGGCTCGGGTAGGCACAGGCGGACCTCCGCCCGGTAACCGTTCTCCGATCAACTTCACTCCCCCGGTGAGACGATTGGGTCGGCCGGCTCGACCTCGGATGGGAGTCGACACTGGTGTCCAAAGTGTGGGAACTATTCGCTCGGCAGCAGCGTCCAAGCTGGGCTCAAGCACACCAAGGTCGTGGTCCGATGGTGGACCGACCGAGCCACAAGGAGAAGCGCTATGTCCAATGCCAAACGTTCGATCCACACCGCCGCCGCGGTCCTGCTGGCAGTCACGCTGGTGGGCTGCGCCTCCGCCACAAGCCCCGACCCCAGCGAGCCGACGCCGACCACCGACCCGGTGGTCGACCAGCCCGCTCACGACATCGCCGATGGGCAGACCTTCGCTTGGGTGATGGGTGTCACCGGTGACGGATTCGTGATCGACCCGGCCGCCCTGCTTTCCGGGGAAGAAGCCCGCCTGGCCGCCGTCGAGGACGGAGTCATCGAATCTGACGAGGATCTCCCGAACGACGTCTACATCCGCAATGAGGACGAATCGACCTCGGTCGTCATGTCCGCAGACGACGCAGAGTTCTCAATCCTCTTGTTCGATGGCCAGGGCTCGCCGGCCGAGACATCCGTGTCTTACCAGGAGCTGGCCGATGCCCTCATGATGGGTAGCTCCGATGTGTACGGAGTCGTTGACGGGATCATGCCGGCCATGATCACCCTCGAAGACGGAGTCATCACCAGCATTAGCCAGGTGTACCTCCCGTGAGTGGCAAGCCGACGGGTGGCGCTCTCCCTGCTGGAAGGCATTCCTGACCGCCTGCAGTTCAGGGGGAGCGCCAGCGCCCGCCTCCAGCATCACCGTTGCACCACCACCCTCGCCCAGCCTCCCACCTGCCCACCCCCACACGTCACGGCACCGATCACGATCGGAGGAAGGTGGCCGGCCAGTCACAACCCACAACACGACCCCGAGGATGCCCCAGGCCAGCCCGACTCTGCCCCCAGGCCCCGATGCCCGAGGTTGAGGGGACTGGCGGATAAGGAGCGAGTTGATCCCGTCGGACTGCTCACAGCGATGGCCCTGGGTCAGAACACCGATCAGGCGTCGTGACTCCGTCGTGAGAATTCGGATCGGGTGTGTCGATTCGCTTTGGTGTGTTCGTAGAGGAGGTGAAGGGATCCCCTCAGGGGACGCAACTATCAGTCAAGGAGGAAGAGAACATGACGCAGTATCTGCTGTCGGTGTGGCATGACGATGAGTACGAGGTCGACTTCGAGGGCGACGAGATCCAACGTGTGGTCGCCCAGGTCGACAAGTTCAACACTGAGTTGGAGGACGCCGGTGTCTGGGTGTTTGCGGGTGGTTTGCATCCGGCCGGCTCGGCCACCGTGGTCCGCGACAACGGCGGTGAGGTGTCAGTGACCGACGGTCCTTATGCCGAGTCGAAGGAGCAGATGGGGGGCTTTTGGATCATCGAAGCCGCCGACTTCGACGCCGCCCTGAAATGGGCACGCCGCGCCACGGCGGCGTGTGAGGGCCCGGTCGAGGTGCGTCCCTTCCAGGATGAGTGAAGACCTCGAAACCGTGTTCCGGCGTGAGGCCGGACGATGTACCGCTACGCTGATTCGTGTCCTCGGCGACCTCGATCTCGCCGAGGACGCGGTGGCGGAGGCATTTGTGATCGCCGCGCAGAAGTGGCCGGACACCGGGATCCCGCCCAACCCAGGCGGGTGGATCACCACCACCGCACGCAATCGGGCCATCGATCGACTTCGGCGCGAGTCGACCCGATCTGACCGCCACATTGCCGCCTTCCGGCACCACCTGGCGATGGACACTAACGACCGGCCCGAGTTCGACGATCTCGACGCATTTGTCGAAGTGGTAGCCGACGACCAGTTGCGGCTGATGTTCTTGTGCTGTCACCCGGCGCTGTCTCCCGACTCGCAGGTAGCGTTGACGTTGCAGCTTCTTGGTGGCCTGAAGACCCCTGAGATCGCCCGGGCCTTTCTGCTGTCCGAGACGACCACGGCCCAGCGGATCGTTCGGGCGAAACGAAAACTGCGTGACAATCATGCTCCCTACCGGATCCCGAGTGCAGCCGAACTGCCCGACCGGCTCCACTCGGTCCTAACCGCGATCGCTCTGATCTTCACCGAAGGGCATACCGCCACCTCCGGCGACCAGCTGATGCGCGTCGACCTGTCGGGCGAGGCGATCCGACTTGGACGGGTGCTTGTCGAGTTGATGCCCGACGAACCCGAAGCGGTGGGTTTGCTGGCCCTGATGCTGCTTACCGACGCTCGCCGGCCAGCCCGCACGGCCCCCGACGGCTCGATGGCCCGTCTCGGCGACCAGGACCGCACACTGTGGAACCGGGACTTGATTGACGAAGGCCACCGGCTGGTGCGGGCGTGTCTGCGTCGCAACCAGCCCGGACCATTCCAAATCCAGGCCGCCATCGCCGCGGTCCATGCCGACGCCTTCACCGCCGACCAAAGCGACTGGGCTCAGATCGTCGCCCTCTATGACCAGCTCCACGCCCTCCGTCCCGACCCTGTCGTGGCTCTGGACCGGGCGATCGCCATCGGGGAGCTGACCAGCCCCACCGCAGGTCTGCAAGCCCTCACCGAGGTCGACACCGACCTGTTGGTCGGCTATCAGCCCTACCACGCGGCACGCGCCGACCTCCTCGCCCGAACCGGACGGGTCGTCGAGGCGGTAGCCGCCTACGACCGAGCCCTGGAACTGACCACCAATCAGCCAGAGCACCAGTTTCTCAGCCGGCAGCGTGCCGCGGTCGCAGCATCAACCAGGAATGACGCGACGGCGCAGCCTGGCTGAACCTTGCCAGAGAGTCTGTCGCTCCGGCACTCTCCGTCTCAGCTATGGCCTGGTGCCGTCCAGCAAGACCCCCGTCCCATATCCGCCAGCTCGCACGACCGGTTGCGACCAACACGAACGAGAGCCCCGAACGGGTGTGCGGGGCTCTCGCTATTTCTGCCGGAAGATCTCGATATTTCTGCCGAGACCCCTCGGTCGGTCGGTGGAGGTGCGGGGAGTCGAACCCCGGTCCGCTGAGCCATTGGCGCCGGCATCTCCGAGCGCAGCCATCAGCGAGCTTTCGGATCGATGAGGAGCTGATGGCTCAGCCTCACCGTCCTATCCGGAGTTGTCTTGACCCGCCGGTCCCGGATCCCGGTGGGAGCATCCCGCTGAGCGACGCCCGACACCGACGGAGCGGGAGGACCGCCGGGCAGACGGGCTACTACTGAGTGTTAATCAGGCAGCCAGTGCGAAGTTGTCTTCGGCACTTGTTGGTTGGTTCCGGCTTGATAACGGGGCATCCGGAGTCCCCGGCTCGCTTCCGACGCCTCATCACTCAACGTCGAATCCAGTTCACCCCCTGATAGGTGCTCTTCAGTGTACCGCTCCCACGGCTGACAAGAAAGTATGTAACGGAGAGTGGTCGTCGCCTACTTAACATGAGCAAGCAATCGTATAGGAGTCAAGCGATGAGAGCACGTCTCATATCGCTGGGGGGAATGATCCTGATCCTTCTCCTGGCGTCGCCCGTACTGGCCGACATCTACGACAGCGACATTCATCCAGCCGACCAGAAACTGATACACGGGTACGACCCCGATGCCAATCGACTGGTGTGGGCCGCCATCCTCGAAGCGCAAGCCGAAAGCGAGTGCACGCTGGCCGAAGACGGCGTGGTCGAGTACGAGGTGGATGACCAGGGCAACGTAACGGTTGTCGACGGTGCCGAAGGAGATTGCGACTTCCACGTTGCCGATGTCGCCGGTCCAGAGGGCCAGGTCAATCACGGCACCGTGGTCTCGGCCTTTGTCCAGGCGTTACGCGACTCAGGTCACGAAGGCGGCCTTGGCTGTCTCGTCAGCGTGATCGCCCGAACCGACTACGGCCAAGGCGACCAACAGGTTCAGGTCGGTGATGCTGTCGAAACCACCGAGGTCGACACCACCGTTGTCCTCACCCAGTCGGAGACGACATGTGGGAAGCCAGACAACGTCGGCCAACCCCAAAACGTCGGAAAGCCAGAAACGACTGGAAAGCCAGAAACGACCGGCAAACCCGAGAACGTCGGAAAGCCAGAGAACGCCGGCAAGCCAGAAACGGCCGGCAAACCCGAGAATGCCGGCGGCGGCAAGAACGGCTGATCCGGATTGGTCGGAGGCGGACGGCGGGGCG
>JBGTLA010000087.1:0-42936 GCA_041744375.1 Acidimicrobiia bacterium | reverse complement strand
TGGGCGTGGGTGCCCTGGCCACGGCCTTCGTCTTCATCCGGGCACTTCCCGGGGCGCTGTGGGGGGTGCGGATCATCTGGCCGGCGCTGGCGTTGGGGTTGGCCTATTCGATGGGTCCGTGGCCGGCCACACTGCTGGCGGCCGGCGCGGGCGTGTCGGTGGCGGTGCTCGCCTGGCATCCTTCCGTGGCCCGCTCGATCCGGCCGCTGATCCGGCGGGGCTCGGTGGTCCCCATCCCCCCCGAGCTGACTCCCAAAGACGTTCTCGACGCCACCGGCATCGACGATATGGGGAGAAGACGATGAGACGTCTCCCCAACCCTTGGATCGCGCTCCCCGCCCTGGTGAGCGGGACCGTGGCGGCCTGGCTGGGCGGAACCGTGACGGCGGTGACCTGTCGTTACCGCCAGCCGGACGGGACCATCGTCACCTGTCCGGGGTGGACGGTCGCCATATCAGCCCTGTCGTTCGTGCTGGTGACGGCGGGCATCACCTTGGTGATGGTCCTGGTCTACCGCTCCCTGGCCGAGTGGCGTGAGCAAAGCGACACGACCCGCCCCTGACATTAGAGGGCGCGCCGATAGAGCTCGTGCGTTCTGGCCGCCTCCAGCCACAACGTCTGGTGTCGAGCAGAAATCGCAGCACGATGGCTCACCTAGTTGCGCGCTCTCTAAACCGGCACCGACGCTCACGGTCGCGAAAAGACCAAGGCGACGTTGTGGCCACCGAATCCGAAGGAATTGGACATGGCGTGATCGATGTGTGCCTCTCTTGCCTCGTTGGGCACGTAGTCGAGGTCACATTCGGGGTCGGGCGTCTCGTAGTTGATCGTGGGTGGAACCACTCCGTGGGTGATCGATCGGATCGAGGCCACGGCTTCCACTGCCCCGGCCCCACCCAGGAGGTGCCCGGTCATCGACTTGGTCGACGACACGGCCACGGCTCCGGCGGCCTCGCCGAAGGCCAGATGTATGGCGGCGGTCTCCGTTGCGTCGTTGGCCTGAGTCGAGGTTCCGTGAGCATTCACGTAGTCGATGTCGCCGGCATCCAACCCCGCATCGGCCAGGGCCGCCGACATCGCCCGCGCCGCCCCCTGCCCGCCGGGACGGGGAAGGGTCATGTGGTAGGCATCGGCAGACATCCCGTACCCGGTCACTTCGGCGATGATGTCGGCCCCCCGGGCGACGGCCCCGTCCCGTTCTTCCAGCACCAGCGCAGCCCCCCCTTCGCCCATAAGGAACCCGTCGCGGTCGGCGTCGAAGGGCCGAGAAGCAGCGTGGGGGTGGTCGTTGCGCGTCGTCAGGGCCCTCGCCTGGGCGAAACTGGCCACTCCGAAGTCTGTCACGCCCGCCTCCGCTCCCCCGGCCACCATCACATCGGCTGCTCCTCTCCGGATGAGCTCGGCGGCGTCGCCGATAGCGTTGGCAGATGCCGAGCAGGCCGTGACCACACACGTGACCGGACCCAGGAGATGGTGCTCGATGGAAGCCAGACCCGCCGCCATATTGGGAATGAGCTTGGGCACACCGGTCGGTGTCACCCGGTCAGGCCCCCGCTGACGGAGAAGGTCCACCTCATCGATGAATGTTTGCATCCCGCCGAAACCGGCCCCCACCACTACTCCGGCCCGGGCCGCTCCCGGATCGTCCTCCTCGAAGGCGACTCCGGCCTGGCTCAGCGCCTCGCGCACCGACACCAAGAAGAACTGGGCGTAACGATCGATCCGCCGCAACTCTCGGGAGGCAAAATGGTCTTCGGGGACGAACCCACCCACCTCGGCGGCGATCGTCGTGCGAAACCCGCTGGGATCGAAGAGCGTGATGGGACCGGCACCGGATTCTCCTGAGGTGATTCCATGCCAGAACGAGTCGACCCCCGTCCCCACGGGCGTGACAGCCCCCATTCCGGTGACGACCACACGCCGTCGTGACATCTCGTTCAGAGTTTGCCGTAGACCATGTCGACGGCCTGACCCACGGTGTGGATGTTCTCGGCCTCGTCGTCGGGGATCTTCACGCCGAACTCGTCCTCGAGGGCCATCAACAACTCCACCACCCCGAGCGAATCCACCTCGAGGTCCTCTTCGAAACTGGCGTCATCGGTGATCTTGTCGGCGTCGAGGCCGAGCTCGCTGACGAGCACCTCCTTGAGGCGCTCTGCTACCTGTGCGCGATCCATGTCGTCCCTTCCTTGATCGGGGGTCAGAAATCTACCCGGATGTGCTGCCAGAGTCTGGCACAGTCCCAAAGCACATTGACGGGAGCGCCTCCTCCGCCGACCGCAACGCCGGTGGCGACGATCCCCTCAGATGGCAAGGCCTCCATCCACCATCACGACCTGTCCGGTTATATAGGAAGCTGCTTCCGAAGCCAGGAAACCCGCCAGTGCCGCCACCTCCTCGGGGCGGCCGAATCGACCCACGGCGATGCCGGCTCTGGTTCGCTGGCGCGCTTCGTCACCGAGAGCGTCGGTCATATCGGTCTCGATGAACCCGGGGGCCACCGTGTTCACAGTGATCCCGCGTGAACCCACCTCTTTGGCAACCGACTTGGCGAAACCGATGAGCCCGGCCTTGGAGGCGGCATAATTGGCCTGGCCCGGGTTGCCCGCCACCCCCGCCACGGAAGCGACACAGATGACACGCCCCCATCGGGCCCGAACCATGGCCCGTAGAGCCGCCCGTGTGCAAAGGTAGGCGGACCTGAGGTTGGTGGCGATTACCTGGTCGAAATCCTCGGGTCCCATGCGCAAGAGCAGGTTGTCGCGCGTAATCCCGGCGTTGTTGACGAGGATCTCGACGGCTCCCAACTCCGAGGAGATCCGCTCGAACATGTCTGCAACGGCCTCTGCATCGGAGACATCGGCGGGCACCGCCATCCCCCGACCACCCGAGGAGGTGATGGCCGCCACCACTTCCTCGGCGGCATCCGAGCGGGTGGCGTAGTTGACGGCCACGGCGTGACCGGCACCGGCCAGCTCCAGCGCGACGGCGCGTCCTATCCCGCGGGACCCGCCGGTGACCAACACAACCCTGCTCATCGGGTGGCCACCAGGCGCCCGAAGAAGTCGATGTTGGGACGGAGCAACTCCACGGCCTCGGCGGTGGAAGGGGCGAGTTCGGCGTCGGAGGTGGCGAGCGGCACCAGTCGGTCTCCCCAACGCACCACCGCCGCCGCCCACGACAACCCGGCTCCGAAAGCGGCGAACACCACCAGCGACCCGGGTGTGATCCGGCCCTGCTCGAGTGCCTCCGTCAGCGCCACCGGGATGGTGGCGGCGGAGGTGTTGCCGTAGGAGCCAATGTTGACGAATACTTTGGATTCAGGGAGATGGAGGCGCTTGGCGACGGCATCGATGATGCGAACGTTGGCCTGGTGGGGTATGAACAGGTCGACGTCGTCTATCCCGTACCCAGCCTCTTCCACGACCCGAGTGGCAGCGTCACCCATGGTCACCACGGCCTTACGGAACACTTCGGGGCCGTTCATGCGGATTCCACTCTGGGAAGGATCGAGAGGGCCGACGTCTCCCGCACTCCCATCGCGGGGCACCTGGAGAATGTCATAGACGGTTCCGTCCATACCCAACTCGGAGGCCATCACACCGGCCGGGCCCGCGCTGGCTTCGAGAACCACTGCCCCGGCCGCATCTCCGAACAGAACTGCTGTGCTGCGGTCGGTGAAGTCGAGATGTCGGTGGAGCTTCTCAGCGCCTACCACGAGTACGCGGTCGTGAGTGCCGGCGCGAACCATGTTGGATCCGACCACCAGCGAGTACACGAACCCCGAACAGGCAGCATTGAGATCGAAGGCCGCCGCTGTGGTCGCCCCCAGCTTGTTTTGCAGGAGGGCAGCGGCCGAGGGAATAAGCGAGTCGGCAGTGCACGTGGCGAGGATGATCAGGTCGACATCGGCGGCACTGCAGCCGGCCGCCGCCAGGGCCCGATGTCCGGCGACAGCAGCCATGTCAGACACTTCCACATGCGACACTCGGCGCTCTTTGATCCCGGTGCGGGTGGTGATCCACTCGTCGCTGGTGTCGGTGAGTTGCTCCAGATCGTGATTGGAGAGCACTGCGGGGGGTAGGCACTTACCCCATCCGGTGATGACGGCATTCCGCACGGCGTTCCTCCTCGGTCGTCATCGAATGCTACCCAACACCTTCACCGCCGCCGGTACATCTGCCAGAGTCGAGACCACGATCACCTGGGCATCACCAACGGTTCGCTTGGCCAGCCCGGCCGTCACGTCACCCGGACCCACGTGGACGAAGGTATCCACTCCCTCCGCCGCCATGGCGACCAGCGTCTCCGAGAAGCGCACGGGAGACACGACCTGGGAGGTGAGAGCGGCGAACACTTCGGACGCGTCGACCGGAGAGGCAGACACATTGGCGAAGACGGGAAACCTGGGAGGCGACGGGTCGATGGCCCCGAGAGCGTGTGCCACCCGCGCCGATGCGGGCGCCATGAGCGGCGAATGGAAGGCGCCGGCCACGTCGAGAGGCACTACGCGCCGAACGCCGAGCTGGCGTCCGTTGGTGGCCAGCCACTCGATGTCGTCGGCGGCACCTGCCACGACCACCTGACCGGGGGCGTTGAGATTCGCCACCCACAACCGGCCCCCTCGGCGACGCCGAGCCGAGCACAACTCTGCGGCTGCCTCCCCATCGATTCCGAGCAGTGCCGCCATGCCGGAGGGTTCTGCCGCGGCCGCCTCTGCCATGGCCCGTCCCCGCTCGGCGACCACGGCCAGCGCTTCTCCGAATCCGATCACACCGGAGGCGGCCAAGGCGGTGTACTCGCCGAGCGAGTGCCCGGCGGCGGCCGCGGGCGCCGGAACGAGTGGCGCCAGCTCGTCCCACAGCGCATAGGACAGCGCGAAAAGGGCCGGCTGGGCGTACTCGGTGCGCGTGAGCTCTTCGGCGGGCCCATTCAGGCAGACGTCACCCAACGAGAACCCCACGACCAGGTCGGCTGCCTCGCCGACGAGGTCGGGCCTGGCCGCGAACAGGTCTGCCCCCATCCCCACGAACTGGCTGCCCTGGCCCGGGAACAAGACCGCGTACTTCAACGCCCCCCTCCCACGTCGAGGAGCCGGTCGACATCGTCGTGGTCGACATCGCGATGGGTGACGAGTCGCCACACGCCGCCGAAGGCCTGGTTCGTGAGGATGCCTGCATTCGCCAACTCGTCCCTCAGTTCGACCATTGGCCTGCTCAGGCAAGAGACCGCCACATTGACGATGTTCGAGTCCACCGACCCCGGGTCGACGCTACCCGGGTAGCGATCGGCCAATGCCTCTGCCAGGTAGCGCGCCAGCTCATGATCTTCGATCAGTCGCTCCCGGTCGCGCAGGGCAATGGCCGCCGCCGCGGCGATGACGCCCACTTGCCGCATGCCGCCCCCGAGGCGTTTGCGCCGATACCTGACCTCTTGCATGAGAGACGCCGAGCCACAGGCGATCGACCCGATCGGAGCTCCCAAGCCTTTCGAGAAGCAGAACTGAATCGTGTCGGCACAAGCCGCGAACCGCGCCGCCGGGATGCCGGTGGCAGTCACCGCATTGAATATGCGTGCTCCGTCGATGTGAACGGCCAGATCGTGCTCACGGGCTCGAGCGGACGATCTTTCCATCACGTCGAGGGGGATCACTCTGCCCCCTGACAGGTTGTGAGTGTTCTCCCAAGCCATGAGGCTGATCCGGGGGAACAGCGAACCTGCCAGCTCCATCACCTCGTCGACCTGTGCGGGAAGGATGCGGCCACCGTCTGTATCCACGGTACGCCACCCGACGCCGGCATGGGCTGGGCCCCAGCCTCGTTCGACGCTGCGGATGTGGGCTCGGCCGTCGACGAGCACCTCTTCACCCGGTGACGTCTGGACCATGACCGCCAGCTGGTTCCCCATCGTCCCGGTGGGCACGAAGACGGCAGCCTCCTTGCCCATCAACCCGGCCGATTCCTCCTCGAGGGCGTTGACGGTGGGATCCCCCGAGTACACGTCGTCGCCCACCACAGCCCCCGCCATCGCCGTACGCATCTCGTCGGTGGGACGGGTGACGGTATCGGAGCGAAAATCGGCGGTGCCGTCGGAAAAGGCCATTGGTGCAGGATACGGCGGAAGGGTCCCCCCGCCTCGCAACCCAGCAACCCAGGGTTCGCACCATCGCCCCGCGACGTCTGGGGCCCAAAGATTGGGCCAGGATCACACCACGATCACAGCCGTGTGAGGGCACGACGAATGCTGCGGGTGGCCTGGGCGATGCGATGTTCGTTCTCGACCAGAGCAAAACGGACAAATCCTTCACCGGCGTCACCGAATCCGACGCCGGGAGAGACAGCCACATGGGAGCGGTCGAGGAGATGGAATGAGAAGTCCAACGATCCCATCTCAGCATACGGCCCGGGCACGGGAGCCCACACGAACATGGTCCCGCGCGGCGGCTCCACCTTCCAGCCCATCCGGTCGAGGCCCTCACACAATGTGTCACGGCGGGCGCGGTAGATCTCATTGACCTCGCTGACGTACCCGTCGCCTTCGTTGAGAGCGATGATCGCCGCGATCTGGATGGGCTGGAAGGTCCCGTAGTCGAGGTACGACTTCAGCTTGGCCAGAGCCGCCACCGCCTCGGCGTTGCCGACGACGAACCCGACCCGCCAACCGGCCATGGAGTGGCCCTTGGTGAGGGTGTAGAGCTCGACACCCACCTCCCGGGCACCGTCGACCTCGAGCATCGAGGGCGGTTCGTACCCGCCGAAAGCGACGTCGGCGTAGGCGAAGTCGTGGACGAGGAACACGTCGCGCTCGTGGGCAAAAGCCACCAGCCGCTCGAAGAACGACAGGTCGACACAGGTGGTGGTCGGGTTGTGGGGGAAGGAAACGATGATGACTCGTGGCCGCGGCCACGAATTGGAGAACATGCGTTCCAGAACCTCGAAGTAGTCCTCCTCCGAGGAGATCGGGGCGCGCCGGACCTCGGCTCCTGCCAGGACCGGTGCGTAGATGTGGATGGGATAGGACGGATCCGGCACGATGGCGGCGTCGCCCGGCTGGACCAAGGTCCAGAGGAGATGCGACAACCCTTCTTTGGCGCCGATAGTGGTGATCACCTCGGTTTCGGGGTCCACGCTCACACCGAAGCGCCGGAGATACCGTTCGGCTACCGCCCGTCGCAGGTTGGGAATGCCCCGCGAAGACGAATAGCGATGGTTGCGAGGGTTGTGGGCCGCTTCGACCAGTTTGTCCACCACCGCGCCGGGACTGGGGATGTCGGGGTTGCCGAACCCGAGATCGACGATGTCGACGCCGGCGCGACGGGCCGCCACTTTCTTTTCGTCGACCTGGGCGAAGACGTACGGGGGAAGATGCTCGATCCGGCGAAAGTCCATCGGGGACCAGGCTAGGTGTATTGCTCCCTGAGGTTGTTGACGCGGTTGATGGGTGGTCCGCTGGTGGCGGTGTGGGAGCGGTGGTGATTGTAGGTGTGGAGCCAGTCGGGTAGGGCTTGGGCGCGTCGCTCAGCGGGCAAGCCGATCCACCCAGCGCTTCAGAGGCTGAGGGATCATGTTGCTGGTGGTGTCCAGAATGTTCTGTATCAGCTCGAGTATGTCGTCGGGGCCATCCCAATGTTCGGACACCACTTGCTCTCCACTTGTGGACAGGAGGTGGTTCACGGCATAGGCGGCGAGGAGCACGTCGTCGGCGAGACCGACCACGGGAATGGCGTCAGGGATGAGGTCCACCGGCGAGGCCATGTAGACGAGCACCGCCCCGATGAGTAGCTTGGAGCGGCGCGGCACCCGCCCATCCTTGACCAGTCGGCCCAGCAGCTTGACCAGGTTGGGCAGCATCATCGCCAGATCCCGGACGAGCCCGGCCATGCGCTGCGTGGCCGCCTGCTGCGGCGAGATCACTTCATCGGGAGTGAGCGGGTGGGTTCTGGTTTCGTCGGTCATCGCTTCGCTGGGTTCCGGGCGCTGAGGGCGGCGCCGATGGCGCCAGCGTACGGACCCAAGCTACTTCCCGCCACCACGACGGGTCGGCGATGAGCGGCACCCTCCGTCTGGCTGAGCATGCGTCGAACCGGATCCAACAGGAGGTCTCCGGCCCCGGCGGCGGCTCCTCCCACCACCACGAGCTCCGGGTCGAGCAGGAGAACGATCGTTTCGATGCCGGCGCCGAGCCGAACCCCGGCCTCATCGAAATATCGACGGGCCTCGGTGTGCCCATTCAGGGCAGCCTCCACCAGGTTCGCCGCCGAGTTGGACGGGCCGACCAAGGCGGCGGCCACCCGGTCGAACCGACGACCCGACACGAGCGTTTCCCAACAACCCCGGCGCCCGCAGGCGCACTGCTCGCCGGAAGGGTCGACGGTCATATGCCCGGCCTCTCCTGCGTTTCCGCTCCCGCGCCGCAACTCTCCGTCGAGGTAGATGCCGACGCCTATTCCGGTTCCGAGCGTGACCATGACGACTTGGCGGAAGTTCTTGGCCACACCCATGGTGACCTCGGCCAATAGCGCCAGGTTGGCGTCGTTGTCGACGACCACCGGGACGCCGAGGCGGCGGCGAAGGGGAGCCGCCACCTCCACCTCTTCGCCCGACAGATGTGGACCCCAGACGAAAACACCCGCCTCGACATCAACGAGGCCGGCGAGACCAATGCCGATGGCCAGGCCCTTGCCCAGCCCAGTCGCCAGACTGGTCATTTCCTCGATCATCAGATAGGGATCCGACGGAGTGGGCCTCTGGTGGTGAGCCTCGACCGAGCCATCCGCTCCCAGGCGCACCGCCTTCATGAAGGACCCGCCCACATCCATCCCGATCGCGGGTCGGCTCATTCGACCTCGATTCGTTCCCGCCGAGGTTGCCCCTCGTCCCCATCCCCTTCCCGGCGGACAGTCGCCAACTCGTCGACCACGACCTCGATCGCCTTGAGTCCCTCTACTACAGCACGCAGGAGATGGAAGCCTGCTCGACGGGAAGCACGCTTGATGGCCGCCACCGTCTCTGACTCACTCATCACGGCTCTCCGAACCGGACCCTCAGGACGCCGTCGGCCAACTTGGCCCCGGTGACATGGCGACGTTGCAGGGAGTCCGGCAGCATGAACGACCTCCGGTGCGAACCCACCCTCAGGTACAACTCGGTGCCCTGTCGGTACACGTCGAGTTCGCCCTTTTCCGCGAAGGGCACCACGACCTCGACCACCACGTCGCTGCCGTCCTGAATCACCGAGAACGGGTTATGGGCCGTGAAACCTGCGATGGGATCCGTGTCCCCGTAGAGCTCGCCGGCCATCAACCTGAGCCGATGGAGCCCGACCATCTCGTCGTCGAAGAGGCGCAACCGCAACCGGGGAACATCGGCAAAGGCATCGTCGATCGTGTCGAGGTGGGCCTTCTGAATCGCGCGCCAGCGCGAGAAGTAGGGATCGGAAACCTGATCCGGGAGCACCCGGTTGACGACCACGCCGTCCACGCCATAGCCGAAGAGGGCCAGGTAGGTGAAGGTTCGTCGTGCTTCGTCGATGACCATCTTCTCGGGGTTGACCACCAGCCGGGCCGAGGTCACCTCGGGTCGACTCAGAATCTGTTTGACCTCTTCCACGCCGGCGAACACCGTCTGTGCGGCCTCGAACACAGAGTCCTCGGGCACCGGCAGGTCGGTCACCCTGGTCAGAAAAGGGCGGGCGGCGCGCATGATGCGACGTTCGGTTGGCAAGACCCGCTCGAAGTACCACGAAAGCACCTCGGGAAGCGACAGAAGGCGCAGTGTCTCGGCCGTTGGTGCGCAGTCGACGACGATGGCGTCGTACTCTCCCGAGCGAGCGTGTCGGTTGACTTCGAGCAAGGCAAACAGTTCGTCCATACCGGGGAAGACGAGAAATTCTTCCGCCTCGATGCCTGTGACACCACCCCAATCGAAGACGCTGATGAGCTGGTCTCGGATCGATCCCCAGTACCGATCGAGCTGTTGTTGCGTGTCGATCTGTTGACCGTCGAGGTTGTCGGCCACGCTCACCACGTGGTCACCGAGGGACATGTCGAGAGCGTCGGCCAGAGAGTGAGCCGGGTCGGTGGAGGACACCAGGGTGCGGTAACCGGCGTCGGCGGCGGCCAACGCCGTTGCCGCCGCTACGGTCGTCTTGCCGACACCGCCCTTCCCAGTCACGAGCACGATTCGCATAGGCCCCTAAGCCGATCCGTGAAGTGTCGAGGTGCGGAGGTGCTTGCGCCCACCATGTGGAATCTGATCGTGTCCTCGATCGGGCATGTGCTCACTCCCAAGAATTCGTCCCCCACACGACTCACGTTACCGTCGGGCGGGTCGTTTACGGCCACCGTGGACGCTTCGAGTCAGGAGACTTCGGTGACCCGCTTGCGAAGTCCCCGCAAGGCGGTGGTGACGATCTGCTTCTCGGCTTGCCGACGGATGAAGCCGGGGATTTTGAAGGTGGGCGCCACCCGAAAGGCATACACCACCTCGGTTCCACCGTCCTCTTTCGGGGTGAAGGTGTAGGAGCCTTCGAGCATGTCGATGTCTGGACTGGGATCCGCTGTCCACGTCATGCGACGGGGAAAGTCGTACTCGTACACGAGTTCGTAGGCAATCTCCTTGACGAAGCCCTCCAGCACGAACGAGGCCCGTCGGGCGCGACCGTCTTCGTCCCGTTGCAGGATCTCCACCTGACGTACACCCGAAGCCCACTCCGGGTAGCTCTCGATGTCGGCCGCCACCTCGAACAAAGCCTCGGGGTCGGCGTCGACCTCGATCGATTGGACGGTGCCTTCGGCCATTCTCGATGCTCCTGAGACTGGGCAGGACGCCTCAGCGTAGTCCCGGCTCCGCCGAGACTCCTGCCTTGTGTCGACGCCTACCTCAGGTCGGTTGGTGTGAACACCACCGGACGGCGCGTAGCCCGGAAGTAACCGACGTTCCGACAAAGGGTGCTGCCCACCCTCCAGGTAGTGGCCTGTGGCTGGTGAACGTCCCCAAAGAAGTGCAGACGCGGACGGTGAAGCCGCAGGTAGTCGAGAATCGGGAGAGACGAGCGTTCCGGCCGACCCGTCACCACGTCGAGATGGAGCGCCCGGATGTCGGGGGGAAGGTGGGAGCACAGCACGTCGACGGGACCGAGCGTGGCCAGCTTCGCCTCCATCTCCTCGTCGCTCACTTCGCCCGCCGCTCCCACCGGTGTGGACACCCCTCCACCCACGAACCCGAAGCTGATGCCTTCGATGTCGACGACATCGCCGTCGACGAAGCGCATGCCGTCGGGGAGGGATTCCCGCAACAAGGCGGGCCGGTCGACGTTCCCGAACGTCACGTAACCCGTTCCGCCCGCCAGCGCCCGCTGACAGGCGGCATACTGATCCGCCACCCGGGAAGCCACCTCGGCCCGCACCTCGGCGTCACGACCTTCGGTTCTTTCGGTCCACAGGTGCCTCATCCCGCCGTAGTCGGAAGCAGCGCGTCGGCTCGACACCTGACGGCCGAAATCGCTTCCCATGACATCGGCGATGATTCCCTCACCCGTGCGATAGTCCATCAGGTTGATCAAGTCACCGAGGATGAGAAGGGTCTCACCCGATTGGGCCAGGCGCGCCAGGGCATCGAACTCGCCATGGACATCCGACACGATGAGAACCACGTCAGCCGGGATCCCGTCCGGTCGGCTCGGTCGTCGCGCCATCGACACGGCCTGCGTACCAGCTTGCCGCCCCCGCACCCAGGACTGCGAGGCCGAGTGCGAAGGGCCAGGTGATGCCACGCGGCGAGAATTCGGCCGACATGCCTGCCATCCCGAATCCAACCAGCGCCGCCACCACCCGGCGCCCACCTATGCCGAAGCGCTCCTCGGGGTCGATGGTTGCCCGATCGATGTTCACCGCCAGCGCTCGGAGCACGATCCAGCCGATGAGGACCACCAGCCCCAGGCTCAACACCACGGCATACACCTTGACCATTCGGTTCAGGATAGGGAGTCGAGCAACGTCTCCGGTGTAGGCTGAGCGGACGACCAATCGAGGAGACAGAGGAGACGTCGTGGACTCCATCGCCCTCAAGGCGATGCAAGCACCGATCAAGGACCACTACCGAGGAGAACCCGAAGCCGCCCTGGTCACCTTGCGCGCCCGTGGGGTGGTCGACGAACAGGCGATAACCTGCAAGGTCGAGACGGGACGAGCGCTCGCCACCGCAGGGCTTCATCCTGCGACGGGCGGAAGCGGGCTGGAGCTGTGCTCGGGCGACATGCTCCTGGAGGCATTGGTGGCGTGTGCCGGAGTCACCCTCAAGTCGGTCGCCACGGCCATCGACTTTCACCTGGGAGAGGCGGTAGTGGAGGCCGAAGGCGACATCGACTTTCGGGGCACCCTTGGTGTCGACAAAGAGGCCCCGATCGGGTTCCGTTCCATCCGCCTTGTCTTCGTGCTGGACACCGACGAGCCGACGGACCGCATCGATACCCTGCTGCGGCTGACAGAGCGGTACTGCGTGGTCTTCCAGACCCTCAACCAGCCGCCCGGATTGTCGGCCACCGTACAGTCCTGACCGGCGGCCGCCACGCACGTAACACCATCGATCGAGGGACGGGCTCCGACGAACGTCAGCCGGTTACGGCACCAGTCTCAGCCGAGCCGACCAGGCGGGCGTACTTGGCGAGCACCCCGGTGCGATAGCGGGGCTCGTGAGGCTTCCAGTTGGCACGGCGCTCCGCCAGGGTCACTTCGTCGACCATGAGATCCAGAGTTCGATTGGCCACATGGACACGAATCGTGTCGCCGCTCTCCACCAGGGCGATGGGGCCACCTACCTCCGACTCGGGCGCCACATGCCCGATACACAGTCCCGTGGTCCCGCCCGAGAAACGCCCGTCGGTGATCAAGAGCACGTCCTTGCCCAATCCGGCCCCCTTGATGGCGGCGGTGATCTGGAGCATCTCACGCATGCCGGGGCCGCCTTTGGGGCCTTCGGTGCGGATGACGACGATGTCGCCGGGATGGATTCGATGCTCGAAGAGGGCCGCAAGGGCGTCCTGCTCGCCGTCGAACACCTTGGCGGGTCCCTGCAACACATCCAGTTCGATTCCGGCCACTTTCACCACCGCACCCTGGGGGGCCAGCGTGCCGCGCAGGATGGCAATGCCTCCTTCGGCGGCTAACGGCGCCGACGTCGGCAGGATGACCTCCTGGTCGGCAGGGAAGGACACGTCGACGAGATTCTCGGCCATCGTCTGGCCAGTGACGGTGAGCGCCTCGCCATGGATGAGACCCTCGTCGAGGAGTGCCCGCAGGACCACCGGCACCCCACCGATCCGGTCGAGATCGACCATGTGAAAGCGCCCGAACGGCTTGAGGTCGCCGAGGTGCGGGGTGCGCCGGCTGATGCGGTCGAAATCCTCCAGTTCGAGAGCGACGTCGGCTTCGTGGGCGATGGCCAGCAGATGGAGCACCGCGTTGGTCGAGCCGCCCAACGCCATGACCGTGGTTATGGCGTTCTCGAAAGCGCGGCGGGTCATGATCTGTCGAGGCCGGACGCCGTCGGCCAGCAGCGCCATCGCCGCCTCCCCTGAACGACGGGCGAAGCCGGCCAGTCGATCGTCGATTGCCGGCACCGTCGCCGAACCCGGCAGAGACATGCCGATGGCCTCGCCCACCGCGGCCATGGTGTTGGCCGTGAACATCCCGGCGCACGAACCGGCTCCCGGACAGGCGTTCCGCTCCAGTTCCAGCAGGTCGGCCGGCTCGATTCGACCTTCGGACAGTGCCCCGATTCCCTCGAAGACGTCCACGATCGAGATGTCACGACCGCGATATCGACCTGGAAGGCTCGACCCTCCGTACAAGAACACCGATGGCAAGTTGGTACGAGCCGCCGCCATCAGCATGCCGGGGAGAGACTTGTCACACCCAGCGATCGTCACCATGGCATCGAAACGCTCGGCATGCATCACCAGCTCGACGGAGTCGGCGATGACCTCACGGGAGACGAGGGAGGCGCGCATGCCTTCGTGGCCCATGGAGATGCCGTCGGACACGGCGATAGTGGCAAAGGTCAGGCCCACTCCCCCTGCCGCCACAACACCCGCTTTGGCCAGTTCGGCCAGGGCCGGACCGGTCAGGTTGCAGGGAGTCACCTCGTTGCCGGCCGAGACCAACCCCACCTGGGGTTTGGAGAAGTCGTCCTCACCCAAACCGACGGCCCGCAACATCGCCCGGGCACCGGCCTTGGCCGGACCCTCGGTCACGTCCTGGGAATGGATCTTGGAAGCCATCGAACCCGATGTTAGGGGACGGGCGGAAAGGCACGGCTGCAGGACCCGGAGCCGCCCTACCGTAACGCTCCCTGGCCTGGCCGGCCGTCTATGCCCGCGTTCCCTTACGCAATCGGAGCGGGTGCTTGCGTTCGGGGCTCCGCCACTGGCGCTTCGAGAGTGGCCGAACGACGCGGTCCGAGCACTAGCCTGTCTGTCTCCCCCACCCTCCCGAGAGCTGAATTGCCCACGCCCGAGATTCCCGTACTCAACCACCTCGAGTTCCCCGTCCCCCCCTCGTTGCACGGCGTCGTCGACATGGCCCACAACCTGTGGTGGTCGTGGAACGAGTCGGGACGTGCCTTGTGGGCAGCTCTCGATCCCGACCAGTGGGAACAAACCCACAATCCCCTCGACATCATCACCGCCCTCGAACCGCAGCGGTGGCAAGAGCTCGAACAGCTCGAGTCGGTGCAGGATCGTTACCGGGATGCTCTTTCTCGTTTCAACAACTACCTGACTGCCGAAGACACCTGGTACACCCGGCAGGGTTCTCCGCTGTCGGGGCCGGTGGCCTACCTGTGCACCGAGTACGGCCTGCACAACTCGGTTCCCTTCTACTCGGGCGGGCTCGGGATCTTGGCCGGCGACCACGTCAAGTCGGCCTCGGACCTCGGGCTGCCGTTTCTCGGCGTGGGCCTCTTCTATAGACGGGGCTACTTCCGTCAGGAAGTCGACGCCGATGGGGACCAACAGCACATCTCGCCCTTCCTGGACATCTCCCGACTGCCGCTGCGGCCGGTGGCGGCTCCCACGGGGGGCCAGCTCAAGGTGACCCTAGAAGTGCCCGGCCGGGCCTTGACCGTGGCCGTGTGGAGTTTGGCGGTGGGTCGGGTCTCGCTGTTGCTCCTCGACACCGACACACGAGAGAACGAACCCGCCGACCGGCCGATCACCCACACCTTGTATGTCAGGGGACGGGAGATGCGCTTCATCCAAGAGATGGTCCTCGGCATAGGTGGGGTCCGCACCCTGCGCGCTCTCGGCATCGAACCGGCGGTGTGGCATGCCAACGAGGGCCACGCCGCCCTCTCGTCGCTGGAGCGGACGGCAACCGAGATGGATACCGGTGCCGACTTCGACACGGCCCGGGAGAAGGTACAGGCCCGAACGGTGTTCACCCTGCACACACCCGTCCCCGCCGGGAATGAGCGGTTCGAAACGTGGATCTCCGACAAGTACCTGGGTCCGTGGGCGAGGCGTCTCGGCACCGACCCAGACGGCCTCGACGAGCTCGCTCGCTCCAACGGAGACGCCGGCCACTTCGACATGGGAGCCCTGGCCATCCGCTTCGCCTCGGTCGTCAACGGTGTGTCCCAACGCCACGGCGAGATCGTCACCCGGGACTGGGCCTGGTTGATCGGCCACGATGCTCTCGCCATCACCAACGGGGTTCACACCCCGACCTGGATAGGTCGGAGTGGCGGCCGCCTCCTGCGGAGTGAGTTCGGGCTCACCTGGCCTTCGACCCTGCTCGAACACCCCGAACGATTGAACCGGATCGAAGAACTCCAGCTGACGGAGCTCTGGAACCTCCACCAGGGGAGGAAACAGGAGCTGGCCCGGTTCGCACGCGGACGACTGCAACGCCAGCTCGCACGGCACGGCTCGGCGCCCGACGATCTGCGGGCGGTGGATAGTCTCTTTTCGGGACATACCCTCACTCTGGGTTTCGCCCGCCGTTTCGCCACGTACAAGAGGGCGACCTTGATCTTCCGGGACGTCAAACGTCTCGGAGCCATCGTCACCAACCCCGCCCGTCCCCTCCAACTCGTGTTCGCCGGCAAAGCCCACCCAGCCGACGAGCACGGGCAAGCCCTCATCCGCCATCTGGTCGAGCTGTCCCGGCTTCCCGAGCTTGCTGGCCACATGTTCGTGCTCGAGGACTACGACGCCCGCATGGCCCGCTTCCTGGTTCAAGGGTGCGATGTGTGGGTCAACAACCCGCGGCCGCCGATGGAGGCGTCCGGAACCTCGGGGATGAAGGCGGCCATGAACGGGGTCCTCAACCTATCGGTGCTCGACGGTTGGTGGGCCGAGGGTTTCGACGGCGAGAACGGATGGGCATTCGGCTTGAGTGACGGATCGGACGACCACGAAGTCGTCGACGCCAACGACGCCGACGACTTCTACCGGGTACTCGCCGACGAGGTCGCCCCCATGTATTACGACCGCGACGAGGGGGGGATTCCGCTGGCATGGGTCGAACGTATGCGCCATTCGATCGCTTCCACGCTGGTGCGCTTCTCGGCCCATCGGATGGTGGCCGACTACATGGAGCAGGCCTACGTCCCGCTGAGTCGCTGAGGCAGGAGGCGGCCCGACGGCCCGCAAGCCCGCAACCCAGGGTTCGAACCATCGCCCAGCGGTGGCTGCAACCCGGGGTTGCCTGGCGGGGAACGGCGGTGATCTCAGCGGAGCTCTTGTTCCAGTTCGGTGATGACCTCGGGGCGAGATTCCCTACGCAGGTGGTCGGAGAGGACCCCTTGCGCCCCTGCTCCGCCGATTCTGCCCAACGCCCAAACGGCGTGGGCCCGGAGCAACCAATCTCGGTGCCCGACGTGTTGGGTGACGAGCCGACCCAAACCGGCGTCGGGCTGGTTTCCGGCGGCCACCAGCGCATTACGCCTTATGATCCTCGGGGTGCGGCCGGGGAGATAGAAGTGGGAGAAGGCCCCCATGAGGGCAGTGTCATCGGCCGTCAGCACCCATGCGAGGGAAACACTGCCAGACGGCCCGTCCCCAGCAGCAGCCTTCATTCCCGGTGGGCAGGCGTCGAGACAGTCGTCACATCCGTACAGCCTGTCCCCCATCGCCTGTCGCCATTGCCGGGGAATGACCCCCGAGCGCTGCGCGAGAGCAGCGAGACATCGACGCGCATCCAAAACCCCGGGCTCGATGAGGGCGCCGGTCGGGCAAGCGGGAAGGCACGCCACGCATGAACCACACGTCCTGACCATGGGTGTGCCCGGTTCCAACCCCGCATCGGTCACCACCGCCCCGATGACGAACCACGGCCCGACTCCGGGTGTGAGCACCATCGTCGACTTCCCCCACCAGCCGATCCCGGCCCTAACCGCCGCAGCCCTGTCGACGAGACGGTCGTCGTCGATCACCACCTCCGTGCGGTGGCCGGCCTCCCCGAGAGTGGCGGCTATGGCGTCGAGTCCTCTCCGCAGCGGGGCATAGGGGTCCGTGACGGCGAAGCGGGCAACTCGTCCGTAGCCGCGACGGCTAGTGGTCGGTCCCGCCTCCGGCAGGTAGGAGCGGAGCCCTACGACGAGCGACTGTGCCCACGGGAACGAGAGCAGTGGTTCCGTCGCCTGGCGGGGGTCCTTGTAGGTGAACGTGAGCCGTGCGGCGAGCCCGCTGTCGAGCCGGCCTTCCATCGTGGCGCGCACGTCGTCGAATGCGTGCGGAGCGGCCACGCCGACGCGGTCGAGGCCGCCCCGACGTCCCGCCATTTCCACCGCACTGCGCAAACCGCTGCTTGCCACTCCACCAGGTTATGTCCAACCGGCGTCACCCGGCACGACGACTGGTGGGGTCCTGGTCGACCACCAGCCTGAGAGGCGGGCACAGACCGGCGTTGGCCAGGTTGTCGAGCGCCGCCCTCTCGCTCTCGCCCATCTCGTATGGGCTGTGGCCCAACATCACCGTGACAACGCAGTCGTCACAAACAGGAGTGTCACGCATTCGGCAGGATTCGCAGTCGATCAGCATCCCGCCAACGTATCGAACCCCTGTGACCGATTTGATCTCAGTCTGCCTGTGGGCCCAGATCCGTCGATGGAAGGGCCGACACGTCGGGGGGAAACAACAAATCGAGCGTCCAATCCATGGCGACCCGTGTCTTGCGTAGCCAGCTGGGGAGCCGGCGCAGGTAATAACTCCTCCATGCGAACCAGCCGATAAAACCCGAGACGGGTAGGCCCATGACCAGGCCCACTGCGTTCCGATGCCCGAGCGACACCAATTCACCCATGGTGCGGTAGCGAAAGTCCGGTGCCCGTCGACCAGAGAGAACACGGGTGAGGTTGTGCCCCAGGTAACGGCCCTGGCGCAGAGCGAACTGTGCCGTGGGAGGTGACATCTTGCCGCGCCCGTCCGGTACGGCGGCGATGTCACCCAGGGCGAACACTCCCGGAGCGGCCTGGAGCCGACCATCGACGACGATCCGCCCCTTTTCCAGACCCAGCCCCATTTCTGCGGCCAGCGGGTGGGGGCGCACACCGGCCGACCAGACCACGGTGCGGGCGTCGATGGAACGGCCCGACTCGAGCTCCAGCCCGTTTGATGTGATGGCACGGACCTTCTCGCCCAGCACCACGTCGACGCCGCGCCGGGAGAGGGCGCGCTCGGCGGCAGCCGACAAGCGGGCGGGGAGGGTAGGAGCGACTCGATCGAGGGCATCGATCAATGTCACCCGTGGGCGGGGAGCCGACGGGAAGTAGCGCCGAGCAGCCGAGCCGATGAAATCGGCCATGGCAGCCGCCAGCTCGGCGCCCGAGTATCCGGCACCGACTATGGCCAAATGCGTCAACGCCGGATCGGTTTCATCGGAGGCAGACTCGAGCAGGGCCAGCACGCGATTGCGTATGCGTAGTGCATCGCCGATCGTCTTGAAGGCGAGTGCCCAGTCTTCGACCCCGTCGATCCCGAGAGTCGCCGGTACCGACCCGAGCGCCACCACGAGAGCATCGGCGCGAAGCTCGAGAGGATCGAGGCCGAAAGGGCGATCGACCTTGACCGAGTGGGTCTCGACGTCAACCGAGGAGACTCTGCCCGCTACGACTCTCGCCCGTGGAGCGATCTCGCGAACAGGAGTCACGATGTGGCGCGGGTCGAGGTCTCCGGCGGCCACCTCGGCCAGCATGGGTGTGAAAAGCAGGAAGTTCTGGTCGGACACGACCGTGACCTTCGCTTTGTCGTCGAGAGCCTTCGCCACGGTCAACCCGGCAAAACCCCCACCGAGGATGATCACTGACGGACGCATGACATCGATGGTATCGAGGAAAACCTCGATGCCGAACGTTCACCCGGCCCCGTGTGGGGAACCAACCATCCACCCGACCAGGGCTTCGGACCACAAGCCCAACGCTCCCGATTGTTCGGCTCCATCCCGCACCCGCCGGTCGGAGGACACCACGACATCACCCGGACCGGCTCGCTGCAAGATCCATTCGTCCGCCGACTCCGAGTAGACCATTCGCACCCGTCGATCGACCGGCTCCGACGACTCTTCGACGGCCGAATCGAACACTACCGAGGCCAGTGAACCCGGCCCACCCAACGACACCAGCCGCGCCGCCCCCGCCAGCACCCGGGCCCGGGTGGTGGCGTCTGGGCTCGATGCGAGATGGAAGGCGACGTTGTAGCCGTCGATCAGCCAGTTCGGTGCCTTCGGGGCGAGCCAACTCACAGCCTCCGGTCGGTCCGGGCGCATCCCGTCGGGGAGCCGTATGTTCGGACGTTGCGGCCTCGCCGCAGTTACTCGAGGATCTGGAGGAAGGCGCGTGATCGCCGCTGCGATTCGATCCAGCTCCGTGGCCATGCCCTTGGGGTCAGACGGGAACCAACCGCGGCGGGACTTCGTGTCCTCGACTGGGAGAGAGGCACGCCTCTCTTTCTCCAGGAGCTGGCGCAAAGCCTCCACGCGCGCCTCGGCCTGTGCGAGGCGGGATTCGAGGAGGGCGTGCTCTTCGGCGGCCTGAGCGACCGCCCGGGAGTTTCGGGCCGCCTCTTCCTCGGCTCTCTGCCGCGCCGACTCGGCGGTCGCGATCTGGTGACGGTTACGTTCCGTCGCGTGTTCTCGCGCCTCGCTGATCTCACGTTGCAGCCGGGAGGTCCTCTCTTCCAAACGGTCGATCGTCGCCAGCGCCTCGGCCAGTCGGCGCTCGAGGGCCGCGCCTTCATTCACCCTCCGGCGAATGTCGGCGGCTTCGACGAGCTCTTCGAGCTTCGCCTTCCAGCCGCGTGGGCGCTCCAGGAACAAGGCGGCGGCAGAGCCCTTCTCGGCGGGTGAGTGGGCGATCGTCTCCTGTCGCAGCCATTCCGACCTTTCCAGTTCACCGAGTGCCCGTCGCAGGAGGGGGGGTGGCAGCCGCCGAGCCGAGCTGTCGGCCACGGTCCTCAAGTTGGCCGGAACCGCTTCATCCTCCATGTGGCGCAGAGCCGCCCGGAGCAAGTCCGCAGCCGGTCGAAGCAGATCCATGCGGGGCTTGTCCCAATCCATCCCTTGACGGTACTGGACGTCGTCGGCGTCCCGGTAGCGTTGCCGTCGCTCATGCGTCGACTGTTTTCCACCGCTCCTTACGCGACCGTGTGGGTCATCGGGTTCTTCCAAGAGACAGCATTCTTCCTGCTCGTCAATCTCCCCGGGCGTCTCCAACAGCTGGGCGTCGGGGAAGCAGGCATCGGAGTCGCCTACTCGGTATCCGCTCTCGCCGCCCTCTTGTTACGGCCGTGGTTTGGTCGGCTGCTCGACGTCATCCACCGCCGCACGGTGTTGCGCGCCGCCGGCATTCTCAACGTCGCCGCCACCCTCGCCCTGTCTTTGGTCGACGAGACGGGAATCGCCCTGTGGCTCCCCTTCCTCGCCCAGAGAGTCCTCCAGATCGTGCTCTTCACGGCGCTGCTCGCCTACGCAGCGGACAGCCTGCCTCCCGAGTTGCGTACCCAGGGGTTGGCGGTGTTCGGGTTGTCGGGGCTGATCCCGATCACCGTTGCCAACCTGGCTGGAGACGCTCTCATCTCTTTCGCCGACTATCCGGGTCTGCTCGTGGCGGCAGCCGCGTCGGGAACCATTTCGTGGGTGCTGGTGTGGCGTCTTCCCCTGCTCCCGCTCCTCGGGTCGCGACCCCGCCGCAGCTTCTGGGCGGTCGTCGCGCAACGCGACCTGCTCCCTCTGTGGTGGATCACTTTCATGTTCTCGATCGGCATGGAGGTGATGTTCACGTTCATGCGCACCTACATCAACGCCCGACCGGTGACGACCCTCGGGGGTTTCTTCGCCGTGTACGGCTCCATCGCCATCGCCACCCGGCTGATCGGGGGGCGTCGCTATGACCGACTTCCCCACCGGCTCGTCACCGTCGTGGCCATCTCAACCCAGGCCGCCGGGCTCGGCCTGGTGGCGATCGCCCACTCGACCGGCATCCTGCTGGTCGGGGCAGCTCTCCTGGGCGCGGCTCACGGAGTGGTGTTTCCCATCTTGTCGAGCCAGGTCGTATCGCGAGCGCGTGGCTCCGAGCGGGGTTCGGCCATCGCCATGTTCACATCCATCTTCGACATCGCCCTTCTCACGATCGCCCCCATCGTGGGACTGGTGATAGACAGGGCCGGATATGGACCCGCCTTCGGTGGCGTGGCCATCACCTTGGGCCTAGGCACCGCCGTCTTCGTCGTCTTGGACCGACACGCCACGGAATAGCCGCCCGCGCCGGCTTGTTGACGCGTCCGCACAGCTCGATCCCAGCCCGAGAACGCCACAGGAGCCCCATGGGAGTCACACGCCTCAACCACGCCGTCCTCTACGTACGGGACCTCGACGAGAGCGTGGCTTTCTACCGAGACGTCCTCGGATTCGACCGCGTCATGACGATGCCCGGAGCCGCTTTTCTCCAGGCCTCCGACAGCGACAACGACCACGACCTCGGTCTGTTCCAGATCGGCCCGGCCGCCGACTCCCCGGCCGGACGGACGGCGGTCGGCCTGTATCACCTGGCCTGGGAAGTCGACACCCTGGCCACTCTCCGGGAGATGGCTGCCCGCTTGGCCGGCGCCGACGCCTTGGTCGGTGCCACTGACCACGGCACCACCAAGGCGCTCTACGGCAAGGACCCCAACGGCCTCGAGTTCGAGGTGTGCTGGCTGGTGCCGGCCGGTCTCATCGACGAAGAGGTACTCGAGGCCCGTAGCCGGCTGGCGCCACTCGACCTCGACGCCGAAATCGAGCGCTTCGGCGCCGACACCCGAGGCGGAGTGGGCGTGTCGTTCCCGGCACCGGTGTGAACGACTGCCCGACGACCTGACGGAGAGAAACGCCGGATTCGTCGAAAAAGCGGGATCCGAACTCGACCTCCATGACGTCAGACAGTCATGAAGCGTGCTGCTGCAGTCGTAGTCGGTGTCATTCTCTTGATGGGGTGCGTTCCCGGCAGCGAGGGTGCCCACCCGACCTCCCCTCCCGTCACCCCGCAGCCACTATTGGACAGCGCAACTGCCGCTGGCCTGTTGCTGCGGTCGGAAGGCCCCGATCTGCGGACCGCCGGCAGTTGCGACACCTTGCTCGCCTATTTCATCGAGCAAGCGCTAGAGCAGGTGGGGCCGTGGGGTCTCGGCGGCCACGGCCCCTATGAGCTGGTCGATGAGACGACAGCGGCCGAGACTGCGAGCGACGACGGCCAATCGTCGGTCGGTGGGAGCGCAGAACCGACCTCGACCAACGTCCAGGTCGAGGGCGTCGACGAGGGCGATTACGTGAAAGCGGACCGGGACCGCCTGTACGTTCTCACCGACAATCGTCTTCGCGTGTTCTCCACGGCCGGCGACACCGTCGCGGAATTGGGCTCCGTCGACATCGGGCGCAACACAGGCGGTGGTGAGATGTTGATCGACGGCGATCAGCTGGTCGTGGTGAGCGGTGCCTTCGGTCTCGCCGGGCGTGGGCCTCAGCCCCTGAGCACCGAGGACGTCATTTGGCCGGTGGGGACGAGCTTCGTTCAGGTGACACTGGTCGACGTCTCCGATGGTTCGGAGCCGACCGTGTCAGAGACCGTCACCCTCGACGGGTCGCTGGTCTCCACCCGGTTGGTCTCCGGCCATCTGCGGGTCGTCCTCAATGCGAGCCCGGTCGGGCTGGTATGGGTGACACCAGAGGGGTCGGGTCTGCGCTCCGAGCGGGAGGCCACGGAGCGCAACCGCGCGGTTGTCCGGGCCTCGACCATCGACAACTGGTTGCCATACTTCGTGACCGGCTCCGGCGGCGAGGGGACAGCCGTCGAGTGCGAGGACGTCCTGGTCCCCCCCGAACCGTCGGGGTTGGGCACGCTCTCCATCCTCGACTTCGCTCTCGAAGCCGGCATCGAGTCGTGGCAAGCGGCCTCCGTGGTGGCATCTGGTTCGACCGTCTATGCCACACCCGACCGGACCTACGTGGCCACCCAGGTGTGGATCGAACCTGTCGAGATGGACGACGGAATCCGCCAATTCGACACTCATGTCACCCGAGTCCATCGCTTCGACACGGAGGTGGACACAGAAATCGAGTACCGCGCCTCGGGTGACGTCGACGGGTTCCTGCTGAACCAGTTCGCCTTGGACGAGCACGAGGGTTTTCTGCGGGTGGCTTCGACCTCGGGGCCGGATTGGTGGGGAGGCAGGGGCGAGGACTCCGTCTCACAGGTCACTGTGCTCGAGACCCGGGGCAGGCGTCTGGTCGAGGTGGGGGTCGTGGGTGGGCTGGGTGAGACCGAGACCATCCGGTCGGTGAGGTTCATGGGTGACGTGGGATACGTGGTGACGTTTCGTCAGACGGACCCTCTCTATGTCCTCGATCTCTCCGAGCCCACCGCTCCTGAGATGACCGGGGAGCTGAAGATCCCCGGGTATTCGGCCTACCTGCACCCAGTTGGCGACGGAAAGCTGATCGGTGTGGGCCAGGATGCGGATCCCGACACAGGCCAGGTCCACGGGCTGCAGGTCTCGCTCTTCGACGTGTCGGACCCGCGTGATCCGCTGCGCGTTGGCACCTATGCCCTCGGCCCCGACGGTACCGGTGTGGCAGGAACAGGCTCGGGCGGACCCCTTCCTGGGGCGGACGTCGAACGGTGGATCAGCTCAGCCGTCGAGTGGGACCACAAGGCCTTCACCCGTGCCGGCGACGTCGCCCTCGTGCCTTATGAGGGGTGGGAGTGGTCGCGTACCGATCGGGGCGGAGATTTCACCGAGACGATGCGTCACGGGCTCATCGTGGTCGACTGGTCGGACGGAACTCTCTCCCGATCACGCACATTGCCGATCTTCGAGGGAAAATCGGGAGCCGACAGTGGGTTCGCGCCTCAGCGTACCGTCGTCAAAGGCGATGTGGTGTACGCGGTGGGCTACTCGGGGATCTCCGTCATCGACCTCGAGTCGGGGGAGCTTCTCACCCAGCTGCGATTTGGCCGCGGGTGAGTGCTGACTGCGCCAACCGCCCCTTCAGGTGTTTTGATCCGACGCCGATGAATGGCATACTGGAGCCGCACATGCAACACAACCTCGTACTTATCATCGACTGACGTACACGCCCCTCATAGCGTGTGCGTCTTCCTGCCCTCCCCACCGGGAGGGTTTTTTCGTACCCCTGCAACTTCGTACCCCAGCGACAACTTCGTACCCCAGCGACCAAGGCGAACTCATGAGCCAAGACACCGGAGCCCACATCCTCATCCAAGCCCTCGTCCACGAAGGCGTCGACATAGCCTTCGGCGTACCCGGAGGGGCCATCCTGCCCGCCTACGACACTCTGTACGACTCACCCATCCGCCATGTCCTCGCACGCCACGAGCAGGGCGCAGGTCACATGGCAGAAGGGTACGCCTGGGCAACGGGTCGGGTCGGGGTGTGCATCGCCACCTCCGGGCCGGGGGCGACGAATCTCGTCACGCCGCTGGCCGATGCCCTGGTGGACTCGGTCCCTCTGGTGGCGATCACCGGACAGGTACCCACCGGTGCGGTAGGCAACGATGCTTTCCAGGAGGCGTACACCACCGGGATCACGATGCCTGCCACCAAACACAACTACTTCGTCACCGACGCCGACGAGATACCCGACATAGTCCATCAGGCCTTCCACATCGCCGCCACGGGACGGCCGGGGCCGGTGTTGATCGATCTGCCCAAGGACATCCTCAACACTCCCACCTCCTGGAGCGAACCCGGGCCCGTGACCATGGCCGGCTACAAACCGACGGTCAACGGCCACGTCCCCCGCATCCGTGAGGCGGCCGACCTGATAGAGAGGGCCAGCCGGCCCATCCTCTACGTGGGTGGGGGAATCATCAAGGCCAACGCCGCCGCCGAGTTGCGCGCCTTGGCCGAACGAACCGGCATGCCCGTCACGACCACGTTGATGGGTCGCGGAGCCTTTCCCGACAGCCATCCGCTGGCACTGGGCATGCCGGGAATGCACGGAACCTATACGGCCATCACCGCCCTGCAGAGAGCAGACCTCATCGTGGCCATAGGCGTCAGATTCGACGACCGCGTCACTGGCGACCCGGCATATTTCGCCCCCGAGGCCACCATCGTCCACGCCGACGTCGACCCCGCCGAGATCGGCAAAGTGCGACACGCCGAGGTCCCCATCGTCGGCGACGCCCGTCGCATCATCGAGCAGCTGATCGAAGCGTGGGGCGACCGGGAGGTACCCGAACGAGATCCCTGGATGGAAATTCTGCGACGCTGGCAGCGCGACCACCCGCTGCGCTTCGAGCAGAGCCCGGATGGCCCCATCAAGCCCCAGTACGTGATCGAGGAACTGCACCGACTCACCGGCGGAGACGCCACCGTGGTCTCTGGGGTCGGCCAGCACCAGATGTGGGCCAGCCAGTACTGGAAGTTCGAGGATCCACGGCGCTGGATCAACTCGGGAGGCCTGGGCACGATGGGATTCGCGGTTCCGGCCGCCATCGGCGCCAAAGCCGGCAACCCCGACGACCTGGTGATCGCCGTCGACGGCGACGGTTGCTTCCAAATGACCTTCCAGGAGCTGATAACCGCCGCAGTGGAAGGGCTGCCGGTGAAGGTGGTGCTCTTCAACAACGGGGTCCACGGGATGGTGACCCAATGGCAGCGACTGTTCTACGGTGGGCGTTACTCGGCCTCGAACCTGGGCGGCGGCGTCGACTACGTCAAGCTGGCCGAAGCCCTCGGGTGCCGGGGCTTCCGTGCGTCCAGCCCCGACGAGGTGGCTCCGACGTTGGAAAAGGCTCTAGGCACAGACGACAAGCCGGTGGTGGTGGAGGTGGTCGTCGACCCCGAAGAGATGGTGTTCCCGATGGTCCCGGCCGGGAAGTCCAACGACGAGGTGTACCTGTCGGTCGACGAGAAGGTCACGGTGCAGCGATGAGCCTCACATGCTTGGCCGTTGGCCGTTGGCCGTTGGCCGTTCGCCGTTCGACGTCGGACGTCGGACCCGAGCGGAGCGAGCAGTGAAGCACACACTCTCGGTTCTCGTCGAGGACAAGCCGGGGGTGCTGGCCAGGGTGAGTTCGCTGCTCGCCCGGCGGGGATTCAACATCCACTCGTTGACGGTGGGTCCCAGCCACGAGCCCGGTCTGTCCCGCATGACGATCGTTGTCGACGCTCCCGAGTTGGAGCAGGTCAAGAAGCAACTGCACAAACTCATCAACGTGGTCAAGATCTCCGAGTTCGAGGACAAACTATCGATCGAACGCGAGCTGATGCTGGTGCGCGTCAACGTACAGCCGGCCAAACGCGCCGAGGTGCTGGCGCTGGCCGCTATCTTCGACGCTACCGCCGTCGACGTGGGCTCGACCTCCATAGCCTTCCAGGTGCTCGGTCCGCCCCAGAGGGTCAACGACTTCTTGGACCTGGTCAGGCCTTACGGGGTCATCGACCTGGCGAAGTCGGGTTGGGTGGCACTGGCAAGAGAGACGAAGGGACGCCAGGGAACTGGTGCCCTCTGGGCGGTCAACTGAGTGCGCATGACACCACGCGCCGAGAGAGGAACCTGATGGCAACCATCTACTACGACTCCGACGCCGACCCGGCCCTGATCGCTCATAAGCGGGTGGCGGTCATCGGGTTCGGGAGCCAAGGCCACGCCCATGCCCTCAACCTGAAAGAGTCGGGGGTCGAGGTCGTGGTGGGGTTGCGCCCCGACTCGACCAGTCGGTCCCAGGCGGAGAGCGACGGTCTCACCGTGATGAGCCCCGATGAGGCAGCTCGCTGGGCCGACACCATCATGCTCCTCGTCCCCGATCAGCACATGGCGGACCTCTACGCCGAGGCCATAGCCCCCAACCTCGACGAAGGCGACACGCTGATGTTCGCCCACGGCTTCAACATCCATTACGAGGCGATCACTCCCCCCGAGGACATCGATGTGGTGATGATCGCGCCCAAGGGCCCCGGACACCTGGTGCGCCGCACCTACACCGAGGGATCGGGGGTGCCCTGCCTCATCGCCGTCCACCAGGACGTATCCGGGTCGGCCCGCGACCTCGCCTTGTCATATGCCCACGCCATCGGTGGCGGTCGGGCAGGTGTGCTCGAGACGACGTTCAAAGAGGAGACCGAGACAGATCTCTTCGGCGAGCAGGTCATCCTGTGCGGCGGCCTGTCCGAGCTGATCAAAGCCAGCTTCGAAACCCTGGTCGAGGCGGGATACCAGCCCGAGTCTGCCTACTTCGAGACGCTCCACGAACTGAAGCTCATCGTCGACCTCCTCTACGAGGGCGGCCTCTCGTGGATGAGGTACTCCATCTCGGACACGGCCGAATACGGCGACTACACCCGCGGGCGGCGCATCATCACCGACGAGACCCGCAGCGAGATGCGCAAGGTCCTCGACGAGATCCAATCGGGGGCCTTCGCCAACGAATGGCTGGCGCAAGCGCGCGAAGGGGCGCCGCATCTGCTGGAAACACGCGACGCCAACCGCGCCCACCAGATCGAGCAGGTCGGGGCCGAACTGCGGGGACTGATGCCGTTCATTCAACCCCGGCAAGCCCCATGAGAACGCAACGGTTTGCTTTCTCCTCGTCGTGCGGCGGGTTACTCGGTCTTCGGTGGCCGGTCGCCTGAATCCGGGCGAACCGGCCTTGCCGAACTTCCGAATTCCGCATTTACGACCAGGAGTAGCGCCGTGACCACCAACGACAGACTGATCATCTTCGACACCACCTTGCGCGACGGGGAGCAAGCCCCGGGTATCGCGCTGACCCCCGACGAGAAGGTGGCGATCGCCCACCAGCTCGGAAAACTGCGAGTAGACGTCCTCGAGGCGGGCTTTGCCGCCTCCTCGCCCGGCGACTTCGAGGCCGTTTCCCGTATCGCCTCCGATGTCCGGGGCCCGGTCATCGCCAGCCTGGCTCGGGCCCACCCCGACGACATCGACCAGGCCTACGAGGCGCTCAAGGCAGCGGACCGCTTTCGCATCCACGTCTTCATGTCGACCTCCCCCATCCACATGGAAAAGATGCTGCGGATGACGCCGTCTGAAGTCATGGACGCCTCGGTCGAAGGGGTGAGACGGGCGCGCCAGTACACCGACGATGTCGAGTTCTCGCCCCAGGACGCAACCCGCTCCGACCCTGATTTCATGATCGAGGTATGCCGGCGGGCGGTGGAGGCCGGGGCGACCACCATCAACATCCCCGACACGGTGGGGTTCGCCACCCCCTCCGAGTTCACCGACCTCATGAAGCGCGTGTTCAGGGAGGTCAAGGGAGACCGCGACGACGTCGTCATGTCGGTCCATTGTCACGACGACCTGGGATTGGCAGTCGCCAACTCGTTGTCCGCCATCTTCGCCGGCGCCCGTCAGATCGAAGGGGCCATCAACGGCATCGGAGAGCGGGCGGGAAACACCTCGATCGAAGAGATCATCATGGCTGTCAAGACCCGCCAGGATGTCTTCGGGGTCGAGATCGAAGCCGACACCACCCAGATCTTCGAAACGAGTCGCCTCGTGTCGCGCCTCACGGGCTACCCGGTGCAATTCAACAAGGCCATCGTCGGGCGAAACGCTTTCGCCCACGAGTCGGGGATCCACCAGCACGGCGTGCTACGCGATCGGGATACCTACGAGATCATGGATGCTGCCTCCGTTGGACAGGAAGGCGGCCAGATCGTCTTGGGCAAGCACTCCGGACGAGCGGGGTTCGCCGACGCTCTGTCCAAGATCGGGGTGGTTCTCGAAGATGACGCCTTCCGCCGGGCTTTCGAGAAGTTCAAGCAGGTGGCCGACCGCAAGGTCCAAGTGGGCGAGGAGGAGCTGCGCGCCATCGTCTCTGATGAAGTGGATCCTGTGCCCGACGACGCCATATCCATGGTGGGCCTGCACGTGGCGGGAGGCAACGACGTCACCCCCACTGCCACCCTCACCGTCATCGCAGACGGGGAAGAGCGCACGTACCACGGCAGCGGCGACGGGATGGTGCACGCTTCCATTGCCGCCGTCAAACAAGCCTTCGACATGGAAGACTCACGTCTCGTCGACTATCGGGTGGTACCGGTGACTTCGGGAGCGGATGCCATGGCCGAAGTGAGCGTCGTCGTCAGACTCGGCGATCACACCTACGCCGGTCGGGCCGTGAACACCGACGTGGTCGAAGGTTCGGCCGCGGCCTTCATCGAGGCCCTCAACAAGGCCAGGGCCGCCAGGAGTTGACGGGTCCTCAAATACGAAACCTCCTCGCTCTCGGGCGAGAGAAGGCGGGGACGGGGTGGGTATCCTGGCGGTCTTCTTCTCCGCGGTGGTAACGGATGAATCCCTGGTTAGGTCGGTGTTGAATGACAATGCGAGCCCGACTTACGGCTCGGCCAGCCCCCGGATAGGAAGACTGGCGTCGATGGCTGGAGCGAATTGTTCAACACTGTCTTAGGGCTCGGTCTCGTGCTGACCCTCATCGCCATCAACGGCTTCTTCGTTGCCGGAGAGTTCGCGCTCGTTGCCGTCAATCGGAGTCGGGTGGAAACCCTCGCCGCCGCCGGCGACCGCAAGGCCCGCCGTGTGCTGGAGCGTCTCCGGGAGCTGTCCTTCGAGCTGTCGGGGGCCCAGCTCGGTATCACCATCAGCTCGCTCATCTTGGGCGCGATCGCCGAGCCCACCGTGGCGCGCCTGATCGCGCCCGTCCTCGACTTGGTGGGGATCCGGTCTGAGGCCATCGCCCTCGGCACCGCCCTCGTGTTGGCCACCGTGTTCCAGATGGTCCTGGGAGAGCTCTTTCCCAAGAACGTGGCCATCGCCCGCCCCTACCCGGCTGCTGTGCGGGTCGGCCTTCCCATGGCTGTCGTCAACCGTCTCCTCCGACCCCTCATCCTGATGTTCAACGCCGCCGCCAACTGGACGGTGCGGCGCCTGGGCATCGAACCACGCGATGAGCTGGTGGGCCTGCGATCCATGCAGGAACTCGAGATGATCGTGCGGGCTTCGTCGGCCGACGGCGAGCTCGAAGAGCACGAGACCTCGCTGTTGACGAGGGCGATCACCTTCGGGGAGAAGGACGCCGCCGATGCCATGATCCCCCGTGTTGCCGTCGTGGGTGTCCCCGTCGATGCCACCGTCTCCGACCTGAGGGCCAAGTCGGTGGAGACCGGTCATTCCAGGTTCCCCGTGTACGAGGGGGATCTGGATTCGATCGTGGGCATCGCCTACGTGAAAGACACTTTCTCGGTTCCTCACGCCGAGCGCGGTCACACCCCGGTGCGGAGCATCGCCGCCCCAGTCGAAGTGGTCCCCGAGTCGATGCGCCTCGACAGCCTCCTGCTGGAGTTGCAGGGCGCCGGCCGAACCATGGCCATGGTGGTCGACGAATATGGAGGGACGGCCGGCCTCGTCACCATCGAGGACATCGTCGAAGAGATCCTCGGTGAGATCGCCGACGAGCACGACGACCACGGCGAGCCCGACTTCGGAGAGTCGATCGCCGGGAGTCTCCACCGCCATGAGGTCGAGGAACTGACCGGATTCGAGTGGCCCGACGGCAATTACGAAACCCTGAGCGGTTTCGTCACAGCCCGACTCGACCGTTTCCCCCAACCGGGCGACGTGGTCGATGCCGGCCCCTACCGCATAGAGGTCGTCACCGTGGACGAGCATGTGGCCGAAAGACTGGTCGTCCGCCGCCGCCCCTCCGAAGACGACCGATGAGTGTCGTAGCCCTGGGCTTGATGGTGGTGTTGCTCCTCTTGAACGGGTTCTTCGTAGCCGCCGAGTTCGCCTTCACCGCCGCCAGCCGCCACGAGTTGGAAGCGCGCAGGAGCCGCTCCAGTCGCTGGGCCGTGGCCGCCATCGACGAGCTCTCGTTCACGTTGGCCGGTGCTCAGCTCGGAATAACGATCTGCTCGCTCCTCCTGGGCGCGGTGGCGGAACCGGCGGTGGCTGCCTTCATCGAGGCGGGAATCGGGGCCTTCGTCACGATCCCGCCGGCCGTTCTCCATTCCGTGTCCTTTGTCATTGCTTTGTCCATCGTCGTCTTCTTGCACATGGTCATCGGGGAGATGGCCCCGAAGAACGTCGCCATCGCCACTCCCGAAATGGCTTCACTCATCATGGCGTTGCCGTTCCGAATCTACGCCACCGTGTTCCGGCCGGTCATCTGGCTACTCAACGGGATAGCCAACACCGGGCTGCGCCTGGTTGGAATCAACCCCAACGAGATCGGCGACCCCCACAGCGCCGACGATCTGGCCTCCCTCATCTCTTCGGGACGAAGAGAAGGTGTGGTCGAAGAGTTCGCCCACCGTCTCCTCACCGGTGCGATCGATCTGGGCGGACTGGAAGCGACTCACGTCATGGTCCCGAGGCCGGATGTGGTGGCGCTGCCCCTGGACTCTCCTCTCAGCGAGGTGGAACGGGTCGTCGTCGAGGCCGGGTACTCGCGGATACCGGTGTACGGGGGCGGAATCGACGACGTGCGTGGTTTCATCCACGCCAAGGATCTCATGCGCGTGGAGGCCAGCGGCATGGACCTGCCGATTTCGGCGGATTTGATCCGGCCCGTTCTGGTCGCTCCCGAGTCGGTGCGAGTCGACCGACTGCTCGAAGAGATGCGGCGCACCCGCAATCATCTCGCCCTCGTGATCGACGAGCATGGAGGAACCGCCGGCATCGTCACGATGGAAGACATCGTGGAAGAGGTGGTAGGCGAGATCAGGGACGAGCACGACACCGAAGGCGACGAGATTCGTCGTGTCTCACCCACGCGCTGGGTGGTCGATGCCTCCCTGCGACCCTCCGAAGTGCGGCGTGCCCTTGAGGTCGACCTCCCTGAAGGCGAGTACGACACGGTCAGCGGCCTCGTCATGGAGAAGCTGGGGCGAATACCGGAGATCGGCGACGCCGTCGATGTCGGTACGCTCACGATCCGGGTTCGATCCATGCAGGGACGAAGGGTGGAATACGTCGACATGATCTCGAGACGAGGCTGGACCAGAGATGAGTGAGTACCGAATCGCGGTGGTGCCCGGTGACGGAATCGGGCCCGAGGTGACCGCCGAGGTGACAAAAACCGTCGATGCGGCCGCGGCCGCATTCGGATTCACCGTCACCAACGAACACTACGACCTCGGCGGAGGACGCTACCTGCGCACCGGTGAGGTCCTCCCCCCGTCAGTCCAAGAGGAGCTGGCCGGATTCGATGCGATCCTGCTGGGTGCCGTCGGAACACCAGAGGTACCGCCCGGCGTCCTCGAACGGGGGCTGCTCCTGAAGCTCCGCTTCGACTTCGACCAATACATCAACCTCCGGCCGGTGAAGCTGTACCCGGGTGTGCCCACTCCGATCGCCGGGCTCACACCTGAGAGCTGCGACCTGGTCGTCATCAGGGAGAACACCGAGGGTCTCTATTCCGGAGCCGGGGGTTTCCTGCGCAAAGGCACAGCCCACGAGGTGGCAACACAGGAGTCGATCAACACCAGGCTGGGAGTGGAGCGAGCCGTGCGATTCTCCTTCGAGCTCGCCGGCCGGCGGCGGCGACAACTCACCCTGTGTCACAAGACGAACGTCCTGCACTACGCGGCCGATCTGTGGCAGCGCACCACCGACGAGGTCGCCGCCGAGTACCCGGACGTGGAGGTGGACTACGTCCATGTCGATGCCGCCTGCCTCTACCTGGTCAACGACCCCGGACGTTTCGACGTCATCGTGACCGACAACCTCTTCGGCGACATCATCACCGACCTGGGGGCCGCCGTTCAGGGCGGGCTCGGTTTGGCCGCCTCGGGCAATCTCGACCCCGAGCGACGCTACCCGTCGATGTTCGAGCCGGTCCACGGCTCCGCACCCGACATCGCCGGCAACGGCTGGGCCAACCCGGTGGCCGCAGTGCTGTCGGCCGCCATGTGCCTCGACCATCTCGGAGAGGCCGCAGCCGCATCCTCCCTCGAAGATGCCGCCACCTCCGTGTTGCCCGAGCTGAAGTCCATGGGCGGCCCCGACATGGGAATGTCGACCGGCCAGATCGGCGACGTGATCACCTCGCGTATCACCCCGAGCTGACGGCCAAGACCGTCGACTCCCCTCCTAGCGGGTCACCTAGAGGGCGCGCAAATAGAGCTCGTGCGTTCTGGCCTCCTCCAGCCACAACGCCTGGTGTTGAGCAGAAATCGCAGCACGATGGCTCACCTATTTGCGCGCCCTCTTATACCTGCGGAGGAGGAGACGGCTGGGAGTGAATCTCGTCGTAGTCGTCCATCGAGGCTTCGATGACCCGGAAGGCGTGTTCGCGTCCGTAGCGGCGTTGGATGGTGACGTCGGCTTCGATTCCAGGTTGGAGTTTGTACGTCTCGAAATAATGGGAGAGTCGATCGATGAGGGCTTGGGGCAGTTCGACCAGGTCCTGCACGGCCGCCCAGATCGGATCGTTGGCGAGTACGGCGATGATCTTGTCGTCCGCCTCGCCCCCATCCAGCATCTGCAGACCGCCCACCACGCGGGCGGTCAAGATGATGTCGGCTCGATCGATGGGGCGCTCGGATATCACACAGATGTCCATCGGATCCCCGTCACCCGAGGTGGCGCCCGGACAAAGAGCGCGAACGCGATCGCCGGCGAAGGTGCGGGGAATGAAGCCGTACAGAGTCGGCGGGGAGGAGGATGTCTGTTGAGGTCGGTCCACCTTGAGATAACCGGTTGGCTTGTCCACCTCGTACTTGACGACGTCGAAGGGGGTTATCTCGATGTAGGCGGTGATCATCACCGGAGGCTCGGGCCCGGCCTCGAGGCCGTGCCATGGGTGCGGTCGCCACTGGGTGTCTCTCACACCGGCCCTCAGATCAGCTCGGGCGGGGCCAGCGAGGGGCGACTGGCGAGATCGGGTTCGACTGTGGGGTGGGCGGCGATGATGCGGCGCAACTCGGCGATGCCGCGCGCCAGTTGGGGATCGTCCCCCTGGGCGTAATCCTGGGGAGTGTTGACCACCTCGATGTCGGGGTCTGTTCCATAATTCTCGACTGCGAATCCCACGTCGGAGAACCAGTGGGCGAACTCGGGTTGGGTCGTCACTGTCCCATCCACTAATGACTGCTGGGGCCAGATGCCCACCACTCCACCCCAGGTGCGTGTGCCGATGAGCGGGCCCAGGGCTGCCAGCTTGAACGTGTGGCTGAATATGTCTCCGTCAGATCCCGAAACCTCGTTGGTGAGGCACACCATCGGCCCGGCCGGAGCGTCGGTCGGGAAGGGAACTGGTTGCCGCCAGCGGGTCACTTCCCACCCGAGACGCCGGCGCATGAGGCGCTCCAAGAGCAATTGGCTCACGTTGCCGCCCCGGTTGTAGCGGACATCGATCACGAGGCCGGCGCGGTCCACCTCGGTCAGCAGGGCGCGGTGGAATTCGGCGAAGCCGGCCGGGCCCATGTCCGGGATGTGGATGTAGCCCGCCATGCCCTCGGTGGCGTCGACCACGGCGCGACGGTTGTCATCCACCCATGCCCGGTAGCGGAGAGGCGTTTCGTCGGAGAGGAGAGTCACCACGACGGTGTGGGGCGCTCGCCGGCCTCGCTTGAGCGTCAACTCGACGGGGCGTCCGCCCCGGTCGACCAGGAGCCGACCGGGATGCCCCGAAGGAGGCACCTCAACGCTGTCGACGGCCAGCAATCGATCACCTGCTCGGGCGTCCACGCCGGGAGCACTCAACGGTGACCGGGCCTTGGGGTCCCAGGGGTCACCGTCCACGATGCCAGATACGACCCATCGGTTGCGAACGAGTTCCAGATCCGCTCCCAAGAGGCCCTGCCGATAGGCGGGGACGGGGCGATAGTCGCCGCCGAGCTCGTAGGCGTGGGAGGTGCCCAGCTCTCCCTGCATTTCCCACATGAGATCGCTGAACTCGGCTCTCGACCCCACTCGTTCGACGAGAGCGAGATAGCGGTCGTGGATGGAGCGCCATTCCACACCCGACATGTCCTCATGCCAGTAATGATCGCGCTGCAACCGCCACGCCTCCGAGAACATCTGACGCCACTCCGCCGCCGGCTCCACCTGAGCCCGGATCCTCTTCAGCTCGATCCATCCGTTCGAGCGCGAGGGCTCGGGGGTGTTGGACTTGTCGTCTTTCCAGCCGGCCCCGACCACCCTCAGCTTGTGACCGGAACGTATCGCAACGACCGCGCCCGACGCTGTGGCCGACACCGCCGTTACCCCGTCGGCCACATGCTCGATCTTCTCGGTCGTGAAATCCCACGCCTCGAGTTTCCCCACCGGTTCCTTGGTGGGCTCGAGGGAACCCGAGATCGGGTACGAGACCGTGAAAGCTCGTCCTTTGGCTCCGACGGTCCGGCCGTACCGACCGGGATTCTGGGGAAAGGCCACTACCCGCCCGGCCAGCCCTTCCAGCTCGATCTCGACGCGTTCGGGTGGCGCCTCACCCCCGTCGTCTTTGGCCCCTTTCGTTTTCTCGAGCGGGGCGCCGGGGGCCCGGGGGGAGCGCTGGACCGGATCGAAGGGTGAGGCGATATCGGGGCGCAGCGTGAGGAGGTGGGGACGCGTCCCATTCGGGAAGGAGTAGTCGTGGAAGTGGGTGTCGTAGACGGGGTCGAAAACCCGCCCCGACGTGAAATAGAGGTACCGGCCCTCCGGGTCGAACGACGGCCAGCGGTCGTCGAACTCGGGACGGGTCACTCCGAAAGGCTCATCGGTCCCGGATGTGTCGAGGAGGTGCAACGTGTGGCTGGTGCGGGTGATGGCGGCCGAGAAAGCCAGCCACCGCCCGTCCTGGGACCAGGTCGTTCCGGCGATCCAGGAGTGGGGGCTGCGATGAACGACGACCGCCGTGCCGGTCTCCAATGACACCAGAAGCAGTTCGTGCCGATGATTGGTCACCGCCACCCTGTCTACCCCGGCCGGGGCCACGTCGAGGCTGCGAACCCGCCCGATCTCGGCCTCGACCAGCGTCCGGTCCCCACCGTCGGCTGTCATCACTACGAGGCGCTCGTCACCACCTTCATCGGTGATGGCGACGAGGCGCTCCCCGTCCGGCAACCACGACGTGAGTCGATGGCGCACACTCGAACCGGCTCCGTGGTGACGGACGACACCTTCCCACAGCGGCATCGTGTACGAGCCTCCGCGCACCGTCAACGCCAGCGAATGGCCCTCCGGATGGAGCACGGCGTGCTCGAGGTACTGCCCCGGGGAAATGAAACGGCGATTTCGGTGCGGGCGGGCGGAAGGAAGCCGCACATCGATGCGGCGTGGCTGATCTTCGGATGGATCCAAGACCCAGAGGTCGGCCCCAGCGTGATAGACGATTCGTCGGCCGTCCGAAGAGGGATGACGAGCGTAGAATAGGTGGTGGTGAGTGTGGCGCCGCAGCCCCCGACCCGTGGGCGTCACCGAATAGATGTTCCCGTGACCCTCGTGGTCCGACAGGAAATAGATGCGACGTCCGACCCACATGGGAGAGGCGAGATTGCCCGCCAGTTCGATGAGCGGAGCGAATTCGCCCTCGCCGTGGCGGTCTACCCACAGGCTCCCGGCCCGCCCGCCTCGGTATCGCTTCCAGCGAGCCGGGTCGGCGGTGTGACGGCCGAGGACGACACCGGGTCCCGATGGTTGCCGAGCGATGGCTCGGGCGGGGCCCCAGGGCAGGAGCATCGGGCCACCACCACCGTCTGCTGCCACCGACCAGAGGCGGAAGTCGTTCGAGAACGGCCATCCGGAGTTCGATGCATAGATGATGTGCTCGCCGTCCCAGCCCACCACCTGACTGGAGGCGCCTTGAAAGGTGAGGCGTCTCGACCCCGTGTCGTCGCCCTCGATGATCTGCACCTCGGTCATGCCCTCGTCGCGCCCGTTGTAGGCGATTCGTTTCCCATCGGGTGCGATGGCCGGATAGGAGGATGGGCCGGGGTTGGCCGTCAGCCGCCGGGCCTCACCACCTTCGATGGAGACGTCCCACAGGTCGTCCTCTGACACGAATACGACACGATCCCCCAGGATGCTGGGATGCCGGTAGTAGCCATTGTTCATCGACGGCTCACGGTAGCGCCCCGCACCCGACCCGCATCAGGCGGCTGGAGGCGCCAACCCACCGACCAGGTACTGGTCATCGTCAACCACCGGTATCGGATCGGGGCCGAACACCGGCAACAGCGGTCGCGCCGCCTCGACCGGTTCTCGGTGGCCCACCGACAACGGGTCTTCCATGACGTCGCTCACCGTAGAATCCGGCGTCAGTTCCGTGAGGCGGGCCCGACGCACGAGGCCCACCAACCGACCCTGATCGGCCACGGCCAGAGTCGATTCCGGCCGGATCCGCAGGGTGTCCACCGCCTGCAACAGCGGTGCCACGAACACCGGGTCACCCATCTCTTGAAAGACGCGACGCGGCGCGGATTGGACCACCACCGACCCGGCCGGAGCGCTCGACCGCAGGCGTGCCCCCGGGCCCGATACCCGCCGCTGAAACCAGGTGCCACCCGGCGCACCGAAGACGATCAGCGTCCGCTCACCAAAGTGCGCCACGAGGTCTCCCATGTCGTTGGCCTGCATGATCCGGTACTCGATGGCGGGGTGATCGACGCGCAAGTCGTCGATGACACCCGCAGCACCAAGGGCATCATCTTCGGATCGATACGCCGACACCACCGAAGCCGGCACTCCCAGGGCCACCCCCAGCCGGTGGGCCACGCCTGCTGCCAGGGCCGAGTGGGGTCCGCCGGCCACCGCCGCCACCACATCGTCGACGAGTTCGAGGTCGAGGTCGAGCGGCACCGCCGTGTCGACCAGGTCGAAGGCCGGAGTGAGGCGACGCGAGACGAGAAGGTCGGCGCGTTCTCGCAGACAAGCATCGGCCGGATCCCCGTGGACCCGGTGTGCAGGAGCCCCAGCGACCAGTTCGGCCAGCTCCTGACAACCCTTGCCCCGAGTCCACAAGACGCGCGGGGTCTTGGCATCGCCCAGAGGTTTCGGCATTTCGTCTTGGAGTCTGCCACGTTTGAAGAGTTTCGGACGGGCGCATCGTGAACCTCGGGCGGGACGCTGTCGTAGGTTTGCCCCCATCCCCCCCACTTGTGCCACCATGCCGTCATGGAGATCATCGCTGTCGCTGGCCGTCGCCCCGGAGAACGTCGCTGTGGGCTGACCCCCCCGATGGTGGCCCGTCTCATCACCGGGGGGCACTCCGTGGTCGTCGAACCGGGTCTCGGAATCGGCTCCGGTCACCCCGACGACGATTACCGCGCCGCCGGCGCCCGCGTGGAGACACCCTCGGGCGGCGACCTGATGGTCGCCGTGGATCCACCCTCCGTCGAACTGGTGGGCAACACCCGGGCGGTGCTCGGGTTCCTGGAGCCGCTCGATCATCCCGACCACATTCAGGGTCTCGCCGAGACAAACTCGACCTTGTTCGCTTTCGAGCTACTCCCCCGCACCACTCGGGCCCAGGCGATGGACGCCCTGTCGTCTCAGGCCACCATCGCCGGTTATGAGGCCACGCTGGAGGCGGCGCGCTGGTGCGACCGCATCTTCCCGATGCTCACCACCGCCGCCGGGACCATTCGCCCGGCGTCGGTACTCGTGCTGGGGACGGGGGTGGCGGGACTCCAGGCCGTGGCCACGGCCAGACGGTTGGGGACAGTCGTGTCGGCATTCGACGTGCGGGCCGCCGCCGCCGAACAGGCCGAGTCGCTCGGGGCCCGGTTCCTGACGGTCGACATGGAGCCGCAAGACGCTTCCGCCACCGGGGGCTACGCCCGGGAAATGCCGGCCGACACGGAAGCCAGAGTACTGGCGGCACTCTTCGACGAAGTGGCGGCCGCCGACGCAGTCATCACCACCGCTGCCGTCCCGGGTCGGCCCGCACCCCGCCTGGTCAGCGCCGAGATGGTGGCAGCGATGAGGCCCGGGTCGGCTGTCGTGGATGGGGCGGCCGCCACCGGGGGGAACTGCGATCTGACCAAACCCGGCGAAACGGTGGTCCAAGGAGGGGTAACGGTCTCGGGTCCGCTCGACCTCGCCTCCCGGTCGGCCAATCACGCCAGCCAACTCTATAGCCGCAACGTCGTGGCCTTCCTGGAGCTGCTGGCCTCCCATGAGGGCGCCATCGAGGCCCACGTCGAAGACGACATCATCCAAGGAGCACTCGTCGCCCGGGGTGGGTCGGTCGTGCATCCGCGCCTTCTCGAAACGGCGGCGAGCAAGGCTTAGCCCATGGACATGCTCGTCATTCCCATCACCGTCTTCGTGTTGGCGGCGTTCATCGGTTTCGAGGTGATCACCAAGGTCCCTGCCACCCTCCACACGCCGCTCATGTCGGGCTCGAACGCGATATCGGGCATAGCCATCATCGGTGCGATCATCGCCACCGGCACCTCGGAGGGAACACTGGCAACGGTGCTCGGCTTCGTGGCTGTCGTCATGGCAACGATCAACGTCGTGGGCGGCTTCTTGGTCACCGATCGCATGTTGGGCATGTTCAAGCGCCGACCGGACGACGAACGATGAATCCCACGCTGGCCGGGTACCTGTACCTGCTGGCCACGGCTCTCTTCATTGTCGGACTTCGCCGACTGGGAAGCCCTGCCACGGCCCGCTCCGGCAACCAGCTCGCGGCCGTCGGAATGCTCGTGGCGGTGGTGGTGACACTGGCCGACCGCAGCATCATTTCGTACGGAATGATCGTGGCCGGTTTGGTGGTCGGTTCCTCCATCGGAGTGGTCCTGGCGCGACGGGTGCAGATGACGGCGATGCCTCAACTCGTGGCCCTTTTCAACGGCTTTGGCGGCGGCGCCTCCGCTCTGGTGGCCCTGGTGGAGTCGGACGCCGTCGACCACGAAGCCCGAGTTCTCGTGACCATCGGAGTTTCGGTGCTCATTGGGACGGTCACGTTTGCCGGCAGCCTGGTGGCGTTCGGCAAACTGCAGGAACTGTTGTCGAGTGCCCCTCTCCGCTATCGAGGTCAGGTCGGCGTGGATCTCGTCATCCTGGCAGCGACTGTGATCGCCGCCACGGGAATAGTGATGTCGGGAGGCGACCCGGCCTACGTGTGGGGAACAGCCGCGGGAGCCGCTCTGCTGGGCGTGGTCCGTGTCCTTCCCATTGGTGGCGCCGACATGCCGGTCGTGATCTCCTTTCTCAACTCGGCCTCCGGGGTGGCCGCCTCCGCGGCCGGGTTCGTCATCGGGTCGAACGCCCTCATCATCTCGGGGGCACTGGTCGGGGCGGCCGGGCTTATCCTCACCTCGATCATGGTGACCGCCATGAACCGGACTCTGGGCGACGTTCTCTTCGCCGGGTTCGGCGGCACCGGCGTCGGCGCCGACGACGACGATCCCGACCGGGTAGCGACTCGTGCCAGCGCCGAGGACGTGGCGATCAGCCTTGCCTACGCCCGCTCGGTGATCGTGATCCCGGGCTACGGTCTAGCGGTGGCACAGGCCCAACACGCCATCCGGGATCTGGAGCGAGAACTGACCGACCGGCGCGTCGACGTACGCTATGCCATCCACCCCGTGGCGGGCAGGATGCCCGGGCACATGAACGTCCTTCTGGCAGAGGCCGATGTTCCCTACGACCTGCTCCACGACCTCGAGGACATCAACGCCGACTTCACCCGGACCGACGTTGCGCTGGTGGTAGGGGCCAACGATGTCGTCAACCCGTCCGCCCGGGACGATCCCAGCAGCCCCATCGCCGGTATGCCGATCCTCGACGCCGACCGGGCGTCGACCGTCGTGGTGGTCAAGCGCAGTCTCTCCCCTGGATTCGCCGGGATCGACAATCCTCTCTTCTATCTGGACCACACCCTGATGCTCTTCGCCGACGCCAAAGACGGCTTGTCCGATGTCGCCGCCGCCCTACGCGACCTGTGACATGGCACGCCCGCTGGCCTTCGGGGTCCTCTCGGCGGCGGGAGTGCTCTGGCTCACCTTCTTCGCCGGGCCCGGCACGGTCGAGGTGGCAACTCTCGCCACCGCCACCGTCGCTCTCGTCTGGTTCGCCACGGCCGACCCGATCCGACTGGTCGACCACCGCCGCCGACCCCAACCGATGCTCTTCGGTTTGGCTGCGTTGGCTGCTGCGGTGCTCGTCTCCGCTGCCGCCGTGATGGCGTCGGGAACGGTCTTCTTGACGTTGGCTGTCGGTGTCGCCGCCATCGTCACGGGTCTGACACGCGCTCTTCGCCATGGCATCGATCGACCAGTGCCCGAGGAGTGACACATGGAATTCACTGAGGCCCTCCATCGCCGGCGCATGGTCCGCAACTACCAGGACAGGCCAGTGGATCCCGACTCGCTGGGACGCCTCGCCGACGCCGCCACCCGCGCTCCGTCGGCCGGCTACGCCCAGGGTCAGGCCGTCGTAGTCGTCACGGATCCCCACCTCCGCCACCAGATCGCCGAGGCGGCCGGCGAAATCTCCTACGTGGCCCGAGGGTTCGATCCATGGATCTCACGGGCGCCGGCCCACATCGTCCTGTGCGTGTCAGAGGAGGCATACCACCGCCGCTACCAGGAGCCCGACAAGGTGCGCCCCGACGGGACGGAGATCGAGTGGCCGGTCCCTTACTGGTGGGTCGACGCCGGAGCAGCCATGATGGCGGTTCTCTTGGCCGCAGTCGACGAGGGGCTGGCCGCCGGATTCTTGGGAGTTCATGCCTTCGATGATCTGAAGGCCATCCTCGACATCCCCGACGAGTACCAAATCGTAGGAGTGGTCACGGTGGGCCACCCTGCCCTCGACCGGCGCTCGCGCTCGCTCGAGCGGGGTCGCCGGCCCCGATCCCAGGTCGTCCACCACGACCGCTGGCACTCGCTCTGACCGTCGTTGTGTAACGAGAAATGACAATCAGAGACTTGTTCTACGGAGAAAGGGAATCCGGCCACACCGGCCTGATTGGAGACCTCCGCGGAACCAACATGACCGACCCACATAATGCCCTCAGACGGTACGGCCAGGATCTGGCCGAAGCCGTCAGCGCAGAACGCAGCCAGGCGTCGGTCAGTCGCGCCTTACACACGCGCCACCGGCCAGTCCCTCGCCGCCGACTCACGGTCGTCCTCGCCTCGGTAGGCCTGCTCATCGTCGGCAACACCGCCCTCGCCTCCGTAGCCGAACGATCGGTGCCCGGCGATGTGCTCTATCCGGTGGAACGCGCCTACGAGTGGGTGGCGATTCAGATCGGTGTGGAAGGTGACCTCGTCGCCAAACGTCTCGACGAAGCCACCATCCTGCTGGAGCGCGATGAGCCCGGCGTGGCTCTCGCGCTGGTTGTCGACGCCTTCGACGACGACTCGATCACGGCGGCCGCCGCCGAACTCCGTCAAGCGGACCTCGACCAAGAGGCGTTGACAGAGGAGGTAGGGATCCTCGTCGCCGGCGCCCAAGATGTCGCAGCCGCTGCCCGCCAGGGCAACGACGAAGGACGCCTCGCCGCCATCGCCGCC
>JBGTLA010000086.1:0-3784 GCA_041744375.1 Acidimicrobiia bacterium | reverse complement strand
AACAGGACCACTTCACTGAACCGGCCAGGGCACGGTCTGGGTAAAGGGATCCAACATCCCCGGGTTGAACAGTGCTCACCAGCCGGCCAGCTCCACCCCCAGCATCACACAAAACCGAGGGATACACCCCCATTAGGGTTGGTGGCGCCCTTGGAGGGCGCTGTGGTGTCGCGGGACATCCCTCACACATGTCGCGGGTCATTCCTAACAGATGGCCGGCCGGGTCGCGGGTAGAGCGGCTGGTAGCGGCGGTCGGGGTCGAGGGTGAGTTGGCGGATGAGTGTCCCGCCGATGAGGACATGGCAGTGGTGGCCGGTGATAATCACGTTGGCGGTGTTTCCGTCCCATTGGTTCCCGATTGCGATCGCCCAGTCGCTGTTCACCTCGACTCTGCCTCCGAGCACGGTGACCTGGTGGATGCGGGTTCGGGGTGTGAGCGGCCGGTCGGCTGGCCCGCTTTGGGGGCCGGCTGCGTGAACGACTGCCGGGTAGCGGCGTCCGAGGCTGCGGTGTGGCCGCTGGTAGTTGTAAATGTGACGGAACGTGTCGAGCTGTTCTTGGAGCTCGCTGACACTGTGGGCTCGGGGCCGGGATGAGAGCCACTTCTTGAGGGTCTGATGGAACCGTTCGACCTTTCCGCAGGTTTGGGGGTGATAGGGGCGGGAACTTGATGATCGGACACCGTGAACGCTGATCGCTTCAGCCAGCCAATGTTTGAACGCCGGGGCGTTGTCAGCCAGCACCCAGGCAGGCAGACCCCATTCGTCTGCGGCTTCGACAAACGCCTGATAGGCGGCATCCCCGGTGCAGGCAGGCACGGCTTTGGAACCAACCGCAGTGCGGGAACGGTCATCTAACAGGTTGATGATCTTGACTTCGGTCCCGTCAGCCAGCATCCAGCCGGTGTCATCGATCTGCCAGCACTCGTTGACCCGGTCTGCTTCGAAGCGGCGATAGGCATGTTTGGGGGCCCGTTCGGGATGCGGGGTCACAAACCCTCGTCTGACCAGCACCCGCCAAATGGTCGATTCGGACGGCACCGGATCCAGTCGGCCGGTCAGATGGAACCTGATCGTGGCTGGCCCCGCATCCAACCCGTCTTCGATCAGCCGTTTCCGGGCCTCCACGATCAGGTCCTCGACCCGGTCCGGGGTCCGGTTGGCGACCCGTTTCGGGGCCTGAGACCGTGGGACCAGACCCGACTCGCCCTCCCCCGCGAATCGGCGGCGCATCTCATAGAAAAACCAGCGGGAGATCCCATGCTGACGGCAGAACTCGGCCACGTTCAGCTCGTCGGTGTCCACCTCGACAATCATCCGTCTCACACTCATCGGCACTATCCGTTCCATACCCGAGAACTCTTATCCCCCCACCACCATGTGTGAGGGATGTCTCGCGACATGTGTGAGCGATGTGCTGCAACAGGACAGCGCCCCTGGAGGGCGCCTGGAACCCAGGGTTCGTCGGGGGTCGGTTTCCGTGGTACGCGTAGTGCTTACAGGAGGATTACGTGGAGGTGGCGGGGGCCGTGGACGCCTACGTTGATGTTCTGTTCGATGTCGGCCGTCTTTGACGGACCGGTGATCGCAACGACGTTGGCGGCGGAGGCCACATCCCGGCCCGCCATCCAGTGAGTGAGCGAACGGTGGATGCGGTCGACTCGGAGCAGCGCGACATGCACCAGCGGCACCACCGAGGCCATCCGCGAACGCCCCGGACCGGAACGGACGACCACCGTCCCAGACTCAGCTAGGCCTGCCTCGGCCCCGGTGACACCTAAAGCCAGATCGATGTAACCCGTCTGATGCTCCACACGATCATTCTCGGGAACGACTCCCGACACCTCGCGCAGGCCCGCCGCGACCAGATGTGCCGCCACGCCTCCCACGCCAAGCTCGGACTCGTCCCACGCCATGAAGGACAGAGCTTCGTGAGACCGGGCGATCTCCAAGACGAGAGTCGCGACCTCGTCGATCGACTCCGAACGATGCACAACACCATCGACCTCGGAGACCCGGCGCGAGAACAGTTCCACGAGATCGACCAGGGCCAGATCCGCGACGAGCAGCCCAGGATCCAGGTCCGGATGGGTGGGCAGTCGCGCAGAACCAGCCACTGCCGCCACCCGCGCTAGGAAAGCGTCACGTTCCACGATGCTCCTTCCACCAAGAGTGGAACGACTGGCGAGCCGGCGCGGGAAGGTCCCGGGTCGAGGTCCAGTTCCCTGCATGGAACGGCAGTTTGTGAATGAACCCGTCCTTCCGGCTGCCGAACACTCCACCGGCCGCGAGGAACGCCCTCCACAGGACCGGCGTGGTCGCGAGCCGGGTGTAGGCCGAGAGACCAGGTCCAAGCCACCCGAAGTCAGTCTCACCCGCCTCGGTGAACTCGGCGCGCAGTTCCAGCAGCATCGACGGAATGTCGATACGGATTGGACAGATGTCTTTGCAGGCACCGCACAGCGACGAGGCGTACGCCAGGTCCGAGAATCCGTCCATCAGCAGCGGGGCGAGCACCGCTCCGACAGGACCGGAATACGTGTTGCCGTAGGCATGACCACCCGTGTGCCGGTAGACGGGGCACACGTTGAGACACGCCCCGCAACGGATACAACCGAGGATCTCGGCCGCACTCGACCCGAGAACCCTGGACCGCCCGTTGTCGAGAATCACCAGATGGAACTCCTCGGGACCGTCAGGGTCACCGGGTCGGCGGGGACCTGTGATGAAGTTCGTGTAGACCGTGAGACGCTGGCCGGTCGCCGACCTGGCGAGAACCTCCAGCATCACAGCCATGTCCTCGACACTCGGCACCACCCGCTCCATACCCATCACCGCGACATGGATTGGAGGTGCGGTGGTCGACAGCCGGGCGTTGCCCTCGTTGGTGACGGTGACCATCGTCCCAGTGTCCGCGGCCGCGAAATTGACCCCGGAGATGCCCATGTCGGCGGACAGGAAGATCTCTCGCAGATAGCGGCGGGCGATGGCGTTGAGTTCGAACGGGTCGTCGGTGTAGGCCACGTTCAACTCTTTGGCGAACAACTCACCGATCTCGAAGCGGGTCTTGTGCAGGACCGGTGCGATGATGTGACTCGGCTTGTCTTTGGCGAGCTGGATGATGAACTCCCCCAGATCGGTTTCGACGATCCGGCGACCGTCGGCCTCCAGGGAGTCGTTCAGCTCGATCTCCTCTGTCACCATCGACTTGGACTTCACGATGGTCTGGACTCCTCGGTCCGCCGCCAGCCGACGGATGTATCCGTTCGCGTCCTCGGCGTCCGCCGCCCAGAACACGGTCCCGCCGGCGGCCTCAACCGAGTCGGCCAGCGCGCCCAGGTAGGTGTCGAGACGGCCGAGGGTGTGGAGGCGGATCTGCCGGGCGCGGTCGCGCATGGCGTCCATCGCCGGGTAATCGGCGACCGCCTTGTCGCGCTTGGCGGTCAAGGACCGAGCGCCGTCATTCGTCGCCAGCACCTTGGCCGATCCGAGATCTGCGACGGCCCGCTCGCGGAAGCTCACCGTTCTTCGCCAGTCAGGATCTCAGCTATGTGGGCGGTCCGGATGGACGAGCCGCGTCGGGACAGCCCGCCTGCGATCTGCATCAGACAGCTCACGTCACCGCCGACGACAACTTCGGCACCGGAGGCTTCGATAGCTGCCAGCTTGGTCTCGAGCATCGCGGTGGACACTTCAGGCAGCTCGATCGAGAACAACCCCCCGAATCCGCAGCACTCGTCTGCACCCTCCAGAGAACACCGGTTCACCCCGGAAGCATCAAGCAG
>JBGTLA010000085.1:0-14047 GCA_041744375.1 Acidimicrobiia bacterium | reverse complement strand
AGTGTCTCCCGCTGCTTACCGGTCAGCTCGATAGATCCCGCGACCCTGCCCATGACAACCTCCATTGTGGTCGGCAAGTGATGGACAGAGTCTGTCAGTCAACCCCGCAAAGTTAATGGATTTACGCGATGACCTACTAGTCGACGAGGCGGAAACCGTCCGATTCCAAAGCCTCCCGCAGGGACTGCTCTTGGCCGTGTCGGACCGAAAGGGTGAGAACACCGCCGCCTCCCCGGGTGGCGTGACGCAACTGCAGATCCCTCACATCCGCTCGCGTCTCGGCCAACGCCCGGCCGACACGTGCTATCTCGCCAGGTCGGTCCTCCAACAGGACCTGGATCGACGCCACCGGGGCGGCCAAAGCCCTCCGGGTCGTCCGTGCGCGCTCCAGGGCGGCGCTGACCGCCGGGCGGTCGCCGGCCTCGATGCGGTCGGCCCAATCGGCCAACTCGCTGCCCAAAGCACGGATCAGCGAACCGACCTGTCTCCCATTCTCGGTGAGGATGTCGGTCCACCACGCCGGCTCTGACAGGGCGATCCGCGTTAGGTCACGAAACCCTCCAGCCGCCAGGGACAAAGCTCCGTCGTCACCGGCAACAAGGTTGACCAAGGCCGATGCCACCACCTGTGGCACATGGCTGACGGAAGCAACGGAGGAATCGTGCTCGGCCGCGGTCATCACCAGAGGCACCGCCCCCATCGCGGTGACGACTTTGGACATGGCTGCCAAGTCGTCGTTCTCGGCCCCGTCGCTGGTGAGGATCCAATTGGCACCCTGGAACATGGCGGCGCTCGCCGCTGCCGGTCCCGAGCTCTCCCGACCGGCCATGGGGTGTCCGCCGACGAAACGGCTGAGGTGTGAGGCTGCCTCGACGACCACCGACTTGACTCCGGCGACATCGGTCACGAGGGCAGTCGTTTCGAGGGTTCTCACCGTTTCGACGATGGCCGCAACGGGGCCGGCCAACAGGATGAGGTCGAAGCCGTTGAGATCGGGATCGGGCTGCACGGCGTCGAGTGCCCCCATGGCCAGTGCGCGTGAAGTCGAGGCTGAATCGGGATCCCAACCGACCACATTCCAGCCCGAGGCCCGCAGGGCCGCCCCGACCGAAGCACCGATCAGCCCGGTCCCGGAGATGAAAGCCCGCATCTCAGACTTTGGTGCCGAGAGCCGCCGCTATCGCCCGCACCGAATCCATCAACTCGGCGAACTCGACCGGCAACAGCGCCTGGGCACCATCCACCTGGGCAGTGTCGGGCGTGGGATGGACATCAACCATGATCGCGTCTGCGCCCACGGCAACTGCAGCCCGGGAGAGCGGCGCCACCAGGTCGCGGCGCCCCCCCGAGTGGGATGGGTCAACCAGCACCGGCAGATGCGACAGACCTTTGAGGATCGGAACCGCCGTGATGTCGAGGGTGTTGCGCGAGGCCGTCTCGAACGTCCGAATACCCCTCTCCACCATGATGATCTGGTGATTTCCCTCCTTGTATATGTACTCGGCCGCATTGAGCCACTCCTCGATGGTGGCTGTGAACCCGCGCTTGAGAAACACCGGTTTCGGCTGGCGGCCGACTTCGGTGAGAAGTGTGAAGTTGGCCATGTTGCGCGTTCCGATCCGCAGGATGTCGGCGTAGGAGGCGACCAAGTCGACATGGCGAGGATCAAGGACTTCTGCCACGAACGGCATGTCGAACGTCTCGCGCGCTTCGGCCAACAACTCCAACCCGGCCTCACCGAGACCCTGGAACGAGTAAGGGGAGGTGCGAGGCTTGAAGGCATCTCCGCGCAATACCGTGGCACCTGCTTCCTTCACCGCTTCGGCGGTTCGGAAGAGCTGATCTCTACCCTCCACCGCACAGGGACCGGCGACGGCGGTGAATCCGCCGCCGCCGATGGTGGCGCCTCGAATCTCGAGAACCGTGTCCTGCGGTTGAAAGTCCCGACTGACGAACTTGAACGGTTTCATGACGGGTACGGCCCGCTCCACCCCTGACATCGCCTCCCACGGCAGCTGACGGATGGCCTCTCGATCTCCCAGTGCTCCGATCACGGTCCGGAACTGCCCTACCGAAACGTGGGCTTCGCATCCGATGGTCTCGAGCCGACCGACAACCGCCTCGACGTCGGCGACGGTGGCGGCGGTGTGCATGACGATGATCATCGAGGACATCCTGGACTTCCGGCGGACACGCAAGTTTGGCCGTTCCCCCGCCAACTTCACAACCCGAGAGGCCTCCGCGACCATGCTCGGTCGATCTCACCTATGCCCCTTCCCTGGGTGCATGCATTTGCCCAAGTGCTTGCATTTGCTAGCGTCTTGCTATATAATGCATGTGTGAGCGAAGATACGCATCAGACTGACCTCGGGGCGTTCATCCGTCAACAGCGAGTACGCGCGGACCTGTCCTTGCGCCGACTGGCAGAAAAGGCCGGGATCTCCAATCCATACCTGAGCCAGATCGAACGCGGCATCCGCAAGCCGTCGGCCCAGATCCTCAAGCAGCTCTCACGAGGGCTGCAGATCTCCGCCGAGTCGCTTTACACCCGGGCCGGGCTGATCGAGGAGGGTCCCAACCCCCCCACCGTCGTGGAGGCAGTGGAGGCGGACGGGACCCTGTCCCCTCGTCACAAGCAGGTCCTGTTGGACCTCTACCGCACATTGATCGAATCCACACCCAACGAGAAGGAGTAAGCAATGGACAACAGAGACGTCCTCTATGCCGTGGTCGGTGCCCCGATCACTGCCGCCAAGACCATCGGCACCCGTGCCGAGAACATCTGGGCGGAGATCGAAAAGCGCTCGGGCACCCTGGGCGAGACTGCCCAACGACGGCTCGACGAGTGGGCCAACGAAGGTCGCCAAGTCGTGAACAAGGTGTCCGACGGCAAGATGGTCGACGAGTTGACCAGCAAAGTCGACTTTGACCAGGCTCGTGAGCAGGTGAGCAAGCTGCGCGACCAGCTCGAGGAGATGCTGGCCACGTGGCGCACCTCTTTCCGACCTGCTGAGGAGTCAGCCGGCAATGCGGTGCGCGCTGCTGCCGGTGCCGTGGAAGCAACCGCCGAAAAGGTCGAAAAGATCGCAGAGGAAGTCGGCGAGACCTCCTCCACGAAGACGACCACTCGCACTACAGGCAGCAAGCCGGCCGCCAAGAAGCCGGTAGCCAAGAAGCCGGTAGCCAAGAAGCCGGGAGCCAAGAAGCCGGCCGCCAAGAAGCCGGCCGCCAAGAAGCCGGCCGCCAAGGCAACGTCTCAAAAGGCGTCCTGACCCCGAGCGACCGAACCGGTCGGGGGCTCGCCGATGGCGGCCCCCGGCCCGTTGCCAACTCCGTCAGTGCCTGACCATCGGTTCGAGTTCTGTCGCCCGAATGATCCAACCCTCGACCATCGCCTCGGTGGGGAGCCGGCGAACCAGGTCTTTGCGACCGTTCATCGATTGGATCTTGGCCGTGAGCGCCACGCCACTGCGCCTGCGCAACTCGCGCACGGTGTTCACCCCACAGATCCCCAACAGCTCGGCGTATTCCCCCCCCACACCTTTGATACGCATGAGGTCGGCAACGTTGACCCATCGCAATAGCTCACCGGTGGGAATCTCCGTCTCTTTCGACAGCTGACCGCGGGCGGCTCGGGAGTGGCCACGTTTGAGAAGGGCGTCTGTGGTTCTCACCCCGGCCTTACGGAGCCTGGTTGCCTGCTTGTGGTCCAGCGACCGGATCTCGTCGATTCGTGCCATGGTGCTTGTTTCTCCCTGATCCGCCCGAAACTCTAACCAACCGTGTCCGACGCGTCCGCTGAGGAGCCGAGCGTACGCGGACGCAACTCGGTGATGTCCGACTCCGTGTCGACGTCACGCGGGGGACGCTGTTCGAACCAAACCTCCTCTATCCACTCGGGATGAGCTTGGAACAGTCGTTGTGCGCCTTCGTCTCCCTCGAGACTCATGAGACGAGGCCACAGGGAACGATCCACCAGGACGGGGTTGCCCCACGTGTACCGATACTTGGGTATGGCAACCGGAGCCCCCGAACGGTGGAACGCCTCCACGAGAGTGTCGACGACTGCGGGGTCCACGTCCGGTTGGTCCCCGATCACGATGAGTGCTGCCTCCGCCCGACTGAGCTGGGTAAGAGCGTCGAGTCCAACCCGCAACGAAGAGGCAATCCCTTCTTCCCACTCGGGGTTTTCGATGACACCGCAGCCCGCTAGATCGACACCAGCGAGAATGGCATCCACCTCCGAACCCAAGACCACCCAGACTTCATCGACCGGGTAGGCGCGGACAGAATCGACGACACGACCGAGAAGGCTCGTCTCCCCCCAGGGCTCGAGCTGCTTCATACGACCGAGGCGGGACGACCCACCGGCGGCGAGGATGATGGCGGCAAGTGACATCGACGACCATGACGCTACCCGGAAGGCTCGCTACGACGCAACGGAGCCTGTTCGCCATGCAGCTCGAGAGGCTCACCGGGACGACGATGAGCCGAGATCATCTCTGCCAGAATCGCTATCGCCACCTCACCGGGGGTTTCGGCGCCTATATCGATGCCGATCGGCCCACGAATCCGGTCGACCACCTCGGGGTCGAAGCCCGCTTCTGACAGTCGTCGCCGCCGCGATTCTGTGGTTCGGCGGCTACCCATCGCCCCGATGTAGCGAACAGGGGTGGGAAGGACGATTGGCCAGAGAGGATCCTCGAAGCGGGCGTCATGGCTCAGAACGACTACCGACGTCCGCCGATCGAGCACCAGTCGGTCCGCCACCTGGTCAGGCCAACCGACCAATAGCTCGTCGGCGGCCGGGAAACGCTCCGGCGTGGTGAACAAGGCCCGCGAGTCGGACACCGTTACGTGATAACCGAGCAGCGAAGCGTGGTCCGTGAGTGCCTGAGCGATGTGCACCGCCCCGAATATCACGACCCTCGGGGCCGGGGTCACCGGCTCGACGAATACCTCGATGGGGCCATAGGCGACGGTGGCGGGGAGTTCACGCTGCACGAGTGCCGCGACGTCGGCTAGAACGGAGCCGGCATCCACCCCGGGAGGAAGGGACCCGGCCACGACGCCGTCGTCGAGGTCGACGGCAGCATCGAGTCCCACAGCGTCGCCCGCCACCACCGTGACGCGCGCCCCGAAACGGTCTCGGTCGATCAGGGACTGCACCGCCGCCAGTACCTCCCGCTCGTCCGGCCCGTTCACCACGGCTCGACGAAGACCTGGATGGTTCCTCCACACGCCAAACCCACCTCGAAAGCCTCCTCGTCGGAGATGCCATAGGTGACCAGGATCGGCCGACCGGTTTCGATGACTCTCTGCGCATGCAAGTAGACGTCGTTTTCGACACAACCTCCCGAGACAGAGCCTTCCATCTCTCCGCCCGAGGAAACGAGCATCTTTGAACCAGGGGGGCGTGGAGCGGGACCCGCCACTTTGATCACCGTGGCGGCTGCCACGTCGTGGCCCTCTGCCTTCCATCTGGCCCTGATCTCCAGCGCGTCTCTCATCGTCGACTCCTTGGTGGAACTGACTCTAGGAGTTCGATCACCGTAGCCAGGTCCGACAGTCGTCCGGCGGCGAGGAAATCATCCACGTATGGCAAGGCCGCCCGCATTCCCCTGGTCTCGGGCACGAACCCGGGCCGGGAGGCGAGAGGGTTGAGCCACACGACCCGATGGACCGAACGAGACAGCCTGGCCATCTCTTCGGCTAGGACCTCGGGCTCTCCCCTGTCCCAGCCGTCGGAAACGATCACGACGATCGGCCCGCCGGTCGTCACCCGGCGCGACCACGATCGGTTGAACTCTCCCAAGGCGTCGCCGATGCGGGTGCCGCCCGACCAGTCCTGAACCGCCTCCGACACGAGAACCAGGGCCTGGATCGGACTCCGACGCTCCAGCTGTCGGGTGATTCGGGTCAATCTGGTAGAGAACACGAACGCCTCGAGACGACCGAGCCGCCCCCGAGCCGCATGGGCGAAATACAGCAGCATCTCAGAGTATCGCTCCATGGAGCCGGATACGTCGGCGATGAAGATCAATGGGCGACGTCTCGTCCTGCGCTCCGTGAAGGCGGGGAGGAGGAGGTCTCCCTCCGTGCGAATCATTCGGGCCAGCGTGCGGCGGGGGTCGGGCCGGTCGCCCCGACTGTCGGAGCGACGGCGCCGTGACCTGGCGAGAGCCGGCCGCCACACCATAGCATCGATCATCGACCGGACTTTGGCCGTCTCGGCCGGGGTCAGCTCCGCAAAATCCTTGTCGGCCAACCGTTCAACCAGGGAGGCTCCCCGCATCGACTCTTCAGCAGGTTCGTCGCCGTCCCCCTCGGCGCCCTCCGGCGGAGCATCGATCGACCACAGCCGAGTCCTGTTCGTCGTCACCGTGAACCCGGCATTGGCAGCATCGCTCCCGAAGATCTCACGAAAGACCCGGTCGAAGGTCGGGATCTGTTCGACCGACGTGACACAAACCGCCCGGAAGGCGTGATAGGTATCCTCGCCGGAGCCCAAACCCACCGCGTCGATGGTTGCCGCCAGATCGGCGGCGATCGTGGGGGCCACCGCCACACCCTCCTGGCGAAGGCGACGACCAAACTCGACCAGAGTGAGGCTTCCCGGCACGTCTCAGGCGTAGTTGAAGCGGAGGCGGGCCCCGACACCGGCTGCGTCGAGGCGTGAGGCAACCGAGACGATGTCCGCCCGTCCTCCTGCTTCGACGGTGGCGTCCATCGCCGCGGCAACGATGTCATGGCATTCGAACACAGGTAATGCGCAGATGGGGCACTCCTCGCCGGACCTGGCCAACCAGCCGCAGCCGTCACAGACCACTCCCGGCTTGGCGAAAGGCCCCGCAACGATGAGATGCTCGACCGCCCGGGCATTGCAGGCTTCCAAGACGGGCCCGAGCCCCGACACCGCCATGCCGGCGCGATCGATCTCGGCCACCAACTGGTCCAACTGCTTGTGAGTGTTCTCCACGCGGGCCCTCTCGATTTGCGCCGACACGACCTCGGTCAGTTCGGGACGCGTCAGTGTGCGGGTGTCGACGACGACACGGCCCTGCGGTAGAGCCAAGAGGTAGGAATGGAGCTGTTCTGCGATGGCGTCCAGGGCCTCCTCATGGCCGCCAAGCACAATCAGATCGAGAGGTTGATCCTGGTGAGCCTCGAACAACCTCCGGCCTCCTTGCTTCCACAGCCTCGCCGACACCTCCTCGGCACGGGCCCGCATGCGGTGTTCTTCATAGCCGCCAAAACCGCCGTAATTGTCCTTGCCCGGGTCGGCCGTCAGCTCCTCCCCGACTTCGTGGAACCCTCCTCCGGCTGCGATGTAGGTCTGGGCGCGAACCGTGTCGGCCACCAGCACCCCCGCCCGCAACGGACGCGGCTGGGCGCGAAGTGGGCGTAGGTACGGCCGTGGGCCGACCGCGGCCACCTCGTCCACTCGATCCGTGAGCGGGAGGACCTCGAAGATTCCATCTCTGTGGGAGGCGAACATGGCCACAGCGGGGGCGAACTCGCTCTCGATACGAGCCGCCTGCTCGATCAAGCGGGCGACGTCTGCCCTCATCACCTTTCCACCATTTCTCCGCAGCGGTTTGAGGAGGTCGACGAGGGCAGCTCGGGTGGCAGGCGGCCGTCGGTTGACGTACACGCTGATGAGGGCACCGCTTGGGCTGCGGAGCTTGGCAATGGGGTCGATCACAGAATGGGTTCCTCCTCGGTGGGACACGGCGAGCGGGTCACGTCAGTCCCGGTGGTCCACGAACGAGGCATGCGGTGATCGTCATGCCCTACCGAGCGTACACCTCATCGCACGCTCCTGTCGCGTCGCCTCAGCCGGCTCCCACCGAGCGCCGCTCACGCACGGCCTCGATGTCCTCTCGGTACTTGAGAACTACCCCCAGCGTTTCGTCTACGACCTCATCCGACAGTTCGTTGGCGCCGAGCACGCGCAATGCCCTGGCCCAATCCAACGTCTCTGCCACACCGGGAGGCTTGAAGAGCTCCAGAGATCGGAGGTCGGCCATGGCCAGCGCCAGGTGGCGGGCGAGGGTGGTATCTATATCGGGAAGACGGCTGGCAACGATCTCCACTTCCCTCTCCACCGATGGGTAGTCGATCCAGTGGTAGATACACCGACGCTTGAGGGCGTCGTGGATCTCACGGGTGCGGTTGGAGGTGATGACGACGATGGGTGGACGTTCGGCAGCGATGGTGCCGACCTCGGGGATCGTCACCTGGAAGTCTGACAACAGCTCGAGCAGGAACGCCTCGAACTCCTCGTCGGCGCGATCGAGTTCGTCGATGAGGAGCACCGGACGCCGACCCGACGAAGCCGCCTCGATCGCCTGGAGAAGCGGCCGAGCTATGAGGTACTGGCGGGACATGATGTCGCCCACATCGGCATGGGCTCCGTCGCCGCCAGCCTCGACCAGGCGAATTGCCAGCATCTGGCGGGCGTAGTCCCACTCGTAGAGGGCGTGGTTGACGTCTAAGCCTTCGTAACACTGGAGCCGGATGAGTGGTTCGTCGAACACCTCCGCCAGCACCTTGGCCACTTCTGTCTTTCCGACGCCGGCTTCACCCTCGAGAAACAAAGGGCGTTCGAGCTCCAACGCCAGATGAACGGACACGGCCAACCCTCGATCGGCCACGTACCCCCGCTCACCGAAAACTTCCACGACGTCGTCGACCGACCGCATCCGCCCATCCTATGACTTCTTATGACCGAACCGGTGCGGAGTCCGCACCGGTTCGCACCCCAGAACGCCAACCCCCTTCTCAAGCGGTGCCCGATCAGTCACGGTGCGACCATGCACGACCTCGAGCAGTTGCGACGCCTCGCTGCCGACCAGCACGGTCTCGTCAGTCGCTCCCAGGCCCGAGCGAACGGATTCGACCGCTGGGCGATCCAACGCATGATCGCCTCCGGCCGCCTCACCACCGTCACACCACGGGTACTCCGAATCGGTGGCTCGGCCACCTCACCATGGCAGTCGGTGATGGCGGGGGTCCTGGATGTGGGCTACGACGCCGTCGCCTCCCACCTCACGGCCGCAGTCCTGTGGGGACTTCCCGGGATGAAAGCCGAACCGGTGCACGTCGCGGTGAGCCGGGTGCTGCGGCGCCGCCAGCCGGCCGCAGCCACGATCCACCATCTCACCCGGATCCCCGCGGAGCAACGGCTGATCCTCCACGATATCCCGGTCACAGCGCCACCCTTGACCACCCTGCTCGTGTGCGGGACCGAGGGCGCCCACCGAGCGGCGCAAGTACTCGATCACTTCTTGGGTGCGGGTCTGGTCACCGTGGCAGAGACGTGGGATCTCGTCGACGCTCTCTCGCGCCAAGGCCGCAACGGGTTGTGCGATCTTCGCAAGCTGCTCAATGACCGCGAGGATGGGGCCACGGCTCCCCAGAGCAACAACGAACGACGCTTCGAGTACATCGCAGCTTCCAACGGGATCACGACGCTCCGCCGTCAGGTCGACATCCGGGTCAGAAGTTGGATCGGCCGCGTCGACTACTGTGACTGCGAAGTTCCCCTGATCGTCGAGATCCACAGCGAGCGGTATCACACGTCGTGGTCACAACGGCGAAACGACGCCATCCGGATCGGCAAACTCGAGGCAGCCGGCTACACGGTCGTCATCGTGTGGGACCACGAGATCTGGCACAGCCCCGACCGGGTGGTCGAACGAGTGCGCCAAGCTCGGGCGCGACTCATCATCGAACGAGCGACGAGCTGAGCGCACTCTTCTCATCACCGAATCGGGGCGGATTACGCCCCGATTCGGTCATAAAAAGGATCAGAGTTGGGCGAGGGCTTGGGTGAGCGCCCGGCGGGTGAAGACCTTGGCCAGGTGACTCTTGTACTCCTCGGAACCGTACAGATCTTCGAGCACGGTCACGCCCTCGGTTGCCTTCTCCGCAGCCTCGGCCACCGCCTGCTCGGAGCCATCCGTGCCAACCAGGAAGTCGGCCACGCCGGCCGCGAGGCTGGTCTTGGTGCCCACCCCGGTGAGACCCACCCGACAGCCCGATACCGAGCCGTTCGACTTCTCCACCCACGCAGCTACTCCGGCCACGGCGTAATCCGTGTGCCCGCCGCGGCGACCGAGCTTGTCGTAGGCGGAGGCACCGCCCTTGTTGGGGATGCGGATCTCGGTGAGGATCTCGCCCGGTTCCAAAGCCGAGGTGAGGGTGTCGACGAAGAAGTCTTCGCAGGCGATCTCCCGTGTCCCGCCAGGGCCTTGGGCGACCATGGTCGCTCCGAGGGCCATCACGGCCGCGGGTTGATCGGCGGCGATATCACAATGCGCCACCGCTCCACACGTCGTCCCCCGGTTCCGGACCTGGACATCTCCCGTCCAGGAAGCGGCATCGACGAGTGCCTTGGGGAGATCGGCCGTAGCGGCCGTCTGCGCGTGACGGACGAGACCGCCGATGCTGACGTGATCGCCGTGGTCGACGATGGAATCGAGACCGCTGACACCGCCTATGTCGACCACCAGTTCGGGCGACAGCAGACGCAGCTTCATCATGGGGATGAGGCTCATGCCTCCCGAGAGCACCTTCGCGAACTCGGCGTCGGCCAGCGCTGATATTGCCTCATCGATGCCGCTCACAGCGACGTAGTCGAAACTCCTGGGATACATCAGCCCTCGCCTCCGTTCTGCTCAGCGGCCTGCATGGCCTGCCACACCTTGCGCGGGCGCAATGGCATGTCGATGTGGGTCACACCGAGGTGACTCAATGCGTCGACGACGGCGTTGACGATCGTCTGGGCCGATCCGATGGTCCCCGCTTCCCCGATACCCTTGGCACCGAGAGGGTTGATCGGGCTCTCGGTGACGGTCCGGGTCAGGTCGATCGAGGGAAGGTCGGAGGCCGTCGGGATCGGATAGTCCACCAGCGAACCAGTGAGCATGTTCCCGTCGGCGTCGTAGATGGCCTCTTCGAATAGTGCCTGGCCGACACCCTGGGCGATGCCTCCGTGCAGCTGGCCGTCGACGATCAGCGGGTTGATCACGTTCCCGCAGTCGTCGGCCGCCACGTACTTGAGGAGCGTGACGTTGCCGGTGTCGGGGTCGACCTCCACCACGGCGAGATGGGTTCCGAACGGCCAGGTGGCGTTGCCGGGACTGAAGGAGGCGTGCACCTCCAGACCCGAATCCCAGTCGTCGGGGCACTTGTGCCCCTGATACGCCGCCGTGGCGATCTCGGCCCAGGTGATCGCCGTGTCAGGCGACCCTGACACGTGCGCACCGCCGTCTGCGAAGACGATGTCTTCTTCGGCTGCCTCGAGCAGGTGAGCGACCAGCTTGGCCGCCTTCTCGCCGACCTTCTTCGTGGCGACGAAGGCCGCCGAGCCATCGACGGCGATCGAGCGGCTGCCGAAGGTTCCCACACCCATCGGGGACTCGGCCGTGTCCCCGTGGCGAACCACGATGTTCTCCATTGCAATCCCGAGACCGGACGAGACGATCTGCGCCCAGGTGGTCTCGTGGCCCTGCCCCGACGGCCCCGTCCCGATCACGACCGTGGCGGTCCCATCGGGGTTGACTCTGACCAGCCCCGAGCCGTTGAACGACGACGGCAGGCCGTAGTTCGTCCAACAGAACCCGATCTCGGCGAGGACGGCCGGCCCAAAGCCGCACACCTCGACATAGGACGAGACGCCGACACCGACCAATCGCCCCTCGGCTCGGGCCGACTTCTGCATCGCCCGCAACCCGGCATAGTCGGCCTTGGAGACGAGGGCATCGACAGAGTCGGCGTAACGTCCCGAGTCGAGAGCGAACCCACAACCCATCGTCGCCGGGAACTCCTCGGGCTTCCAGTAGTTCTTCTTGCGGACCTCGAGTGGGTCCATCCCGATCTGGCGGGCGTACATGTCGATGATGCGCTCGAGGTAGTAGACCGCCTCGGGGCGGCCTGCTCCGCGGTAGGCGTCGGTTGTCATGGTGTTCGTGACGACGCAGTCGATCTGGAAGTGGGTCGGGAACGTGTACTGACCCGAGGCCACCCATAACCCCAGGAGAGGGATGGCCACGGTGAAGTTCTGGCTATAGGCGCCCATGTCGGCCAGGCCGTCGATCTCGTATCCCAGGATCTCCCCGTCGCGTGTTCCGACCAGGGAGGCGGTTGCCACCCAACCCCGGCCCTGGATGGTCGAGTGGGGAGCCTCGCGCCGAGATTCCGTCCATTTCACCGAACGACCGAGTTGCTGGGCGGCGAAGCACGCCAGGATCTCGTCGTTGTACACGTTGAGCTTGCAGCCGAACCCTCCCCCCACCTCGGGAGCCACGACCCGCACGGCGTTGGCGGCGATCCCAAAAGTCTTGGCGATCGCCCCGGCCAGGGCGTGAGGGATCTGGGTGGAGGAATACACGGTGAACCGCTCGTAGCCTGGGTGCCACTCCGCCATCACCGCCCGGGGTTCGATGGCCACGGGGATCAGACGCTGGTTGACCATCTCCTGGGACACGACGATGGCGTCGTCACGCTCTTTGGCCGCATCGATCTTCGGCTTTTGCGACTCGAGGCCGAGGGCCTCCCAGTAGCCGTGATACGTCCAGCTGTGAATCACATTCGAGTCGAGGTCGTCGTGGACCTTGACCTCGTCGGAGGCCGCCTGCTTGAGGTCGACAACGGCCGGGAGTGACTCATAATCCACCTCCACCGCCTCGGCGGCGTCGACGGCCTGCGCCGGTGACTCCGCCACCACCAGCGCCACCGCTTCCCCGAGATGCTTGACCACGCCATCTCCCAGAAGTGGGCGAAGTTTCCCGATCGGCACCTGGGCGAGAAGCGGGCCCAGATGACGCACATCGTCGATGGTGTAGACGGCCAGCACGCCCGGCATTGCCTCTGCTTCGGAAACGTCGATGGAGATGATGCGGGCATGGGCGTAGGGACTGCGCGTGAAGGCCATGTGCGCCATGCCAACGGCGGTGATGTCGTCAACGTAGCGACCCGTTCCCTGGATCAGGGCGGGGTCCTCTCGGCGGCGGACAGCACCTCCCATCAAGCTGGTGGTGGTAGTCATACCGAGACCTCCTCTTGAGCCCAGTCCGGCGGAGCGGGCTCGTCGCCGCGCATGGTGGCGGCGGCGTATTCGATGGCTTTGACGATGTTGTGATATCCGGTGCAGCGGCACAGGTTGCCTTCGATGCCGTGGCGGATCTCGTCTTCGGTCGGGTTCGGGTTCGCCTCGAGAAGTCCGACCGCCGACATGATCATGCCGGGGGTGCAAAAACCGCACTGCAACCCGTGGCGCTCCCAGAAGCCTTCCTGCACAGGATGCAGGCTCTCGCCGTCGGCCACTCCTTCTATCGTCCGCACTTCGGATCCGTTGGCCTGGACGGCCAACATGGTGCAGGACTTGATGGTTGCGCCGTCCACCATCACCGTGCAGGCGCCGCAATAGCTGGTCTCACAGCCGACATGAGTACCCGTCAGTCCCTGGTCCTCGCGCAGGAAATGAACGAGCAAGGTACGCGCCTCGACCTCGCCCGACACCTCCTTGCCGTTGATCGTCATCGAGATCTCCATCCCGGCCTCCTCGTCGCGGTCACCAAGATCGAACCTAGTCGAAACTATCAGGACAAGTCGGCTTGCGCCCCACGTAGTCGGTTCTTTCTCGATGGACGGTGTGAGACCATTCGACGGCGGCCGTCCTATGCGGTCACAGGTGGAGGGAGGCCACCGCTTCGATGTGGTGTGTGTTGGGGAAGAGGTCGACCGGGGCAACTGCTGAGAGTTGGTATCCGGATGCCATCAGGAGCTTGACGTCGCGGGCGAGAGAGGCCGGGTCGCACGACACGTAGGAAATTCGACGCGGGCCACTGGCGACGAGCACCCCCACGCCGGCACGACCCAACCCGGCCCGCGGCGGGTCGACCACCGCCAGGTCGGAGTGCCCGAGCTTGTCCGCTGCCGCTTCGAAGGCCCGGCCCACGATCACGCCATGAGGAGCGTTGACGGCCAGATCGGCTTGCGCCCGCTTGTCGCTTTCGACGGCGACCACCCGCCCGGCGCC
>JBGTLA010000084.1:0-3748 GCA_041744375.1 Acidimicrobiia bacterium | reverse complement strand
GCTGCGGGTCGACGGCGTCCCGGTGGGAAGAATGATCGGAGCGGACCAGGTCCCGCTGGGCTGGGCGGATCCCGTCGAGCGGGAGGACGGGTCGATCATCGTGGTGGTGGCCACCGATGCTCCGCTGATCCCCATCCAGTGCCGCCGATTGGCGCAGCGTGCCACCGTTGGCCTTGCTCGCGTTGGTGGCACTGGTCACAACGGTTCGGGCGACATTTTCCTTGCGTTCGCCACCGGGAACCACCTGCCGGCGAAAACCGGCGGTCTGTACCGGCTCGACATGATCCCGCATCAGGAGATGGACCCGCTGTTCGCCGCCGTTGCCGATGCCACCGAGGAGGCGATCCTCAATGCACTCTGTGCCGCCGAGACCATGTCGGGGTATCTCGGTCGCACCGCCCACGCCCTCCCTCTGGACAGGGTGTCCGAGTTGCTGGCAGTCCGGCGATCGTGACGGGTGCAGATCCACAGAAGGCCCCGTGAGCTCGGTTTTCCATCGCACCGCCCACCCGATCGAGGCGGTGGCGGCCGAAGGCTGCTGGGTGGTCGACTCCGGTGGCCGCCGGTATCTCGATGCCGCCGGAGGGGCCATCGTCTGTGGGATTGGCCATGGCCGCCGCCAGGTCGCCTTGACCATGGCCGCCCAGGTCGCCGCCGTCGACTACGTCCATGCCGCCACCTTTACCACGCCTGTCCTGGAGTCATACGCCACCGCCCTGGCTCCCCATCTTCCCGTCTCCGACTCGCGGGTGTTTCCGGTTGCGGGAGGTTCGGAGGCCACGGAGACCGCCGTCAAGCTCGCCCTCGCCTATCAGACGGCCCGGGGCAAACCCCACCGGACGACGATCGTCTCCCGGGAGGTGTCGTATCACGGCAACACGCTGGCGGCACTCGACCTCTCGGGCCGCCCCACGTTGCGGGCGCCCTACGAGGCTCTCCTGGGTCGGTTCGTCCGGATTCCGGGTTCGCTCGAGTCCCCCGACGCCGGTTGGCACGCCGCCCAGCTCGAATCGGTCATCGCCGAACGGGGCGACGTCGCCGCCTTCATCGGAGAGCCGATAGGAGGCGCTTCCTCCGGCGGGGCTCTCCCTCCCGAGGGCTACTGGCAGGCGCTCGCCGAGGTGTGCCGTCGCCACGGTGTCCTGTTGATCGCCGACGAGGTCATGACCGGGTTTGGTCGCACCGGCGCCTGGTTTGCCTCCGACCACTATTCCCTCCAACCCGACGTCCTCACCGCCGGGAAAGGGGCGGCTTCGGGCTACTGGCCCCTGGGGCTGTGTGTGGCCTCCGGCGAGGTGGCCGACACCATCGGCGCGGGGAGCTTCGTGCATGGATTCACGTTCTCCCATCACCCCATCGGGGCGGCGGTGGCACTCGCCGTGCTGGAGATCATCGAGTCCGAGGGCCTGGTAGCACGGGCGGCCACCTCTGGTGATCACCTCCGGGTGAGGCTGGGCGAAGCTGGATTCGGCAATGTGACGGGACGTGGTCTGTTGGTGGGTGTCGAGGTTGGAGACGCCGCCGCCGTGACGGTCGCCTGTCGGGAGCGGGGTCTCTTGGTCTACCCCGCCACTGCCAGTGCCATTCTCCTCGGTCCTCCCCTGACGATCACCGACAGCGAGATCGACCTGATCGTCGAGCGGTTGCCCACGCCGTAGGATCCGATGCCGCTACATCAGATACCAGTCGAAGAACCGCTCGAGGCGGCGATAGAAGTGGAGCTGGGGATCACGGCGCAAGAACCCGTGGCCCTCGGTGGGATAAGTGACATACTCGAAGGTCTTGTTCAATCGGGAGAGTTCTCTCACCAGCTGCTCGGACTGGAGAGGGTGGACCCGCTCGTCCTTTTCGCCGTGGGCGACGAGGATCGGTCGCTCGATCCGACCGAGGCGGTGGATAGGTGATCCGGCCCGATAGGCACCACGGGCCAGGGAGGGGTGCCCCATCATCCGTTCCAGGTCCTCGACGCCGTCCCGATCTCCCTGGGCCCACGACGTGAGGATGTCGCAGTCGCCGAACTTGGCCACCCCACAGGCGAAACGGTGGGCCGGGTCGTCGGAGAGAGCGGTGACGGTCATATAGCTGCCATAAGACGCCCCGAAGATGGCGATTCGCTCGGCGTCGACCCAGTCGAGGTCGGCCAAGTAGGAGGCGGCCGCCAGGCAGTCGCCCGTGTCGTCGGTACCCCACACGCCGTGATTGGCTCGCTCGAATTCCCTCCCGTAGGAGGTGGAACCGCGAAAGTTGATGGCGAACCAGGCATAGCCCTTGTCCAGGAAATACTGGGCGTAGCCGTCCCACTCGTCTCCATAGAGCGAAGTGGGCCCGCCGTGGGGATAGACGACGGCGGGGACGGGTCCCTGGTCGGCGACCGCAGGGCGGAACAAGAAGCCATGGATCTCGAGCCCGTCTGGAGCACGGTAGGTCACTTCCGAGAAGGCCACATGCGGGGCGGCTCCCACCGCCGCCGGGGCGGGGTCGAACAGCACGCTACGGGCGCCGTCGGGGGATACCTTCTCGATGCGGGCGGGCGTGGCGTGATCCTCGTACACGGCCACCACCGCACCATCGGCCAGCCACGACGCCCCACTCCAGGTGCCGCCCACGGCCAGTACTTTTACCGCTCCGTCGACGGCGTCCACCACCACCAGTTCTGTGCGACCCCGCCTGGTTCGCGTCGTGAGGAGTCGCTCGTCGTCGTCGGACCAGCGGACCGGTCCGAAGTCGCCCTCGGTGTCGGTGAGGCGATGAATCTTGTGGCCATCCCATGCGTAGAGGGCGTACCAGCCCGGCTCCTCCGACACGAAGGCAACCCGGGTTCCGTCGTGGGACCAGCGAGGAGCGGCGGCATGGACACCAGGAGTCCCGCTGATGAGGTTGCTCCCTCCATCCTCGATGTCCACCACCATCACATCGCTGCGATTGCGATCGTCGGGAGGCAAGGACGTGTAAGCGAGCCGCCGATGGTGGAAGTCGGCGTCCTTGGCGTCGGCACCCGGGTCTGTGACGGGGCGCAGCCACGGGTCGGAGAGGTCGACGACCGCCACCCGGGTCACCTCCGTCACGGTGGGCAGGAGAGTGGCAGTCACCGACCGGTCGATGTCGTAGGTGACGGCCAGGGTGTGGTCGTCGACCCACACGGGTGAGCCGCCTTCGATGACGGGCCGGCTGGGGCCACCACCCACCGGAACCACCCGAGTCCACCCGGCGGACGTGTAGGCGATGCGGGACCCGTCGGGCGACCACGCCGGAGCGGTGTCCTCCCAGAAGGCGGCTGGGGGACGGTCCACCGTCACCTGGCGGGGGGTTCCCCCCCCGGTTTCCATCACCCACACGTCGGAGCCGAGGTCGGCCCGGTCCAGGAGGAAGGCCAGCTGGGAGCCGTCGGGTGAGACGCGTAGATGGTGCGGTCGTTGCACCGCCGCCACTGCTTCCATACGCCAGTGCGGTGGGGGAGGGATGTCCTTGCGCGTTTGGCTGGGGGCGAGACCTCCCCACTCGTCTTTACCGACCGTCATGCTCGTGCTCCTTCGAAGCCAGTGAGGAAGGCGACCACCAGGTCGCCGATCGTGTTGAGGTTGTATCCGCCCTCCTGGACGATGACCGTGGGCCGGCCGAGGCCGCCCAGCAACCTACCCGCCTGCCGGTAGCCGTCGATGGTGATCTCGAGGGGGCTCTCGGGGTCCCCGGCGGCTGCGTCGAGCCCGAGCGACACCACCAGGGCCTCGCTGTCGGCGGCGAAGGCGAC
>JBGTLA010000083.1:0-29764 GCA_041744375.1 Acidimicrobiia bacterium | reverse complement strand
AGCTCGACGCCGAAGCGCTCACCGACGAGCTCCTAGCGGTGGCAGCGTCGACCATGCAGCCGGCAGGCATCTCTCTCTGGATCGATCGACGGTCACCTAGGGCGTTCGGCGGCTCGCTCGGGCAACCTTGGCCGGGCGCTGGACTCCGGCGTGGCCGGATACGTGCAGGACGCGCCGATCAGCGAGCTGGTCACCTCCCTGCGCCCGATCCACGACGGAAAACCGGGTAGTCGCTCCGAACCAGCGATGACCGCGTGGGGCGGCCCCGACCCGCTGACCGATCGGGAACGGGACATCCTCCGCCTGGTGGGGGGAGGTCTGCCCCAACGCCGACATCTCCGTTGCGCTCCATCTCTCGCCCGGGACGGTGCCCAACTACCTGTCCTCGGCAATCGTCAGCCTGCACGCCCGTAGTCGCACCGAGGCGTTGGCCCGGGCTACCTATGATCGGTGGAATCGGCAGGAACGGAGACGACCGGCTCCCTGCTTCCGGATACGACTATTCCTTGGGCTGCACGCTACCTAGAACGTCAACCTCCCCCGAGGCCAGGACACTTCCTGCCCCCCGAATGGCGGCCAATAGGAAGGCCCTCAGTGGGCGAGCAACTCGTCGAGCTTCTCGAAACCCTCGCGGACGCCGACCTCCATGCCGCTGGCCACGAAGGCGTCCCTGCCTTCAAAGCTGTCGACCAGCGACGTGGCAACCAGCCGGGTGCGGTTGCCACCGAGGTCCTGCAGCGTGAGGCGCTCCAGCGCCACTCCGTCGCGTTCTCCCTCGAAGGTGAAGGTCTGCACGATCATCTCGCCGCGACGCACTTCGTGGAAGGACCCGAAGAAGCCGTATTCGACACCCTCGCTGACCGCCACATACCGATAGGAGCCTCCGGTCCGACAGTCGAAGTGGTCGATGCGCACCTGGACCGAGCGGGGCCCGATCCACTGGGAGAACAGATCGGCATCGGCGTGGGCGCGGAACACTTTGTCCGGTGCGGCGTCGAACTCGCGGACGATTCGGATTAGCGGCACGTCGGGTTCGACGATGATCTCGGTCTCGTGGGTGCGCTGGGTTGTCATGCGGTGGTTCCTTTCGAGTTGCGGGCCGTCGGGGGATCGTCCGGCATCGTCGCGAGGAGGTTGTCGAGACGCCGGTAGCGCTCCTCCGCCATCCGGCGGTAGCGGTCGATCCACTTGGTCATCAGGTCGAACACCTCGGCTTCCAGATGCACCGGACGCCGCTGGGCGTCCCGGCTGCGGCTGACCAGTCCGGCACCTGCCAACACCCGCAGGTGCTTCGACACCGCCTGGATCGTCACGTCGTACGGCTCGGCCAGCTCGGTGACGGTGGCATCGCCTTCTGCCAGCCTCGCCACCATGTCCCGCCGGGTCGGATCGGCCAGCGCCGAGAACACCTGCGAGAGCGGGTCGGTGGTCACGGGGAGCCGAGTTGTTCAACCATATGGTTGAAAACGATACGCCTGACGAGCGTTGTTGTCAACCAATCAGTTGAATGAGTGGTGGGAGGGCGTCGCAGCCGGCGCGATCTGGCCCGCTCGACTCACACCCGGCAGCCCATCACCCGGGAGGACACCGTCAGCCCCACCGCCGTCCACAATCCCAGTACCGCGAACGACGAGCACAACACCCGCGGGAGTCGGCGACGGAGGGCTTTGCCGGAGTGCGCTCCATGTCGATACGAATTGGCTAGGTCGTAGCGGTCGGTCGATCACGCGCCGCGCCACGCTCATCGGAGCAGCAGCCACCTGGTCGCCACCGCTCCCCGCCGAGGTCTGGTTGTTCAAACCGTGATACTCGGTTCGGCGCAACATAGCTGTTCCGCCGGATCCGCATTGTGCTCATTACCTGCTTCGGAACCCTCGTCGTGTCTAGATTCCCTCTCCTTCCCAGGCTGGGTCCTCCTTGTGGCCATCAGGGCGATCCCTCCACTTGTCAGGACCCTCGACATCCTTGACGTGGTCCGTGTGGACTCCTGACTCGAATCCGGGGACAGCCGACGATTCCAACCGGGAGATGTCGAAGGTGGAGAGCACCAGGCTCGCCGAGCTCGCAAAAGCAAACACTCCCAGCAAGAGGATCGCCACGGTGAGACTCTCTCGCGATGGACTCGTACCGCCCATGACCCACGGCGCACCAAGACATGCCGCGGCCGCCAACCACATGGGGATCTGAGGGATCACCCTTATCTCGAGAGCTCGATGGAGGCGGCTGATCGCCACACTGGTTCGGATCACCGACCACAACAAGGCGATCGAGAACCCGAAATAAAGCAACGCCGCCCATGACGGTTTGAGAACCACAAGACCCAACGACACGGTCAGGGTCATTCCGTACAGGACGATCACCGTCCGGGTTGAAGCCTGCATGTACTGCTGGGCCGCCTGTGCCGCGCGGGGGAACAGTCCTCGCTGCACATAGAAGAACACCCCCACGACGAAGAAGCCGAGCAGGGAAGCGGTTATACCTGCTAGCTCCAACAGAAACGAGTCCGAGACCGGATTCACACTCAGATCATTCATCGGACCGGGACCGACCACCAGGGACCTTCGGCACGTCTCATCCGGGCGCGGGGCCGCCAGGCCCGGCCACCCACTGACCTCGGTCCACTCAGCCACTCCAGGGTGCCAGCAAAGCGAGGAACACCCCCTGACGTCGCAACCGGGTGCTGCACAGGGTCGGCACCCTCGCAAGGACCTCCATACACTGGTGTCCCGATGACTGCTCGCCCCGATCCGCCCGACTCCCAGTGGAGTCGAAGGATTTGGTTTCGTAGCGACCAACCGGAATTCGCCCGGGTGGCCAACCTCTCGGACGCCGTATTCGCCATCGCAATGACGCTCCTCGTGTTCACCCTCGATCTGGGACAGATACAGGACGAACCGGCGCAGTTCGTGAGAGAGCAGGCTTCCAACATCCTCGTCTTCGCACTGGCGTTCGCCCTTGTCGCCAATGTGTGGTGGCAGCATCACAAGCTCTTTGCGATGCTCGGGTCCATCGAGACGGGAATGATCGTGATCAACCTTGCCCTACTCGGAGCGGTCGCCCTGGTTCCTTATCCCACCAACCTGGTGGGAAACTTCCCGACCTCGGCTGCCGCGGTCATCCCCTTCATCGCTCTCTTCGTGATCCTCAATCTGTTGTACATGCTGTTTGTGATCCGGGCCCAGCGAGTGCGCGCATGGGAGCCCCAGCTGCCGATTCGCTTCTACTACTGGCTGGTGTTCCAGCCGATCACGGGGGTGTTGGTCCTGGTGATCGCGGGCGTGCTTACTCTCTGGCGCCCGGTCGTGAGTCTCGTTGTGTTGGCCGTCAGCATCGTGTTCGGGCCTTTCGCGGCGCGCCTCTCATATAGCGAGGAGAGTTCGTAGGGCCCTTGGGGACACACTGATTCGCCGAGTGACGCGTGGTCAGGCCTTACGATTCCGGCGATGGAGAAACCCCGATCCGGGCGCCCATCGATCTCAGCGAGCGCTGCCTGGCGGCTGTCGCTGGGAGTGGCGATCCTAATGGCCGTTCAAGCGGGAGTTGGGCTGTTGATTCCGTCTCTGTATCGCGACGAAGACTGGGTGATGGCGGCTTGGTTCGGCAACGACCTGGTGACCTTGCTCGTGGCCGTCCCCCTACTGATCTGGTCGCTGCTCGGGGTCCGGGAAGGATCCCGGAGGGCGGAGCTGGTCTGGTATTCGATGCTTGGATACAGCTTGTACAACTACGCCTACTACCTGTTCGGAGCCGCGCTCAACTGGTTCTTCCCTCTCTATGTGGTCCTGTTCACGCTGCCGGTGTTCGCCTTGATCCTGGCATTGGGTCGACTCGACCCCACTGCTGTCGCCAGCGACTTCTCCTCAACGACCCCACGACGTTGGGTCGGCGGCTACATGCTGTTCACGGGAGGGGGACTGACGCTCGCCTGGGTCGGTCAGTGGGCAGTCTTCATGACGACGGGTTCGGCACCCGACATCGGTTCCGATGCGTTTCAGCTCATTGCAGCCATGGATCTGTCGTTCATGGTCCCCTGGTTTCTCTTCGGAGGGTTCCTGCTCCTCAAACGTTGGCCGTGGGGTTACGTGATCGCTCCGCTCATCGTCATGAAAGGCGCCACCTACACCCTGGTCCTCACCGCAACCTCGACGGTCGCCGCCCTCCGTGGCATCGAAGGGACCGCATCTCAGATCCCCGTCTGGGCGGCGTGGACACTCCTCGGAGGTCTCGCCCTATGGGGTCTGCTCGGCCATCTCCCCGGAGATCCTCGCTCTAGCGGCCGTCTACGTGATTCTTGACAGCCCACTGGATGGTGCCTTCGGCGTCAGTCCTAGGCATGGGTCATGCGATCGACCCTTATCCGACCCTGAGAAGCTTGGTGGGCACTATCGCCATTGCGGCCGTCACGGAGCGCCATCAGTTCAAGACTCAACCACCGCGGAGGAGTGAGGCGAAACCCAGTCCCATCGCGTTGACGAGCATATGGGCGAGGATCGTATACCGGAGAGTGCCGGTGCGTTGCCCGATCCAGCCGTATACCAGGCCCAGATAGACGGCACCGCCGATGATTGCTAAGGGCACTGCGTTCTGGGTGTACACGCTCTACCGCTTGGATGGCTGAGCCGGGTGGCCGGAGCACCGTCGATGATGTCGTGATCCACACTGATCGTCAGGGGGACCCGGTGGTTCGTGACGCTGCCTCAGTAGTTCGAAGAGTCACCTGGCTGCGTCTCCCCGATCTCCGAGGAAGTCTCCCCGACGGACTTGAGGTTCGCGGTGTGGACGATGCGGGACTGGACGGTACGGTTTCCATCCTCGTCCACCTGCTTCCAGCTGCAGGTTGACATCTACCTCATCGAAGAGCACCAACCTCCGGCGGCCCCAGCGGTGGGCACGCATCATTCGGTGCTCGTCCACCGCTCGGCCGACACAGGCCACGAGAAACCCGGTAAACGAGAGCTGGGGACGATCCTCTGCAACGACCCGATCGCGAATTGCCGACCGACACATCGACTTCGATCAGTCCGTGGATGATGTGACGACGGTGCCCCTCACGAAGGACATCGATATAGGCGCGTCGGATCTTGGGGAATGACCGGACCTCGTAGGTTTCAGACTCTCTAGGCATCCAATCGATGTGAATCCCGTCGGTGCTGACGGGGCTCAGCTCACGATTGCCCGTAGCAGCTTCGGGATGAAGCGGAACGGGAAGGCTCGCGCTTTCACTTCGTCGACCGTGCCGGTGGTTAAGAGGTCCAGCTCGGGGCAATGGAACAGCCACGAGCCTGTCGCCCCGGTGTGGCCTATCAGGGTGAGCGGCCGACGGCCCGGTGCGTTGAAACGTCCGATCTTGAAGTGCATCATCCCCAACCCGTAGTGGATGAGCGGCCAGATGACCCGGTTGCGCCGTTCCTCCATCAACGGGTATGTGGCGGGATTTCTGAACAGCTCTCCTCTCATCAGAGCCGCCAGGAACGTGAGCGTGTCGTCGACGTTGCTGTAGAGATCGTTGAACGACGCCATCGCCTGGGGTATCGCAAGGGCTTGGCCGTTCGACCAGACGTCGGTGGCCACCGGGGCTGGATCGAGTGGTTGGGACTTGCCGGGCAGCCAGGTCTGTCGGAGATCGAGCGGGCGAATGATCCGCTGCTCGAGTGCTTCGGCGAACGAACCGCCAGTGATCTCCTCGACGATGGCGATCAGCAACTGGAAGCCGGTGTCGGAGTACCGGCCTTTCCTGGGGTCGGCGGTCGGATCCTGGGGTGGGAAGTGAGGGCGGATCTGGTCGCGGGTGATGGAAAGCACGTCTTCGATACCCCAGGAGATGTCAGAACCTGCGGCGATCTGGTGATACATGCTTCTCCCACCGTCGGGTTTGCCTTCCAGATAGTCGTTCAGCCCAGAAGTGTGGCTCAACAAGTGGAACACGGTGACTTCGGGCGTGTGGTCGACATCGCCGATGCGATGCAGCCCCGCGACCCGTTCGGGCCCGAAGTAGGTGGAGATCGGGGCACCCAGGTCGACCTTCCCCTCTTCGTGGAGCTGGAGGACGAGGGTGGCGATGTACAGCTTGGTGACACTGGCGACGAAGAACGGCGTCTCCGGCGTCATTGGCGCGCCGTCGGCGTTGGCGACCCCGGCGGCGCCGCTCCAACGAAACGACCCGTCGCCCCGCTCCACTCCCACGATCGCATGGCCGAATCTCGGCTTGGCTGCGAGTCGATCGACGAGTTGCTGCAGCCGCTCGGCCGCCACTTCTGGGGGCCTGGTCGCGATTTGATGAGTCACCATGCTGGACTCCTTCCTCGGGTGACACCCGCGCGTCGGATTCACCTTGGTAGCTGGCGAGTCTCCACTGTCGGTGCTCACATGCCGCCGGTGTAGAGCCAAAGGTCCCCTGTGAGACTCGAAACCTTCCCGGAGGCAGGCCCGTTCGTCCACCTCTGGGACATGGTGAGCGGCCGAATCGTGCGTCGTCTCCATGGGGCCCGCCCCCGCCATCACCTCTCGGATGCCCCGAACATCTCGGCGGTCTAAAGCGGCGGGAAGTACAAGCGACGAACGCGGCCGGTGAGAGTGATAGATCCCCGCGACAGCAGTCGACCATTCAGCGGTTGCGGTTGTCCGAGTCGCGGCCGACCACGAACCATATGGCGTGGACCGGTTCGTCGCCCTTGTTGAACAGCCGGTGGGGGGTGGTGGAGTCGAAGGCGATCGAGTCTCCGGGCCCGAGTTCGTAATGCTCGAAGCCGATCTGGATTCCCAGGTTTCCCGACATCACGTACCCGTACTCCCGCCCGTGGTGGCGCATCAGGGAATCGTCGCTAGCGGAGGCTCCACCCACCTCGTAGATGGCGTGGAGGAAGTCGACGTCGTCCTCGGTGTGAGCAGTCAACTGCTCCCACCTCACGCCCGAGTCGAGGTCGATCGATTGCCGATCGCACGGATGAACAACCAGCTCTGCGTCCGTGGTGTGAGAAGAATCGTCGGTCTCCTCGAAGTCACTGCCCCGGATGACCCGGTCGAGCGACACGCCCAACTCGGTGACGATGGCATATAGAGTGCCCACCGATGGCTTGGAGAGTCCGCTTTCGACCTGGGAGATGAGGCTGGGGGAGAGACCGAGGCGGCGGGCGAGCTCCCGCTGGCTGAGTCCGGCGTTGGTTCTCTCCTCGCGCAGGCGCCCGCCGATCCCGTCGAGGTCCGTGTTCAGATTCTGGCTCCCTATCTCCGTCACGCTCACATCAGCATCCAGCCGCCGTCGACGTAGAGGTTCACGCCGTTGACCGACTGATTCTCGAGCAGGAACACCGTAGCGTCGACTACGTCCTCCATCGTGACGAGGCGGCCGGTGGGGGTGCGAGCGAGGATGTTGTCGAGCGGCTTCTCCTCCCAGAATGGGCTGTCGCCGACGATTCCGGGGTGGATGGCGTTGAAGCGGATCGGTGCCAGCTCGATGGCCAGGGTTCGAATGAGGCTGGAGATCCCACCGTTGACCGTGGTGACGGTGGTGGAGCCCGGGTAGGGCCGGTCCTTGGCGCGACCTCCGAACATGACCACCGAACTGGAGTCGTCGAGACGGTCCAAGAGGGTGTGGACCACCTCGGTGTATCCCACGAGCTTCATCGTGGTCAGGGCGATGGCCGGCGCCAGGGAATACTCTTTGATCGGGTTGTTGTCTCGAGCTATGGCAGCCAGGACGAGTTTGGAGACGGGTCCGAGGTCGGAGAGGGCAGAGGCGATCGATTCGGGATCGGCCAGATCGAAACCCACACCCTGGACTCCTTGGCCCAGTTCCGCGGCGATGGCGGCGGCCTTGTCGGGGTCCCGACCTGTGACGACGACGGGCCTTCCACCATCGAGATAATGCCGCGCCAATTCCCTCCCCAGGCCGCCAGTGCCTCCGACCACCACTACCGCACCGTCGCTCATCTTCGATCGTGCTCCTTGTCGCCGTCGCCGCCGAGCATAAACAATTGTCACCGGTCATGTGCAGTCCCGCTGAGCAGAACCGGTTAGCGAGCCTCACTGCTGTCTTGAATTGTGTAGTGTCACTGATCGTGAGTAGTACCGCCACAGTGGCGTTCTTGGGCACGGGCCGCATGGGCGGCGCCATGGTCCGACGGATCCACGCAGCCGGGCACCGCCTCGTCCTGTGGAACCGGGACGCCACCAAGTCACGTGCCCTGGGTGGGGAACTGGACGTGGAGGTGTCCGGCTCTCCCGCCGAGGCTGCCGCCGGTGCCGACGTGATAGTCAGCAGCCTGGCCGACGACGGCGCGCTGCGTGAGGTCTACTGCGGTGCCACCGGTGTGGTGGAGGGCGTACGACCCGGAGCCATCGCCGTCGATACCAGCACGGTCGATCCCGAGACCAGCAAGGAGATCGGGGAGGCGGTGGACGGCGCCGGGGCCGCCTTCCTCGATGCTCCCGTGTCCGGCAGCGTTTCGACTGTCGAACAGGGGGCGCTGACGATCATGGTCGGTGGGGAAGAGGCCGTTGTGGAGCGCGTTCGCCCCGTCTTCGAGCCGCTGGCGTCTCGTGTCATCCACACGGGGGCGAGAGGATCGGGCTCGGCAGCCAAGCTGGCAGTGAATGCCCTCGTCCATGGCCTCAATGTCGCCTTGGCCGAGGCCCTGGTCCTCGCCGAGAGAGCAGGAGTCGACCGTCACACCGCCTACGAAATCTTTGCGAGTGGCGCCGGAGGGGCGCCATTCGTGCACTACAAGCGCCAGGCCTTCGAGAACCCAGACGATGCGGCGGTCGCGTTCAGCCTCGACCTCGTGGCCAAGGACCTGGAACTGATCATGGGCCTGGGACGGCGCACCGGCGCCCCGATGGCACAGGCCGAGACCGGCTACGACATCGTTCGCCGGGCAATCGGGGCGGGGATGGGGGAGCGGGACCTGAGCGCGGTGGCGGTGTTCCTACGGGGAGAGGAAACCTGATGGCGCTCCATGTCGCCCGCTTCGCCGACGATTTGGAGTTCCAGCCACTGTCACCGTTGGGGGACAGGAGCGAGGGTTATTCATCGGCGGCGGGTGTGGACGAGTCGGACGGATCTACCCACATGGAGTTCGTCGTCTCCCAGTTGGCGCCTGGCGGTCATGTCGAGACCCACCTCCATTCCTACGAGGAGACCTTCTATGTCATGAACGGCAGCCTGATCGCCGACACGCCCGAGGGCAGCTTCCGGGTCCAAACAGGCGACTACGGCCTGCTCCCCGTGGGCGTGCCCCACGCTCTGCGTAATCCATCCGAGGAGCCATGTCGCTTCGCCGAGATGCGGGCGCCGCTCCCGAGGACCCGGTTCGACGGAGACACGTACTTTCCCGATCCGCTGCACCCCGCCGCCCCGATCACCCTCGACGTCCGCGATCCCCGCACCCGCCGCTTCGGCCACATCGAGGACTGGCAAATGGACCCGGCGATGCAGACCCAGGATCGCCTGGCGGTGAGTGCCAGCATGCGCACCGCTCTCCTCGTCTACAGCGGAATCACCGTCAAGATGATGGTGGACTCCGACCTGGGCGCCGACCTGTCGACGATGTTCATGGTGCAATACGTGCCCGGTGGCTTCGCCGGCGCCCACGACCATCCGCTGGAGGAGGCCTATCTGATTCTCGAGGGAGCGGTCGAAGCCGTTTTCGACGGCCACGCCTACCGGCTCGGAGTGGGCGACGTGGCCTGGGCCGGAGCCGGTTGCGTGCACGAATTCCGCAACGTAGGGGAGGGGCCGGTGCGGTGGCTGGAGACCCAGGCACCCCAGCCTCCTTTCCGGCACTCGTACCGATTTGCCCGAGATTGGAACTACTTGCAAGGGGTCATCTCCGAGGAGGCCCAGTCGAGTGAAGGAGCAAACGATGGATGAGTTTCCCGTGGCGACCAGCTCTGCCCCGGGGGTGATGGGGGTCGATTGGGAGAACCGGGTCGACTTCGAACGCCTCCGTCAGTATCGCCTGGGCCGGGTACGGGAGATGCTGAACGAGTTCGACCTGGGCGCGGTGCTCCTGTTCGAGACGTCCAACATCCGCTATGCAACGGCCACCCAGATCGGCTACTGGGCGTTCAACAAAGGCGAGCGCTGGGCCCTGGTCACGCGCCAGGGGTGGCCCCGCATATGGGATTTTGGATCGGCTGCCAAGGCTCACCGTCTGCAGTTGCCTCACATGTATGACGAGACGAATTCGATCGGAGGCAATACCGGCCTACAGGGCGCCATCGGCCCCGATACCGGCCTCCACGCCCGGGCGGCGCGGGAGATCAAGCAGGCGTTGGAAGACGAGGGCCTCGCCACGGAGAAGCTGGGCGTCGATCTCGCTGAGACCTCGGTCTTTCTCGCCCTCCAGGCTGCGGATCTGAGGGTGGTCGATGGCCAGCAGGCGATGATGCGGGCCCGGGAGATCAAGAATCCCGACGAGATAATTCTCCTCACCCAGGCTTGTGCCATGGTCGACGGGGTCTATCAGGACATCTTCGAGGCGCTGAAGCCGGGAGTGCGCGAGTCCGACATCGTCGGCCTGGCCCACGCCCGCCTGTTCGAGATGGGCTCGGAGTTCGTGGAGGCGATCAACTCCATCGCCGGCGAACGTTGCTCCCCCCATCCCCACGTCTTCAGTGACCGGTTGATCCGGCCGGGCGACCAGGCCTACTTCGACATCATCCACGTCTTCAACGGCTACCGCACCTGCTATTACCGCACCTTCGTCGTCGGCCGGGCGACCCAGGCGCAGCGAGACGCTTTCAAGCAGTCCCGTGAGTGGATGGACGCCGCCATCGACCTGGTGAAACCGGGAGCCACCACGGATCAGGTTGCCAAGGTTTGGCCCCGGGCCGAGGAGTTTGGGTTTGTCGACGAGATGGATGCCTTCGGTCTCCAGTTCGGCCACGGAGTCGGTGTCGGCCTTCACGAGCGTCCCATCATCAGTCGCCTGAACTCTCTCGACGACCCCGTGGAGATCCAAGAGGGGATGGTGTTCGCCCTCGAGACCTACGCTCCGGCCGCCGATGGCCGTTCGGCGGCACGGATCGAGGAGGAGGTGGTCGTAACCGCTGAGGGGTGCAAGGTCATCACCCTCTTCCCCTGCGAGGAGCTGATGGTGGCGAATGCTTACTGATTTCCGTTACGACTACGCCCAGCGGCCGCCCCGGCTCCCGGTCCCGGTCGACGAGTCGTTGGTCGACGCCGACATCGACCTGAGTGTTCGCATGGGGATGTACCGGCGGTTACATGAGCTGCGCCAGTTCGGCAAACGCGCCCACGACTTGTTCCTCCAGAACCTGGTCAAGGGAACCACTCACCTGTCTTTGGGGATGGAGGCGGTGGCGACAGGGTTCGGGGCAGCGATGCGGCCCGACGACTACACCTTTGCAACCTACCGGGGCCACGCCCACACTTTGGCCCGGGGCGTGGATATGGGGGCGGCGATGGCCGAGCTGTTGGGGCGGTCCAATGGCCTCCTGGGGGGCAAGGGCGGATCGATGCACCTCACCGACGTTTCGAAGGGAATGATGGGCTCTTATGCCATCATCGGGGCGCACCTGTGCGTCGCCAACGGGGCGGCCTGGTCGGCGCAGATGCGGGGAAGCGACCAGGTGGCGGTGTGTTTCTTTGGGGATGGCACCACCAACATCGGGGCTTTCCACGAGGCTCTGAACATGGCGGCGGTGTGGCGACTGCCGGTGGTGTTCGTATGCGAGAACAACCTGTACATGGAATACACGCCGATCGACTTGGTGACGGCGGTGGATCATCCGGCGGCCGACCGTGCCCCTGCCTATGGCCTGGAACCGATGGTGGTCGACGGCAACGACGCCGACGCCGTCTACCTCATCGCCCTCGGGGTGCTGGAGCGGGCCCGGCGGGGCGACGGTCCCAGCCTGGTGGAAGCGGTCACCTACCGGTCGGGAGGCCATTCGCGGGCCGACCCGGCAAAGTACCGGCCCGCCGAGGAGGTGGAGGCGTGGATGGGCAAGGACCCGATCCCTGTCTATCACGAACGGCTGTTGCGGCTGGGGGTAGCCGAAGACAGGCTCACCTCGGTGTCCCGGGAGGTGGCCGAGGCGATCGATGCCGCCACCGAGTTCGCCAAGTCGGGGTCCGAGCCCGGCGAGGACGTCTTGATGTCAGACGTGTGGGCGGATGGGGGCTCGGAATGGCGGAACTGACCTATCGGGAGTCGGTGGCCTACGGCATCGCCCAGGAGATGCGCCGCGACCCGGCCTTGGTGATGCTGGGCGAAGACATCGCCGCCGCCGGGGGTGTGTTCAAGACCACCGGGGGCTTGATCGACGAGTTCGGGCCCGACCGCATCCGCGACACGCCGATCTCCGAGCAGGCGATCGTGGGAGCGGCGATGGGGGCGGCCATGACGGGCGTCCCGGTCATAGCCGAGATCATGTTCTCTGACTTCCTGGCCGTGTGCTGGGACATGATCGCCAACGAGATCGCCAAGTCCCGTTACATGACCGGGGGACAGGTGTCGTTTCCGCTGGTGATCCGCACCGCCAACGGCGGCGGCTCCCGATTCGGCGCTCAGCACTCCCAGTCGGTGGAGAATTGGGCCATGATGATCCCCGGCCTCAAGGTCGTGGCGCCATCCACCCCCGTAGACGTCGTCGGTTTGATGGCTGCGGCGATCCGGGATCCTGACCCGGTGCTGTTCTTCGAGCACAAATCGCTGATGGCCACCAAAGGAGATGTGCCCGACGGCGAGGTGGTAGATGAACTCGGTGGCGCCAAGATCGTTAGAGAAGGAACCGACGCAACCATCGCCGCCCTCGCCCTCATGGTCCCCCGTGCGCTGGAGGCGGCCGACCGGCTCGCCTCCGACGGCATCTCCGCCGAGGTGGTCGACATCCGCTCCCTGGTCCCACTGGACACCCACACCCTTCTCGAGTCGGTTTCCAAGACCGGGCGTTTCTTCACCGTCGAGGAGAACCCGAGGCTGTGCGGGTGGGGCGCCGAGCTGGTCTCCATCGTCAGCGATGAGGTTTTTTGGGACCTCGACGGGCCGAGCGTCCGTATCACCACCCCCCACATTCCCCTGCCGGCGGCGGCCTCATTGGAAGACCTCGCCCTTCCCTCCGTGGATCGAATCTACAAGACGGTGCTCGAATCGGTAGACCGCGGGGAGGTTGCATGACTGGCAGTTTCCTGATCCGCGGTGGCTGGGTTCTCACCTTGGGGAGTGGGACGCCCAACTACGGCGAAGCCGACGTGCACGTCGAAGACGGTGTGATCGTCGAGGTTGGACCGCAGCTTCGTGCCCGCGGCGCCGAGCCGCTAGACGCCACCAACGCCATCGTCATGCCCGGCTTCGTGGATACCCACCGCCATGTCTGGAAGTCACTGTTCCGCAACCTCGGCCAGCCCCCAGGGGACGGCTCGCCCGGGCGGACCGACTACGGCCCCCATTACCGGCCCGACGACGTTTACGCCGCCACGCTGGTCGGTCTTCTCGGAGCGGCCGAGGCGGGGATCACCACGGTGGTCGACTGGGCCGACTTCTCGCCGGAGGTCGGGCAGGTCGACGCCGCATTGGAGGCTCACCGCGACTCTGGCCTGCGCACCGTGTACGTGCACGGGATGAGGAGGCGGGTCGACCTCGGCGAGGATCTCCGTCGGCTAGCGGCGCGAGGGGAGGGGGTTGTTGGTGCCTCGACGTCGATCGCGTTCGGGCCGGCCGATCCCACTTTGGACGACATCGAGGGCGTGGCGGCGGATTGGGAGGCGGCGCGCCAGCTCGGCTTGCGCATCCACGCCCACGCCGGATCTGATCCCTCCCCAACCGGTGTCGTCGCCGAGTTGGGCCGCCGCGGGTTGTTGGGCGATCACGTGACGCTCGTCCACTGTTCTCATCTCGATGGTGCAGACCTCGACGCCATCGCCGCCCACCACGTCACCGTCGCACTCGCGCCTTCCAGTGAGATGGCCGACGGAAAAGGGTTGCCTCCCGTCCAGGAGCTGATCGATCGTGGGGTCCGTCCCGGCCTGGGCGTCGACAGCGAGAACCTCACCCCCGGTGACATCTTCGCTCAGATGCGGGCCACCAACTCGATCCAACATGCCACGCACTTCGACCTGAAGCTTGCGGGGAAAGGTGGCCTCCCCAACCTGCTCACCACCCGGGAGGTGATTCGCTTCGCCACCATCGACGGGGCTCGGGCTGTGGGACTAGGAGCCGTCACCGGGTCACTCGAGCCCGGAAAGCAGGCCGACATCATCGTGCTCCGCGCCGATCGGCCCAACATCTGGCCGATCAACGACCCAATCGGAGCCGTCGTCTGGGGTATGGACACCTCCAACGTCGATTGGGTGTTGTGTGGTGGTCGTGTCCTCATGCGTGAAGGTGAGCTGACCGCCGACGTGGGCCGGGTCCGAGGTCTGGCCACCGGCGCCCAGCGGCGGGTGGCTGAAGCTGCCGGCCTCATGGCGGGGGCGGGTGAAACGATATGACGTCGACCCGAGTGTCTTCTACCGCCCTCACCTCGTTCGTGGTGGCGTCCCGGTACCTGCCGGTCTACCTGGCGATTCTCGTCCTCCTCTTCGTAGCGTCGATCTGGGCGCCGGCCACCCTCGGCGGTGTGTCGCTGCGGGCGATCGCGCCCTACGGGGCACTGCTAGGCATCACGGCACTGGGCCAGATGCTCGTGATCATGACTGGCGGGATCGACCTCAGCACCCCGGGCACCGTCACGCTGGCGGCAGCGATCGTGGTCGGAGTCGGCCAGCAGTCAGACGAACGTATCGGCTTGGCGCTCCTCACCGCCGTCGGCGCCGCCGCCCTCATCGGGCTGGCCAACGGGATCCTGATCGGGGGCTTCAAGCTCAACGCCTTGATCGTCACGCTGGCGGTCGGCCAGGTGGTCATCGGTGTCGTCAATCGCTACGGGCGGACCTTCCCGGTCCAGAGCTCTGTGCCCACCGGCTGGTCACAGTGGACGAGCACCCGCATCTTCGGCATGAACACCGTCTTCTGGATCGGGGCGCTGCTCACCGTCGGTCTCATCCTCGCCTTCAGATACACCGCCGTGGGACGCAGGTTCCAGGTGGTAGGGGCGAACCCTGTCGCCTCGCACGTGGTCGGAGTCCGGGTGAACCTGAACCAGATATTGGTCTACGTGGTGGCCGCCGTCTTCTACGCCATCGCCGGGGCGGCGCTGGCCGGTTTGCTCCGCACGCCCGGGGTCGCTCCGGCCAATCAGTACCTCCTCGGGCCGATTGCAGCCGTGGTGATCGGTGGCGCTTCTCTCACCGGCGGCCTTGCCAGCGCCCTGTCCACCTTTGCCGCTGCCATCTTCCTCACCGGCCTGAACCAAATGTTGCTCACGCTGGGACTTCCCACTGCGCTCCAGTTCGTGGTGTTCGGGCTGGTGATCATCGGTGGAATGCTGGTTTCGGGCGATCGGATCATCAAAGTCGTGGAGCGGGTGCTTCGCGAACGGCGAAGACCGACGCGCCCGGAAGGGAAAACGATCACGAGCTCAAACGATGGGAATGGTTGAGAAAGGAGTTTCGAGGACACCAGTCGACCATCCAACGAGAGACGAGACAGGCTCACTAGAGCCCAGATGGAGGAAGGAATGAGACGAACCAAGATTATCGGCCTCGTCGCGGTGCTGGCGATGGTGGCTGCGGCGTGCAGCGGTGTCGAGTCGGGAGAGCCGACCACCACCGCCGCCGACACGCCCACTACCGCCACCGACGCGCCGACTACCACCGCCGATGCGGGGCCGACCACGACCGAAGACATGGGCGACACCACCACGACCGCAGCCCCCGAAGACAACCCGCTGGCGGAGTTCGGCGAGGACCCGACCGCCGCCGACGCCTCGCTGGTGGAGAAGGCCTTGGGCCCGGTGGAGCCCTCGGACGAGGAGAGCTGGAACATCATTCTGGCCTCGGTGGCGCGTGCCCACCAAGACCTGGATCAGGCCACCGTCGACAAGGCGATGGAGTGCTGGTCCAACCAGCAGTGTGACACCGGTAGCGGCGGTGAGCTCGTGATGGGTTACGCCGACGGGGGCGGGAACGACGTCAACGTCTGGCGCGCTGTGAGCCACATGGAGGCCGTTCTCCAAGCCCTCACCTATCCCGAGATCGGCAGGATCATCTCGACCGCGGCCAACTTCGATCAGGATCCCGCCGTCCACGAGAACGACATCAGGTTCCTGATCCAGAGTGGCGTCGACTTCATCGTCGGCTACCCCGATATGGGAGCGCTACTCGGCTCGGTCGTGCGCGAGGCCGAAGCGGCGGGCATTCCCTACATCCCGTTCTCTGCGGGTTATGTCGGTCTGCCCGGACAGGAAGGTGCTCTCACTCCCGGTGAGGACTACACCGCCGTGGTCGGAGAGGACCTGTGCGAGCTGGGCGACAGCTTTGCCGAGACCCTGAACTCTGGAGTCGGCTCGGGCGATGTGGCGCTGCTCGGTGGTACTCCGGGCAACGCGCTCTCACTCGGGTGGCAGCGATGCACCATCGATGCCCTGGGCTCCGACCTCAATCTGGTCAACCCCCCGGCCGACGAGAACAGCACGACCGGAGACACCAGTTGGTTCAACCCGATCATTCCCGACGTCTTCCGGGGCTTGCTCACCGCCAACCCCGAGATCCGGGGATACGCCTACGAGTATGCCGACGGGATTCTGTCCGGGCTGCAGGCCTACCAAGAGTTGGAGATTCCGGTGGAGAATCTCACTCTGGCCCTGCGCACCGACGAACAGAGCCTGTTCTGTGACTGGGTGGAGCGGGACGAGCCGACCTACAACATCTACTACTCGGCGGGAGGCAACTTCCAGTCACGGATCTCGGTTACGGCAGCGATGCTGACCCTTCAGGGGTATGAGGTCCCGGCCGAGATCACGGTGCCTCACGTCATGCGGGAGGTGACCGCTGCCGACTGCAATCCGGATCGGCCCAACCCGGTCGTTTCGGGTACCTCCCTGGTAGCAGACGACGTTCTCGGGATGATGTTCGGCGGCTGATGACCGAAGCGATCCCGCTGGAGAGTCGATGACCGCCGGGCTGGTCCTCGAACTGACGGGTGTGTCCCGTCAGTTCGGGGCAGTCCGGGCACTGACCGATGTCAGCTTCGACTGCCGCGCCGGCGAGATCCACGCCCTGGTGGGCGAGAACGGCTCGGGGAAGTCGACTCTCCTCGGGATCGCCTCTGGTTTTGTCGACCCCGATCTGGGCACGGTCCAGATCGGGGGTAAGCCACTGACCACGGACTCACCGGCCCAGGCGCGCAGGTTGGGCCTGGCCATGGCGTATCAAGACGGCTCGTCGGTAGGGGCCGAGCCGGTCAAGAACAACTTCTACTTGGCCGCCCCTCCCGACAAGCGGCCGCCGTATCGGCAGAGGAAGAAGTGGGCGCGACGGCTCCTCATCGGCTTCGACCTGGACATCGAGCTGTTCCCCGATGTTCCGGCCGGTTTTCTCACGCTGGCAGAGCGCCAGCTCTTCGAGGTGGCCAAGGCGCTCGTAACCGATCCCAAGGTGCTGCTCCTCGACGAGCCGACCACCGCCCTGGGTCCCGACGAGGTCGAGGCTCTTCATCGCACGATCCTCGCCTGCCGGGAGCGAGGCGTCGGTGTCGTGTACGTGAGCCATCGCCTTCCCGAGGTACTCGAGGTGGCCGATCGGGTCACGGTGCTCCGCGACGGTCGAAATCGGGGAACGTTCGACGCCCGGTCCACCAGCGAGGCCGAGTTGGTGGAGCGGATCGTGGGACGCCCGTTCGAGGCGGCTTTCCCCCCTCCCGCCCCGTCCTTTGGTGAGCCGCGAGACGTCCTGACGGTCGACGGTCTCCAGGGCCAGTCCTTCGGGCCGGTCAGTTTCACCCTGCAGAGTGGCGAGATCGTCGGCATCGCCGGAGCCGAAGGCAACGGCCAGCCCCAAATGTTCGATTGTCTCGCGGGCCGCACCCCGCCCCGAGCGGGGCGCGTCGTCTGCGACGGGCAGGAGTTGAGCCTCGTCTCCACCCACGAACCGGTGGCGGCGGGTCTGATGCTGCTCCCGGGCAATCGCAAGCGGGAGGCACTGATGGGAGTCCTGGGGGTGCGGGTCAACGCCACCGTCCAGTCGCTCCGCAAGTTCACGACTTTCGGCATCCTCCGCAGAAGGGCCGAGCGCACGGCGGTGAGGGATCTGGTGGCGCAGCTCAAGATCCGGACTCCTTCCCTCGACCAGCCCGTCGACTTCCTCTCCGGCGGCAATCAGCAGAAGGTCTCGGTGGCCCGATCGTTCCTGAAGGACCCGTCGGTTATCCTGGCGTATGAGCCGACTCAAGGCGTCGACGTCGGCTCCCGCTTCGACATCTACGAGGCGCTGCGGTCGAGGAGCGACGCCGGGGCAGCTCTCCTCGTCAAGTCGAGCGATCCGATCGAGTTGTCCGGGCTCTGCGATCGCGTCCTGGTCATGTCCCGGGGCACCATCGTCGAAGAGATCCCGGGAGACGAGCTCGACGAGGTCCGGATCGTCGAGGCCATCGTCCGGGGGCCGGGTATGTCGAGGGCAGCCCGGTCGCCGCTGGGCGTGGCGATGCCCAAGTCGCCGAGCAAACAGGACGTGCCGTGAGCGAGCCGATCACGACCACCACGCTCGATCAAACCCGTCAGCTCTTCCGCAAGATCCTGCGCAACGCCCGGGACAAGAACAAGTGGCGCAAGGTCATCAGGTTCCGACTCTGGATGCCGGTGGTCCTCCAGTTGCTGCTGATCACCGCACTCCTCTGGTACACCACATCTCGATTCGAGGGGTTCCTCAACGACGCCAACGTCTACAACATCCTTCTGCTCGCCATGCCTCTAGCCGTGGCCGCCATCGGCCAGACCCACGCCATCCTCGTCGGCTACCTCGACCTCTCGATGGGGGCGATGATCAGCTTCGGAGTCATCATCGCCTCGTTCCTGATCCGCACCGACGCCGGCCTGACTCAGCTGTTGATCGGGGTGGCGGCGATACTCGGTTGTGGGCTGGTGCTCGGGCTGGTCAATGCCGGACTGGTCAGGGGGGTGAAGATCCCCTCGATCATCGCCACCCTGGCAACTCTGAGCATCCTCGACGGGATCTCACTGACCTTGCGGCCGACGGCCCAGGGTGTCATCAGCCCCGACCTCGTCTCGGTCTTGACTTCCAGGATCGGTCCGATCCCACTCGCCTTCATAATCATCGTCGTCGGCGCCGGCCTGCTCGACGTCTGGCTCCACGCCTCGGGGTCCGGTCTGGCGGTGAGAGCGGTCGGGTTCGACGAGCAGGCGGCCAAGCGGGGAGGGATCAGGACCAACTGGGTTCGGGTTCGCGCCCTGTTACTCGCCGGCCTCCTCGCCGCCGTCGCCTCCTTCTTCGTGATGGCGCGGTCACCGATCGGCAATGCCCAGATCGGGGCCCCATTTGCCCTCAACAGCATCACCGCCGCTGTTCTCGGTGGTGCGTCGCTCGCCGGGGGCCGGGCCACGTTCCTCGGCAGCACCGTCGCCGCGGTGCTGCTGGCCCTCATCCTCACCGTGCTGCCGTTCCTCGGGCTGACTCCCACCGACGGCTCAATGATCATCGGTGCCCTGGTTCTGTTGGGGATCATCCTGTTCCAGGCGGGCGACCTCAAGGAACTGGTCAAGCGGAACTTCAGGCGGGCGCGTCGCCTCGTGGTCGGCAGCCGGGTCGTCGAGAAGACGGCGGTACCGGACTTCTATCCGTCGGGCATCGACTTCAGCGTGCCGGACCGGGGCCGCAAGTTGATCAAGGGCGGGACGGTGATCAGTCTCGACCCAGAGGTCGGCGACCTGGCCCCCGGGGACGTACTGATCGAGGGGGACGAGATTCTCCAGGTGGGGAGGGGCATCTCTGCCGACGGGGCCGAGGTGATCGACGCCACCGGCATGATCGTGGTGCCCGGCTTCGTCGACACCCACCGCCACATTTGGGAGGGTCTGTTACGCAACATAGGCACCGACGTTCCCCTGGAGGGCCGCACCAGCTACATCTCATTCGTGCTCCACAAGCTTGCGCCTGCGTTTCGGCCCGAGGATGCCTATGTGGGAAACCTGGTCTCGGCGCTGGGCGCCATCGACGCCGGAATCACCACCCTCCTCGACTGGTCGCACATCCAGGGGTCGCCCGCACACACCGACGCCGTCGTCGAGGCGCTGGAAGACTCTGGCTTGCGGGGTGTGTTTGCCTACGGGTTCCCGTGGTGGGGCAAATGGGAGGAGCGGCAGCCGAGCTGGTTCGTGCGAACTGCCACCGAGCACTTCTCGACCAGGGACCAGATGCTCACGCTGGCGCTGGCCGCCCCCGGGCCTGAGTTCACCGACTTCGAAGTGTCGCGCGATCACTGGAAGCTCGCCCGAGAGACAGGTGCTCGCATCACCACACATGTCGGAGTCGGCAGCTACGGCCAGGACCGCAAGCTGCAGGAGTTCGGCGAAGCAGGTTTGCTGGGGCCGGATACGACTTACATCCACTGCACCACCTTGAACGACACCGAGATCCAGATGATCGTGGACACGGGAGGGACCGTGTCGCTGGCCTCGCCGGTGGAGATGATGATGGGTCACGGGATGCCACCGATCCAGAAGTTCCTCGATCGGGGTCTTGCTCCCAGCCTCAGCATCGATGTGGAGACCAACGTCCCCTCTGACATGTTCAACCAGATGCGCTCGGTGCTCGGCTTGCAGCGGGCCATGGCCATGGCTCAGGGCAAGCGCCCGGCATCGGCCCGCGACGTGCTCAAGTGGGCCACCCTGGAGGGGGCGCGCGCCAACGGCCTGGAACACAAGGTCGGCAGCCTCACCCCCGGCAAGCAGGCCGACATAACGCTGTTGCGCACCGATCGGATGAACGTGACACCTCTCAACGACCCGGTCACCGCCGTGGTGGCCGGCATGGACACCGGCAACGTTGACACCGTGCTCATCGCCGGGCGGGTGATGAAACGTAACGGCGAGCTCCTCCACGTCGACTGGCAGGCGGTGATGCGATTGGCCGACGAGTCCCGCGACTTCGTGATTGCCCGTTCCGGATTCCGGCTCCCCTCCTTCTGAGATTTGGACGCTCTTCGTCGCACCAGCGGGCTCTCCGGCGCAAGCAGGTGCACCCAGGTATCTGCGGCGGGGGGCACCAAGGTTCACGAATCGGATGCACCATCCTCGAAGTCCAGACCGACTACTGCTCCCGATCGCTCGGCTCCGGTCGTTGGGTTCAGGGTTGCGCAGATCAGAGGCCTGATTCGAAGACGGCCCTCCGTCTACCGGCCGGGGCGGTTAAGGTCCGAATCATGAGGGTCGGTGTGATCGTGCCGCAGGGTTGGATCGGGGAGTACGACGGGTGGGATCCGTCCACGGCTTGGGCGCGGACCGTGGCGGTGGCTCAGCAGGCCGAACGGCTGGGTTTCGAGTCGATTTGGCTGTTCGACCACTTCCACACCATCCCCACTCCGACCGACGAAATCACGTTCGAATCGTTCACGTCGTTGGCACATCTGGGGGCGGTCACGTCCCGGGTCCGGTTGGGCCACATCGTGATCTGCGCCGGGTTCCGCAATCCCGCTTTGACGGCGAAGATGATCTCGACGATGGACGTCCAGACAGGTGGGCGGATGGAATTGGGCATCGGCGCCGGCTGGAAAAGGGACGAGTGGGAGGCATACGGCTACGGGTTCCCCGAGACGTCCGAGCGGCTGGCCGCGCTCGGGGACCAGCTCGCGGTGATCACGGCCATGATGTCTCCCGGCCGAGCCAGGCACCGGGGTGCCCATGCGTGGGTGGAGGGGGCGATCAACGTGCCCAAACCGGTTCAGAGTCCCCGTGTGCCCATCATGGTGGGCGGGAACGGCCCCAACGTGACCTGGCGTCTGGCGGCCAGGTACGCCGACGAGCTCAACCTTGACGGCAAGACCCCTGACCAAGTCGCCGCAGACCTCCCCGTCATCGCCTCCCGCTGCGAGGAGATCGACCGGGACCCCGCCACGTTGGCCGTGTCGGTCCATGTGTGGGCGGATCACATCGCCGATCCGGGGCAGGCCCGGGTGGAACGCCTCAACGCCTACCGAGAGGCTGGTGTCGATCGGGTCATGGGTCTGGTGACGGCGGCGGCAACCTCCGACGACGCCCTGGTGGCGTTCGCCCAGGATTGCCGTGAGGCGGGCGCAGAACTCGAGTGAGTCACCGTTCAGGGGCCGGTCGGCCTGACCCCACCGTCGATGGCTCGGCGACCTCGGACGGTGTTGAATGACAATGAAAGCCCGTCCAGTAGCTCGGCAAGTTCCTGCTAGGAGGACTGGGGTCGATGGCTGGAAGGAATGTTCAACACTGGCCTAGAGCTCGAAAGTCGAGCCGGCGGTTCCTGCCACCACCTCCACGTCGGTGCCGGTCTCGGCCATCTGGCGGTGGAGATGGTCGAGCATCTCGTCGGTGTGTTGGGGATCGTGATGGAACGTCACCAACCGTCCCACCTCGGCCTGGGAGGCAAACGCCACGGCCTGTCCCAGCGTGCTATGGCCCCACCCCACCCGCTCGGCGTACTCCTCTTCGGTGTACTGGGCGTCATGGATGAGCACGTCGGCGCCGCTTGCCAACCCACACCCCGATGTCCAGCGCCTGTCACTGGGAAACCGCTGGTGGCCGAGGGCCGGTTCGTGATCGGGCATGTAGACCAGCGCCCGGCCGTTCTCCTCGACCCTGTAGCCGAAAGTCGGGCCCGGATGGCAGATGAGGTCGCTAGTGATACGGAACGGGCCTAACTGTATGGTCTCGGGCTCGAGATCGTGCCATTCGGTGGCCAGTTCGCGCAGCCGGACGGGAAACAAAGGAGGTGACAGGTAGCGGGCCAGTCTCTCCGCCAGCCCCATGGTGGTGGAGACGGGCCCCCACACATGGGTTTCCGTCTCAGAGGAACGCAAGGGGCGGAAGAACCCGAGGCCCTGGATGTGGTCCATGTGCAAATGGGTGAGGAGAAGGTCGACCCGGGTGGTGGTGGGGGGGAGGCACGACGCCACGTTCAACAGTCCTGAGCCGGCGTCGAGAATCAGCACGGTGCCGTCTGAGCCGACCACTTCCACACAGGCGGTATCGCCTCCGTAGCGCACTGTGCCGGCTCCGGCCCGGGCCACCGATCCCCGGGTTCCCCATAGGGTGACTCTCACTGCGGCTCCCAGAACGTCGCCATCGCCCCGAGGTGACGACCGGCCTGTCCGATGATGGGTATGGCCGTCACTTCGATCAGCCGGATGGACCCGTCCAACGCCTCGATGCGCATCAACCGGTGGGCGGGCACGTGGTCGGTGAGGGCCACCACCAATGGCAGCTCGGAGTTCGGCACCGGCTGCCCATCAGGGTCGGAGGTGAAAAAGAGCTGGGAGATGCGGTCGGCCGGGATCTCGCCGGCATCGTCGAACCGACGGCCCAGGATCGGCTCGGCCGGCTCGTTGTAGTAGATCAGGTTGCCGTCGACGTCGGTGATCCAGATGGGGACGGCGACGTAGCTGGACCATTGCTTCAATAGGATCAGCTCGATCGGCTCTTGTCTCATCTGCCATCCGGTTCCGGGGTCGCAGTCTAGGGGGCAGGGGCCCGACTTAGAGGAGTGTCGCCTCGACAGGGAAAGTGTTCGCGCCTACGGTGGAGTGGGTTGGCAAGCGCCCGAGGCGGAGGCGGCATGGACATCGACCTGACTGGTTTTCCCCTGCTCGAAGCCATCGCCGGCCGTCGCGCCCGGCGCTTCGGACTGGGCATGGAGCTGCCGTCGGGGCCCTTGGCGTACACGTCGGATTGCGAGCCGATCTCCCTGTCGGAGCCGGAGCGGCTCATCCTCACGGCGGCCGGAACCGGTGTCACCGGTTGGAACTTCGGTGTCCCTTTCGGCCCCGACCGCCCCGAGGAGCACGCCCACTACACCCAGCGGTTCACGGGGCGCACCACACCGACCGCCGCCGGAATCGGTACGCCGGTACTCCTCGCCACCGACGACTCAGGCACCTACCTAACCAACACCCGTGACACCTGGCCGGATCGGTCCCTGAAGTTCGAAGGAGATGGTGCCGCTGGCCTCGAAGGAATTGTGGAGGTGTGCCGGGGGCACACCGTGCAACTCTCCGAGAGTCGGCTCGACCTGCCCGCCGCCCCGCCGCACATGCTCGAGCCGAACCTGTGGATGGCGAACGCGCCCGGCTCCACCCTCTTCATGCCGGTCGGTGACGCCAGCGAGCAGGTGTTGGGAATCATGGCAATGGCCCTCGCCAACGGGAACGTGCTCGTCGACGATATCGCAGGTCGTCCCGCGGGAGACCCGGCACCGTTTATCCGCAGCGGCCTCCTCGACGAGAACAAGCGTGTCCCCCTGACAGTCCTCCAGCAGATGGCCTACGAGGGCAACGTGGCGGAGCTCGCATTCATGGGTCACAACATCGTCCTCATGATGCAGGCGATGGGGCTGGGGGGCCTCTACTTCAACGGGCTTAACCGCTGGAGCATCCTCGGCGCCTTCGCCGATGGAGGGGTGGACGGGCTCGGCTTTCGGTTCGTCCGCGACGACCGCTGGCTGCTGCCGAACCCGGTCGGCCTCGACGGCCATTTCGAGGGGTTGTGCCCCCCGTACGTAGCGGACATGCGTCAAGCAGTCGACATCTTCGTCGAGCGCAAGTTCGGACCCGGTGGTGCTTATGACCCCGAAACGTCCGGGCCGTGGCAGGACCCGAAGTCGATCAAGGGGGGCGTGACCCCCTACTCCGACGAGTTCGTCGAATGTCTCGGCGATGCCGCCCAGTACGTGTACGACACCTACGGTCGCTTCCCGAACACCTTTACGACCATCGTGCTGGCCGGCTACGTGCAGGCCGTCCACCTCGACACCGAATTCTACGACCAGCACTATCGATCGGGCGCCTACCTCGATACCCACGCCCGCCACATGCAAAGCTGGCACCCCGCCGGCATGTGAGCGAGGCGGGTGCCTCGGCGTCGGCGAGTGGTATCGGCCCGCGCCCCGACCTGGCCATGTCGGCGCTTTTCAGTTCAGGGCCGGTATCACCCGATCGGCGATGGGTTGTAGTTGGCCTTTGGCGTCGGGGCAGAGCGTTCCTATGCCATTTTTCACGAGTCGGTGCTGGTGGCGCCGGGTTCGGGCATCACCCGACCAGAGGACCTGTCCGGCCCGAGGGTGGCCGCCATCTCGGACAGCGCCAACGAGCTCTTGGCCAAGTCCTTTGACGGTGTGGAAGTGGTTCCTTTCGACGGGAGCGGCGCCGATGTGTTCGGCGACACGCTCGACGCCCTCCGCCACCGACCGGGTCCATGCCGTCGTCGACGACGACGTGGCCTTTCTCCCCATGGCCGACGACCCCCCACTTCGAGGTGGCCTTCACCGTTCCCACCGCCAACCAGTGGGGAGTGGGGGTGGCCAAGGACCGCCCCCGGCTCACCGAAGAGATCGACAAGGCGCTGGGAGCTGTGATCTCCGACGGGCGCCTCGCCGATCTGTGGGGCGAATGGCTGGGAGAGCTGCCCTACCCGACCGAGCTCGAGGGGTCACCCGGGGGCCTCCCGCCGTCGTAGATGATCCTGGTGTGATGGGAAACGTGGCGCCTCCCGGACAAACCACTGCCCCGCTGGCTAGCCTGATTTTCCGTGACGGTTTCGTTGGATCGCCCGGATTTGTTGGTGGCCGGCTTGCTCACGCCCGACCCGGCGTTGGAGCGTTACTGGGTGCGGCCGGGTGGGGCGACGGTGGTGGCGGTGGACGAGGGCGACGAGCTGACGGTGATCGACCCAGCCGGTAACCAGGTGTGTGAGCTGTCGGTGCTGTCGTTGGATCGTGGGGAGGACTTTGGGGCTTTGGGGGTCGATCCGGACGGGGTTGGGTCGGTGGTCCGGGGTTTGAGCGAGATGGGGGGTCCCGACGCGGAACTGATGTTGTTGGAATTGGCCGGTCGTGGCCTCGATGTTTCCGAGGCCCGGGCCGTGCGCCTGTTCGGGGACTGGTCTCCTCCCGGAGCGCGCGTGACGCTGGTGGCGAGCCGCCGAGCAGTGTGTGTGGTGGCTGCTCGGGGTGGTCGCATGTCGGTCGACGGCCAGGACGCTCCGTCTGACTTGTGGTTGGAGGTTCGCCGGGCGGTGCCTCGTTCGGAGCGCGAGTTCGAGCTCCCGGCCCCGCTGGCTGAGCCGGTGGTCGACATGCGGATCGATCGGGCTACTGCTGCGAGTTATGAGGTGGCTGAGGGTCAGTTCATCCAGATCATCGATGTCCAGGGGCGGCAGTGCTCCGATTTCTTGGCGTTCCATCGCCATCGCCTCGAGGAGGGCAAGGAGCGGGGCCTCGACTCGACCACCACCCGCACGCTGATGGGCAATGCCTATCCGGCGCCGGGTCTGTACGGCAAGTTCTTCGATCAGGACATGCAGCCGTTGTGTGAGGTGGTGCGGGACACGGTTGGGCGTCACGACTCTTTCGCCTTGGCCTGCAACGCCCGTTACTACGAGGACATGGGCTATCCGGGGCATGTCAATTGCACCGACAACTTCAATGATGCTCTGGACCGGTACAGCATCGAACGGCGGCGGGGGTGGCCGGCGCTCAACTTCTTCTACAACACCGCTTTCAACTCGGATCTGGTGCTGGTCACCGACGAGCCGTGGTCGCGTCCCGGCGACTACGTACTGTTGCGGGCGGTGACCGACCTGGTGTGTGCTTCCAGCGCTTGTCCCGACGACATCGACCCTTCCAACGCCTGGGATCCGACCGACGTGCACGTGCGCGTCTACGACGCCGGGAGGAAGTTCTCGGTGGCGGTGGGGCGCCGGGAGATCCCCGGCGGACCCCCCAAGCTCACGCAGGAAACGGGATTCCATCCCCGCACCAGCCGGCTGTCGAGCACCATGACCGAGAGCGGTGGGTCGTGGCTCCCGTCCAGCTTCGACGCCCATGGGGCGGTGGAGGAGTACTGGGCGTGTCGGGAAGCGGCGGCGATCATGGACCTGTCGTCGTTGCGCAAGTTCGAGGTGTTGGGGCCCGACGCCGAAGCCCTCTTGCAGTGGGCGGTGACCCGGGACGTGCGCCGCTTGTCGGTGGGGCAGGTGTCGTACACGGCGGTGTGCAACGACACCGGAGGGATTATCGACGACGGGACGGTTTTCCGTCTGGGCGAGGACAACTTCCGTTTCGTGGGCGGCAGCGCCCACGACGGGCTGTGGCTGCGAGAACAAGCCGCCCAGCGCGGACTGGGGCGGGTGTGGGTCAAGGACTCCACAGATCAGCTCCACAACGTGGCCGTGCAGGGCCCGGCCAGCCGCGACCTTCTGGCCCCGCTGGTGTGGACCGCTCCCGACCGTACCGACCTGGTGGACCTGAAGTGGTTCCGTTTCGTGGTGGGTCGTCTGGGCGGGTACGACGGGGTTCCCGTGATCGTGTCCCGGACCGGTTTCACCGGCGAGCTTGGTTATGAGGTGTGGTGCCATCCCGACGACGCGGTGGCGGTGTGGGATGCCATCTGGTCGGCGGGCCAAACCCATGGCCTCAAGCCGCTCGGTCTCGACGCCCTGGAGATGCTGCGAATCGAGGCGGGCCTGGTGTTGGCCGGCCGGGAGTTCGACGGCGAGGTCGATCCTTTCGAGGCCGGGATCGGATTCGTGGTGCCTCTCGACACCAAAGACGAAGACTTCTCGGGTCGGGCGGCCCTCGAGTCTCGCCGCGCCAGTCCCCGACGGCGGCTGGTGGGGTTGGAGGTGACGGGCAACGAGGTGGCCGTGCACGGGGACCCGGTGTTCGTCGGCCGCCAGCAGGTCGGTGTCGTGACGAGCGGAACCCGCTCGCCGGTGCTGGCCAAGAACATCGCCCTGTGCCGGATGGCGGTCCAGCACACCGAGCCGGGCGAGACGGTGGAGGTGGGCAAGCTCGATGGTTTCCAAAAGCGCCTCGCCGCCACCGTCGTCGACTTTCCCTTCTACGACCCAGAGAAAACACGACCCCGTTCCTGAAGGAGAAGAACATGACCGGTCGGGTAGCGGTGATCGGGGCGGGCCCGAGTGGGCTGTCCCAGCTCCACGCCTTCGAGGAGGCACGCCACAAGGGGACCGAAGTGCCCGAGCTGGTCTGTTTTGAGAAACAGGCCGACTGGGGCGGGCTGTGGAACTACAACTGGCGTTCGGGTCTCGACGAGTACGGCGAACCGGTGCACGGCAGCATGTACCGCTACCTGTGGTCGAACGGGCCCAAAGAGTGCCTCGAGTTCGCCGACTACACCTTCGAGGAACACTTCGGGCGGCCCATCCCTTCGTTCCCGCCCCGAGAGGTCCTCTACGACTACATCATCGGGCGGGCGAAGAAGAACGACCTGCGCCGGTTCATCCAGTTCTCCACCCAGGTGCGGTGGGTGCAGGCCGGCGGGGAGGGAGGTTTCGACGTCACCGTCGAGTACCTGCCGGACGGTGACACCCGAACCGAGAAGTTCGACTACGTGGTGGTCGCCTCCGGACACTTCTCCGTTCCCCACATCCCCCACTACGACGGGTTCGAGCGTTTCGGCGGCCGCATCCTCCACGCCCACGACGTGCGCGACGCCGAACAGTTCTCCGGGCAGCGGCTCCTCATCCTGGGCAGCAGCTACTCGGCCGAGGACATCGCCCTACAAACAAAGAAGTATGGGGCCGAGTCGGTCACCATCGCCTACCGGCACAACCCGATGGGATTCCACTGGCCCGACGGGGTCGAAGAGGTACCCGCCCTCGTTCGGGTCGAAGGCTCCACTGCCCATTTCAAGGACGGGACCACCGCCGAGATCGACACCATCATCTTGTGCACCGGCTACCTGCACTCGTTCCCGTTCATCGCCGGTGATCTGCGCCTGCGAACACCCAACATCCTCTACCCCGAGAACCTGTACAAGGGGGTGTTCTGGCTCGACAACCCCAACATCATGTACCTGGGGATGCAAGACCAGTTCTACACGTTCACCCTCTTCGACGCCCAGGCCTGGTACGCCCGCGACCACATGCTGGGACGAATACAACTCCCCTCGCGCCAGGAAATGGCCGACGACATATCCGCCTGGCGAAACCGAGAAGACCAACTGGCCGACGCCTTCGATCAGATCGACTTCCAGTACGACCACATGATGGACCTGCTCAAAGAAGTCGACTATCCCGATTTCGACGTCGAGCTCACCCGCGACCACTTCAAAGAATGGGAACACCACAAAGAAGAGAACATCGTCGGCTACCGCGACCGGTCCTTCACCTCCCCCTGCACCGGCACCCCCGCCCCCCTCCACCACACCCCCTGGTGGACCGCCCACGACGACACCATGGCCGCCTTCTTGACTTGACCGGGAGACTACAAGAGAGCTCCCCCCGAGTGGTCGGCGGAGAAGCAGACGGCTCGAGGAGCTGGCTGCCGACCACGTCGAAGTCCCGACTGTGCAGCGCACCTCCGAGGACGGGAGAGAAAAGTGTCTCACCGTGGTTGTAGGTTGGGTGGTATGGGTAGGGGTGTTGGTTCTCAGGGGTTGATGCCGATTGTGATTCCTCGTTTGGGGGATCCGGAGGCGGTTTCGCCCGATGAGCGTGATGAGCATCTGATGCTCCTCGAAGCGGCACGTCACGCTTTGGAAGTGGAGTGGACCGAGACTTTGGCGGTGGCCGAGGCGGCGGCCGACCATGTGGTGTTGGGTTACCCGTCGCTGGTTGCCTATTTGAAGCACCGTTTGGGTGTGGCTGGGGGCCGGGCGCACCGCTATTGGAAGGTGGCCCGGGCGGCGGTGAGGTTCTCTGCGAC
>JBGTLA010000082.1:0-8253 GCA_041744375.1 Acidimicrobiia bacterium | reverse complement strand
CCCGGCGCAGCCACTCCGGGAACGCCACCGGCGCCGCCGCCGTCAGCCGAAGTCGGGTCAGGAATCGGTCGTGGAGCAGGACCATGGCCAGGTTGAGGAGGTGGGGGCGGTGGCCATCGAAAGTGACGAGGTCGGTGCGGGGCAGGAGCCGCTCGACGGCCGTCACGGGAAGGGACCGTGTCCGTAACTCACGGAGCACGGCTGCGGGCACGTCGGCGTCGAGAGCCGTCGAGGCAATGTGCCAGGCGACGTAACCGATGGAACGGAGCCGATGCCGGGCCGAGAAGCCGATCAGCGCCTCCCAGTCGAAGGGTCGGGCCGCCACCTCGACCAGATCCCGGAAGAGGATGAGCCGGAAGCGGTGGTCGAGTACGGCATGGGTGGCCAGGAACGACACCAGCAGCTCCTCCGATAGCTGCCACATGGGGCCGAGTGGATGCTCGGGTTGCCACGTAGCCGCACCCCAGCCTTCGGCAACGGCATCCCTGGCGCATCCGCGCAGCTGGGTGTAGCTGAACAGGTCCCAGTGCAGGTCGAGCGTGAACCGGACGCCCGATGGGTCGGCCATGGGAATGTTGCGCTTGTCCGCTTTGGGGGTCTTGGGAGGGATCGTCATCGTCGCCGGATGGTCACGCAGGAGATCCAGCGCCTCCGCTACACGATCGGGGGGAACGACCACATCGATATCGGTGTAGGTACGGTGGCGTGGGTCGGCGTATCCCCATGTGGCCAGCGCCGGCCCTTTGACCACGGTGGCCGGCACGCTCGCCTCGGCGAACCGCTCCAGCACACTACGCACAACCCGTCCCATCATCTGCTGGCGAGCCGCCAGGCGCACGTAGGGGACACGGGCGGCCTCGGCCATGTGAGGATGCTCAGAGGTGGCCATCAGTCCCAGGAGCCCGTGATGGGACGCCAGAACCAACTCCTCATCGTCGATGGTTCTGTCACCGTCGATGGCGTGACCGGCAGCGACGTCGAGGAGCAAACGCGACGAGGTCGGCAGGTGACCGAGATGGCGACCGGACGAATCAGCTGCTCCCATTCCGATCGGCCTCACAGTTGCTCCTGTCGCCGTCCCTGGTACCGCCCGACCCGGCCGGTAGAATCCACCACCATTCAAGGCTACCGGCGACAGGGAGTGGCGTGGGACGGATACGGGTGAGTGTGACGGGCCCCGACGCCGCCCTCACCGCCGCGCTCACCGCCTACCTCGCCGCCCAACCCACTCTCGAGACGACCGGGGCCAAGACGACCGAGGTCACCGTTGTCATCTCCCCCCCGACACCGGAGTCGATCATCGATCTCGCCGTCGTCAGCTCGGTGTTGGTGTTGGGACCAGACGATCCCCAAGCCATGATCGCCGGCCTGGAAGCTGGGGCACTCGGCTACCTTCCGGAGACTGCGCCATTTGGCGACGTCGCCGCCGGAGTCGAGGCGGTGGCCGCGGGCGAAGCCGTCGTTCCCCCTTTAATGCTGGGTTCGCTCCTCCGCCATGTCGTTCGACGTCGTCGAGCAGCCCGGGCCGACCTCGAGCGTCTCGCCACCCTCACCGAGCGGGAACGACAGGTCTTCGACCTCCTCGCAGAAGGCCACGACCGGGCCGCCATCGCCCAGAGCCTCTACATCAGCGTGGGCACCGTCCGCAGCCACCTCCAGCGGATGTTCCGCAAGCTCGACGTCCATACCCATGCCGACGTCGTCGGGTTCGCGGCGCGTTGCGGGTTGCTGGCGAGCGACAATGAGGAACCTCGATGAACACCACCACCGACTGGTCCCACGCCACGCCTCTCCGCCGGGGACAGGCCTGGGTGCAACGCGACGGCGATGAGACCGCCGTCTACAACCCGGACACGGGGATGCTCCACCTGCTCAACGCCTCGGCCCTGGCCATCTGGGAACTGTGCGACGGCCACACCACAGCCGCCGAAATGGCCGAGGCGGTGGCCGTGGTGACCGGTCTTGCCCCGGACGCAAGCGCCGCCGACGTCGAGGTCGCCCTCACCAGCCTTCTCGCCGCCGGCTTGGTGGAGGCGTGACCCGCTATGGTGCCCGCCAGGAGTGGGCATGACCGGACCAAACTGGTCTCAACGCAAGGTGGGCCCCCCGCCCGCCCATATCATCGAGACAGAGATCAAAGGAGACATCTCCCTCTTCGACGCCGAGCACAACCAGGTCGTCGTCCTCAACGCCACCGCCTCTGACGTGTGGCGTCTGTGCGACGGAGAGCAGACCCTCGACGAGATCGTGGCTCTTCTCGCCTCCGCCTACCAACAGCCTCCCGAGGACCTCCGACCCGATGTAGTAGCGACCGTCACCCAATTCGTCGACGCAGGTTTCCTCCCCTCGCCATGAGGATCCATCAAAAGCCCGGTTGAAGGGAGGATCTCAGCAACCTCGTGTGGGTCGCAGAATCATATTTTGAGATCCTTGGGACGCGGTTCGCCGTCCGGGCGACCGATTCGGAGTATTTGGCCCCGGTAGATCGAGTGCTAGAGCATTTCTTGCTGGATCACAGGGTGGGCGTACCGGCCAGCCGCCGCTTCGCCCTCGCCGAGGCGAGAGCCGTGAAGAGAGCCGTCGGCGACGGGGAGATTCTTGTCTACCGGGATTGTCGGCGTGTGGGACCTGCCGGAAGTCTGGGATCGGCACTGACACGCCTTGTGACGTCTCTCAACCGTCAAGCCATTGATGAATTCGACGGTTTCGCCGTCCATGCCGGTGTGATTTCCCTGGACGGCGAGGCTATCGCCTTTCCTAATACGTCAGGAGGCGGCAAGTCGACGCTGACTGCTGCCTGCGTGGAAGCTGGCTTCGACTATGTCAGTGACGAGGCCCTCTGCATCGATGTGAGGAACGGACTCGTGATTCCCTATCCGAAACCGATCGCTCTGAGCGATCGCAGCGTCGAGCTGCTCGGGTTGTCCCTACCCGAAATGAGTGTTGCAGGCTCCGGTCTTGAGAGCCTGGTAACGGCACAGGACTTAGGTGGAGACGCCGCGACCTCCCGACTGTCCCTACGCCATATTGTGCTTTCGCAGTTCGGCCACGACAGGGTCGAATTGCAGGAGGTGGCCGCTTCCGAGGCGATGGTCGCCTTGTTGACGCTGTCGTTCAATCACTACAAGCTTGGCCAAGAGGCTTTTCGGCTAGCGGCAGCTCTGGCGTCGCAGGCGCGAGTTTGGCGATTGTTCTACGACCACCCAGTCACGGCTGCAGCTGTGATCCGGGAGCGACTTGGGCGCCAATCGTTGTCCTGAGAATCGGACGCTCCACGACGAATCGTCCGTTGGCCCAGTCACCGTCCAGCCGGGATCGTGCGCATAGGTGTCACTTGGTGCTCGGCGGGCCCTCAGTGGTTGCAGCAGAACACGAACTCAACGTGCGAAATCGCGCCGTCATCCCCGCGATAAGTAAACGTCAGTCCGCGGCCATCGGCGTGCTCCGTGACATCCCAATCTTCATCGGGAGCACAGGCCGGACCCCCTCCAGGCTTGAGCCCAACGGCCCCGTCCTGATACTCACACCCTTCAGTGAACCGAATCGTCCACACTTTGTCGTCTTCAAAATCAACCGTTGCGATCTTGTCGCAGGGGTCGCCGGCTGTCTCTTCTGGAGTGGTGATGCAGGCAGCCGGCGGACTGCCAGCTGTCTGATCTTCAATATTCTCGCAATCCACCGTTGGCGGGGGCTCGTCCCCAACATCTCCGACGATGTTGATCTTGATGGCGTAGATCTTGTCGCAGCCGCTCACGTCCTGCGCCAGGGCCGGCCTCATGCCAACAATCTGCACGATTGGTGTAGCCCACACCACGGCACCACCCAATACGGTACCCCTCTTCAGGAAGTCCCTTCGTGAAAGTTCAGATCGTGACATCTCGTTCCCCTCTTATCGTTAGCGTCTCATGGACAAGCGACCTTCACTGCCCTGACATCAAATCCGTCGGCGTTGTCGTACGTTGGAGTCGGGAAGTTTTCCAGAGGCGTGATATCGACCAGGCGCACGAACTTGATCCATAGTTGAGGGAAGCTGAGCATGGTCACGCCATCGGCATTCTTGCTGCTCGCAGTTCCAATAGACGAACCCCAGCTAATACCATCCTGCGATACAAAGACCTCTGCCGATTCTTCCGGATAATCGTCACGTCCAATGGTCGTTTCAATAACCACGACTTCGGACCCGGTTGTCGAGTACGCACGCTCGGCGAACTCGAGTTCGATGAAGCCGCCTGGTGGATGACCCGGCAACTTGAAGCCCAAGCTGAAGATCCTGTCGTTGTCACCAGTGGCGTTGTCCGGATTCGTACGCGGTGCCCCACCGATAGGGTCGTTGAGGGCGATGGATTGGCCATCCCGACGTGTTCCCTGGCCTGAAGCCCGAACTGACGCCGCGAATTGCTCTGTGCAGGTATCGCTCGGCGTCTGGGCGAGAGCCCGACTCATGCCCACGGTTTGGACAATGGGGGTGACCCACATGACGGTTCCACCCAAGAGCGCCCCTTTGCGGATCATTTCCCGGCGAGTGAGGCCTTGACTCGGTGCTTGCTCAGACATATCAACCCCCCGACGCTTCATGTACACCGTCAGGCTACGGAACTGACCCAATCCAGTCGATACGACACTCGTCGTAATTCAGGAGGCTTGGTCGGCCCGCTGCGGCGGGGCTCTGTAGGGTCCGAGATGTGCCCCGGGTTGTCCTTGACGCTCTTGTCTCACCTGAGTTCGTCACCGGGCTGCGCAGTGGACTGATGGCCGTGGCAGTTGGCCTTCTCGTCGCTATGTGGTGGCGCCGCTCCAAAGTCCGCTCCGCACCCATTGTTGGCCTCTTGTGGGCCGGCGCCGGCGGAGCAGCGCTGGCGTGGGGGACACACCTCGAACTGATCGTGGGCCTTACCCTGTTGGCCCTGGCCGGCCTCGTCCATCCCCAGCTCGGGCATATTCCGTCTGTACGCCTGGGTGCCGCCGGGGTGGGAGCCTGGCTCATCGGGCACCAGAGCGGCTTGAGCGGCCCCACCTGGGTTCCCTGGCTGGTCGTTTCAGCTATCGCCGTTGGTGCCAGCTTGGTGGCGGCAACCGATGGGGAACTGGAGTGGCCGACGCTCGCACCCCTGCTCTGGGCCATCACGGTGGCCGGGATCTATGTGAACGTTCCCGACACCGAGGAGATGCTCGTGTTGGCCGGGACAGCTGCCCCCCTCGTCGTGCTGGGCTGGCCGTTGAACCTGGCGCGCCTGGGCGCGGGGGGAAGCTACGCCGCCGTCGGGTTGCTGGCCTGGTCGACCGCAGCGGGAGGAACGGGGAGGCCCGCTTCCATAGTCGGCGGCTTGGCCTGCCTGGGAGTGTTCACTCTGGTTCCGCTGGCCCGATGGCCACGGCGGAACTTTGTCGAGGGGCGCTGGCCCGGACTGGTCCTGCTGCACCTAGCATTGGTCGGCGTATGCAGCCGAGTAGCGGGGCTGCGCACCGATGTGGCTGAGGCAGCGGTGATCGCCGCCTCAGCCCTGGCGATCGGTCTCATCGTCCTCAGACTTCTGCTAACCGAGCGTGCCGCCGATCACGGACCGACGTAGCGGTGGCGGAAGCGCCGGGCTTTGGCCTCGGTGCGGCCGCCGGTGATCATCTTGCGCCGGAAGGCGAACTGGGGGTCGCTGTGCATGACCGACACCCGGCCCAGGGTATGAAGGTCCGACGTGGCGGTGATGGATGGGCCCATCCCCACGGTGGCGGTGTCGTAGCCGGAGCGTACGGCCGGGTCGGCGGTCTGAGACCACCAGCCTTTCGGATAGGTGAAGTGTCTCGGGGTGGCGCCTACCCGGCTCTCGATGAGTTCGTTGGAGATCTCCACCTCTCTCGTGGCCGTCGCCTCATCGACGTGGCGGAGGTCGGGATGGGTGTGGGTGTGGGCTCCCAGGGTCATGAGACCCGAGTTGTGCATCGCCTTGGCCTGGTCCCAGGTGAGGGGCTCGCCCGGCCAGTGCGGGAAGTCGTCGGGTGATTCGATCGGCCCGCTCGTGAGGTAGAGGGTGAAGGGGATGCTCCGTCGCTGGAGCAGGGGGAAGGCGTTGCGGTAGACGTCGGCGTAGCCGTCGTCGAAGGTGAGCACAGAGAGGCGTTCTGCTTCCGGCTCGCCTCTCCGCTCCACCGCCTCTTCCAGGGAAACGATGTCGCCGAAGTGTGCCAGCCAATCCAGGTGGCGGGCGAACACCTCGGTGGGAACGTTCATCTCGTGGGAGCGTCCCGAGCCGACCTGGTGGTAGATGAGGATGCGGGGCCCCCGCAGACGGGGCAGGAAGGTGTCGACGGCGGCGAAGGCGCTGTGGAGGCCGCGACGGACCAGGCTCATGTGTCCGTCCCGGATGGTTTCTTCATCGCCTCTCCCGCCGTGGGGACAGTTGTGTACCACATTCTCACCGCCGTCGACCGGCCTCGGCCAACGAGCGGCCGCTTCCATGGGTCGACCCGCCTACGCCCAGGATTCAGGGCTAGTTTTGGAGAGATGAACTCGACTCTCACCATCTCCTATCCCTCGGCCGGTGTCGGGTTGGTGCTCATCGATGACGGTCACCGCAACTTCTTGACCTGGGCCCTGAACGAGGAACTGGAACGAGCGCTGGGCGAAGTAGCCGACCGTGGTTGTGAGGTGGTGGTGGTGGGTTCCACCCTCGGCGACTACTTCGTGTCCCACGGCAGCCTCGACGACATCGTCGAGCAGTTCGGGGGTGGCACACCCTCGGGGGACGCTATGGCAGGGTTGCGAGTCAAACAGATCCTCGACCTGGGGCCGATGGTGTCGATCGCCGCCGTCGACGGGCAGGCCTGGGGTGGGGGATGTGAGCTGGCGTTGGCGTGCGATCTGCGGGTGGCGTCCGAGACGGCGCACTTCGGCCAGCCCGAGGTGCGGGTTGGGGTCTCGACCGTGGGTGGAGCCGGGCAGATATCCCGCATTGCCGGGGAAGCAGCCGCCCTGGAGATGATCCTCGACGGACGTCCCGTCACCGCCCACCGGGCCTACGAGCTGGGTCTCGTCCACCGTATCGTGTCGTCCGGCACGGCCGTCGAACAGGCGTTGGCGTGGGCGGTGCGGCTGACGAAGGCGCCCCCGGGGGCCCTGGCCATGGCCAAGGACGTCGTCAAGGGAGCCCGGGAGCTCTCCTATCGGGACGCCCTGAAACGAGAGACCCGGACGTTCGTCGAGCGGCTCTCCGACCCGACCAACCTGGAGCGCGCCCGGACCATCCGGGACAGGTACGCGGCGGGGGCCGACTCGTGGGAGGCGTTCGGGTTGGACACCACCGATTAGGCGCCACACTGGCCCGGTGCGAGACGGTTTCGAAGACGCCGTGATCCGGACGCTCCAGGCGCTGGGGGCGGGCGAAGTGGTCACCTACGGTGAGGTGGCCGAACAAGCCGGGTTTCCCGGAGCAGCCAGGGCCGTCGGCACACTCATCGGGCGCACGACGGTGGATGTCCCTTGGTGGCGAGTGGTCGGCGCCGGCGGTTATCTGCGTTCACCGGAGCCGCGCCAACAGGCGAAGCTGCTGCGGGCCGAAGGGGTGAAAGTGACCGGCCTGCGGGTGAGATGGTGAGGCGTGTCAGGGCCGGTCTGTGCGCCCAGCCGCCACGATCAATGCCACTCCCACCGCCGCCACTACCGGGCCCACGATGGCCCACAGGGTCACGCCGGTCATGACGCTTCCGCCCACCAGGCCCAGGCCCTGGAACAGCCACAGCAGCCCCACTACCACCAACAGGATCCCCGCCCACGCCTTGGGTGATGTCAGCATTCTCGGACCTTACTGCCGTCCCGTGGGCACACCCGCCTCGGCGACCGATAGGCTTCGTCCATGCAGCGCCACATCTCGGTGTTGGGGACCGGCACCAGCGGAGCGGAGCCCGACACCTGCCACCTCGACCTGCGAGTGGGGGCCGCGGCTCCTTCGGTGGCCGAGGCCACAGACGGTATGTCTCAGGCGGCCCGGGCCGTCATGGACGCCCTCTCCGGGGGGGGAGCCGACGAGGTATCCACCGCCCGTTTCACGATCCAAGTCGACCACCGTCGCCAGGACCAGCCCCAGGCCTTCCGGGCCGAGACTGCGATCCGAGCCGTGGTCGGTCTCGTCGACGGATCGGGCGCCAGCGTGTCACAGCTCCTCGAGGCGGCGGTGAACGCCGGAGGTGACCACATCGGCATCGACGGCCTCACGTTCCTCCACTCGGACCCCACCGCCGTCGAGCACGCCGCCGTACGGGCCG
>JBGTLA010000081.1:0-21983 GCA_041744375.1 Acidimicrobiia bacterium | reverse complement strand
CGAACCCACAACTCCAGTGTCTCCCGCTGCTTACCGGTCAGCTCGATAGATCCCGCGACCCTGCCCATGACAACCTCCATTGTGGTCGGCAAGTGATGGACAGAGTCTGTCAGTCAACCCCGCAAAGTTAATGGATTTACGCGATGACCTACTAGGCAGCGCGTGCGCCGTCGGATACGGTCGTGTCATGGGAACTCGATACTTCACACCGGCCTTGTTCGCCTTTCTCCGTGAGCTGGCGGCCAACAACGACCGGGAGTGGTTCATGGCCCACGAGGCCGACTTCGAGCGCCACGTGCGAGGGCCCGCCCTCGCCTTCATCACCGATCTGGCGGTCCCCCTGGCAGAGATATCAGATCAGGTGACGGTCGATGCCCGTCGCCACCGCGGGTCCTTGCTGCGCATCCATCGTGACCTCAGGTTCGGGAGGCACCGGGGCCCGTATCACACCAAGATCGGCATGCGGTTTCCCCTCGGCTTTGACCGGACCGCTCGGACCCCGGTGTTCTATCTGCACCTCGAGCCGCGACGCAGTTTCGTGGCCGCCGGCATGTGGCGTCCGGCCACAGTCGACGCCTACGCCATCCGCACACTCATCGATGCCGACCCTGCTGGGTGGAAAGAGGCAGCTCACTCCGGGCGGTTCAGAGAGGTGTTTTCGCTCGAGGGCGAATCCCTCGTCAGGGCTCCGAAGGGCTTCGACCCCGACCATGCCCTGGTGCGCGATCTCCGCCGCAAAGACTTCGCCGGGGTGGCCGCTTTCACACAAAGCCGAGTCACGTCGGATGTGTTCCTGGCTGATTTCGTCGACCACTGTCGCCGGGCCGAGCCCCTCATGGCCTTCCTGTGTCGGGCGCTGGCGATGCCGTTCTGAGGCGTTGCCGTGCCGATCGTTCTTCGATAGGATCACAGCCGTGACGCCTATGCCCACGACCTGGTGGAACCGATTCCGTTGACGGTTCCGCGCGCCACGAGACATACCTGACCGCCGGAGCCATCCGGCGGTCTTTTCATATTGCCCCCTCGACACAGGAGCTACGCCACGTGACCATCGACGACCGCAAGCGCATCTTCTCGGGAATTCAACCGAGCGGAGACGGTGAGCTGCACATCGGTAACCTGGTGGGAGCCCTGCGCAACTGGGTCGACCTCCAGGAGAGCTACGACACGATCTATTGCGTAGTGGACCTCCACGCCATGACCGCCCCCTACGACGTGGCCGAGTTCCACGAGGCCAGGCTGCGCACCGCCAAGATGCTGTTGGCGGTGGGAATCGACCCCGACCGATCCCTCCTCTACTACCAGTCCCAGGTACCCCACCATGCCGAGCTCGCCTGGGTGCTGGGAACGATCACGGGCCTGGGCCAGCTGGAGCGAATGACGCAGTTCAAAGAGAAGTCTGACCGGGCGGGCCAGAACTTGGGGCTGTTGGCCTACCCGGTCCTCCAGGCGGCCGACATCTTGGTGCACAAGGTCCACGCCGTCCCGGTGGGCGACGACCAGGCTCAGCACCTCGAGCTGACCCGCGACCTGGCGCAGCGATTCAACAGCCGCTACGGAGACGTTTTCCCCATCCCCGAGCGCATCACCCCCGAGATAGGGGCGCGAGTGATGTCGCTCCAGGACGCCACGGCCAAGATGTCCAAGTCAGACCCCAACCCCTCGTCGCGAATCCAACTCGTCGACGATCCCGACACCGTCACCAAGAAGATCCGTTCGGCCGTGACCGACTCGGGGAGCGAGGTGGCCTACGACTGGGACAAGAAACCGGGGATCTCGAACTTGTTGGAGTTGTTCTCGTTCTTCTCGGGTCGGCCGATCGCAGCATTGGCCGACGAATATCGGAGTGCCGGCTACGGGACGTTCAAGGGGGCGGTAGCCGAGGCCGTGGTGGAAGGACTGACTCCCATCCGTACCCGCTACAAGAACCTCGAGGACGGCGACGTCGCCCGGATCATGGAACGCGGCTCACTCGATGCCCGCGCCCGAGCCGAGAAGTCCATGGCCTCGGTCCGCGAGGCCGTGGGCCTCTCGGGGATCTGACAGCGCGGAAGCACTCATTTCGCCGCGACCCGTCGTGTCAATCGTTCCATTGGACGACGACTTGGCCCTGACTTCCAGGTATCGGCAAGGATGCGGCTTCTGCCTCGACTGTGTCCCGCGCCGTGCGGGAGGGCCGGCGCCAGGTCTCGATGGTCACCTTGTTCTGAGAACGCCGCCACGTCCCCACGATCTCGCCACGGACGAGCACCGCGCCGGGCCAGACTCGAGGAGTCCACAGGGCCCCACGATGACCGGCATCGGAGACGAGTAGCTTGCGATCATCTCCCTGGAGGAGGTAGAAGGCGTCGCCGCTGGGGAGGAGCCGAACGGGGGCAGGCGGCGCCGGGGCCGAGTCGAACGCCGTCTCGTCACGGCTGAGGATCCACGCCTCCCCGATCGGCGTTCGCACCGGCGTGAGCGACCTGCCCAGCGCCTCGAACGCCACGACACCCGAACTGGGCACGATTCCCGCCCACCCGGCGAAGGATTCGGCTGTGGCGGGTCCGAAGATGTGGAGGTACCGGCGGGCAAGCTCGAGGCGGGCGTCACGGGGAGCGATGTCGGGTGGTGGCACGGTCCACACGGTCGGCTGGCGGGCGCCGTCCCAGCGGATCACCACCGTGCCGGTGGGAGCGGCGTACCTGAGCTGGTTGGGGTGTACACCGAGGCCACGCCCCGCCTCACCAACTGCCATTCGCGCCCCTCCGAGAAAGGAGCTCAAGCCAGCGGCGAGGTCCTCGGCAGCCTGGCGGCGGTCGGCATCGTCCGACAGCCTCCCGAGCGTGAAGACCGCCAGATCGCGTTCGGCGACGACATAGGCGCTGAACCGGGGTCCCCAGAGCTGGACGAGGGAAGGGTCCTCCCAGGTGGTCGGTTCGGTCCTCTCGACGCGAGCATGGATCGAGTGCTGGGGAGGGCGGTGCGGGCCATGGCCGCAAGGCAGCGGTCACTCGCCCCATTCGGGGGGTGGCTCATGGATGCCAGGCAGGAAGTGCCAGTACTCCCTGAGCCGGGTGCAGGCCCAGTCGTCGTCGAAGTCGAGAAGGAGACAACCGGGCAGGGTCACCTGGTCGCCGTCTACTCTCATCGTGGTCCAGAATTCCACGGCGACGCGCCTCCCCGCGGCGAAGGGCCGACCCATCCGGACCCTGACATCATCCTGTGAGGCCGTCACCGACTCCCAGTACGCCCTCACACCCTCTTGTCCCTGGTGCGGCTCTTCGACGATGTTGGACCGGTAGGTGGCATCGGGGGCGAAGAGGGCCGCGGCCGCCCCAGGATCCCTCGTCTCCCACGCCATCCGATACCCCTCGACCCACGCGTCCAGACTGGTTGCCATGAAGCTCCTTTCTCTCCCGCAGGGTATTGCCTCCCGAGAACGGGTGACTCGCCAACCGCGCAGACGCCCCTCCTATGTGCGCGCCCTCTTACAGCAGGGCAGTGGCGCTGTCGGCGGACCACCCCACCCGAGATTTCCTGGCGCGGCAGGCGGAACGGCTCTAGGACCGCAACCCTCGAACCTACGAGGCGCTTCAAACGGCGGACTGTTGGAGCTGCTCCAACAGCTCGGGGGGCATGAGCAGGATGAGGGCTGCGACGAGGTTGAAACCGCCGTGGACGAAGATGGCCGGTCCCAACCGCTCGTGGCGCAATGTGAGATGGCCCAGGAAGAGTCCCACCAAGAAGATCTGGCCGAAGATCAGCACGCCGGCCCCGACCGACGACACACTCGTGAGGTGAAAGGCTGCGAACACGACGGCCGTGATCACCAGCACCGCTCGTCGTGAGCGGTGCGCCAGAGCACGCAGCATGACACCCCGGAACATGAGCTCTTCGGCCAGGGGGGCCAGCACGGTGGTGACTGCCACCGCGGCGATCCGGACCGCCGGAGCCCCCAGTTGTTGCAGGATCTCAGCCACTTCTTGGGCGCCGCCCTCGGGAACGAGGAGGCGCTGCAGAGGGAGGAAGACGATGGCCAGTACGATCTGAAATGCCACCCCCAGCCCGACGTAGAGGATGTCCCCGGGGCGGATGTCGAAGCCCAGGCTGTCGGCACCGAGGCCGCGACCTCGACCCAGGAGCCAGAGCACTCCGAGGTGGCCGATGTATTGACCGGCGATCGAGGAGATGATGGCAGCATCTCCGCCTTCGCCCCAGACCAGCCCCGGTATGGCGAACACGAGGGCGCCGGCCAGCCCGCCGAGCACGACGAGGACGAAGTCGACGAGGGTCCAGCGGGTGGTCATGGGGGGCAGGGTACCTGCCGTCCTGCACCGGACCGGGCGCGCTCGTCGACCACCGCCGGTCGGGCTGCACCGCCCGCCTTTCCAGGACTGGTACCCTCGGCCGGACACGGCGTTCGGCGGAGGAGTCGCGTGGAGATCGATATCGGAATCGGAAAGTCGGGCCGTCAGGCGTACGGATTCGACGACATCGCCATCGTCCCCAGTCGGAGGACGCGTGACCCCGACGACGTCGACATAAGCTGGCAACTCGACGCCTTCCGGTTCGCCCTCCCGATGATGGGATCGGCCATGGACGGGGCGCTGAGCCCGGCCACGGCCATCGAGATCGGACGGCTCGGAGGATTGGGAGTGCTCAATCTCGAGGGATTGTGGGCCCGATACGACGACCCCGAGCCGTACTTCGCCGAAATTGCCGAGCTTCCGGCCGAAAAGGCCACCCAGCGCATGCAAGAGATCTACCTCGAGCCGATCAAGCCCGAGCTCGTGGGACGGCGCGTGGCGGAGCTGAAGCAAGCAGGCATCGTGATCGCCGCCAGCCTCACACCCCAGCGGGTCGCCTCCCTCTCACCCCCCGCCCTCGAAGCGGGACTCGACGTGCTGGTCATCCAGGGCACCGTGGTGTCGGCCGAGCACGTCTCGACCCGTGAGGAGCCGCTCGACCTGAAGCGGTTCATCGCCGAGTGCGAGGTTCCCGTCATCGTGGGCGGATGCGCCTCGTACTCGACTGCCCTCCACCTCATGCGGACCGGGGCAATCGGGGTATTGGTGGGTGTCGGTCCGGGAGCGGCGTGCACCACACGGGGAGTGCTGGGGGTTGGAGTTCCCCAGGCCACCGCCATCGCCGACGCGGCCGGGGCCCGCATCCGGTACTTAGACGAGACCGGGAGATACGTCCACGTCATCGCCGACGGTGGCATGAGAACCGGAGGAGACGTGGCGAAGGCCATCGCCTGCGGATCCGACGCCGTGATGATCGGATCTCCGCTCTCGGGTGCCCGCGAGGCACCCGGCGGGGGGTTCCATTGGGGGATGGCCACATTCCATCCCACCCTTCCGCGCGGAGCCCGAGTGGAAGTGGGCACATTGGGTACGTTGTCCGAGATATTGTTGGGGCCGGCCACCGAGAACGACGGCCGGCGCAACCTGTTCGGGGCCCTTCGGGTGTCGATGGCCACCACCGGCTACTCCGATGTCAAGGAATTCCAGAAGGCAGAGGTCATGGTGGCGCCGTCGCTCCTGACCGAGGGTAAGGGCCTGCAGCGCAGCCAGCGGGTGGGGATGGGGTGACCGAGGAGCCCCTTTCCGGCCAGGACACGGTTCTCGTTCTCGACTTCGGCGCCCAGTACGCCCAGCTGATAGCTCGCCGAGTGCGCGAAGCCAACGTCCACTCCGAGATCGTGGCTCGGGGCATCACTGCCGCTGAGGTTCGTGCCAGGAGACCCACCGGGTTGATCCTGTCGGGTGGCCCGGCTTCGGTCTATGCCCCCGACGCCTACCGAATCGACCCCGAGATCTTGGACCTCGATGTCCCGGTCCTGGGCATCTGTTACGGGCATCAACTCATGGCGGATGTGGCCGGGGGGGTAGTGGCGAACACGGGCGAAGGAGAATTTGGCAAGACCTCCCTCCAGATCACCGCAGAGTCGGTCCTCATGAAAGGCCTGGCCGATCACCAGGACGTGTGGATGAGCCATCGCGACCATGTGGCGGAGCCACCTCGGGGATTCAAGACGGTGGCCTCAACGCCCGGAGCTCCGGTGGCGGCGATGGAGGATCCCGACCGGGGCCTGTTCGGGGTCCAGTTTCACCCGGAAGTGGCACATACGCCGCGGGGGTCGGAGATTTTGGCTCGGTTCTTGTACGACGTGTGCGGAGCACGCCCTACGTGGACGTCGCATTCCATCATCGAGACCCAGGTGGCGAACATTCGCAGCCAGGTGGGCGACGCTCGGGTGATCTGTGCTCTTTCTGGAGGCGTCGATTCGGCGGTGGCCGCCGCGCTTGTTCATCGAGCGATCGGCGATCAGCTCACCTGTATCTTCGTCGACAACGGCCTGCTGAGGGCGGGTGAAGCGGAGCAGGTCGAGGAGACGTTCCGGCGCCACTTCGAGGTCGATCTCGTGCACGTGAAGGCGGCCGACCGGTTCTTGCATCGGCTGGAGGGAGTCTCCGATCCCGAGGAAAAGCGGAAGATCATCGGCGACACCTTCATCCGGGTCTTCGAAGAGGCGGCCGCCTCGGTGGGCGACGCCCGTTTCCTGGTGCAGGGCACGTTGTACCCCGATGTGATCGAGTCGGGAAGTGGGTCGGCGGCGACCATAAAGACTCACCACAACGTGGGCGGTCTCCCCGACGATATGACCTTCGAGCTGGTGGAGCCATTACGAGATCTGTTCAAAGACGAGGTGCGCGCCGTGGGCGAGGAGTTGGGCTTGGGGGCGGACATGGTGTGGCGTCAGCCGTTCCCCGGACCCGGCCTGGCGGTGCGGGTCATCGGAGACGTCACTCCCGAGAGGCTCTCCATCTTGCGTGAGGCCGACTTGATCGTCACGGATGAGATCAAGAGGGCCGGTCTCTATCGCGATATCTGGCAAGCATTCGCCATTCTTCCGGCGATCAAGACGGTAGGGGTGCAAGGAGATGGTCGAACGTACGCCTACCCGCTCATAATCAGGGCGGTGACCAGCGAAGACGCCATGACGGCTGATTGGGCCAGGCTCCCCTTCGAGCTGCTGGAACGCATGTCGAGTCGGATCATCAACGAGGTGCCGGGGATCAACCGCGTGGCCTACGACGTATCCTCCAAGCCACCAGCAACGATCGAGTGGGAGTAGGGGTGGTAGGGGGCCGGCGGTCCGCCCCCCCAATCGGGATGGTCGGCGCCCCTGGCCTCTCAAGAGGCGGGGTTGCGCTCCCGATAAACCCATAGAGTCCCTCCAAGGAGAAGTGGGTTTGGATCCGACCCAGTCACCTGAGCTGATGGCGCTCTTCCGACGGGAGTTGGAGGAGCGCTCCACCGCGCTGGTGATGGCTGCCCAGGCCCTGTTGCGCGGCGAGTTCGACCCGGCGGACTTCGAGGACACGCTGCGTCAGGCGCACACGATCAAGGGGTCGGCTCGTCTCATGGGCGACGACAGGATCGGCGCCGCCGCTTCCGCTCTCGAGCATGCTTGGCAGGCACTCAGCGAAGGACGCGTGGAGGCCACCGCCGAGGTCATGGCTGCCATGACCGAGCTGACTACCGGCCTACGCTCGGCGCTCGACACCGACGGCGGTCCCAGTCTCGTTGCGGCCACCGTCCGAGTCGGTCGAGCGGTCGGCCTGTCGACGAGCCCGATCGAATCGATGAAATCGTCCGATTCGGAGGCCCTCGGGGGCCTCTTGACCTCGGTGGCTTCGTCCCTCCTCGATGGCGTGACCAGGGTCGATACCGGCGAGTTGTACCGACTCATCAATCGCCTGGTGGAAGTAGCGCTCGACACGGCCGCCATCGCCGACCTCACTCTCGTCAACCTGGAGGGGGCCGATCCGAAAAAGGTCCTGGCTGCATGGCGGGGGCAGCTGGAACGACTGACGAGGTCGATCGTGGAGGTGCAGGACCAGGCCGTGGCGCTGGCCAACGTGTCGTTTCGGGAGGCGGGCGAGTCGTTCCCTCAGTTCCTTCGTTACCTAGGCCGCAAGCTCGGAAAGGATGTGCGGTTCGAGCTCAGCGGCGAGGACATCGAGCTCGATCGTCAGATTCTGGACCAGCTGCGTGAGCCGCTGCGGCACCTGCTGGTGAATGCGGTGGATCACGGTCTTGAAACACCCGATGCTCGTCAGGCCAAGGGAAAGCCGGCCACCGGTACGGTGGCGGTGCGGGCGCGGCTCCGCGACGAGCGGGTACAGATCAGCGTGAGCGACGACGGTGCCGGTGTCGACTGGAATGCGGTGCGCAATCGGGCCCGGGAACGGGGTCTCGACGTGGACGGCGACCTCACTCCGCTGCTTCTCCGTCCCGAATTCTCCACTCGCCCGGGCGTGGACGACTTCAGTGGGACCGGTGACGGTCTCAGCATCGTGGCGGACGTCGTCGAGCGTCTCCACGGCGGAATTCAGGTCGAGTCGACTCCAGACGAGGGAACAACGATCTTGCTCACTCTCCCGGTGTCGATGGTTCTCCAGAACATGGTGGTGGTGGCGGCCGGAGACCAGTTCTGGGGTCTACCGGAGGCTTCGGTTGTGTCCAGCATGGCCCTCAGCGACCCCCGTGTGCAGATGTCGGAAGGCGGACGAGACATGCGCTTCGAGGGATCGGTCATCCCGGTGGTGTCTCTCACCCAGATGCTCGGACTTCCCCCGTCGGCCTTCGAGGAAGAGGTCGTCGTGGTCAGCGGTCGCGCCGGGACGGTGGCGGTGACGGTGCCAGAGATCATCGATCGTCGACGTGTGGCCGTGAAGGACCTCGCTCCGATCCTCGAGGGCACCCCCCACATCACCGCCGCCGCCTTCCTCGGTGGTGGAGAGGTCCTCGTGGTGGTCGATCCGAACTACCTCGCCGACTACGGACGCTCCCGCCCCGTTTCGACCGACCGCCGCCCTTCGATTCTCGTGGTGGACGACTCCGCCGGGGTGCGTCAGCTCATCGCCGCCAGCCTGGGAGCGGCCGGCTTCGACGTGATGGTCGCCGCCGGGGCGAAACAAGCGGTCGAGCGTCTCTCACAAGCCGCCGTGGACGCTCTCGTCGTCGACTACTCGATGCCCCGGTCCTCCGGTGTGGACCTGGTTCGGGCTCTGCGCGCGGCCGACGTCACCATCCCCATCGTCATGGTTTCGGGGGTGGCCACTGCCGCCGAGCAGGCCGAGGCCTGGGAGGCGGGTGTCGATGCATACATGGACAAGTTCGACCTCCGCAAGGGTGTCCTCACCGCCACGCTACGGCGTTTGCTGGAGGGCGGTCTTGGCTCCACGGCCTGATCCGCAAGTAGGCTGCCTTGGCCCCGTGCCGGTAGCGGGGCGTGGCCGGGGGTGGAGGGCGTGATGGCGATGAACATCCCGATCTGGGCGAGTGTGTCGCTGGCCGCCCTGTCGGTGGTCGTCATGCTCGTCTCGGCCTTCATGGTGGCGCGTGCCAATCTGCGCCGACGCCAGGCCATCGCTGCCGCCGATGAGGCCCGCTCCATCAAGAACGACTTCGTGGCCATGGTCAGTCATGAGTTGCGCACACCCCTGACCTCGATCGCCGGTTTCGCCGACGCCCTCATCCAGGGGTGGCGCGAGCTTCCCGAGGGGGAGATCGACGAGTTCCTGAGCTACATCCACAAGCAGTCTCTCTATCTCGGCGACCTCGTGGAAGACGTTCTCGTGATTCCCAGGCTCGAAGCGGGTCGGCTCCGATTCCGGCCTGAGATCTTCGACCTCGGGTTGGTGGTCCACGAAGTCTCAGAGCTGCTGCTGTCGGCTGTGACCGAGCGGGACACGGTGGTGTCGATGCCCACCGGGGTGATGGTCGACGCCGACCCCAAGCGAGTCCAGCAGGTAATCCGCAACCTGTTGGAGAACGCTCGCAAGTACGGAGGGGACCAGGTCTTGGTGGAAGGCTTCGGGCTCGGCGACCATTACGTCGTCGTGGTGGCCGACAACGGGCCGGGAGTCCCCGAATCGTCGGTGGAAGTCATCTTCGAGCATTTCGAGCAACTGTCGAAAGGTGATGCCCGGTCGTCGACGGGAATCGGTCTCGGATTGCCGATCGCTCGTCGGTTGGCGCGAGCCATGGGTGGCGACGTGTGGTACGAGCGCCGGTTTCCCACCGGGAGTCGATTCTGCTTCTCGTTGCCCATCACCCCGGGGGAACGGGCCGAGGACGGCAGTGTCATGCCGGTTCCCGAGACCGGGGAGTCGCGCCGGCCGGCCGGGCTGCGGTCGGCAGCAGAATGACGTGCATGTGATTCCGCCGGAGGCGGCAGGTACCATGCGCGAGGATGCAGACTTGGTTCGCCGACGATGACACCGGGGGATGGGTCGGGCCCGACGCCGACCTGCTGACCGACTCGCCCCTCTTCGAGGGGCTCAACCCCGCGCAGCGAGAGGCGGTGGCCGCCACCGAAGGCCCGTTGCTGGTCGTGGCCGGAGCGGGCTCCGGCAAGACCAGGGTCCTCACCCACCGCATCGCCCACTTGATTCGAGACCTCCGGGTAGCCCCCGAGGGGATCCTGGCCATCACCTTCACCAACAAGGCCGCCGCCGAGATGAAAGAGCGGGTCTCGAGCCTGGTGGGAGGTGTCCGTCGGTCGATGTGGGTCTCCACGTTTCACTCCGCCTGTGTGCGGATCCTGCGCGTCGAGGCTCATCGCCTCGGTTATCGCTCGAGTTTTTCGATCTACGACGAAGCCGACTCGGTGCGTCTCATCACCCAAGTGCTGCGCGACCTCGACCTCGACTCGAAGCGTTTCCCGCCCCGAACCGTCAAGGCCACCATCTCCAATGCCAAGAACGAGCTGATTGACTACGAGACCTTCAGCCAGCGCGGAGATGGTTTTTACCACGAGCAGGTGGCCGACATCTACCGGCTCTACCAGCAGCGCCTGCTCGAGTCCTCCGCCATGGACTTCGACGATCTCCTGATGGTCACCGTCGAACTGCTCGAGGCGTTCCCGGAAGTGGCCAGCACCTACCAGAACCGCTTTCGCTACGTGCACGTCGACGAGTACCAGGACACGAACAGGGCTCAATACGTGTTGGTGAAGCAACTGGTGGCGGGCCACCGCAACCTGTGCGTGGTGGGTGACGCCGACCAGTCGATCTACGGATGGCGGGGAGCCGACATCCGCAATATCCGGCTTTTCGAACAGGACTTCCCCGATGCCCGCATCGTGATCCTGGATCAGAACTACCGCTCCACCGAGACGATTCTCGAAGCCGCCAATGCCGTGATCGACCACAACACCGGGCGCACTCCCAAACGTCTGTGGTCCGATCGCGGGCGAGGGACGTCCATCATCCGTTTCGAGGCCGAGGATGAGCACGACGAAGCCGGTTTCGTGGCGGACCAGGTCGATGCCCTCGGTGACGAGGGCTACAACCTCGCCGATGTCGCCGTCTTCTACCGCACCAATGCCCAGTCGCGTGTTCTCGAGGACGTGTTCGTCCGGCGGGGACTCTCTTACACGGTGGTCGGCTCGGTCAAGTTCTACGACCGTAAGGAGATCAAGGACGCACTCGCCTACCTGCGGGTCCTGGTCAACCCAGACGATCAGGTTGCGGTCAAGCGAGTCATCAACGAACCCAAACGAGGCATAGGCGATACCTCGATCGGGCACGTCGATCGTTTCGCCGAGTCGCAACGCATCCCCTTTTATGAAGCACTGCGACGAGCCGGTGATATCGCCGCTCTCAGCACCCGTGCCCAACGCAACATGGCCGAGTTCGTTGTCCTCATCGAGCATCTCACAGAAGGGGTCCATGTCGGAGGGGTGTCGGGGGCAGTGTCGGCCGTGCTCACAGAGACCGGTTATGTGGCCTCCTTGGAGGCAGAACGAACCATCGAGGCAATGGGTCGGGTCGAGAACCTGCGTGAACTGCAGTCGGTGGCGGCCGAGTTCGAGGAATCCAACGAGGGAGCAGTGATCGGCGGGGAGAGCTGGGACGAGATGGATCAGCAGCGACGCCTTGAGCTGTTCTTGGAGACCACCGCCCTCACCTCCGATGTCGACGAATGGGACGAGGGGGGAGGAGCCGTCACGCTCATGACGCTCCACACCGCCAAGGGTCTCGAGTTCCCGGTGGTGTTCATGGTCGGTCTCGAGGACGGGGTTTTCCCGCATATGCGCACGATGGGCGAGGCGCATGAGCTGGAAGAGGAGCGACGGCTCGCCTATGTAGGCATCACTCGCGCCCAGGACCGGTTGTTCCTCACGTCGGCTTGGAGTCGAATGCTTTATGGCGGCACCAACTACAACCCCGCCTCGCGCTTCTTGGCCGAAATCCCTTCCGGCCTCCTCGAGAAGGCTCCCAAACGCCTACGACAGCGCTCTTCTGAGCAGACAACCGGCCCGCGTAGCACAGTCGCCCCAGGAGACGTGGGCCCGGGGGACCGGGTTCGCCACGACAAATGGGGGCTGGGCACCGTGCGCGAGGTCGTCGGCACCGGCGATCGAGCCGAGGCCGAGATCATGTTCGACACGCAGGGTAAGAAACGGCTCCTGTTGGCCTGGGCTCCTTTGGAGAAGGCCTGACAGAGCCAGAGCCTGTCTACCCCGGGGCGTTGCCGGAAGTCCTGGCCGATCTTTGCGCCGGCCGGTTCCCGCCCAGGCCGTGGACTTGGTCACAATGAATATATGACCACCGTCGACCCGATCGAGGCCCGCATCCTGGGAGTGCTGGTCGAGAAGCAGATGACGACACCTGACACTTACCCCCTCACCCTGGCGGGGGTGGTCGCCGGTGCGAACCAATCCACCAACCGGCACCCGGTGATGTCGGTGACCGACGATGAGGCAGAGGCGGCACTCATCCGCCTCCACGACGGCGGGTTGGCGACGCCGGTTCGTCGCCCCGGCGACAGGGCGACCAAGTATCGCCACAAGCTGGCGGAAGCCCTGGAATTGGGCACCGAGCCGCTGGCGGTGCTGGCCGTGCTCCTGTTGCGAGGAGCGCAAACGTCGGGCGAGCTGCGACAGCGGACCGAGCGCTACGTCACGTTCCGGTCCACCGACGAGGTCGAAGTGGTGATCGACCGCCTCGAGGAGGCCGGCCTGGCCCGGTGGCTCTCCCGTCAGCCCGGTCAGAGTCAACGGAGGGTCGCCCAACTCTTGGTCGACGAGGGCACTGGGGCTGCAGTCCCGCCAGAGTCAGGCTTGGCGCAGGATCCCGATTGGGAGATGCGTCTCGCCCTGCTCGAGGAGCGTTTCGACGAACTGCTGAGGAGGCTCGGCGAAACCGACCTGTGAGTCTCGGCCCGGGCGCAATCAGGCGTGTTTGGAACGGGCGGCGTCGACATCGGCGTACAGCTCGTTCCAGCTGTCGACGAACTTTTCCACACCTTCGCTCTCGAGCACGTCCATGACGTCGTCGTAGTCGATACCCACCCGAGCCATCTCGGCCATCGTCGTCTCGGCCATCGCCATCTCCTCGGGACCGAAGGCGGCTGGGTCGGAACCGTGGTCTTGGTACGCCTCGATGGTCTCGATGGGCATCGTGTTGACGGTGTGGGCGGCCACCAGCTTCTCGACGTACATGGTGTCGCGGTAGTCGGGATCCTTGGTGGAGGTAGAAGCCCACAATGGCCGCTGAATGCGAGCTCCATCGGCGACCAGACCCCGCCAGCGCTCGCCCGTGCACACGTCGAAGAAGGCCCGGTAGGCGAGTCGGGCATTGGCGACGGCCGTGGTGCCTCGCAGAGCAAGCGCCTCCTCGGTTCCAATCGCCTCCAACCTGGCGTCTACCTCAGTGTCCATCCGGGACACGAAGAACGACGCCACCGAGGCCACCTGCGACAAGTCACCGCCCTGGGACCGGTATGCCTCCAGGCCCTGCAGATACGCCTCCATGACCTGCCGGTAGCGCTGCAGCGAGAATATGAGGGTGACGTTGATGGATATGCCCTCTCCGATGAGCTGGGTGATGGCTCCCAGCCCGGCCTGGGTGGCGGGTACCTTGACGAACAGATTGGGGCGGTCGATCCGCTTTACCCATTCCCGCGCTTCGGCGACGGTGGCGTTGGTGTCGTGGGCCAGGGTGGGGGTGACCTCCACGGACACGAACCCGTCTCGGCCGTCGGTCCTGGCGTAGACGTCTCGCAGGGCGTCGCAACCCCGCTGGATGTCGGAACCCATGAGTGCGCCGATGATCTCGTCGGTTGAGGCCCCCCGGGACGCCAGCTCGGTCAGCTCGTCGTCGTAGTGGCCCGTTCCCACGATGGCCTTGGCGAAGATCGACGGATTCGAGGTCACGCCGGTGATGCCGTCTTCTCGGATGCGATGCGCCAGCTCGCCGGAGTCGAGCATCTGGCGAGAAATCTGATCCGACCAGGGAGAGACCCCGGCCAGACGGAGCTGATGGAGATTGGATACGGCCATGAGCCAAACCCTACTCCCTGTTGGGGCTACCGTTCATGGGGTAGTTGTCACACCGCTTCGACATGATGGGCAGATGAGCGAGGCGACCACTCTCCACGCCGACCTCGACGCCTTCTATGCCTCGGTGGAGCAGGTGCTCGACCCTTCCCTGGTGGGTAAGCCGATGGCGGTGGGCCAAGGGGTGATCGTCGCCGCCAGCTATGAAGCTCGCGCCTACGGCGTGCGGGCGGCCATGTCCACCGCCCGGGCGCGGCGGGTGTGTCCTGATCTGATCGTGGTACCCGGATCGTTTGGGCGCTACCTCGACTTCTCCGAACGAGTCATGGCGATTTTCGAGAGGTTCACGCCCCACATCGAACAGATCTCCGTCGATGAGGCCTTCTTGGACGTCGCCGGTTCGGTACACCTCTTCGACTCGTCCGGTCACATCGCCACTCAGATCAGGGCCCAGGTGCGCGAAGAGGTCGGCCTGGCCGTGTCGATCGGCATCGCCTCCACCAAGTTCCTGGCCAAGGTCGGTTCCAAGGTCGCCAAGCCAAACGGGCTCATGTCGGTGCCGGTGGGAGGTGAGCTGGAGTTCCTCCATCCACTCCCCATCGAGATCCTGTGGGGGGTGGGGCCGGCCACGGCTGCCAAGCTCCACCGGGGAGGCATCGAAAAGGTGGGGGACATGGCCGAGCTTCCTTTCGAGACGCTGGCCAACTGGCTGGGCGCGGCCGCGGCCGGGCATCTGCTCGCCCTCGCCCACAATCGCGACTCGCGTCGTGTTCGTCCCCGGCCCCGTGCCAAGTCGGTCGGTTCACAGCAGGCCCTCGGCCCCGGTGTCACCGATCCGGACGAGATCGACCGCGTGGTCTGGTCGATCGCCGATCGTGTCGGCCGCAGGTTGCGAGCCAAGGGTCGAAGCGCACGGACCATTGCCGTGAGAGTCAGGTTTCCCCTTGGTCGGGTTGTCTCCCGCTCTCACACGCTGGAAGGTCCCACAGGTGCCACTGTTGCCCTGGCCAAGGTGGGTCGTCTCCTCGTCGCTGAGGCCATCGGTGGGGCGCCTGAGCCGGTCACCCTGATCGGGCTGTCCGTTTCTGGGTTGGTGCGGAGTGAAGGTACCCAGATGGAGCTGGGGTTGGACCCGGGTGACGTGGAACGATCTGGCAGCCCGGCGGCGTCGAGCGCCGCCGCCGTAGACCGTCAGGTGGACGAGATCAGAAGGAGGTTTGGCGAGAGGGCCGTGACTCGGGCCGCTCTGTTGGGTCGAAACGACGGCGAGGCTCCCGACGAGTTCCGAAAGCTGGCCGAGCGCGAATGACTATCGTCGCAGGGGCTTATGTTGAACGAGAGGACGGTGTCCTAGCATGGGTGGAAGCGTGGCCATCACTGGTGATTCCCACGCCGATAATCTTCTCAACGCCGACGGGACGGCCCTCCTCATCGGGATGTTGCTCGACCAGCAGGTTTCGATGGAATGGGCCTTCCGGGGACCGGCCACGCTGGAGGAGCGGCTCGGGGGCCTCGACGCTCAGACCATCGCCACCATGGATCCCGACGAGTTCGTTGCGATCTGCTGCGCCAAGCCCGCCATCCATCGCTTTCCCGCCGTCATGGGCCGGCGCATCCATGCCCTGTGCGGGCGGCTGGTCGACGAGTGCGACGGCGATGGTGCCGCCATCTGGGCCCCGGATACCGACGCCGACACCTTGTTCGGCCGTATCTCGTCCCTACCGGGTTTCGGTGAGGAGAAGTCGATGATCTTCCTGGCCCTGCTCGCCAAGCGGTTCGGCGTTCGCCCTCCGGGCTGGGAGAGGTGGGCCGGGCCCTTCGTCGACGACACCCCGCGCTCGGTCGCCGACGTGGACGGTCCCGCCTCACTCACCCGGGTGCGCCAATGGAAACGAGCCCAGCGCCTCGCCGGCAAGACGAAACAGGACTGACCGCCCACACGCCCGTTCTGGGTAACCTCTTGGGGGATGCGCCGTATCCTCATCGCCAAGCCGGGTCTCGACGGGCACGACCGAGGAGCGAAGATCATCGCCCGGGCGTTGCGCGACGCCGGCCACGAGGTTATCTACTCCGGGCTCCATCAGACTCCAGCCCAGATCGCTGAGACGGCCGTGCAAGAAGACGTCGACGCCGTCGGCCTTTCCTCCCTTTCGGGGGCGCATCTGGGGCTCTTTCCCAAAGTTGTCGAGGAATTGGCCAAACGTGAGGCCTCTGACGTGGTGGTGTTCGGAGGAGGAGTCATACCCGAGGCCGACATCGACGTCCTCGTCGAGGCGGGAATCGCCGCTGTGTTCACCCCGGGAGCATCGTTGGACGGGATCGGCCGCTGGGTACAAGAGAACGTACCCGAGCGAACATGACCGATCTCGAGTTCCTGGCGGTAGCCAAGGAGGAAGCTCGGATCGGAGGTGCCGGGGGCGGTATACCTATCGGTGCCGCCTTGTTCGGGCCGGGCGGAGAGCTGTGGGGTCGGGGACACAACCGCCGGATCCAAGACGGTGACCCCACCGTCCACGGCGAGACGGCTGCCTTCCGGGCGGCGGGACGCCGACGCAGCTATCGCGGGACCACCATGGCCACCACCTTGTCTCCCTGTTGGTACTGCTCCGGGCTCATTCGCCAGTTCGGGATCTCGCGCCTGGTGGTCGGTGAAGCCGTCACGTTCCACGGCGGGCATGACTGGCTGGCCGAGTACGGGGTCGAAGTTGTCCTGTTCGAGGATCCCGAGCTGATCGAGATGATGCAGGAGTTCGCGGCGGCTCATCCCGCGGTGTGGGCAGAGGACATAGGCGAATAGTGCCTCGCCAGGGTGCGGCGGCGACCCGCTACCGTCAGGTGCCATGAAGATCCACGAGTACCAGGCCAAAGAACTCATGGCGAAACGGGGGATCGCCGTCCCCCGCGGACGCCTGGCCACGACCGTCGACGAGGCGGTGGCGGCCGTCGGGCCCCTCATCGAGTCGTCGGGCAACCCGGTGGTGGTGGTCAAGTCCCAGATCCACGCCGGGGGGAGAGGCAAGGGGACATTCCGCGAGCATCCCGACACCCATGGCGTCAACGTGATCACCGCAGGGGTGGAGGGTGGCCTCGAGGCCGCCGAGTCCGAGGTGCGCGAGCTGGCCGAGCGGATGCTGGGCTCGACCCTGGTGACAGTCCAGACCGGGCCCGAAGGCAAGCAGGTCACCCGGCTCTACATCGAACAGGGCATCGATATCGCTCGGGAACTGTATCTATCCATCCTCCTCGACCGGGCCCGGGGGCGAAACATCGTGATGGCCTCCGTCGAGGGGGGAATGGAGATCGAAAAGGTGGCCGAGGAGACACCCGAGCTCATCCTCCGTCAGGTGATCGATCCAGCCATAGGCCTGGCCGACTTCCAGGCCAACACCGTGGCCCGTGGTCTCGGTCTGGAAGGCGACTCGGCCAGGAACTTCGTCGGGTTCGTCAAGGAGTTGGCTGCGGCGGCGATGGACTGGGACAGCGACCTCATCGAAATCAACCCACTTGTGGTCACCACGGCCGGCGAGGTGATGGCCCTCGACGGGAAGATGGCCTTCGACGACAACGCCCTGTTCAGGCACCCGGAGATCGCCGCCATGCGCGACGTCTCCGAAGAGGACCCGGCCGAGCTGGAGGCGAAAGAAGCCGGCCTCTCCTACATCAGTCTCGACGGGACCATCGGGTGCCTGGTGAACGGAGCGGGCCTGGCGATGGCCACGATGGACACCATCAAACATGTCGGGGGGGAGCCGGCCAACTTCTTGGATGTCGGGGGTGGCGCCAGCGCCGACCAGGTGGCGACCGCCTTTGGGATCATCACTCGCGATCCCAAGGTGAAGGGGATATTCGTCAACATCTTCGGGGGGATCATGCGCTGTGACACTCTCGCCACCGGAATCGTGGAAGCGGTTCAACAAGTCGGGCTCGAGGTTCCCCTGGTGGTGCGGTTGGAAGGGACCAACGTCGAGGCCGGGAAGCGGATCATCGAGGAGTCGGGCCTCGACGTGGTTGCCGCCGACGACATGAAAGACGGCGCCCAGAAGATCGTGGAGCTGGCGAGATGAGACGCAAGGCGCCTGACGGCAGGTGGCGGTCGGGAGTCCGGGCGGGGGATGGGCAACCATGAGCATTCTCGTCCAGGGAGACACCAAAGTCCTCGTCCAGGGGATGGGAGCCACCGGACGCTTCCACACCGACAAGGCCATCGCCTACGGAACCCAGATGGTGGGTGCCGTGCATCCGTCCCGCGCCGGGTCGATCGAGACATTCGCGGGAGAAACGGATCATTCCGGTGTGCCGGATCGTCCTGGGGAGTACCGAGTCGAGTTGCCCATATTCGCATCGGTGGCCGAGGCGAGCGATGCCACCGGGGCAACTGCCTCAGTCGTGTACGTACCGCCTGCGTTTGCCGCCGACGCCATCATGGAGGCCGCCCACGCCGGGATCGAACTGGTCGTGGCCATCACGGAGGGGATCCCGGTCGCCGACATGGTGATCGCCAAGCGCTACCTGGAGGGTTCGGTGACACGGTTGGTGGGCCCGAACTGCCCTGGTGTGATTACTCCTCGCCAATGCAAGATCGGGATCATGCCGGGGTACATCCACCAACCGGGAAAGATCGGTGTCGTCTCCCGCTCGGGAACCCTGACCTACGAGGCGGTCCATCAGCTCACCCAGCTCGGTCTCGGCCAGACCACGGCAGTGGGCATCGGAGGTGATCCCGTCAACGGAACCAATTTCGTCGACGTCCTGCGCTTGTTCGAAGAAGATCCCGATACCGAAGGTGTGATCATGATCGGCGAGATCGGCGGCACGGCCGAGGAGGAGGCAGCGGAGCATGTCGCCGCCGACATGACCAAGCCGGTGGCTGGGTTCATCGCCGGAACCACTGCGCCTCCCGGCAAACGCATGGGCCACGCCGGCGCCATCGTGTCCGGCGGGAAGGGCACGGCGGAGGCCAAGATCGCCGCCATGACCGCGGCCGGGATCGTGATGGCCTCGACCCCTAGCGACATGGGGCGGGCCATGCTCGAGGCCCTGGGCTGAGATGGGTGCGGTGACCTACGACCGGCTCGCCTTGATCAGGGACGCCGGCCGGCTCGGCGAGGTCGGTTCAGAATCTCCTGAGGCTGCGGTTCCACGGTACCCGGGATGGACGGTGGCCGACCTGATCGCCCACACGGGCCGAATCCACCGACGCACGATCAGGGTGGTCTCCGAGCGTTTTGAGGGAGCGCCTCGCCTTGGCCAGGTGGCGGAAGGTGGTTGCGTCCATGGCAGACGCTCAGCGGTGAAGACCGGCGGGTAGGCTGGCGACGGCCGCAAGTCGAGATAGAAAGCTCGGGTAGAAATGGAATGGATCCTCATCGCCTTGGCGGTGCTCGTGGTGGCGGTAATCGTCATCTACAACCGCCTGGTTCAGGCCCGAAATCGCGTCGACAACTCCTGGTCGCAGGTGGATGTGCAACTCAAACGCCGCTACGACCTGATCCCGAACCTCGTCGAGACCGTGAAGGGGTACGCCTCGCATGAGCGCGACACCCTCGAGGCCGTGGTCGAGGCGCGCGCCGCTGCTCAGGCCGCCGAGGGCCCCCAAGCGCAGGCCGAGGCCGAGAACATCCTCACGGCGGCGCTACGCCAGCTGTTCGCCCTGGCCGAGGCTTATCCCGAACTTCGGGCCGCTCCCAACTTCGCCGACCTCCAGACCCAGCTATCCGACACCGAAGATCGCATCGCGGTGGCCCGCCAGATCTACAACGACACTGTCCTCACCTACAACAACGCCGTGCAGACGGTGCCCACCAATATCGTGGCGTCGCTCACCGGATTCCGCATCCGTGCATACTTCGACGCCGGTCCTGGGGCCGACGAGACACCCCGGGTGGAGTTCTGAGGAAGATCCTCCGGTCGGTCACGACCACCGCTCTCTTCTTGTTGGTATTGGGGGCTGCCCTTCCCGCCGCCGCCCAGCAGTTCACGCTCCCGGAGGCGAGTGTCGAGATCCGAGTCGAGCCGGATGGATCGATCGCAGTGCTCGAAAGGATCACATACGACTTCCGGGGATCGTTCTCCGGGGGTTTCCGGGAGATCCCATTGCGGGCAGGCGAGGCGGTGAGCGACGTGTCCGTGTCGGAGGCCGGTTCTGTGTACCTGCCGGGTGGCTGCACCGATCTGGGTTGTTCGTCGCCGGCCGGCACCTTTGGGGTCCGTGACCTCGGGGGCCGGATGAGGGTGGTGTGGCATTATGCAGCCACCGACCAAGAGCGCACCTTCGAGATCCGTTACCGGATGACGGGCCTCGCCAAGGTGTACGACGACTACGTCGATGTCTACCTCCAGGTGTGGGGGTCCGAATGGAGAGTTGCACTCGATCGGTTGACGGCCACGATGGCTATCCCGGCCGGCGCGGAGGCCGGGGAGGTGTTCGTGTGGGGTCACCCCGAGTCCGTGGCAGGTTCGACGTCACTGGGCGACAGTGGGACCGAGCCGAGCCTGGAGGCAAACCGAATCCCGTCGGGTCAATTCGTCGAGTTCCGTGTGGCCTTTCCGCGTCGCCTGCTCGAGTCGAGCGCGGGAGGCTCGGCCCTGGGCGGCCAGGGTCTCGAGCTGATCCAAGAGGACGAGGTGAGAATTGCAGCCGGTTCTCAGGATGCCATCGAGAGGGTGCGCAGGCTGGTCACCTGGGGGGCGGTATTCGCCGTCGCCCCCGCCCTCGTCGCCGGCATGGCCGTGTACCTGAGATACGGCCGGGAGCCGACCGTCAGCTACGACCGGGAGTACGAACAAGAACCGCCCGACGACCTCTCGCCTGCCCAGGTCGCCGGGCTCATCGCCCAGGGCCGGGTCGACGAGCGGGCTTTCACTGCCACCGTCTTCGACTTCATCCGGCGCGGGATACTCACCGCCCGACCCGTCGCGGTGGAGCGGAAGACCTTTCTCGGTCTCCGCACGGAACAGATCAGCGACCTCGAGCTGGCCATGGGCGAGGTTCCTGTTGGGCTGGCACCCTATGAGACGCATGCCGTTTCCATTCTCCGGCGAGTGCTCGCGGACGGGTCCCAGCCGCTGCACGAGTTCCGTGGCCGCATTCGTGAGGATGCCAGCGCCAACGCCTCCGACTATCAGAGCTTCGCCCGGGCGGTACCCATCGAGCTGGAGTCGACTGGTCTCCTCGATCGGTCGGGGCGCAAGGCGGCGGGCCTGGTGGCGGCGGCATTCATCGGAGCCGGGGTGCTGGGGGTGTTCGTGGTCTCACGGTTGACCGATTCCATACTTCTTGGAGGGCTGGCCCTCTTTGCCGTGACGGCCGCACTCATCATCAACGGGGTCGTGTTCCTGGCCGTCACCGGACCGCGCCGGGTGCGGGTGAAACGCACCAGGGCGGGCGCCAAGGTGGCAGCCCGTTGGTCGGCCTTCAGTCGTTACTTGCGGGATTTTTCCCGGCTGCACGAGGCCCCTTCCATCGCTCTGGAGTTGTGGGACCGGTATCTCGTGTATGCCATCACCTTCGGTGTGGCCGAGGAGATTCTCGAGAGCGCCCGCCTCCACGCCCCGCCCGAGCTGGCCGAACGGTCCTCCATCTATTGGTACGGCAGTCATGGGTACACCGGGGGGTCGTCGGAGAACGCCTTCGCCGGGCTGG
>JBGTLA010000080.1:0-3429 GCA_041744375.1 Acidimicrobiia bacterium | reverse complement strand
TGGGGGCTGGGGTCGCCCCCACGACCCTTGGAAAGGAGGGATGAGGACGACGGATGTCGTGGCCACGACTGATATCAACAAGCGCCAGATCTGCCCGCACGGGCAGATGACGAGGAGGAAGGTCATCGAAACTTCGGCGGATGCCTTCCCGGCCGATCCACGGTCGTGACGAGTGGGAGCAAACCTCGGGGGTGACTCCGAGAACAGAGGCCCACTCGATGTGGAGCCGGTCCGTGACCGGTGTCGTGGCCCTTCGAGCTAGCAGGCGCGATCGCGCCCTGTCTGAATTTCATCGAAGGAGCAGATCAATGTGTGGAATCGTTGGATACGTGGGGTCTCGGCAGGCCACCGACATCCTCATCCCCGGGCTCACCCGGCTGGAGTATCGCGGCTACGACTCGGCGGGCGTGGCGGTACACGACGGGAAACTGATCCGAATCGTCAAGAGTGCCGGGCGAATGGACCAGCTGGAAAAGGCCATTGAGTACGAGCCGCTACCTCCGGCGCGCATGGGCATCGGCCATACCCGCTGGGCGACGCATGGTGCACCGACCACCGAGAATGCGCATCCCCATTTCGACTGCGGGGGAGCGGTGATCGTGGTGCACAACGGGATCATCGAGAACTGGGCCGCCCTCAAGGCCGAGTTGACTCTGGCCGGACATCAATTCCTGTCGGGCACCGACAGTGAGGTCCTTGCTCACCTCCTGGAAGATCTGTCGGATCTCCCCCTGGCCGATGCCGTTCGCGAGGTGATGCGCAAGGCGGAGGGTGCCCTGGCCATCGTCGTGATGCGGACCACCGACCCTGCCCTGCTGGTGGGCGCCCGCCGTCAGAGCCCACTGGTCATCGGCCGCGGTGACGGGGAGAACTTCATCGCCTCCGACATCCCCGCCTTCTTGGAGCACACCCGCGACATGGTGGTACTCGACGACGACCGGGTGGCAGAGGTTCGCCGTGACTCGGTCACCGTCACCGACCTGGCGGGCAACGCCATTCGGCCCGACGAAAGAACGGTGGAATGGGACATGGAAGCAGCCGAAAAGGACGGCTACCCCACATTCATGTTGAAGGAGATCCACGAGCAGCCCCATGCCATCGCCGACACGCTCCGTGGCCGTCTCGATGCCGAGGGGCGGGTCAAGCTGCGTGAGCTCGAGTTGGACGATCGTCTGCTGCGAGCGGTCGACAAGGTTTTCGTGGTTGCCTGTGGAACCTCCTACCACGCCGCCATGATGGCCAAGTACGCCATCGAGCGGTGGACCCGACTTCCCGTGGAGATCGACATCGCTTCGGAATTCCGCTACCGCGACCCAGTTCTCGATGCGCGTTCTCTCGTGGTGGGAATCAGCCAGTCGGGAGAGACCATCGACACCCTGGCGGCCATCCGGTACGCCCGGGCCCAAGGGTCGACGGTGGTTGGTGTCTCCAACGTCGTCGATTCGGCCCTGGCCCGAGAGGCCGACGCCGTCCTCTACACCCGGGCCGGCCCGGAGATCGGCGTGGCAGCGACCAAGACGTTCACGACCCAACTCGTCGTCATGCAACTCCTGGGTCTCTATCTCGCCCAGGTGCGAGGATCCATGGATCCGGGGGGAATCGAGTATCTGGTGAAGGAGATGAAGCGGCTTCCCGACGCGGTGGAATCGGTGCTCGAAGGGAACGGCGCAGTCGCCGACATGGCCGCCAATTTCGGAGATGTGCGTGATTTCTTCTTCCTGGGCCGATCCGGCGATTTCCCGGTAGCCATGGAAGGGGCGCTGAAGCTGAAGGAGATCGCCTACGTGCGCGCCGAGGGTTACGCGGCCGGGGAGATGAAACACGGTCCCATCGCCCTCATCGAACCTGGCGTGGTGGTGGTCGGGTCGGCGACCGATGAGCATGTCAAGACCAAGACGCTCTCCAATATCGAAGAGATGCGTGCTCGCGGAGCCACCATCGTGATGGTGGTGGAGGAAGGGGATCGGGGACTGGAGGGGGTGGCGGATCATGTCATCGAGGTTCCTCGAGCTCCGGATCTCATCTGCACGGTCACCGCAGTGGTCCCACTCCAGCTCCTGGCGTATCACATCGCCACCGCCAAGGGCCTCGACGTCGACAAGCCGAGGAACCTCGCCAAGACGGTCACGGTGGAGTAGGTCGCTGGATCGAGGGACGGTTGACATCGCCCGAAGAGGACAGGCGACGGCGAGACACTGACGTGTGTAGCTTCGGCCCCACACCATGCCCAGATCAGCGTCGCCACTGTTCACGCCCGCTTTCTTCGCCCTGACCCTGGCGGACCTGGCCTATTTCACGGCCGCCGGTCTCATGATCTTCGTCACTCCCTTCTTCGTCACGGGACCGCTCGCCTCAGCCGACGCCACGGTGGGGCTGGTGATGGGTTCGTTCAGCGTCTCGACGCTCGTCCTTCGTCCCTATGTGGGGCGGCTGGTCGACCGGCATGGCCGCAGGCGCCTACTAGTCGGGGGGGCAGCGGCCTTCGCCATGGTGGTGGCAGGCCATGCGCTGGCAACCACGATTCCTGTGCTCGTCGGGCTGCGTCTTCTCCTCGGAGCAGCTGAGGCCTTCTTCTTCGTGGCCGGATTCGCAGCCCTGGCCGACCTCGCTCCACCCGGTCGAGCCGGCGAGGCTTTGAGTTTCAACTCCCTGTCGCTCTACCTCGGTGTCGCTCTGGGGCCGCTCCTGGGCGAGACACTCCTGCGTGTCGGCGGGTTCGGACTTGCCTGGGCAGGAGGAACGGCCCTGGCCGGGATTGCGGTGGCTCTCGCTCTCCGAGTTCCCGAAACGGGGGATCGGTCATCCGACGCCGAGCCGAGCGCGTGGATTCAACGCCGGGCCGTGGGTCCCGGCCTGGGGTTGTTTGCCGGCGTAGCCGGGATGTCTGTCTTCTTCGCTTATGTCTCGCTCCACGCCGACGCCCTCGGGTTGAGGTCTGCGAGCACGGTGCTCCTCGTGTTCGGGGTTGTTGTCGTTGTCTGTCGAGTGGCCTTCGCCCGCCTGCCGGACCGCCTCCCGGCGCTGCCGCTGAGTGCTGGATCACTAGCTCTCTCAGCCGTGGCGCTGACCTGGGTGGCGCTGTCACGTGATGGCATCGGCCTGGTCTCGGCGGCGGTGTTGCTGGCGATGGGGGTAGCTTTTCTCACCCCGGCCACCTTTGTGGCGATCTTCGCCTCGGTCCCACCCTCCGAGCGAGGCGCCGCGGCGGCCACCGCCTCGATCTTCATCGACCTGGGCCTGGGAGGCGGGCCGCTCATGGCAGGATTGGCGGTAGCTCAGGGTGAGCTCTCGGCCGCCTTCGCGGCGGGGGCCGGGATGGCTGGGGTGGGGGCCGTTGCCATGGCAGGTTTGGCAGTCCGGCGACGAGGCCCAGCTGTGTGAATCCGGGAGGTGACGGCGCTTCAGCGCCCGAAGCCCCCGGCGGCGACA
>JBGTLA010000079.1:0-97096 GCA_041744375.1 Acidimicrobiia bacterium | reverse complement strand
AAGAGGCGGGACAGATGTCCCGCCTCTTCTCCGTCATCTCTTTTATTTCTCGGGTATGGTCGAACGCCACAGGCCGACCCGGGACCGGGATGTGAGACAGGAGGTCACATGACAACCCCTCCGATTCTCGAGGAGGATTCCCCCGACTCGACGCGCCCGATCTCCGAGCAGGGACAAGGCGACAACTCGGTGCAGATCTGGCTGCTACGCATCGTCAGCGCCCTGGTGGTTCCAGGTGTCCTGGTGCTCTTCTTCTTCACGTTCCAGTTCCTGCGGGACCCCGGGACCAACAAGCTCGTGCAGGTGGTCGTGGCCGTCCTGGTTGGGGTGGGTGGTGTCTGGCTCCTGTATTGGGGCATGGATCGCCTGGTGAGTTCCATGCCTGAGAGGGTGGCCGCCGCCGTGCGTCCCGCCACCTTTGCGGGCCCGGCCATGGTGCTGTTGGGTTTCTATTTGATCTACCCGGCGATCAACACGTTCATCATGAGCTTCCAGGACTCCCGCGCCGAGAATTTCGTGGGGCTCGCCAACTACCAACGGGTCTTTACCGAGAGTCAGTACCTGATCTCGTTGCGCAACAGCATTGCCTGGGTGGTGTTCGTTCCAGCGGCGGCCGTGGGGATCGGTTTGGCCATCGCCACCCTGGCCGACAAGCTGCCCCGCCGCACCGAGGCTTTTTCCAAATCGCTCGTGTTCCTGCCGATGGCCATCTCCTTCGTGGGGGCTTCGGTGGTGTGGACCTTCGTCTACAGCTTTCGCCCGGCCGGGTTCGGCGAACAGATCGGTCTCTTGAACGCCGTCTGGGTGGCGTTGGGCCGCAACCCGGTGGATTGGATTTCGGTTCCGCTCTGGAACAACCTCTTCTTGATGATCATCCTGGTGTGGCTCCAGACCGGCTTCGCCATGGTGATCCTGTCGTCGGCCATCAAGGGGGTCCCCGACGAACTGCTGGAAGCGTCTCGTATCGACGGGGCCAACGAATGGCAGGTGTTCCGCAAGATCGTGATCCCCTCCATCGCCTCCACGTTGGTGGTGGTGTGGACCACCATCCTCATCACCACGTGGAAGGTGTTCGACATCGTCTTCGTGATGACAGGAGGCAGGGACGGCACCTCGGTCGTGGCCGAGCGGATGGTGACCGAGTTCTTCACCTTCTTCAATAGCGGTATGGGGGCGGCGCTGGCGGTAGTGCTGTTCGTGGCGGTGACTCCTGTCCTCGTCATCAACATCCGACGGTTCCAAGAGCAGGAGGCCACCCGATGACGGCCGTCACCGAGAAACCCACCAAGTCGGCCGCCAAACCCGTCGATCCCGGCAACAGCTTCTCCCTGGCCCGTTTTCCCGTCTACTTGACGGTGGTCGTAATCACGGTGCTGTGGACCCTGCCCTCCCTGGGTTTGGCCATCAACTCCTTCCGGGTCCCGAGTGACATTCGCGGTAGCGGATGGTGGTCGGTGTTTGGCAGCCTGTTCGACTCCACCACCTGGACGCTGAGCAACTACACCACCGTCCTCGACGGAGGTTTCGGCAACGCCTTTCTCAACACCGTGGCCGTGACGGTTCCCGCCGTCGTGATTCCCATCACGGTGGCGGCCTTCGCCGCTTACGCCTTCGCCTGGATGCAGTTTCCCGGCCGCAACCTGTTGTTCGTGGTCGTCGTGGGACTGATGGTGGTGCCGTTGCAGATGGCGCTGATCCCGATCCTCCGCATCTACACGACGTTCGGGCTCAACGGGACCTTTCCCGCGGTGTGGCTCGCTCATGCCGGGTTCGGGCTCCCCCTGGCGGTGTACCTGCTGCGCAACTACATCGGGTCGTTGCCGGGGTCCCTGATCGAGTCGGCCATGATCGACGGGGCCGACCACTTCAAGATCTTCACCAAGCTCATCATCCCCCTGTCGGCCCCGGTGTTGGCATCGTTCGCCATCTTCCAGTTCTTGTGGGTGTGGAACGACTACCTGGTGGCCCTGTTCTTCTTGGGAGTGGTCAACCCGGACAACGCCGTTCTCCAGATCGAATTGGCCAACCTGGCGGGGAGGGGTGAGGGTGCCCTCAACCTGCTTCCTGCTGCGGCCTTCGTGACGATCATCCTTCCGATCGTGGTGTTCTTCTCCCTCCAGCGATTCTTCGTGCGAGGTCTCACCGCCGGTTCCGTGAAGGGATAGGTCGGGGTCCTGGTAGGAGGATCAGGCCAATACGAGGTCCGTCGACGCAACTGGCTGGCACTCGCCCTGGGCAACATCGTCGTGCTGTTGAGCTACTTCCCCTATGTGGGTGGATTCTCCTTCGACGACGGCGCCGTAACGATCAATGCCGGCCTGGTCGGTATCGGGGTGGCCGTTGCACCACTGGCCTTCATCGTATTTGGCTTTGTCTCCCGCAACCCCGAAGCACCCAAACGGGTGATGTGGGCGATGGGGGTCCTCATCGGTCTGGGACTGGGGGTGGGACTGGTTTCGCCCGCCCTGGGCGCAACCGCCGGATTCGGGGCCGGGGCCGCCATCACGCTCAACCCCCCCGAGGTGGCGGGGTACTTCACTCGTCGCATCGTGGGAGTGGTGTTCGCTGTCTTCTACACCCTCGTGCTGTTGGTGTTGGCCACACCAGCCGGAGTGTTCACGGGTGCCATCATCCCCGTCCTCATGGTGGGATTCGCCGATGAATACTCTGTCTGGCTTCACCGACGCAAGTCGGTGGAATCTCAGGACTGATTCAGTCCGACTGTAGAGAGTCGAGAAAGCCGGCGGCTGCCGATCGGACGATGCGGATGGTCTCGTCGTAGGCGAAGTCCGGGCGGCCGTACGGATCCGGCACCTCGTCGTGGTCCGCCTGTGAGTCGAAGGATCGGAACAGGTGCAGGCGGTCCGACAATTCCGGAGCGAGATCTTGGAGCCGGTGGAGGTTGGAGCGGTCCATGGCCAGAATGAGATCGTATCCGTCTAGATCGGCGCCGGTCGTGACCTGGCGGGCACGCCCGTCGATGGTCAAGCCGACCCGGGCACCGGCGGCTCTCACCTGGGGGTGGGGGCGATCGCCCAGGGCCCCGTTCCCGCCGAATCCACCGCCACCCTGATGCCCCGCTCTGCCGCCGCTTCGGCGATGGCTGCCTCGGCGGCCGGTGATCGACAGATGTTGCCCAGGCACACGGCCAGCACCCGGATCGTCCCATCTCCTGTCATCTCGCCCGACATTCAGAGTGAATTGGCGGGGAGTGTCGCGCGAAAGCGGGCGATGCGGTCCTCTGCCAGTTCGACGTAGGCAGGGTCGGTGTCGAAGCCCACATAGTGCCGATCGGTGCCGAGGGCGGCGAGGGCTGTGGAGCCCGACCCCATGTAGGGGTCGAGCACGAGGTCGCCGCGATAGGTGTAGAGCTCGATGAGCCGGCGTGGCAAGCCGACGGGGAAAGGAGCGGGGTGGCCCACCCGGGTGGCCGACTCGGCCGGGATGTCCCACACGTCCAACGTTGCCTCGAGGAACTCGTCCGTCTCGATGCTGGGCTCGTGGGGAAGTCCCAGCTCCTGGCGACGGCGGCGGGGCAGGGCGCGGTCGAATCTACCTTTGGAGGCAATGATCACCCGCTCGGTGAGGTCGCGCAGCACCGGGTTGGCGGGTGAGCGGTACGACCCCCAGGCGCAGGAGCCCCCGGCGCCCTTGGCCTTTTTCCAGATGACTTCACCTCGCATCAAGAGACCCAATTCGTCCTGAAGGATTCCGATCACGTCCGCCGACAGGGAACGGTACGGCTTGCGCCCCAGATTGGCCACGTTGATGGCGATTCGACCGCCCGGTTCGAGCTTGTCGACGCACGCGGCCAAGACTTCTGCCAGCTTGTCGAGGTAGTCGACATAGCTGGTGGGGACGTGCCCGGCCTCGAGGTCCTCCTCGTAGGCCTTTCCCGTGAAATACGGGGGTGAGGTAACCACCAGCGCCACCGACTTGTCGGCGACCTCGGCCTCGCTCATGGCGGCGGCGTCGCCACAAAAGATGAGATCCTTGGTGGCCGCCGGTCGCACTTCTGCATCGACGGACACCTCCGGGCTCACGAATCGTCCGTAGAACCCAGTGGCGTCGTGACTCTCGCGGCGTCCGGAGCCGAAAGGGCGTGTGGTGGTCGGTCGTCGGGTCATGGGCTGCGAAAACCCTAACCTCTTCCGATCTCGGTACGCTGTACTTTGCGGCGCGCATAGGCTATGCTTGCAATAGCAAGCAAGACGTGCTTGCTTACGTGGCAAGGGCTTATTCACGTGGTAAAGGAGAGTGTCGTGTCGGCACAGATCTGGCGCCCGCCACTCACGGCTACCTTCCCATTCGGTCACCATTCGGTCGAGCTGATTCCCATAGGCCCCCAGCACCGCCAGTTGTTGGCCGAATCTTTCGGGCGGCTCTCCGACCGATCCCGCTATTACAGGTTCATGGCCCCGGTCACCCACCTCTCCAACGCCGACCTGTCGTATCTCACCAATCTCGACATGGTCGACCATTTCGCTTGGGGGGTGCTGGTGGACGGGCACGTGGCCGGTGTCGGTCGATATGCCAGGGCCCATCCCGGCTCGAGCACGGCCGAAGTAGGCGTGACGATCCTCGACGAACATCAGCGCCGGGGGTTGGGCACGCTCCTCGTGCAATGTCTGGGCGTCGTCGCCCGCCAGGCAGGTGTGGAGGGCTTCGAGTTCGAACTGCTCTCCGAGAATCACGCCATGTTGAGCATCGTCGAGCGTCTCGGCGCCGTGACCAGTCAAGAGGCCGGGGTGGTTCACGCCGAGGTTCCTCTCTCCGCCGTGCCCGAACCGCCGGTCGACACTCGATTGCTGTTGGAGGTCGTGGACTCGGCCCGCACCTCTCCGTCCTAGGACGTTGCTATTCGACCGGCTTCAGCTCGAGAGCAGCCGAGTTCATGCAATAGCGGAGTCCGGTGGGTAGAGGACCGTCGGGAAACACGTGGCCGAGATGGCCGCCACAGCGGGCGCACTTGACCTCCGTACGCGTCATCCCGAGTGAGCGATCCTTTTCTTCGTCGATCCCGGCGCCCTCCAGCGGTTGGAAGAAGCTCGGCCATCCTGACCCCGACTCGAACTTGGTGTCGGACGAGAAGAGTTCCTGTCCGCATCCCGCGCAGCGGTAGATACCGGCACGCTTTTCGTCCCAGTACTCGCCCGTGAACGCTCGCTCGGTGCCGGAACGTCGCAGGACCTGGTACTGCTCTGGATTCAGCTTCTCACGCCACTCGGCGTCGGTGGTGGGCATATCAGTCATCTAATGAGAATCAACCATGTTCGGAGAGCCGTTGTTCCAGGCGATCGAGGAATACCCCGTAGGCCGGGTTCAGCCTGGTGCGCGCTTGTGTGGAGTCGAACCAGGCAACGCGATCGATCTCGGGGAAGGTGAAGCTGGCACCTCGCCACCACATCGTGATCTCCCCAGGTGCCAGGACCTCGGGGTCGAAGTCGGCTTGAACGGCCCAGGCTTTGACTCGCTTGCCAGACTTGAGTCGGGTCTCGCCGAGATCGACCCACGGCGGTGGAGGAGCGTGCCAGCCGGTCTCTTCCGCGAACTCTCGGGCGGCCGCAACCAAAGGGTCCTCGTCCTCTTGCACCAACCCCTTGATGACAGACCACGCTCCCCGGTCCCGGCGCGCCCACAGTGGACCCCCAGGATGAGCGGCCAGAACCTCGAGTTCGCCATTCCATCGATACGGGAGAAGGCCGGCGGACAGCATGACTGCCAAAGGGTAGGCTCGGTGCGGTGCAGCGCCACCTCGATGTGACCCGAACCCGCTACCTTCCTGCTGTGTCGGGAGACGGGTTTGTGTTGGAAGCCGGTGAGCCACTCGGTGCAGGTCTGCAGCGGATCAGCCTCGAGCAGTTCGACGATGCCCTGGAGGGACTGAGCTCGCCAGGCGCCAACCTCGACGATGCCATTCATCGCACTCGCAAGGCCCTGAAGCGTTTGCGCGCAATCCTTCGTCTCGTTCGATTCCAGGTCGGAGAGCGGGTGTACCGCTACGAGAACGAGACGCTACGTGATGCCGCCCGGCTCGTGGCTCCGGTGCGAGACGGAGCCGTGGCAGTCGAGACGGTGTCGAGTCTCGCCTCCCGCTTCGAAGGTTCCTTGCCGGTGGATGTGTTCGACGACATGGCCGAGAGGCTCGACCGGCGGGCCGTTCGCATTCGCTACCGGGTCGTCGAGGAGAGCGATGCCATTCCGAGGTTGGGGGCGACGCTGGAGCGTGCCCGAGCGCGCTTTGCCGGGTGGCCCATATCTCGGGAGGAGAGGAAGGCTTACGGGACGGCGGTGGGCAACAACTTCGCTTCCATCGGTCCCGGCCTCACCCTCACCTACGCCCGGGGCAGGTTGGAGATGAAGCGGGCCTTCGGATCACCCACGGCCGGCAACCATCACCTGTGGAGGAAACGGGTCAAGTACCTTCGTCATCAGATGGAGGTCCTCCAGCCCTTGTGGCCCGAAGTCGTCGGCGCCACCGCTCTCTCCCTCGATCGCCTCGGCGAGCTCCTGGGAGAAGAACATGATCTCTCCACCCTCCTCGAGCTGCTCGCCGTGGACGCCGGGCTCTGTCCCGATCCGGTCGAGCGGGCCCTTTTCGCGGCGTTGGCGCAGCACCGACGGTCCGAGCTCCAGGCCGCCGCCCGAGTCTTGGGAACCCGCATCTACTACGAGAAGGCCAATCGGTATGTGTCCCGCCTCGAGGCCTACTGGGACTCCAGCCGACTCCCGCTACCGGTCGGGTTCCTGCCGGTTCTCTGAACCCGCCGAATACCGCCAGATCCGGCTCACGCGTACCCTCCTCTCGTGAGTTCCCCACCGCCCTTCCCGGCTTCCGCCCGCGCTCCCGGTCGAGGTTGGGCGTTGATCCGGCGTCAGCTGGGGCGGGCACCGAAACAGTTCATGATCGGCGGGATCGGTACCGTCTTGTTCGCCGTCGCCACCGTGGCTTCGTCATACGTGCTCGGGTGGGTGACCGACGAGGTGCTGTTTCCGGCCGTGGAGGCCGGCGAGGTGACGAGGGCCACCCTGGTGGGAGCGGGGATGGCCGTGTTCGGGATCTCGGTCCTCCGTGGTGTTGGGGTGGCCGTGCGACGGGTTGGAGCTTATGCCGCCCAGTACCGGCTGCAGGCCAGAGATCGGGTCGAAGTCACCGACCGCTACCTCCAGCTTCCCATCGAATGGCATCGTCGGCACCCGACCGGCCAACTCCTGTCCAATGCCAACGCCGACGTCGAAGCGGCATCCTTCATTGCGGCGCCTCTGCCGATGGCCTTCGGTGTCGTGGTGATGCTGGTGGTGACAGGAGTGCTCTTGGCATTGACCGACCCGTATCTGGCTTTGGTGGGGGCGGCGGCCGGCCCGGCGATCGCCATAGCCAACTTCCTCTATCAACGCCGGATGCGGGCAGCCGCGGCCACCGCCCAACAGATCAGGGCCGAGGTGGCCGAGATCGCCCACGAGTCCTTTGACGCTGCTCTCGTCGTCAAGACGCTCGGTCGTGAGAACGCCGAGGTGGGACGTTTCGGGGAACGGTCTGAGCTGCTTCGGGACCGGATGGTGGATGTGGGTCGGCTGCGTGCGGTCTTCGACCCGGTGATCGAGGCCTTGCCCAACGTTGCCATCCTCGCGGTGTTGGCGGTGGGAGCGTGGCGAGTCGGACAAGGAAATCTGACTCCCGGTGATCTCGTCACCTTCGCGTTTCTCTTCCGGTTGGTGGCGCTGCCGATGCGGGTGTTCGGGTGGCTCCTGGGAGAGCTACCCCGAGCGGTCGTCGGGTGGGACCGTATCGAAGCGGTGCTGCGAACACACGACAGCGTTCCCTACGGGGATTCCCGCCTCGTAGGGGCAGGCGGCGCCGCTGCCGACGCCTCGGCCGTTGCCTACCTGTACCCCGAGACGGGCGTGTCCGATCTCGCCGGCTCGGTGGAGGACACGAAGGCGGTGGACGATACCGGGCGGCGCGGGATCGAAGCCGTCACCCTCGACGTCGCGCCGGGGCGCACGGTGGCCGTCGTCGGCCCGACCGGCTCGGGAAAGACAACCGTCGCCCAGCTGTTGGTGCGCCTCTTCGATCCCGATGAAGGAAGCATCCGTCTCGATGGGCGCGGGCTGGTCGACCTCGATCGCCAGCAGTTGGCCGATTCCGTGGCGCTTGTGTTTCAGGAGCCGTTCCTGTTCGACGACACGGTCCGTTCCAACATCACGCTGGGCGGGGGCTACCGGCAAGCCGATGTGGTCGAGGCCGCCCGCCTCGCTCAGGCTCATGGCTTCGTGTCTGACTTGCCCGAAGGGTACGAGACTCTGGTGGGCGAACGGGGAGCGTCGCTGTCCGGTGGCCAGCGGCAACGCATCGCGCTGGCCCGGGCCCTCATCCGCCAACCACGCCTGTTGGTCCTCGACGACGCTACATCGGCAGTCGACCCGGCCGTGGAGTCGGCGATCCTGGCCGGCTTGGCGACTCTCGACACCACCGTGGTCATTGTCGCCTATCGGCGCTCTTCGATCGTGTTGGCCGACGAGGTCATCTATGTCGAGGACGGGCGTGTCACCGGTCGCGGCACCCACGACGACCTGTATGCCCGCCTCGACGCCTACTCCCGCCTCATCGATGCTTACGACTCGGAGCCTGCTCCTTGACGGCCGTCACCAACCCGCGGGCCACGAAAGCGAGACAGGGGGCGTGGGAGACCGTGAAGCGCGGGTTGCGTCTCTCGCCCGAACTGCGGCGCGGGCTGCCGGGTACGGTTTGGTTGGCGGTCGTGGCCACCGCCGGACGGGTGGTGGTCCCCGTTGCCATTCAGCAGATCATCGATGGTGGCTTGGCGAACGGTGTGGACATGACGCGCGTCCTCCAGCTCTGTGCTGCTGCGCTCATGGCGGTGGTCGTCACCGCGGCGGCCACCGGATGGATGCACCTGCGGCTGGCAAAGATCGCTGAGACCGCCCTCTCGGGGCTGCGGATCCGGGCCTTTCGTCACATCCATGACCTCTCGATGCTTCATCAGGCCTCCGAGCAGCGCGGGGCGCTGGTGTCTCGGGTCACCTCCGATGTCGACGAGATAAGCCGGTTCATGCAGTGGGCCGGTCTGATGCTCATAACCAACGCCGGGCAGGCAATGCTGGCGTTGGTGGTGATGGTGATCTACTCCCCGCCACTGGCCGTCGTCGTGGTGCTCTCCTTGCCGGTGATCGTCGCCACCATCGGTTGGTTCCAGCGGCGGCTCGATCGTGCCTATCTGGCTGTGCGGGAGAAGGTCGGCCGGATGCTCGCCGTGCTCGCCGAGGTGGTGGTGGGCGCTCCGGTCATCCGGGCGTACGGGATCGAGGAGCGAACGAGCCGTCGGCTGGGAGCAGCCATCGAGGACCACCGGGCGGTGGCCGTCAGGGCCGGTGCTCTCTCCTCGAGCTTCTCGGGTGTCGGTGAGCTCTTGTCGGCACTGGTGCTCTCGCTGGTGGTGGTCGTCGGAACGGTGCTGGCGGTGAACGGAACCACCTCGGTTGGCACCGTGGTGGCCTTCCTCTTCCTGGTGCAGCTCTTCATCCAGCCCATTCAGATCCTCGGTGAGGCCGTGAACGAAGCCCAGACGGCGGTGGCCGGCTGGCGCAGGGTGCTCGATGTCTTGGACATGGCTCCTGATGTCTCCGACCCTGGGCCGACAGGGGTGGACCTACCGGATTGGCCTTTGGGAGTGACGTTCGAAGGGGTCAGCTTCCGCTACCCGAGATCGGGGGAGGCGGCGGCCGCCGCTACCGGGACGATCGCCCTGGCCGACGTCGAGGTTCGCATCGAGCCGCGCCAGAGAGTGGCGGTGGTCGGTGAGACGGGATCCGGCAAGACCACTTTCGCCAAACTTCTCACCCGGCTGATGGATCCGACCGAGGGGGTCGTGAGGGTGGGGGACGCCGACGTCTCCACGGTGCGGTTTCGGTCTCTGCGTGACCGGGTCGTGATGGTTCCCCAAGAGGGAATGCTCTTCGCCGGGACCATCGCCGACAACGTGCGGATGGGCCGCCCCGAGGCTACCCCCGCTGAGCTGGAGGATGCCTTCCGCTCGCTGGGCCTCGATGGTTGGCTGGGCGAGCTGGCGGTGGGATTGAATACCGAGGTGGGAGAGCGGGGTGGCGCGTTGTCGGTGGGAGAACGTCAGCTGGTGACCCTGGTTCGGGCGGCCATCGCCGACCCCGACCTGCTCGTCCTCGATGAGGCGACGTCGGCGGTCGACCCCGTCACCGAAGTGCGGATAAACCGGGCAATGAAGAACCTCACCCGGGGAAGGACCGTCGTGACGATCGCCCATCGTCTCTCGACCGCCGAGCAGGCGGACCGGGTTCTGGTGTTCGATCGCGGCCGGCTGGTCGAGGACGGTTCCCACGAAGAGCTCATGAAATCGACCGTAGGCGTCTATCGCGCCATGTTCGACTCATGGTCTCGGGGGGTCACCAGCTGACACTCCGGCATGCTGGTCTGACGCCGGGAGTTCGGCCCCCGAAGCGAAAGGTCATTATCGGAAGGAGGTGCCGGATTGGGCCGCATCCACCAGGATCTGCGCCGGCTCGAACCGAGGGCCATGCCGTTCGGCCAGTGTCCGCAGCCGCTCGACCACGACGCCGGCGCCGAGATGATCGACCCAGAAGAAGGGGCCTCCTCGAAAAGGCGGAAATCCCAGACCCATCACTGCCCCGACGTCGCCATCGGCGGCCGAGCGCAAGACTCCATCCTCCAGACATCGGGCGGCCTCGTTGATGAAGGCCAACGACACCCGCTCTTGAATCTCGGCGGGGGGCGTCTGCGCGGACGGGGTGACGCCGAGGTCGGCGTAGACGCTCTCATCGACGTCACCGCGCTTGCCGTCATCGTCGTACGAGTAGAAGCCGCGACGATTCTTTCGCCCTTTTCGGTCGGAGTCGATGAGGCCCCCCATGAGGTCGGGGCCGGCCATCCTGTCGCCGAAGGCGTCCGTAAGGATGACCGCGATCTTCGCTCCCACGTCGATGCCCACCTCGTCGGCCAGACGAAGTGGGCCGACCGGAAAACCCCACGCCTCGACGGCACCGTCGATGTCCTGCACAGATACGCCTTCGGCCAGCAGATGAAACGCCTCGCTCGAATATGGCCCCAGGACCCTGGTGGTGTAGAAGCCGGTGCCGTCGTTGACCACGATCACGGTCTTGCCCTGGCGGCGGCCGTAGGCCACGGCCGTGTGTTCGGCCCAGCCGGCGGTGTCGTCCGTCACGATCACCTCCAAGAGTGGCATCTTCTCGACGGGAGAGAAATAGTGCATGCCGAGGACCGTTTCCGGTCGGGACGAGTCGGCGGCGATGGACTTGATGGGCAGCGATGAGGTATTGGAAGCGAACACGGTCTCGGGCCCCACCACCTCTTCCGCCTGTGCGAGGATGGCCTGTTTGATGTCGAGGTCCTCGAAGACGGCTTCGATCACGAGGTCACTGTCGGCAAATCCGATCCAATCGGTGCTCGCCGTGACTCGCAACATGGCCTGTTCGGCTTCGAACTCGCTCAGGCGTCGCTTCGCTCTCCGCTCGTCAACCACCTTGGCCACCTGGGCGAGTGCCCTCCGCATCCCGTCGGAATCGATCTCCTTGATTCGAACCGTGCTTTCTGCCTTGAGCGTGGAGACGGCCGCGATCCCGGCTCCCATCAGCCCACCCCCGAGTACGGCCACCTTTCCGACCTCGGTAGCGGACGGTGTCTCGGAGCTGGAGCGGGTGGCGAAGAAGATCGAGCGCAGCGCCACCGATTCCGGCGACGTAACCAGCTGGCCGAAGAATCGGGCCTCGGCGGCGTAGCCCGCCTCCGCCTCTTCCTGCACTCCGATGCGGACGGCCTCGAGGGCCCGGGCGGGGGCGGGGTAGTGGCCCTTCGTCTCTCTCAGCATGCGAGCGCGGGCCTGGCTGAACAAGATGTTCCTTCCCACCGGGTTCGTCTCGAGGGCGAGCCTCTGCAGGCTTTCCGCCGTGAACCAGGTCGTCAGCCCCCCTTTCTCGGGGGAGGCACCGATGGCTTCGGTCGCCCTCGTCTGGGCCGTCTCGATCAGCATCGGCCGAGGTAACACTTCGTCGACGAGACCCAACCTCTTGGCCTTTTGGGCCGATGCCGCTCGCCCGGTCAGAATCAGATCGAGGGCTGGGGCGATGCCGACCAAAGCGGGGAGTCGCTGGGTTCCTCCGCCGGCCGGTATGACACCCAGTTGGATCTCGGGTTGACCGAGTTGTGTCTTCGAGTCATCGCTGGCGATCCGGTGTGAGCAGGCGAGCGCCAATTCCAGGCCGGCTCCGAGGCAGGCGCCATGGATGGCAGCCACGACTGGCTTGCCGCGGCGGGAGTGGAGGTTCTCCAGCCGGGCAAACAGAGCGTGCCCCTGGCGAATGGCGGCCTCGGCTTCGTCGGGATCGCTCAACTCGGAGAACCACTTGATGTTCGCCCCCGCCAAGAAGTTGTCGGGTTTGGCCGAGGCGATGACCACCGCCCGAATGTCGGCGTCGGATTCGAGACGGTCCAGCACCGACGTGAAGTCGTCCATGAGTGACGGGTCGAGAGTGTTGAGCGAGTCGCCGGCGCGATCCATCCACACCGTGCCGACCCCGTCGGCAACATCGATCGAGAAATGGGTGAGAGTGGTCATGGTCAGCGCTCCAGGATGACGGTGGCGCCGAGGCCGCCGGCGGCACATTGGGTGATGAGGGCGGTTCCCTCCTTACGGCGGGCCAGCTCGTTGGCCATGGTCAATAGCTGTCTTGCTCCTGTTGCCGCGAAGGGATGTCCGAGGCTGATGGATCCGCCGTAGAGGTTGAGCTTGTCATCGGGGATCTCGCCGATCGCCTTCTCCCGGCCGAGGTGCTGGCGGGCGAACTCGTCGGAGGCGAAGGCCTGTTGGACCGACAGCACCTGGGCGGCGAATGCCTCGTGCACATCGATCACGTCGATGTCGCCCATCGAAAGCCCGGCGCGGTTTAGGGCCACCGGGGTCGACAACGCCGGGCCGATCAGGAGCTGCCAGTTCGGATCCACCGCCGCGAAGGCATACGAGCGAAGGTAGGCCTTGGGCTCGAGGCCGAGCCGGCGGGCGACCTGTTCGTCCATGAGGATCAAGGCGGAAGCGCCGTCGGTGAGTGGTGAGGAGTTGGCCGCGGTGACACTCCCGTATCGGCGATCGAATACTGGCTTGAGCGACGAGAGCTTTTCGAGGGTCGAGTCGGAGCGAGGGATGGTGTCGCGTTCGACGAGAGTCCTGTACCGGGGGGGAACAGCCAAGGCCATCACCTCGGTGTCGTAGACGCCGTCCTCCCACGCCTTGACTGCCTTGGCGTGTGAAGCGAGGGAATACCGGTCTTGAGCCTCACGCCCGATGCCGTTCATCTTGGCCATCTTCTCGGCCCCATCACCCATGGTCTCGCCGGTCGAACGGTCGGCGATGGCAGGTGGGTTGGGCGCGAGGTCCTTCGGGCGGAGCCGAGAGAGAGCCTTGAGCCGACCCGAAATGTCCTTTTGGCGTTGGGCCTCCATCATGACCGCCACGAACTCGTCGGAGAAAGTGACTGGTGGCTTGGAGAGGGAGTCGGCCCCACCGGTGATCACGACATCCACCTCACCCATGAGGATGGCCGTGGCGCCGTCGACGAAGGTCTGGGTGCTGGTGGCGCAGGCTCGTGTGAGGCTGTAGGCATCGGTCGTGTTTCTGAGAGGGGTGGCGAGGACGATCTCGCGTGCGATGTTGGGCGAGGCGACGTCTTGGACGACGGACCCGAACACCACGCGGTCGACGATGGCAGGATCGAGCCCCGAGCGGGCCACGAGCTCGGCGACGAGCTCGGTGGCGAGGCCGAGGGTGGATACCTCGGCGAGATCGGTTCCGGATTTGGCGAAGGGGGTGCGGAGGCCATCGACAATGGCGACCCTCCGCCCTTCGATGGTGCCGGGTGTGTTTCCGGGCATGGGCCACGCTCCTCGAGGTTTGACTTCTCACTCAAAGGTACTCGGCAGACGCGAGGGTCAGATCTGCCGCCGGGTCGCCACCTCTGCCGGCCGATGGGGGACATCTCTCATCCGCAGGTTTCGTGGCTCCGTACCGTGAGGAATGACTCCAACAGAACCCGCAGATAGCCGGACGGCCCAGCCATCGAGCACCGTGGCAGAGCGGTTCCGGTTCCCGCCCCCGTCCCTATCCGCCGGTAGGTGGCAGACTCATCAGAGCCATGAAAATCGGTGAACTCCTCCGCCGTAGGGTGATATCTTCAGCCACCAGCCCGTTCGGGCATGCCGAGTACCCCCTGGCCAACTCGCTCGACCACCGCGGTGACCCCGGATTGTTCGGCCCCGGAGCGGTGAGCTGGCGGGTTCTGGGCGATGTGTCTGCCTTCATCGGCGGGATCCGGGCCCTGTTCGTGCAGGCCGCGCATCCCGAAGTGGTGGCGGGCGTAGCGGACCACTCGTTCTATCGCCAGGATCCCCTCGGTCGGTTGTCGCGAACCTCGGCCTATGTGACGGCCACGACCTACGGGGCGATGCCCGAAGTCAGTCACGCGGTGGCCACGGTGCGCAGGGCCCACCTCCGTGTTCGGGGCACTTCGCACCGAGGCATCGACTACACGGCCGATGACCCCGGGTTCTCGGCCTGGGTCCACAACGCTCTGACCGACTCGTTCCTCGTTGCCTATCAGACGTTCGGGCCCGATTCACTCACGCCAGCAGAGGCCGACCGGTTCGTGCGGGAACAGGCGGCCATCGGGCGGCTGCTCGACGCCGACCCGCTTCCTCTCTCCGCCGAGGAGCTCACGGCCTGGGTGACCGAACACCCTCAGCTGGGGGAGTCGCCCGGTATGCGCGAGACCGTCGACTTCGTGGTCGCACCGCCGCTGGAAGGGGTCGGTCTGCGGAGCGGTTATCGCATCATGCAAGCCGCAGCCGTGGCCTCGCTGCCCGAACGTCTGTGCGGGGTCCTCGGCGTGGCCCCCAAGCTCGGTGCCGTTCCCGCCGGACGCGCCCTCATCGCTTCCCTGCGCTGGGCGCTGGGGGCGTCTCCGTCGTGGGAACTCGCCCTCATCCGTTCCGGTGGCGCCGTTCCTCCCGGGATCTTCCGCCAGCCTGTGCGAGCGGACAGTGTTGGCTCCACCGGGCGTCCCACGTAGGAGGTCGGGGCCCGGGCGAGTACCCTGGCTGCCGAATGGCTGACGACGAATACATCCGGATGCGAGGAACCGTGCGCGAAGTGCTGCGCGATGCCACGTTCAAAGTGGAGATCGAAGGCGGCCTCGAGGTGATGGCCCGACCATCGGGGCGTATGCGGCGCGGTCGCATCATTCGTATCCTCCCCGGCGACCAGGTCGACGTCGAAGTGTCGACGTACGACCCCACCAAGGGGCGCATCGTCTGGCGTTACCGCTGAGCCCAGGGGGAGTGGCGAATAGACGGTGAGCCAAGCTTGGACCGCCGGCGCCCGGTTTCCGCTGCCTCCTCTATCCGCCCGTCTCTTGGAGAATTCATCCGAGTCTGCTGTCGTGGTCGTGGCGGGCCATCCGGAATGACGCGCCAGGGCAGCCTGGCGGGCGTCTTGCCCCGCCCTGGCGGCCTCCGGTCTGTATGGATTCCCGGTCTCATTCGTCGAGGAGCAGGGCCAGGGCCCGATACGCCTCCGCAGCCGGTGATGTCCGGGCCGTGTCGAGAACCGACAGGCCCCGGGCCGGGGCTTCGGCCACGCGGACCGAGCGAGGAACCGGCGGGTCCCATACCGGCAGCTTTGCATCCCGCAGCCGACTCACCACCTCTCGACCGAGGCGGGTGCGGGCGTCGAACATCGTGACGATGATGCCATCCAACTCCAGGTCGGGATTGGTGTAGAGCCGAACGTCTCGGATCGTGTCTCGGAGTTGGTCGACTCCCCGCTGGCTCAGAGTCTCCGCCCGAACCGGCACGACTACCCGATCGGCGGCGGTCAGAGCATTGACGGTGAGGATTCCCAATGAGGGCGGGCAGTCGATCAGCACGTGGTCGTAGCGATCGACCATCTCGCCGACGGCACGCTGCAGGACATACTCGCGCCCGGTGCGGGTGTGAAGCTGGACCTCCGAGCCTGCCAGGTCGATGGAGGCGGGCACCAGATCGATGCCGTTCGACTCGTAGACGACGTCGCCGATGGGGATCCGGCCTATCAAGACGTCGTGGATGGTGTGCTCCAACTCGTCGGGTTCGAGCCCCATCGCCCACGACAACGAGCCCTGCGGGTCGAGGTCTACCACCAGGACGGTACGCCCCATCTCGACGAGCCCGGCCGCCAGGGCGTGGACCGTGGTTGTTTTCGCGACGCCGCCCTTCTGATTGGCAACGGCTGTCATCTGAGTCATGTCGCAAGAGTGTACGGATCGGAATCGGCCAGGTTCGCAGCCGGCAACACCTAGGAGAACCGACCAGAATCAAACCCGAGGTGAAGCATGGGCGAGTTAGACCATCTCCGGATCGAGCCGATACCTCGCCGGGTGCGTGGCATCTTTCGGGGACCGTGGTCCTGGCCCCCGATGGTGTGGGCCGATCTCGCTACGCGCAGCTTCTTTATTCCGACGCATGTTGCGGGGGGTTCGATTACCGTTCCGTTCCCGACGGAAAGGAGACGCACAATGATCCTGTTCATCACCGATGACGCGTCCTCCGTCGCCGGCCTCGCCGGCTGACGGGGCCTGCGCCTCGTCGTTCGAGCTCACACCGAGCAACCACCCCACCGGGCCCGTCGCGCCGACGCGCCCTCACCCAAAGGAGCCGAGCATGGCGCCAATGACCCACCGGGTGGCCGAAGCGATTCGTCGGAACCGGTATCACCGGCCCGAAGCCAAGAGACCAGTCCGTGATACGCCTCGAGACCGCCCCCGTGAACGCTACCGAAGACCGCAGCGTGGCATCACGCCCCGCCGGTCACGTTGATGAGAGGGCCCACCCTACGGTGGGCCCTCTCATGGATCAGGGTTGTCAGTCGAATGGGCGGCACACCTCGCAGGGCCGGTAACCGGCATTCGTCGCGGCCGACTCGGAGGGGAAAACCTCGAGATGTCGGGCGGTGATGCGACGGGCATTGCGACATGAAGGGACACAGCACATCCCGGTCGAGCGCGAGGCCAAGAAACGCACCCCGGAGGCCGCCAACTCCTCGAGCTCGTCGGGATCGGCCCCTTCGTGACGCAACAGGACCCACTTGTTTTGCGCGCCTCCCAGCGAGTATGCGCCGATGTGACCGTCGGAGCGGACGACGCGGTGACATGGCACGATCAGTGGCACGGGATTGGTAGCCATCGCCGATCCCACGGCTCTCGCCGCCCCGGGCTTGCCGATGTGGCGGGCCAGCCACCCGTAGGAACGAACCTCACCCTTGGGAATCGTGGCGGCGATGGCGAGGACACTGCGACGGAAGGGGGTGAGAGAGGCGAGGTCGAGGGGGAGCCGCCCCGGTCGGCCCTCTTCCAGTGCTCGGGGGATGGCCTTTGCCCATGCCGAGGGCGGCTGTGCCTCCAACGCCAACGGGTCGACCTCGGAGGTCAATCGCACCGATCGGATTCCCGAGGGAGTGAACGAGACGGCTACTTCGCCAAAGGGCGCCTCGTACACGGCGAAGCCGGGCGTGAGGCCGGTGGCGAGAGCGACCGATGTCGAGAGAGGTCGAGGGGCGTGGCGTCTCAGGTCGGCAAGGCGTGATTGGATGGTCAAGCTTCTTCCTCCATGATCGATCGGAGCTTCCGAAGAGCGCGGTGGACGTCACTTTTGACGGTGCCTTCGGCTCTCCCCGTTGCTTCGGCTATGTCGGCGTAATCGAGACCGACGACGTGGCGGAGCACCACCGCGGTTCGCAGAGTGGGGGAGAGGGCGCTCAAGCGCCGGTTCCACGCCGCCGAGTCGGGCGGCTCAGGATCGTGGACGGCATGTCGGTCCTCGAGGGCCACCGGAGTAGGCCGCCTCGATCGGTCCCGGGCATGGTTGCGCCCGAGATTCAAGGCGATCGTCCAGATCCAGCCGCGCAGTCGGAGGTGACGGATGCGCGACCGTTCGTATGTGCGCAGCGCGCCATACGCCCTGATGAACGTCTCTTGGGTCAGGTCTTCGGCTTCGTGCAACCCGGCCATCTGACGCAGTCCCGAGTAGACGTCGTCCGCCAACATCGTCACTACCTCGCCGAAGGCATCGTCGAGGTTGTCCGCCAGCCGGTTGCACAGGTCGTCCATCATTGGTAAGAACCCCACCGGGGAGGTTTCGGTTGCATGATCAGCTCGTGGCAATGGAAATTCCGGTCAGCAGCATGCCAAGGGCCACCGTTGTCCCCCCGGCCAGGATCAGGGGGAGGGTGGCCCATCGCACCACGCCCGAAAGGCGCGGGACCACGGCCTGGCGTGCCGCTTCGACGGCACCTTCGAGACGCAGTGCGGTCCCTTCCAGGCCGGTGATCGCTTCCCCGCCGGTCGTCTCCGGCCATGCTCTTGTGAGAGCGCGGGTGAGGACGGCCCCGGCGATAGGGGCAGCCACAGTGCCGAAGAATGGGAATCGGCGCTGGGCGATTCGGATCATGGCGGGAACCGCGGCCACCAGCGCCATTCCCCGGGCAGCCTGACTCGGAGTTACCCGAAGGTTTCCGGAACCGAGGTCGGAAGCCACCCGATCCGCCATGGCAGCTGACACGACGAATACCTTGTCCGCCTCGGTGGGTATCCGTCGGCGGAGGCGAAGGGCAAAGGTGGCCACTGCGACCCCAACACTCGAGACGAGACCGCCCACAGTCAGCCCAATCGCCGCCTCGGCGCCGAGAGACCCTGCTGCCGCCACCATCACATGGGCGACGACCACCACCGCTCCCACGCCCACCGCCACCATGAGGTCGATGGCGATTCCCACCAAACCGGACCACCCGGTGACCGTGTCGATGAACGTGTCGTCGCGATACCGGGCGAAGTCGACCCCGGTTTGGGCCTCGAGCTCGGCGCGGACCCTCTCAGTCGTCGCGCTCATCGGCTGACTCCGGCAGGCGGCGACTCATCCCCGGGGCGATGGTGTCACCCGAGTCTCGCTGTTGCACCGCGGCGGCGAATCCTGCCCGCTCAGCTTCGTTCTTGAACCAGATGCCTTCCGGTGTATGGCGGGTAATACCATCGAAGACGGTGGCAATCAACTGGGTCGAACCCAGGCCCATGTTGTCGAGGCTCTGGTTGATCATGAGTTTCTGCATCATGAGCTGGTTGCGCGGCACGCCCGCCATGCGTTCGGCCAATTCCGCCACCCGGGCGTCGAGGCGCTCTTCCGGCACCGCCTCCAGGACGAGGCCCATGCTGGCGGCCTCAACCCCCGACACGAGGTCGCCGGTGAGCAACATGCGCTTCGCCTTCTCCGGGCCGAGTCGGTAGACCCACATGGCGGTGGAGGGACAACCCCATACCCGGGCGGGCGGGTAGCCGATCTGGGCGTCCTCGGCCATGACTACCAGATCGCAGCACAGGGCGATGTCGGAACCACCGGCGACAGCGAATCCCCGAACCTTGGCGATCGTCGGCTTGTGGCAACGGAACAGCCGCATGATCTGTTCGGTGTTGCGGCCCATGAGTCGATAGTCGAGCATCGGATCCCAGGGCATGGCCTGGGAGTAGGGGGCGTCGGGTGTTTCGGCGTAGTCCTTGAGGTCGTATCCCGACGAGAATGCCCGGCCGGCCCCGGTGACGACGACAACGTGGACGTCGTCATCTGCTTCGGCTTGGTCGATTGCGTCGGCGATCTCGGCCGGCATCTGTCGGTTGATGGCGTTGAGGCGTTCCGGTCGCGACAAGGTGATGGTCGCTATTCGCCCTTCCACGGTGTAGTTGAGACTGGTGTGCTCCATGGCCGTAGACGGTACCGGCACCTCGATGTTCAGGCGTCCTCTGGCTCCGTGGCCAACTCCTCGAGGGGAAGCGAGCCGTCGACCTGGTGGAGCTCGGAATGGGCGTCCACCAACCTGGCCCAGTCGGGCGGCTGGGCGACGTCGACGGCGAGCAGGTGAGCGCTGCGGGGCCCGTCGCCCCGGTCGAAAGCCCGGGCGCGGCGGATGAGCAACCGTGAGGCGTCGTCGATCCGTCGGTGCTGGGCGAGGTGCTCGGGCCACGATTCGATGAGGAACACCTCTGTGAATCGGTTGGGGTAGCCCACATTCCGATAGAGGCGCCAACGGTAGGCACCGGTAGACAGGCGCACCAGGCGGACGCGCGCCATGACGTCGAGAAAGTGGGCGTAGTCGCTCTCCTCTATCGTCCAAGTGCTGCTGACCATGACCGGCCCACCTTCCAGCGACCGGGGATGGTCGGCCAGGTTGGCGTCTTCGTTGAACTCCGGTGCGATTACGTCGTCGAGTAGTGGGATCCGGAACAGGGGGGTGGCCAGGCCCAGTGCTATCGATCCTCCGGACAGGATCGTGATGGCGGTGCCCGAGCCGACGGCGTCGGCCAGGGCTCCACCCAGGACCGACCCGATGGGGATGACACCGGTGAAGGCCAGGGTGTACAAGCTCATGGCTCGCCCCCTGATCCACTCGGGACTAATCGTCTGGCTGGTGGCGTTGAGAGTTACCAGCGACAACACCCAGCATCCGCCCGCCACGGCCAGACCCACCACTGCCATCCATACGTTGGGGGCCAACCCCAAGAGGACTCCGGCCAGCCCGAACACGACAATCGTCCATCCCAGTGAACGGCTTCCAAGCAACCCCATGATGCGGTGGCGAGCGAAGGCCGCCACCAATGCGCCCACTCCCATCGAACCCAACAGGAGCCCGTAGGTGCCGGCCGAGCCACCGAGCTCTTCGGTACGCGACGGGAGAGCGGACTGGACCACGGCTGAGGTGACGGCAAAGAGAGCCAACAGTCCCAGGAGACGGCGGAAGGCAGGTGTGAACCGGGCAAAGCGGATCCCGAGAGCGATCGCTGACGTGATCGAGCTCTGCTCCGGTTGAGTCTGGTCCAGGTGGCGTCCGATGATCGCTACCACCACGATCACCCCTACGAACGAGATGGCGTTGATCCCGAAGGCGGCGCTGGCGCCGACAGTGGCTACCACCAGCCCGGCCAGCGCCGGTCCGACCGCCCGGGCGACATTGAATCCGGCCGAGTTGAGGGCGACGGCTGAGGGAAGCATGCCTCGAGGTACGAGGTTCGGTACCAGTGCCTGCCAGGCGGGCAGGTTGAACGCCACCCCGACGCCGATGACGAGCGCCAGCGCCAGAAGCAGGCCGGGTGTCATGAGATCCAGCCAGCTGACCACGGCCATAGTGACGGCGGCGGCGGCCATCAGCAGCTGGGAGGTCAGCATCACCTTGGTGCGGTCGAAGAGGTCGGCCACGGCTCCGGCCGCCAGCCCGAAGAAGAGGAGGGGCAGGGTGTTGGCGGCCTGGATGAGGCCCACCCAGGTCGCCGAGGCAGTCAGCTCGAACACCAACCAGGAGGCCGCCACGGTGTAGAAGAACGATCCCAGGTTGGAAATCAGGGAGGCAGCCCACAGCGAACGGAAACGCCTGATCCTTAGGGGAGCCACTGCCGTCATCTGCCTGCAGTGTATGGCTGAGTGCCCACCCCCCGAGACCGGCCCGGGAGAGGGTGGGGGTAGGGCGGGGTGGCCAATACTCTGACAACCGGATGCAGGATCAGGCCTATTTCGTATCGCCTCCTTCCGGGCCGGGTCCCGGTGTGTTGTTGCTCTCCTCGTGGTGGGGTCTGACGCCCTCTGTTCGAAGGCGAGCGGATGCGTTGAGCGATGAGGGCTTCACCGTTCTGGCGCCCGATATGGCCCTGGGCGAGAAGCCCGACAGCGAAGCGGAGGCAGAGCGGGTCCTGGGGCAGTTGGACCCAAATCGTCTCGCTTCGCTGGTGGTGAACTCGGCCGACCTTCTCGATGAAAAGTCCTCCGTGGGACGGACAGGAGTGGTGGGTTTCGGTATGGGAGGGTCAATGGGATTGTGGTTGTCTGTGCGCAGGCCGGATCTGGTGTCGGCGGTGGTGTCGTTCTACGGCAGCCAGGCGATTGATTTCGCGGGTGCGTCGGCCCGCTACCAGATCCATCTCGCGGCCGACGATCGCTTCATCTCCGAGGACGAAGCCACCTTCATGCAAGCGACGATGGGACTCGAGTCACTCGATGTCGAGATCGTTCGTCACCCGGGGACGCAGCACGGCTTTGCCGACGAGGAAAGCGTTTCCTATCAGGCCACGGCTGCAAGCCGCGCGTGGTCACAAGCACTTCCCTTTCTGCGAGATGTGCTCGGGACTTGGTGCTGAGCAGGTCGATCCAGCCATCGACGACTACTTCTGGTACCGGCTCGAGGGTCGGCCCGCTCGACGTCCTAGAGTCCTGAGGCATGAGTCTCGACGTCTCGGCAGCAAGGGCAGCGACACCGGCGTGTCAGCGCGTGCACCATCTCAACAACGCCGGAGCCTCCCCCTCGCCGACGCCGGTCCTCGACGTCGTGACGAGCCACCTGGTACGTGAATCGGAGATAGGCGGATACGAAGCAGCCGATGAGGCCAGGGACCGCCTCGAGTCGGTGTATGGGTCGGTGGCCACGCTCGTCGGAGGTGACCCTGATGAGGTGGCTCTCGTCGAGAATGCCACCCGGGCCTGGGACATGGCTTTTTACGGTCTCAACTTCCGAGCAGGAGATCGCATCTTGACCGGGCGGGCCGAGTACGCCAGCAACGCCATCGCCCTCCTGCAAGTGGCGGAGCGAACCGGGGCACTCGTCGAGGTCATCGAAGATGACGAATTCGGCCAGGTCGATGTGGAGCGGCTCTCCAACGCCATCGACGAACGTGTCAAGCTCATCTCCGTGTGCCATGTCCCCACCAACGGTGGACTGGTCAACCCCATCGAGGCCGTGGGGGAGGTAGCGACCGCGGCCGACGTGCCCTACTTCGTCGACGCCTGCCAGTCGGTGGGCCAGGTGCCGGTGGACGTCGACTCCATCCGGTGTGACGTACTCACGGCCACCGGCCGCAAGTTCCTACGGGGCCCACGCGGCACCGGTTTCGCCTGGGTGCGTCGCACCTTCACAGAGAGAATCGATCCCCCGTTGCTCGACCTCCACTCCGCCCGCTGGACATCCCCTTCCTCGTATGAGGTTCGTCCTGACGCGCGACGCCTGGAGAACTGGGAATCGAACGTGGCAGCGCGGCTCGGCCTGGGAGCCGCCATCGACTATGCCTCCCAGTGGGGAATCGAGAGCATCTCCGAACGAGTCTTCAGCCTGGCCGCCGACCTCCGGGCTCGGCTGGGATCGATCCAGAGTGTCCGGGTCCACGACAAGGGAGAGCGCCTGTGTGGCATCGTCAGCTTCTCCATCGCCGGCGTCCCCGCCACCGAAGCCGTGTCGCAGCTCCGGGCCGGCGCGGTGAACACGTCCGTTTCCCCCATGGACTACGCCCAGTTCGATCTTCCCCATCGGGGGCTGGGCGACTTGGTCCGTGCCTCGGTTCACTACTTCAACGACGACACCGATCTCGATCGGCTCTGCACGATCGTCGATTCGCTGGCCCAATCTCCTGGCCGGGCGGAGAAAAAGACCGCTCAGTAGTCGATTCCCCGCCGCGCCATGATCCCCTGGTCGTAGGCGTGTTTGATCTTGCGCATTTCGGTGACCGTGTCGGCGACGTCAACGAGCAGCTGAGGAGCATCGCGACCGGTGCATATCACGTTGACGTGTGCGGGCCGTCGCCGGAGAGTGGCGACGACGTCGTCGGTGGAGATCCAACCCCAGTTCATCGGGTAGGTGATCTCGTCGAGGATGACCAGTTGGTAATCCCCGGCCTCGATCGTCTCCTTGGCTTTCGTCCAGGCTTGCACCGCGATGGCTTCAGATTCTTCCATGTCGGCGGAATCCCAGGTGAAGCCGTCGCCGATGGCGAACCAATCCACACCGAGCTGTCGGGCGACCTTTTCCTCGCCCACGTTCCAATCGCCCGACTTGAGGAACTGCACCACCGCCACCTTCCATCCGCGCGCTACCGCCCGGACGAGGGTGCCGAATGCGGCTGTCGACTTTCCCTTTCCGTCGCCGGTGTTCACCAGCACCAATGATGGAGCACGATCCGAACCCTTCGGAGGGGCGTGGGTCGGTGGGATCGACGGGTCGGTCACGCCAGCACGAGGCAAAACGGATGCCCGGCCGGGTCGAGGTACACCCGGAAGGATGTGCCGGGCTGGTACTCGGCCTTGCGGGCCCCGATCGCCAGCACCTGCGCTTCCCCGGCGTCGAGGTCGGGGACGTCGAAGTCGATATGGAGCTGCTGGGGATGATCGCTGCCGGGCCAGACCGGGGGCGTGTGGTCGGCGACCTCCTGAAAGGCGATCGTGGCTCCGCCGTCCGACTCGAGCTGGATCCAGCCGGTGCCATCGTAGGGTCGGATCGGCCACCCGGTGATGGCCGAATAGAACTCCGCCAAGGCAACGGTGTCGCTGGTGTCGAGGGCAGTGAGTGAGTATGTGGCGATGCCGCTCATTGCAACTGAGCCTACTGCGAGTCGGTGACCAGGCGGGCAGAGTCGCCCACCGTTACGCGACCCTCCTCCAGCACGCGAGCGTACATTCGGCTCCAGCCTCGGTGCCGGGACTCGAGGATTCGTGAGAACTTCCCGTCGCTGAACCACTGAGCATTCTTGGCGCATGGCACGGCCGGATACGTCACCTCGATCAGGGCTCCACCGACGCGCAGGCGAGATCCGGGAGTGACCTGGTTCCAGTCGAGACCAACCACGGTGAGGTTCTCGCCGGCGGACCCGGGGCCGATGGGGTGTCCCTCGGCCTGCAGGCCCTCGATGACCTCGAGGGAGTACAAACACACGGCCTGGTCGGGGCCGCCATGATGGCGGAGGTCGGCCTGGCGGTCCCCACTTACACCGGAGGCTGTGATCAATGCCTCTGGCACCCCCAGCTTGGGGACACCCCCGTGCGACACGTTGATCTGATGCACTCGACCGGCCATGATTCGCCTCCTTCCGCCAGCGTAGGAGCGCCCATGACAGAATCGATCACTCTCGTCGATCACCCTCTCATCCAGCACAAGCTGACGCTCATGCGTCGCAAGGAGACGGCGTCGGCCGACTTCCGGCGGCTCCTGCGAGAAATAGCCGGCTTGATGACCTACGAGGCGACACGAAGCCTGCGCGTCCACACCGAGCGGATCGAAACCCCGTTGGCGGCGATGGACGCCCCGGTGATCGAAGGCAAGAAGCTGGTGGCGATCTCCATCTTGAGAGCGGGCAACGGTCTCCTCGAAGGGATACTCGACCTGGTTCCCTCGGCCCGGGTCGGCCATATCGGCCTGTATCGGGATCCCGACACGTTGGAGGCCATCGAGTACTACTTCAAGGTCCCCGAGGAGATGGCCGATCGCGACGTGATCGTGGTGGATCCGATGTTGGCCACGGGCCATTCGGCCGCAGCGGCGTTGACGAGGATCAAGGCGGAGCGACCTCGGAGCATACGCTTCCTGTGTCTGCTGGCCGCTCCCGAGGGCATCGCCCACCTGGCCGAGACCCATCCCGACGTCCCTGTCTACACCGCCGCCATCGACTCACATCTCGACGATCACGGCTACATAGTCCCCGGGTTGGGTGACGCCGGCGATCGCCTGTACGGCACCAAGTAAGAGCGGCACCTCTCAGCTGCTCATCTGATCCAGATCGGCCACGATGGTGCGACGCTCGCCGGGATCGACGACCTGGAGTGACAGCTCGCGGGCGGCCAGGAGGTGGGCGTCGAAGGTGTCGACGTCGTCGACGGCGGCCGCGGCGCGGGCGATGGCCTCGTGGGCGAATGCGGCTACGAACGGGTCGAGACCGGCCGAACTGACGAGGGACCGTTCGGCGAATCTCCTCGCTAGATGAGGGTATCCGGCCAGTATCGCCGCCCGCGACACTTGCCAATCGGCGATGGCTCGGTTGCGGGAGTCTCCCACCGCGAACCAATGGGCTCGCTGAGCGAATGCCGAGGCCAACATCTCGTCGAGTTCGTCGGCATCGAGGTCGGTTCGATCCATCAACTCCCAAGTGTGGTTGAAGAACCGGGGGGCGAATGTCCGGTGCCACCGGTCGATGTCTTCGGGTGACGGGTCGGCGATGGGGGCGACCATACGACCAGGCTAGGACCTGCTCGCCCTCCGTGCCGCCTTGACTCGGTGCTTTCGTACCGGTACCTTTATCCAAATAGCGTTAGGTAAACCAAATGATATTAGAATCGCGGGTGGTCAGGCGGCGCCGCCAGGTAGGTGACGAGATCCTGGCCGCCGCCTGGGCTTTGTCCCGTGAAACCGGCCTGACGGGATGGACTCTGGCCGAGTTGGGTCGTCGGGTGGGAATGCAGGCGGCGTCGCTCTACAGCTATTTCGAATCGAAGAACGCCATCTACGATGCCATGTTCCGCCAAGGTCATCTCCAGTACTTGGAAATGGAGCGGACTCGTGACACCAGTGACCTGAGTCCGATCGAAGCCATCCGCCAGGGTGCCGCCTCGTTCGTCGAGTTTGCCCTGGCCGATCCCACTCGCTACCAACACTTGTTCCAGCGGACCATCCCCGGCTTCGAACCGAGCCCCGAGGCGTACGCCTTGGCCGTCGAGGGCTACCAGCTCATGGTCGAGGCCTTCGCAGCCGCCGGCATCACGGATCAGCGCCATATCGACCTGTTCACGGCCATCACCAGTGGGATTCTTTCCCAGCAGATCGCCAACGATCCCGGCGGGGACCGCTTTTCCCGTCTGATCGGTGAAGCCGTTGATCTACATCTCGCTCACGTCACCTCCCATGTCACAGAAAGGACATACCGCTCATGACCGCCACAACCACCAACTCGTCGTTGAACCGTGCTGCACTGTTGGCTCTGGGCGGCGCCGAGTACCAGCGGTTCATCCAGTTGATCGAGAGTCTGTCCACACGTGACTGGGATCGGACAACGGAGTGCCCCGGCTGGACCGTCCGTGACATGGTCGGCCATGTCGTAGGAGCTGCCGAGAGCCAAGCCAGCGTCCGTGCTCTCCTCAGCCAATCGCGACGAGCGGCACGGCTGGGAAAGGACCGGCCGCTCGTGGATCGTCTCAACGACGTCCAGGTCGCCGATCACGCTGGTCGCGACGGTGACGATCTGGTGGCTCGTCTTCGCGCCGTGGCCCCGGCGGCCATTCGCGGCCGAAGCCGCTTCCCTCGACTACTGCGCAAGATGGGTGCGCACGATCCGGTGTCGGGATCGATGACCGTGGGAGATCTGATGGATTACGTGTACACCCGCGATACGTGGATGCATCGGGTCGACATCTGCCGGGCGACGGATCGTTCGCTCGAGTTGACGCCCGACCACGACGGGGTCCTCGTGCGCCACGTTGCCGAGCAGTGGGCCGACCGGCACGGTCACCCGGTGGTCTTGAAGCTCACTGGGCCGGCCGGGTCCACCACAGTCCGCGGATCGGGCGGTGAGACGATCGAGATCGACGCTGTCGAGTTCTGCCGCATGCTGAGCGGACGGGCAGAAGGTGGCGGCTTGCTGGAGGTCAAGGTCCCCTTTTAACGGGAGGGCTGGCCTCAGGCCTCGGCGGGGAGGGGGAACCATCGGAGGGACTCGGCGCTGGGGGGGAGAGGTTCGGCGGGGTCACATCCGCCTTCGGTGGCGTCGAGTATGCGACGAGCTTGTTCCAGGTAGACGCCGAGACGTGCGATCTCCTCGGTCGGACGGGTTGCCCCTTCGCCCAAGAAGCCGTCGAGGGTGAGCGGAGGGGAGGCCAAACCGTCTCCATGGCGCCAGCCTCCCGTGGCGGGGTCGAAACGGTACCGGGGCAGAAGGCGCCATCCCGACTCGGCCACCAGGTGGACTGCGTCGACCAGATACGAGAACTCTTCTTCGGGTATGAAGTAGTTGAAGTTGATGCGTACCCATCCTGGCTTGACGACCTCGCAACCCGCCGCGATCTCGTCGTCGAGGAGTCGGCTGGTGGCGTGGTCGATTCCCAGCAGTCGGTGACCGTAGGGCCCGGCACACGAGCAGCCCCCGCGCGCCTGGATACCGAACAAGTCGTTGAGAACCGCCACCACGAAGTTGTGGTGTAGGTAGCGATCGGTTCCGAGGTGGGCGGGCGCCCGCACAACGAACGAGACGATCGACAGTCGCTCGGCTTCGGGGTTGCCCAGGATGCGAATCGCCGGGCTCTCCGACCACGACGTGATGGCCCTTTGGATGAAGTCGTGTTCCCGCCTGCGGATCTCCTCTGAACCGACCTGCTCCTTGAGAGCGAAGACCAGACCGGCCCGAATCGACTCGACGATGGCGGGTGTGCCGCCCTCTTCTCGGTGCTCGGGGTCTGTCACGTAGCGGTGGATGTCCTCGGTGACGTAGGTGACGGTACCTCCCCCCGGCACCGAGGGAACCCGATTGGCCAACAAGTCCCGTCGTACGACCAGCACTCCTGGGGTGCCAGGGCCGCCGATGAACTTGTGAGGCGAGATGAAGATGGCGTCCTTGTAGTCCCCACCGTGGACTGCGGGAGAACGCATCTCGATGCCGACATAAGGAGCGGCGGCGGCGAAATCCCAGAACGAAAGAGCGCCGTGGCGATGGAGGGCAGATGAGATAGCGGACGTATCGGAGATGATGCCCGTGACGTTGGAGGCGGCCGAGAAGCTACCGATACGCAACGGGCGGTCGGCAAAGCCGACGAGGCGCTCCTCGAGGTCGGCCAGGTCGATGTGACCGTCGGCGTCCTCGCGGATCTCGACGACGTCGGCGATTGTTTCCCGCCACGGCAGCTCGTTGGAATGGTGCTCATAGGGTCCCACGAACACCACCGGCCGTTCGTTGGGTGGGATGTGCGACGACAGGTGGTAGCGGTCGTCGAGACCGGCGGGGATCCTTAGGCCGAGGATGGTGATGAGGCGATCGATCGCTCCGGTGGAGCCCGACCCGGCGAAGATGACGGCGTGCTCGGCGCGTGTCCCCCCCACACATTCCCGGATCGTCTCTCGGGCCTCTTCGCGAAAGCGGGTGGTCTGAAGGCCGGTGCCGGACGTCTCGGTGTGGGTGTTGGCATACATGGGAAGGACAGAGTTGCGGATGAAGTCCTCGACGAAGCCAAGCGATCGACCGGAGGCGGTGTAATCGGCGTAGGTCACTCGCCGCAGCCCGAAGGGCGTCGCAACGGCAGTGTCTGCCCCGATGACCGACGCCTGGATGCGCTCGATGAGATCGCTCATATGGCCTGAATGATGCCAGAGACCGGCCGAGAAGGTAGCGAGCCGATGCCGGCGACGGCTTCGGTCCTGGAGGTGCCAGACTCGGGGGAATGGCACCCGACACCTACATCCACGGTCATCACGACTCGGTGTTGCGATCTCATCGGTGGCGGACGGCAGAGAACTCGGCGGCTTACCTGTTGGATCATCTCGAAGAGGGCATGGATCTGTTGGACGTCGGCTGTGGTCCCGCCACCTTGACGGCGGAACTGGCACGGAGGGTCGACGGCGGTCGGGTGGTGGGCGTGGACGCGGCCCCGGAGGTACTGGCCGAGGCCCGTGCGGTCACCGCCGGCGTGTCGAACGTCGAGATCGTCGAGGGAAGCGCGTACCACCTCGACTTCGACGACGCCAGCTTCGATGTCGTCCATGCTCACCAGGTGTTGCAACACCTGGCCGACCCGGTGGCGGCTCTCACCGAGATGGCACGTGTGTGTAGGCCCGGCGGCATCGTCGCCGCCCGCGACGCCGACTACGGAGCGATGACGTGGTGGCCGCTCGAAAAAGGTCTCGAACGGTGGTTGGAGATATACCGGATGGCGGCCCGGGCGAGCGGGGCCGAGCCCGACGCCGGACGACGTCTCGGGAGTTGGGCGCGGGAGGCCGACATCGGGGTGCCGACCGCTTCGGCGTCGGTCTGGTGTTTCACCGTCCCCGCCGATCGCAGGTGGTGGGCCGATCTCTGGGCGGAGAGGGTGGTGGACTCCGAACTCGCTCGCCAAGTCGAAAAGGCGGGCATCAGCCGGAGGGAGCTCACCGAGGTGTCGGCGGCGTGGCGAAGGTGGGCCGCTGCCGCCGATGGTTGGTTCGTGGTCCTCCACGGCGAAGTGATCTGCCGGCGGAATTAGATTGCGGGTGTCCGCCATAGGAGTGCCTAATGAAAGAAGCCGTGATCGTCTCAGTCGCCCGCACGCCTATCGGCCGGGCGTATCGAGGAGCCTTCAACGACACGCCTGCCCCGACCCTGGCCTCTCTGGCCATCGCCGAGGCGGTGAACCGGGCGGGAATCGAAGGCGGCGAGGTGGACGACGTCATCCTCGGTTGTGCCATGCAGCAGGGAACCCAATGGCCCAACATCGGCCGATTGGCGGCTCTTGCTTCGGGGCTCGGTGTGTCGGTTCCGGGGATGTCCATCGATCGTCAGTGCTCATCTGGTCTCATGGCGGTGGCCACCGCCGCCAAACAGGTGATCGTCGACGGGCAAAGCGTCATCGTGGCCGGAGGTGTGGAGTCGATCAGCCTCGTTCAGAACGAGCACTTGAACACCTTTCGGGGGATGGATCCCGCCCTGCTCGACCGCCATCCCGACGCCTACATGCCCATGATCGACACCGCCGAGGTCGTGGCGCAGCGATACGGCATAGGTCGCGAAGCCTGTGATGCCTATTCCCTCCAGTCCCAGCAGCGCACCGCCGCTGCCCAGGAGGCCGGGCTCTTCGATGATGAGATCGCCCCGGTGGCGGTCACCAAGAAGGTCGTGAACCCCGAGACGGGTGAGGAGACCGCCGCGGACGTGGCGCTGGCGCTGGACGAAGGCAACCGACCCGATACCACCATCGAAGGCTTGTCCGGCTTGAAGCCGGTGCGCGGGCCCGACGGCTCCGTCACTGCCGGAAACGCCTCCCAACTGTCGGACGGGGCAGCTGCGACGGTGGTGATGGATGCCGCCGAGTGCGAGCGACGCGGCCTCGAACCGCTCGGCTATTACCGGGGGATGGCGGTGGCGGGTGTGGGGCCCGATGAGATGGGGATTGGCCCGGTCTTCGCCGTCCCCAAGCTCCTCGACCGGCTCGGGTTGAGCATCGGCGACATCGACCTGTGGGAGCTGAATGAGGCTTTTGCGGTTCAAGCCCTCTACTGCCGTGACACGCTGCGCATCGATAACCACCTGTACAACGTCAACGGCGGCGCCATCTCCATCGGCCACCCCTACGGGATGACAGGGGCGCGCCAGGTGGGTCACCTCCTCCTCGAGTTGCGACGACGCCGGGGTAGGTACGGTGTCGTGACGATGTGCGTCGGCGGTGGCCAGGGAGCTGCCGGGCTCTTTGAGGCGCCGTGACGGCTGTTCACGTCGGAATCGTTGGCGCCGGTCAGGTGGGCATGGCGGCTGCGGCCGCCCTGTTTCACGGCCGGCAGGTGGAGGCCATCACGCTGGTCGATCGTGATGGCGAGCGGGCCGAAGGCGAGGCCATGGACCTCATGCACGGCCAGGCGTTGGTCGGGCGATGCACCGTGTCCGGAGGGAATTACGAAGATCTGCGCGGTGCGCGGGTGGTAGTGGTCACCGCCGGTGTGGGGCAGAGGCCGGGCGAGTCGCGGCTCGAGTTGCTGGGCCGCAACGTGGGGGTCATGTCCGAAATCATGGCGGAACTCGATCGGGTGGTCCCGGATGCGGTGATCCTCATCGCCACCAATCCCGTCGATGTCCTCACGCGGGTGTGCCAGGAGCTGTCGACCCGATCTGAGACCCGTGTGATCGGGACGGGGACCTCGCTGGACTCTGCCCGCCTGCGCGCCCTTCTCGGCCGGCGTTACCGGGTGAGTCCCCAATCGGTGCATGCCTATGTGCTGGGGGAGCACGGCGACTCCGAGTTCGTTGCCTGGAGCCTGGCCAGCATCGGAGGTGAGCCGCTGGTGGACAACGACGTCCTCGGAGTTCCCTGGGAGGACGCCGCCACGGCGAAGATCGAGGAGGAGGTTCGAAACGCCGCCGCCCACATCATCGAGCGCAAGGGCCACACCAACTGGGCCATCGGTGCGGTCATCAATCACCTGGTGGAGGCCATCGTGCGAGACGAGCATGTCGTCGTACCCGTGAGCGTCAATCCGCGTGGCGGCTACGGTATCGACGACGTGTGCCTGAGCTTGCCCGTGCGACTGGGTGCTGGAGGGGTGGACCACATCCTGACACCCCGACTTACGGCGCCTGAGCTGGCGTCCTTTCTGGGGTCGGCCGAGGCCCTGCGCCGGGCGGCGCCGTAGGACCGGCCATGGGCAAAGACGACACGATCGTTGAATTGGGGGGAGAGGCGATACGTGTCAGCTCGCCGGGTCGCGTGGTATTCGGTGACCGCGGGTGGACAAAGCTCGATGTCGTTCACCATTTTCTGGCGGTGAACGAAGGGGCGTTCAGAGGTATCGCCGACCGGCCCACCATGCTCAAGCGGTATATGGGCGGCGTGGGCGAGGAGCCGGTATATCACAAGCGCGCTTCCCGGAACACGCCCTTTGACACGGTCGAGATTCGCTTCCCATCCCAACGTCCCGGACGCATGAATGTTCCCCGGATTTCGTCCGACGTGGTTCGACTGGCCCAGCTGGGTTGTCTCGATTTCCATCCGTGGCCCGTCCGGGCCGCCGACATCGATCACCCCGACGAAATCCGCTTCGATTTCGATCCCACCCCCGGGTTCGGCTTTGAGTCTGTCCGGTCGGCGGTGGCCGGGGCCCGGGATCTTCTGGGCGAGCTGGGGTTGACTGGATGGCCCAAGACGTCGGGAAATCGAGGGATTCATGTGTACGTTCGCATCCAACCGCTGTGGGACTTCTTTCAGACCCGCCGGGCGGTGCTGGCCTTCGCCCGCGAGTTGGAGAGACGGATGCCCGACCTGGTGACGACGAAATGGTGGAAGGAGGAGCGGCGGGGTGTCTTCGTGGACTACAACCAGAACGCACGCGACAAGACGGTCTCTTCGGCATATGGAGTCAGGCCCACCGGGTACGTCTCGGCGCCGTTCACGTGGGACGAGCTCGACTCGATCGAGATCGAAGACTTTCCGATGGACCGCTACGCCCGAGACCGCTATTCGTTGGTGGGGGATCTGACGGCTGGGATCGATGAGGCACCGGAGAGGATCGACACGCTTCTCGATTGGATGGCGCGTGACGAGGAGAACGGTATCGGCGATGCTCCCTGGCCCCCCCACTATCCCAAGCAACCGGGCGAACCCCCTAGGGTGCAACCGTCCAAGCAGCGGCGCGCCGATGACGAGTACTGACTAGTTTCAGGTGGAAGGGCCGCCGGCCAGACCACCATCGACGAAGGGCCATCACATGGACAATGACCGAGAGCAGGAGCAGGGCATCGTCTCGGAACGGACCATCGATCGCCGCACTTGGTCGCCCGCTCAGTTCGTCGCTGGTCTCGTCGGATTTCTGTTGGTTGTGCTGGGAGGGATTGCCCTCGCCCGGCTCGGGTTCGCCGGGTCAATCACAGGAGAGTCGACCACCATCGCCGGTGTGAGTGCCACCCGCTTGTGGGCGATCATCATGGTCGTTCTCGGTCTCATCCTCTTGGGGGTCGCTTCATCTCCCTACCGTGTTCGTGGTGGTCTCATGACCATGGGGCTGCTTTTCGCTGCCTTTGGGGTGATCGTCGCTGTCGAGCCCACTCCATTCATCGACGCCCTGGGCGTCGACCAGACCTCAGGTGTCATCTGGCTCGTGACCGGCCTGGTGCTGGTGGTGGTGGCGTGGGTCTCACCCACCGTCACCAGCCAACATCGCCGGAGTGGGGTCGTCAGGGACGAGCGCAAAGAGCTGGGTTGATCGGGTTCCTTGCCGCCCGGAGCAGGACCGGCGGCGGCACTCATGCTCTTGCGCCGATCACGTCGGTGAAGTCGGGCCCTTCGGGGAGTTCGAGCTGGCCCATGGTGCATTCGGCTGGATCTTTGTCGGGTCGCCAACGATGGAAGCGAGTGGCATGTCGGAACCGGTTGCCTTCGAGTTGGTCGTAGCTCACCTCGACCACCACCCCGGGTAGGACCGGCGTCCAGTCCATCTCCTTGCCTCCCGACCACCGGCTCTCGGCGCCCGGGACTCTGGCGCCGACGCCAAAGGACTCATCGACAGCCAGGGCACTGAACTGGGCGAACAACTCCGCTCGATCGGCATCGGGGAAACCCGAGCAGTGGCCGACGAACGACAGCTCACCTTCACTGGTGTGGAGCCCGAGAAGAAGGGATCCGATCTTGTTGCCGTCCTTGTGCTCGCGATAACCGCCCACCACTACATCGACGGTTCGTCGATGTTTGATCTTCGTCATGGCCCTTTTCCCGGACTGGTAGGTTCCGGCGAGGTCCTTGACGATGATCCCGTCGCATCCCGCCGACTCGTAGGCGTCGAACCAGTGTCGGCCGAGCTCGATGTCGGTTGTGGACGGTGTCAGGTGCCAAGGCGCCTCCAGCGTGGAGGCGAGTCCCTCGAGACGGGACCTGCGCTCCTCGAACGGCAGCGCCCGCAGGTCTTCTCCTCGGAGAGCCAACATGTCGAAGGCGACCAGCTCGGCCGGTGTCTCGGCTGCGAGTCGGTCCACACGGGTCTGGGCCGGGTGGATTCGTTGCTGGAGCGAGTCGAACGAGGTGGCACCGTCCACGACCACGACCACTTCTCCGTCCACGACGGTTCCCTCGGGAAGCTGGGCCAGGGCGGGCTCGAGTTCCGGGAAGTAGCGGAGGAGAGGTCGTTCGTTGCGAGAGTCCAATCGCATCTCGGGCTCGGACCAGGCCAGGCAGCGGAAGCCGTCCCACTTGGGCTCGTAGGCAAGTCGGCCGGTTGGCCACTTCTCTGACGTGCGCGCCTCCATGGTGGGGACGGTGGGCGGGAAGGGATGTGGCATGGCCGCTTGAGTTTACGAGTCGCCTACGATCGGATGCGTGCCTCATCGAGACCTGCCTCTGCATCGGCGAGTGATCAAGCTCCTGGCGGCCGCTCTGGAAGAGTTCGGCGCAGACATGGCGGTGCGGTTCGGTGCTGCCCTCTCGTTCTACACCCTCTTCTCTCTCGTGCCGCTGCTGTTCTTGGTCGTGGCCCTGGTCGGGTTCGTCTCCTCGGACTCGACCTTCGCCACCCCCTCGGCTGGGGCGGGAGATACCGAGGCTGCGTGCTCAGACGTCAGCATCGCCGACCTCCCGCAATCTCCCACGAATCCACTCGATCGGACGCTCGCCCAGGTGGAGGAAGTGGCGGGCACCCAGGTCGCAGATCAACTGGCCCAATTGACCTGCCAGGCCGCCGCTACCGCCGGTCAGGCCCTGGCCATCGGTATCGCCCTGGCCCTGTTCACGAGTTCAACAGTCCTGTTTCACGTCCAGGGCATCCTCAATCACATTTTCGGTGCACCCGACGAGCGCACTCAGGGATTCGTCAACATCCTGGTGCAACGCGGGATTGCGGTGGTATGGGCCCTTCTTCTGGCCACCCTGGTGTTCGTGCCCATCACCGCCGTGGCCGCCGTCAACTTCATTCGGAGTTTGGTGCCCGAGAGGCTCGACTGGCTCGGGCCGCTCCTGGGCGTGGCGGTGCCGCTGGCCTCGGTGGTGATGCTGATGATCGTGGTGGCCCTCTCGTTCCAGCTCCTGTCTCGGGTGAAGGTGCCGTGGCAGGCGGCCCGACGGGGAGGCATGTTCACAGCCGTCGTGGGTCTGGTGGGCGCCTTTCTGGTCGGGACCTATCTGCAGAGCAGCGCCGGCGGGGGAGGAGCATTGAGCGCCCTGGGGGGAGTAGCGATCCTCCTCTTCTTCTTCAATCTCATGTGGATCATCTATCTGTTCGGTGCGGAGGTCACACGCGTCTACGCCGATTATCTCGTCTACGGGGATGTGGTGGCTCCTTCCCAGAGAAGTCGGGAGGTACCCGTGGTGAAGGTCGACGACACCACAGAAGAGGCGAGGTCCACGACTTGGTCGGGTCTTTCGACGTTCGTCGTCGGGTTGGTGGTGGGGTGGGCGGCTCGTAGGCGCCGGTGAGGAGCCTCGCCACGACACGCTCTGGTGTTCGGCACGGCAACCATGGTCAACCGCGGCGGTGGCTGTAGGCTCGGAGCGTGGCCATCGACATCGCCGGGTTCGTGACCGACCTCAAAGAGCACGCCATCGACCACGGTTTTCACGTTCACGACGAGCGTCACATCGTGGAGACGTACTCGTTGCGGCAGTCGTGGGAAGTCGACTTGCATCCTGAGAGCGGGTGCGGTCGGCCCCTCGATCTCCACCTTGCCCTCGACGTCGATCCCCGGGTTCTGCTTTCCCTGCAGGATCGGCTCGAGGACATGGTCGATGACTGGGAGGAGCCGCCTGACGACTTCCACCTCAACCTCTATTTCAACTGGGCAGTCCCGGCGCTGGCCGACCCTCCCGACCTGTTGGTCCTGGCCACCGACCTGGCGGGCATCGGCGGAATGGCCCTTTCGGTGGAGGTCTCGGCCATCGACTCCTACGCGGCCGTATCTGAGGCACCGGAGAGGCGCCTGACGCTCATCGGGTCGACCTCCGTGTCCCTGGTCGACATGCTGATGGGGCGCGATCAACTGTGTGAGGCGCTCGACCGGTCGCATGAGGTGAGCGAGTACCTGCTGGAGCGCATAGATCACTGGCTGGGCGACCTGGGTTGAGGAGCCGGGCGGGCGCCTTTCAGCGCCGGACGGTGAAGCGAATCACCCGATCGAGGACCGTTGCCTCATACACGATCCCGTTACGGCGGACCATGCCACCTATCGAGTCGAGTTGGGGGTTTTCGATGTCGATGCCCAGCCCCCCGAGAACGCCGGCACGATCGCCGGGGCTCAACTGCGGCTCGGCCCACGCCACGACCATTCCCATCGCCACCAGGATGTCGCGGTCACCGCGTTCGCCCTGAGGAAGGGCGTCGAGCCTGACGGATCTGTCGACCCCGTAGGTGATCCGGATTGTCGATGTCAAGGCCGTCTCGATCGGGAGGGTGTCGGTGGCGGCGATAGCCATGTGATAGGCGTACGTGGAGGCGAGAGCGTTCCACTGGGCGACGAACTCGGTGGCGTCGGCACCGTCCGCCGGGTCCGTCTCGACGGGTGTGGCCGGTGGGGTGGTCGCCGGCGCCGAGAGTGTGGAGGGAACGACCACGGTGGCGGCAGGTGCCTCTTCGATGGGTGTGAGCGCCGCTGAATCGGCGTCGTTGCCTCCGATGGCCGCCAGGATCACTCCCACGACCACGGCGAGGAGGATCAGACCCACAATTCCTCCTCCTACGACGAGTGCCCATTGACGAAGGTTCTCGCCATCGTCCATCGGCCGGGTGGCCTCGATTCGATCGGTGACGGAAATCGTCGGCTCTTCGGAAGTGGGGGCCAACTCCTCGGTCTCGACTCGCGCCTCCTCTGCTTCCGGCTTCTTGGCCGCCGTCTTCTTGGCCGCCGGCTTGGCACGGAGGCGCCGGAGTCGCGACGGGCGCGGCTGCGATGCCGCGCCCTCGGGTGTCATTGCCACCTCGACCGGATCCAACTCTTCGGTATAATCGATGTCTGCGTCGCGGCCCGGGGAGAATTCTGTTTCGCTCTCTCCGGTGTCGGGGGGAGAGGGCACCTCGACACCGGCTGAGACTTCATTGTCTTCTTGTTCGATCGGGTTGGGCTCCGGGGGAATCTCGACCGGTGCCACAGGGGTGGGCTCGGAAATTGCCGGGAGCCGGTTGAACCGAATCGCTGGCTGGGCCGGGGCACCTTCGATCGGCGGGCCGTTGAGGCCCGCCGCAAAGTACTCGTCAGTTTCGGTCTCCCATTCCACTCGCGACCGGGGTTCGGCGCTGACCAGCGATTCGAGGAGTTCGCCTGGGTCGTCGCTCGGGAGGAGGGTGGGAGCGTGCACTTTCGTTTCGGGTCTGACGGGAATGCTGAAGTCGACGTCGTCGACCACATTGGTCTGTGTGGTCGGCTGGGGCGACGAGGTGCGCCCGTCGGCGAGGAAATCCTCGAAGCCACCTGAATCGGCTGGTCTGAAGGTGAGAGTGTCACCGTCGGCGCGAACCGAAAAGGTGTCGGTGTCTTCCTTCACGAACTCGATCTCGCCGAACCTCCACGATCCGATCGAGTCCTCGCCCACGAGAAGGGACACGACACCATCGACCACTGTCACCGCCACGTCGACCGGTCGGCCGTCGAGGTCGACCTGGCCGACGAAGGACAGAGCTGTTGTTGGGGCGGCACTCACCCGACCTGTTTCGACCACCTCAGCCTCCAGCTTTAGGCATCAATCCTGGGTCGGGCGACCCCTCGGGGCATGGGTGACCACCCCGGGCTCGATGAGGCATCCACCCGATACTGGGGCGCACTTGGCGCGCGGCCCCGAACCGGTGAGCGAGAGCCGGGACCAAGCGTCCAACTCGAGGGTGTGCCCCTCCGCTACGGTGGAACCACATGGAAGAGAGGTGCCTGCGATGAGCCGAGGGGATCGTGAGCGAGACATGAGACGCCCCATCGACGCGACCCTGCCTCCTACCGGAGGGCCGTTCCGCGCGCCTGAACATGGTCGGTCATGAGCCGTTCACAGGTCTTGTCGATGGTGTTGGCGGGTGGGGAAGGCAAGCGGCTCATGCCGCTCACCCGGGACCGGGCCAAGCCGGCTGTGCCGTTCGGCGGTCACTACCGCCTCATAGACTTCGCCCTCTCCAATCTCGTCAACGCCGGGCATCGGCGGATCGTGGTGCTCACTCAGTACAAGAGCCACAGCCTCAACGTCCATCTTTCCCGCACTTGGAGGATGTCGACCCTGCTCGGCAACTACGTGACGTCGGTGCCTGCCCAGATGCGGGTGGGTCAGCGGTGGTTCGTTGGCTCGGCCGACGCCATCTTCCAGAATCTCAACATTGTCTCCGACGAGCAGCCGGACTACATCTTCGTGTTCGGAGCCGATCACATTTATCGGATGGATCCCGCCCAGCTCCTCCAGGCACACATCGAAAGCGGAGCCGGTGCCACCGTGGCCGGTATCAGGGTGCCTCGCCGGGAGGCGGTTTCCTTCGGCGTGATCGAGCTCGAGGGGGGGTCGAACCGAATCGCAGAGTTCTGGGAGAAACCGGCCGACCCGCCTGCGACGCCAGACGACCCGGAAGTATCGCTCGCCTCGATGGGCAACTATGTCTTCACGACCGAAGCTCTCATCGACGAGGTGCTGACCGACGCCCACGACGACTCCTCCCGTCATGACGTCGGTGGCGATCTCATTCCCAAGCTCGTTTCCAAGGGTGTGGCCAATTGCTATGACTTCACCCAGAACGAGGTCCCCGGGGTGGGCGAACGAGAACGTGGGTATTGGCGCGACGTCGGATCACTCGATTCCTACTTCGAGGCCCACATGGATCTCGTCTCGGCAGAGCCGGTGTTCAGTCTCTACAACGACGACTGGCCAATCTATACGTCCAGTCACACCAACCCCCCGGCCAAGATCGTGTCGGTGGCCGAGCATGGCGCGGGCGAAATCGCCGACAGCCTTTTGTCGAACGGTGTGATCGTTTCCGGGGCCTACATGAGTCGTACCGTCGCCTCGCCGGGGGTGCGGGTAGAGCCGGGGGCTCGGCTCGACGGTTGCATCCTGATGGACGACGTCAAGGTGGGGGCGGGCGCCGTGCTACGCAACGTCATAGTGGACAAGCACGTCGAGATCCCGGCCAACGCGCAGATCGGGGTCGACGCCGAGTTGGACGCTGCGCGATTCACCGTGTCCGACGAGGGGATCGTGGCCATCGCCAAAGGTGAGGTGGTCCAGTAGATCGCTCGCCGGATGCCGGCTCCTGCCACCTCTCCCGCGAGACAGACGACGGCGCCGATGTCCGGCCGGCTCAGTCGAGCGCGACGAGCCCGAGAACAGTCCAAGCGCCGATGAGCGTGGTTCCGCGGAGGCGCTGGCCACTCCGGGATCCGGTCGAGTCAACTGCCACGACCCAGGATCCGTCCGGCAGGAGGGATTCGACGTCCGATCCACTGGGGTTGAAGGCGACGAGGAGGCGCGGGTTCCCAGACTGCTCGGCGAGAAGTGGGCCCGACTCCTCCCACATCGTCACGTCTCCGCCATCTACGGTTCGCCAGCGCCAGTCGGCGTGGTTCAAAGAGGGTCGCCATCGAATGGTCCTCGCGATGACGTCCACGGGCCCCTCTCCCGACCAGTCGAGCCACGAGCGCTCGTCGTCGACGGAATAGGCGTTGTTGTTTCCTTCCTGGGTGCGGCCCAGTTCGTCTCCGGCGAGGATCATGGGCACCCCAGAGGAGATGAGAAGGGTGGCGAGCATGGCTGCGGAGCGTCGTCGTCGTAGCTCGAGGATGAGCGCGTCGTCGGTGGGGCCTTCGTGTCCGGAGTTCCACGAGCGGTTGTCGTCGTGGCCGTCATCGTTGTCCTCTCCGTTGACGTCGTTGTGCTTGTGGTCGTAGGAGACGAGATCGGAAAGGGTGAACCCGTCGTGGGCGGTGATGAAGTTGATCGGGCCCGGCGATGTCCGAGAAGGAAACAGGTCGACTGACCCTCCCACCGCCGCGCTGAGGTTCCCGACCGACCCTCGGCCACGCCACACATCGCGAACGTCGTCGCGATATCTGCCGTTCCACTCGGCCCACCCGCTCGGGAACTGACCGAGCCGGTAACCGTCCGGACCGAGGTCCCAGGGCTCGGCTATGAGCTTGCGCCTCCCCACCACAGGGTCGTGGGTCAACCACTTCAGGTTGTCGGGATGAAAGGACCCGTCTGGGCCCCGACCGAGGGTCGTGGCGAGGTCGAATCGGAAGCCATCCACCCCCAGGCCCTCTGCCCACCAGCGCAGGGCGTCAACGATCACACGCCGCACCCGCTCGGAGCCAGTGTCGATGGTGTTGCCGGTGCCGGTCCAGTCGACGTAGCGGGAAGGGTCGTCCGCTTCGAGGCGATACCAGCCGCTGTTGTCGAGGCCCTTCATCGACAGGACCGGGCCGGGGGTCCCTCCTTCGGCAGTGTGGTTGAAGACGACGTCGATGACTACTTCCAAGCCTTCGGCGTGGAGACGGTCGACCATCTCGGCGAACTCGGCGACTTGGCGCCCGTCGTCGCCGGTGGCGTATCCCCCGTGTGGAGCGAACCAGGAGAGAGTTGAGTACCCCCAGTAGTTGGTGCGACCCCGCTGTTGCAGGAACGGCTCGGTGACGTGGTGGGCGACCGGCATCAGTTCCAATGTGGTGACTCCCAACCGGAGCAGGTGATCGATGATCGGAGGGGAGGCGACACCCAGGAAGGTTCCGCGCAGACGGGGCTCGACACCACCATGGCGCATGGTCAGCCCACGTACGTGCGCCTCGTAGATCACCATCTCCTCCCAGGGAAGATCGGGGCCCGGTCGTGGCGGTGTGTGATCGGCCACGATTACGCCGCGTGGAGCCCACGGTGCAGTGTCTCTCCAGGTGGCGGGCGGCGGATCGTCGTGGAGCGACGGGTGGTCCACGAACGACCCGCTCACGGCCCGCGCATGGGGGTCCAGGAGGAGTCGAGTGGGATGATGACGGATCCCGCGGCTTGGATCCCAGGTCCCGTGCACGCGGAGGCCGTACTGCTGGCCTGCTTTCACACCGTCTAGGAAGCCTCGGTGGATCCCATCGCTACCGGCCTCGAGGCGGTGGTGGGCCTGGTGGTCTCCGTCGAACAGGCAAACCTCGACCATCTCGGCCCCAGGTGCCGAAATAGCCGCCTCGACACCCGTTCCGGCGAGATGGACGCCGAGGCGTGTCATCGACCCGAACCTCGGGGTGATGGGAGCCGGGTAGACAACCAGGCTTCGGCGACAGGCGCCCACCGTCTCGCCCGGCCCAGCCTGGCGGTGGGCGCATCGCCGGCGCAGAGGTCGTCGATGTCTCGTAGGGTTTGAGCATGCTCGCCATCCGGCTGAGAGGAGTCCGCCTCGCCCCAGGAGGTGAGGTGGTCCTCGACGGCGTGGATCTCGATGTCTCCGAAGGAGAGAGGTTGGCGGTGGTGGGCTCCTCGGGCTCCGGCAAGACCCTTCTGCTGCGGGCCATAGCCGGTCTCGATCGGCCTGATGCCGGGTGCGTCGAAATCCACGGCCGTCCGGTTGACGGTGTCCGTCGCGACGTGACCCTCGTGTTCGAAGGAGACACCGTGTACGACCATCTTCGAGTCGGCGGCAACCTCGAGTTGCCGTTGCAGCTCGACAAGAGAACTGGTGGGTCGGTCGACGCAACTGCCGCCAGATTCACCATTCGCCGTCTCCTTTCTCGCCGACCTGCCACCCTCTCGGTCGGGCAACGCCGCACCGTTGCGGCGGCTCGGGCGCTGGTACGAGACGACGTCTCCGTCGTACTCCTCGACGAGCCCTTGGCCGGTACCGACCCTCACCGGCGGGCTGTCCTGGTCGAGTCGGTGATGGCCATGCCCCATACCACGATCGTCCTGGCCACCAACGAACCCGCCGACGCCTTCCGTTGGGCGCATCGGGCCGCCGTGATCTCGGCTGGCCGGATGGCCCAGGTCGGCACGCCGATGCACGTGTACCGATTCCCGGTGTCGTTGGCGGTGGCAGACCTGATGGGCGAGCTGAACAGGTTCCCGGCCACGGTGGTCGAAGGGGGAGGGGGCCGCTGGGCCGACATAGGGGGAACCCGCCTCCGCCTGAGCCCTTCGGCCCCCAACCTCGTCGACGGCCGTCACGTTGTGGTCACCGTGCGACCAGCCGATTTGGAGGTTGCCACTCCCGGCGCCCCCTTCGATCGGACCATTCCCGCCACCGTCGGTCGCATCGAAGAGGACGGGTCTTGGCAGCGGGTGTTGTTCGGCCTCGGGTCGAGGATGGGGACCGGTTTCGTAGCCCGGGTGCCGGCCCGTCACAGTGTGCGCCGCGGAGATCGGGTCGTCTGGCATGCCCGGCCCGAAAGGGTGCAGGTGTTCGACCCCGTAAGCGGCGCCATCCTCGATCCCTCGCCCTGAGCGGGGCGTGTCACGGTCGGCACGTCCAGGGAGCCCATGGGCCGGACCCCCGCCCGTCGTAGTAGGCGCTCAGCCAGGCTGCCGTACCGATGTTCGACTCCGCATCGAAGACGCTGGCACCCCCAAATCCGGCCCGGGGGCTGGTGGTGGCCCAGGTAGATGGAAGGAACTGGAACAGTCCGCTGGCTCCGCTGTAAGGGTTGTAGGAGTCGGGATCGCCGAAGCTCTCACAGCGAATCACAGCCAGCGCCTCATCCACCCGGGCTGCCGGGAAGTACGCCGAGACCAGGGGGCGCCAGCGTTCGACAGCCGGCGGAAACACGCCATCGGACACCGGAGTCGGAGTGGTAGTGGTGGTGTCTTGGGATGGGGGGTTGGTGGTCGGGGCGCCGGGGGCGGTCGTCGTGGTGGAAGTCGCCTCCCTTTCCTGTTGTCGGTCCCGCTCGGCTTGGCGGACACGTGCCGCCGTAACGCCGTCGAGAGCGGCCCTGTAAGCGGCATCGGCCGAGCGGGCAGCGGCTGCGGCCTCGGCTACCTCGGCGTCGGCCTCCGCCCACAACGACTCGAGCCGAGCGGCTGCGATGTCGGCCTCGGCTTGCAGGCTCATCACCATCTCCTGGTCGTCCAGATAGAGACGTCGGAGCCGCTCGAGTTCCCTGCGCTTGACGGTCAGGTCCGCAACCTCCGATTGTCCCGCTTCGATGGTGCCTTCGAGCGATGTGGCCGCGACGATCGCCATTTCGGCGTCCTCGGTTCCCATCACGGAGGCGGCGGGGAGGCCCACTGCCCGCATGTAGGCGTCGACGGCGTGAGTTGTCAGTGTCTCTGAGAGGGAGGCCATCTCGGCTTCGGCTGTGGCAAGGGCGATGCGAACGGAGTCCAGTTCGACCGATACGCGAGTCAACTCGGCGTTGATGCGATTCAAGGTCGTGATGGACTCGGCCAGGTCGTCTTCGATTCCAGCGCGCCGCTCCAGGGCGTCCGATAGGAGGCCGTCGGCGGCGGACGCCCGCCGCTCGGCACCGTCGGCCTCCGCTTCGGCTTCCGTGGTGGTCTGAGCGAAGGCGGGGGCACGTTCGGTCAGCACGAACGCCAGCGAGATCACGAGAAGGAAGACGACCGACGCCGCCCGGAGCAGTCGCATGGGGCTCGTCAGACTACCGAGGTCCGCCACAGTGGGAAAGCCGGACTCACGCTCGCAGGAAAGAACGCGTCACATTGTGGGAACCAAAGGGGCCCCGATCGTGTTGGATGGTGGGTACACCGCGACAGGAGGACGCCATGCGCTTCCGCAAGGACAAGACCCACCTCACCACTCCACAGGAGTCTCTTCCGGGAAGAGCTCAGGCTGTGACCATCCCCGAGCAGCACCACGTCACGGGAGCACGCATCGTGGCTCCCTTCCCCGAGGGGACGGAGCAGGCAGTCTTCGGCAACGGGTGCTTCTGGGGCGCCGAACGACGTTTCTGGCAAATCCGGGGGGTGTATTCGACGGCGGTCGGGTACGCCGGAGGGCACACGCCGAACCCTACCTATGAGGAAGTGTGCTCGGGTCGCACCGGTCACACCGAGGTGGTGCTGGTGGTGTTTCGGCCTGACGAGGTCTCCTACCAGGAGCTCCTGGCCACTTTTTGGGAGATCCACGACCCCACCCAGGGTATGCGCCAGGGAAACGACATCGGCACCCAGTACCGGTCGGCCATCTACGCCACGAGTCCCGCTCAACTGGACGAAGCCAAGCAGTCACGTGACATCTACCAGGAGGTTCTCAGCGCGGCTGGCCTGGACGAGATCACCACCGAGATCACCCTCCTCGACGATTTCTACTACGCCGAGGACTACCACCAGCAGTACCTCGGGAAGAACCCCCACGGCTACGACTGCCACGCCACCGCCGGTGTTCCCTACCCCCGCTGAGCGATCGACCTTCGTGTCCTCTCCTTCGGGAGGAGGGCGGACCGTCAGGACTGGAGAGGGGGAAGGGGCTGACCTTCCGACCCCGACTTCCCGAGAATGGTCAGGTGGTAGCTATGACGGCTGCCACCAGCTCCTCGACCGACAGCGTCTCGGGGAGCTGGGCCACAATATCGGGGGTGATGCCACCGTCTCCGAAGTCACGACCGGCGGGAGTGAACCAGCGAGCAATGGTCAACTTGAGTGCCCCACCGTTGGACAGCGGAAACCGCTGCTGGACGGTGTTCTTGCCGAAGGTGTTTTCCCCCACGATGGTGGCACGGCCCGTGTCGGACAGGGCTCCCGCCACCACCTCTGAGGCGGAAGCGCTGCCCCGGTTGACCACCACGAAGACGGGAAGATCGGGATCCGTGGCAACCCCACCGGCTATGACTTCATAGGGAGTTGTCGTGTTGGGGGACTGGGTGGAAACCACAAGACCCTCGCCGATGAACTCGGAGGTGACCTTGACGGCTGTGTCCAAGAGACCGCCCGGATTGTTGCGCATGTCGAGGACAAGGGCCTCAGGGTCGTCGGCCAAGAGGGCCCGGAGCACGGCTCGTAGCTGTTCGTCGGCGTTCTCGGTGAAGAGGTTCAACCTCACATAGGCCACCCCGTCGATCGTTTGTGAGGTGACCACGGGCACCTGAATCGCGGCGCGGACGATCGTTACCGTGAACTCCTGCCCATCGCGGAGAAAGGTGAGCTCGACGCCGGTGCCGGCCGTGCCGCGCACAGAGGCAGTCACCTCGTCGACCGTCTTCCCCTCGATGTCCTCGCCATCCACCAACAGGAACTCGTCACCAGATTGCAGTTCGGCCGCCCGAGCTGGCCCCCCTTCGATGGTCGAGACGATCTTCAGCCGGCAGGTTTCCGAGATGACCTGACAGGTGTTGGCTTCGTCCGAGCCCACCTCTTCTGTGGCCACCAATGCCCCGATACCCTCGATTTGACCGGACTGTTCTTCCTCGATTGTGGCGAGGGAGGCGGCGTCGAAGTAGGCGCTGTTGGCATCGAGGACACGAAACACCATGCCGGCCACGGCCGCCTCCGTAGCGGCTGTGAAATCGAGACCGGCGGCGTCGATCTCGTCGCACAGCACAACGAACTCGGGATCGGGGAGCGGACAGACGTCGACACCGTCGCCTGACGGTATCTCGAGCTCCCGCAAGGCGGTTAGTGCGCCACCGGCGAGTTCGGCGGCCCCTACGTCGTCGACGTAGTGTCTGCGGATGAGCTCGTAGGCCTCGCAGACCAGCTCACCCGGGGCTTCCCCACAGGTGACGGCTTCGAATTCGCCCCCGGTCACCGATGTGGTCGGTGGCGACGGTGCCGCGCTGGTGGTGGACGTCGTCGGGATGGTGGAGGAGACGGCTGAGGTGGTCGGAGTGGTCGGGGTGGTCGGGTCCGACCCGGACCACCGCTCGACACACCCAGAGAGCGTCATGATCAGTGCGAGGGCGAGAGCGGCCAGCGCAGGGCGTGAGATGTGATTGATCATTCTCATCCAAGGATCAGGTCGATGACCTCGGCGGGAGATGCATCGGTCGGAATGTCCACGAGCACATCGGGAATCAATCCACCGATTCCCACCGTTTCACCCTCCGGTGTGAACCAGCGAGCGATCGTGACTCTCAACTCCCCGTCGTTTCGTAGGGGGAATCCTATCTGGACGCTGTCCTTACCGAAGGTGGGTGAACCGACGATCGTGGCGCGCGATCGCTCGGCCAGGACGGTTGCCATGATCTCGGCGGCCGAAGCCGAACCACCGTTCACGACCACCGTCAGTGCAGGTGTCGACGTAGCCAGGCCGCCGGGTTGGACGGGGTAGTCGAAGTCTCCATCGGCCCCGAGGCTCCGGAACACGAGCCCGTCGGCGAGGAACTCGCTGGTGACGAGCGTGGCGACATCGACGTACCCCCCAGGGTTGTCGCGCAGGTCGATCACCAGTCTGTCGATTCCGGTTTCGATCAGGGTCTCCAGGGCGGCGTGGACGAACGACGGCACGTCGAGGTCGAAGTCTGGAATGCGGAGGTACCCCACCCCCGGTCGAGGCATGTCGAAGTCGAGGGGTGGGTACTCCGCTTGAGAACGCGTGATCGGGACCGTGCGGGATTGGCCGTCGGTCCCATCGACGGCCAGAACCACGGTGGTGCCAGCTTCGCCGTCGAGGATCTTGGCCGCATCGACCAAACTCATCCCGGTGACCGGCTCACCGTCGATGGCCGTGATCATGTCGCCGGCCTCGAGGCCGGCGACATGGGCGGGACCGTCGACCACCGAGAACACCACTTCCAGCCGACACCCGGCCTCGACCTGTGCGCAGCGCGATCCCACCGAATCGGCGATGGTGATCAATAGACCGACCGCGGTCACGATTCCCCCTTCGGTGATGCGTCCTGCCAGAGCGGGAGGTAGGTAGTAGGTGAAGGGATCGAGGCTGAGTGTGATCATTGACGCCACGGCTCGATCGACGGCATCCTCGATGGCGAAGGATCCACCTGCCAGCTGCTCGGCGATCACCTGGCAGGTCGACTCGAAGGCGGGATGAGGAATGGCGCAACGGAAGTCGTCGGGCCTGTCGCCTTGGCGCATCGGAGCGTGGCTTGCCGCGCCTACGGCGGCCCCGGCAGCCAGAGCGGCCGGGTCGAGGGGGGCGTCGACGTGATTCGCCTCGATGAGCTGATACACCTGACAGAGCAGCGAGAACGTCACCGGGGGAGTGGAGCAGTCGGTGACAATTGCCTCGACTGGTACCGGGGCAGTGCTCGGCGTGACGGCTGTGGTCGTGGGGTGGGTGGCCGAGGGTAGGGGGAGCTGGGAGGTGGTGGGAGACACCCCCGGTCCGGAACACGCCGTGGCAAAGACCAAAATCGAGACCAAGAGCCGCATCCCCAAAGCTTAAGAGCGTTCGTACGTAGCGCTGGATGTGTGTTCGGGGTCCCCGGTGAGCACCTATCTCATTTGATCTGGCTGTCGAGCGGCACGGTTTCCCATGGCCCCGGTAGCGTCACCCCAATGCTGGTGTCCCTGCGGCCGGTTGGCTCGAATTCTGCCATGGCCCTCGCCGTCGCCAACGACGGCCGATGGGCGGAGCCTTCCTCGGTCTCCCCGCCTCAAGTCGGTGTGGGGATGTGGGCCGTTCCTGGCCTGGTGGATGCCCATGCCCATCTCGCCGCCGACAGTCTCGAGCTGGGTCCCGGCGACGAAGCCGCCATCCGTCGTCGGGCCTTCGCTTGCCTCGACGACGGCGTCTTCCTGGTGGTCGAAAAGGGGTGGGGTGACGACTCGGTGGTGTTGGCGCTCACCAACACCTCCCCGTTGCACGCCCCCGACTGGGAGGGCGCGGCCAGGATGATTGCCGCCCCGGGCGGCTACTACCCGGGTTTCGCCGTGGAGACAGACCCCGGTGGCCTCGCCGATGCCGTCTCGGAGGCCGTGGTCCGGGGCAGCGGATGGGTGAAGTTGGTGGGTGATTGGCCCCGCCGCGGGCGGGGGCCCCTTCCGAACTTCGACGAGACCGCCCTCACCGCCGCCGTGAGGGTCGCCCATTCCGCCGGGGCGCGCGTCGCCATACACACCATGGCTCCTGAGGTTCCTTCGATGGCGGTGAGGGCCGGTGTCGATTCGATCGAGCACGGGCTGTTCTTGAGCGGCCACGACGTGGAGGCGCTGGCGGCACGCGGCGGAGCCTGGGTACCTACCGTGGTCCGGATGGAGGACACCGCCGCCGCCCTCGGCGCAGATTCCAGCGGAGGTCGGCTGATATCTCAGGGGCTCGAGAACGTCTCGTCACTGCTCGGCTCGCTCCCGTCGGGGGTGGCCGTTCTGGCGGGCACCGACCTGGCCATGCGGCCGGGCCAGGTGGGTAAGGAGGTGGTGCGGCTCATCCAACTCGGACTCGACCCGGAACGAGCCCTGGCGGCTGCGACTCACGAGGCTCGCCGGTTCCTCGGCCGACCCGACGGGTTCGAGCTTGGCCGCCCGGCCGACGCGGTGTTCTACCTCGCCGATCCGTTGGTCGACCCAACCGTCCTCCTGGAGCCTTCTCTGGTCATGCGATCGGGAGTGATCCGGTGAGGGTCAGGTTGGTGCTCGCCTCAGGCTCACCTCGGCGAGCCCAGTTGTTGGACGCTCTCGGTCTGGAGTTCGCCATCGAAGCTCCCGACGTCGATGAGTCGCGTCACCCCTCCGAGCCTCCTCATGCCTACGTAGAGCGACTGGCGCGCAACAAGGCTGAGGCCGTCGTCAGATCGGGTGTCGTGACTGTGGGAGCCGACACGGTGGTCGTCCACGACGGGACCGTCTTGGGCAAGCCCGTTCACCCCTCTGAGGCGCAGAGCATGCTGAGGCGACTGTCCGGAGGGGTGCACCATGTGGTCAGTGGTGTGGCCGTTTCGGCTCTGGTCGAAGGCGAGGTGGTGACGGAGGCGGTGGTGGAATCGGCCACCGTACATATGGCCGCGATGACCGAAGCCGAGATCCTTGCGTACATCGCCACCGGCGAGCCTCTCGACAAAGCCGGCTCCTACGCACTCCAGGGTCGGGGTGGTGTTCTCGTCGAGTCGGTTGAGGGGCATCCGACCACCGTGGTGGGTCTGCCCGTCCCCGCTGTGGCCCGTTTGCTGGCCAGGAGAGGACTCCTCGTTCTCGGTTGAGCGAGTCAGCTCTCGCTGGGTGGGGACGGAGCCGGGGACCGGAACAAGAGCATCCGGGCCTCCTCCTGCCCCCCGTTGAAGTATCCGTACTCCTCGCCCCGGGCGATGTGGATGACATCGCCGGGTCCGAGGCGAATCGCTTCACCTTCCACGGTGAACTCGACCTCCCCCACCAAACCGACATAGACGCGATCGATCTTCTGAGATCGTCGGCGAGGGCGCTCGACGCCGATTGGCATCGTGACCTCGGCGATCGAGCCGGCCTGCATTGGCTCGGGTGACAGTTCGCGCAGCCAAAGGTCGGCGAATTGATAGCGGGTGACATCGCGGTATCGGGTTACGTGCATCAGATAACCGAGGCTAATCACCCGATGTAACGTGCGCAGATGGACACATTTCACGATGGCGTCAACTACGTGACCCACACCGACATTGATATCACCGAAGCCACGGCGGACGTGGTGGTGGGGCGCATCGCCATCGTGCCTCACCACCACCAACCCTACGGGATCGTGCACGGAGGGGTGTACTGCACCTTGGTGGAGACGCTGGCATCGACGGGAGCGGCGTTGTGGGCGATGGACCAGGGGCTGGCCGGATGTGTGGGGGTCAGCAACTCCACCGATTTCCTGCGCGCCACCCGAAGAGGGACGATCGTCGGCGAGGCGACTCCTGTCCATCGCGGCCGGTCCCAGCAGCTTTGGCAGGTGGTGGTGACTCGGGCCAGCGATCACAAGCTGATCGCTCGCGGCCAGGTCCGTCTCCAGAACATGACCGAACTCCCGGGGACCGAGGCCTGACGTTTCACTGAGACAGTGTCGAACAATTCGTTCCAGCCATCCACGCCAGTTCTCCTACCAGGGACTTTGCCGAGTTGCAGGGTGAACCCTCATTGCTGGTGAACACCGCCCTGGCCATCCTCTCTAGGCTGGGAAAGTGCCCGTTCCTCTCGTCATCGGTGACCTCATTGTCGATCCCCCGGTTGTCTTGGCGCCGATGGCTGGTGTCACCAACGCTCCCTTCCGATCGTTGTGTCGTCGCTACGGGGCGGGTCTGTACGTTTCGGAGATGATCGGTGCCCGCGCCTTGGTGGAGAACGACGAGAAGACTCTCGCCAATGCCGCCTTTTCTCCTGCGGAGGACGTGCGCTCGATTCAGCTCTATGGAACCGACCCCGCATCGATCTCCACCGCCGTGCGGTTACTCGTGACCGACCACGGCGTCGACCACATCGACCTGAACTTCGGTTGTCCGGTTCCCAAGGTTACGCGCCACGGCGGCGGTGCCGCCTTGCCGTGGAAGATCGGTCTCTTCGGCTCGATCGTGGCGGCGGCCGTAGCCGCCGCCGGCGAGATCCCCGTCACAGTGAAGTTCCGTCTCGGCATCGATGACGACCACCTGACGTTCCTCGACGCCGGGCAGGTAGCCGAGGCAGCGGGAGCGGCGGCGGTTGCCCTCCATGCCCGCACTGCCCACCAGCGTTACTCGGGCCAGGCTCGCTGGGAAGCGATCCGACAGCTCAAGGACGCGGTCCGAACCATTCCGGTGCTGGGCAATGGCGACATCTGGACGGCCGACGACGCTCTCCGGATGATGGCCGTCACCGGGTGTGACGGGGTGGTGGTGGGCCGCGGCTGCCTCGGTCGCCCGTGGCTGTTCGCCGCCCTGGCAGCGGCGATGGCCGGCCGTCGCCCGCCTCCGCCGCCCACTCTGGGGGAAGTCGGAGGGGTCATGCGAGCGCACTTGCGTCTTCTCGTCGGCCACTTCGGGGAACGACACGGGGTGAACCTGTTTCGGCGGCACCCCAGTTGGTACCTCAAGGGCTTCCCGATTGGGTCGTTCCTTAGGGACCGTTTCTCACGGGTCGACGACGTTGCCGAGCTCGACAGTCTCCTCGATCAGCTCGATCCGACCGTGCCTTATCCGGAGGCTGCCAACCAGATGGTGCGCGGCCACAGCAACGGCCCTCAGGCGGTCAGGCTTCCCCACGGCTTCCTCGACTCGCGTCAGGCCACCGTCCTCGTCCGGGAGGCGGAGCTGGTGATTTCCGGCGGTTGAATCGACGGCGGCGACCGCCCTCAGCGTGGCGTCGTCTCGAGCCCGCCGACCACGACGGTGGTGACGTCGGCCGACGATGCCGCGAATACGAGCCCCTCTGGGATCACACCTGCCGTGCGCGGAGTCGTGATGTCGACTTCGACCAGGTCGCCGGTGGCGCCTACGGCGATGCCGCCGGGATGGGGCGCTCCCATCGAGGCCTGAGGTCCCGTTCCGGCCGTGATGAGCTGGGCGGGGTCATGCGATCCGGTGGTGCCCGTCAGCAGGCGCTGGTGGAGCTCGAGAAGCCGCATTTCCTCGAACGGGTCGATCACGGCCTGGGAATCGCTGCCGATGCCGAGGGCCACCCCGGCCGCCATCAGGGCGGCACTGGGCCCGATCCCGTCGGCGAGCCATCGCTCGGTGGTCGGGCACATCGAGACACTCGTCCCGGACTCTGCCACGAGGGTGACTGCCGCCTGGTCGACATGGGTGACGTGAACTGCGGTCGTGTTGGGCCCGAGGACGCCGGCATCGGAGAGGACCTGGGTGGGGGTGCGTCCCAAGTGGGCCAGGCACTGTTCGTTCTCGGCGTCCTGTTCGGAGAGGTGGACGTGGACCGGCCTTCCCGCAGCCCATTCCATCACCGTCTCCATCGAGGCGCCGTCGACGGCTCGGACCGAGTGGATAGCCGCTCCCAGGGTGACCCCGGGGGGAGGTCGCCATGCCGAGACCCGTGCCGCCCAAGCGTCGGCGTCGGCGTCGGCAAACCGCGCCTGAACGCCTTCGGGAGACTGGCCGAATCCCGCCGACAGGTAGCAGGTGTCCAAGAGCAGCAACCGGATTCCCGCTTCGATGGCGGCGTCGGCGATGGCGTCGGCCATCACGTTGGGGTCGTCGTAGGGCCGACCGTCCGGCTGGTGATGGAGGTAATGAAACTCGGCCACCGACGTGTATCCCGCCGCCACCATCTCCTGAAAGGTGGCGATACTGGTCTGGCGAAGAGAGTCGGGGTCGAGGCCGCCGGCCGCGGCGTACATGGCGTCGCGCCACGACCAAAAGTCGCCTCGTCCCGGCTCGACATGACCGCGGACGAGCCGATGGAAGACGTGAGAGTGGGTGTTGGCCATCCCCGGGTAGACGACGCCCGTGAGCCGCCTGTCCTCGGGAGTGGGCGTGGCGCCGACCTCGACGGCGGTGATGAGACCGTGTTCGATGACGACGGACACGTCCGCCGCCGGCTCGCCATCCACCCAGGCCCACCGGGCGTGCCAGCGGGTCATGCCATGGGAATGTCGAGGCCGCGATCGGCGGCCACCCGACGGGCCAGGTCGTAGCCGGCATCGACGTGGCGCATGACGCCGGTGCCGGGGTCATTGGTGAGGACCAGTTCCAGGCGTAGCGCCGCCTGCTCGGTGCCGTCGGCCACCACCTGGGCACCGGCGTGGATCGAGTTGCCGATGCCAACGCCGCCACCGTGATGTACCGCTACCCAGGCTGCCCCCGAGGCCGTGTTGAGGAGAGCGTTGAGGATCGGCCAGTCGGCGACGGCGTCGGACCCGTCGGCCATGGCCTCGGTCTCCCGGTATGGGGAGGCGACAGAACCCGAGTCGAGGTGGTCCCGGCCGATCACGATCGGGGCAGAGACTGCTCCGCTCTCCACGAGTTCATTGAAGGCGAGTCCGGCGAGGTGCCTCTCCTTGTATCCGAGCCAGCAGATCCGGGCGGGGAGACCCTGGAACTGGACCAGTCGCGTTGCCTTGTCCAGCCAGCGGTGGAGCGACTCGTGGTGTGGGAACAAGTCGAGAAGAGCCCGGTCGGTGGCGGCGATGTCGGATGGGTCGCCCGAGAGGGCAACCCAGCGGAAGGGTCCCATGCCCTGACAGAAGAGGTCACGGATGTAGGCGGGGACGAATCCCGGATAGGCGAAGGCGTCGGCGAACCCGGCCGTTTGTGCTTCGCCGCGCAGGTTGTTGCCGTAGTCGAATACCTCGGCTCCGGCGCGGTGGAAGCCGACCATGGCCTGACAGTGGATGGCCATCGATTCGCGAGCCGACTTGATGTAGGTATCGGGGTCGTCGTGACGGAGGGCGGCGGCCGAGTCGGGGTCGTGGCCGCGGGGGATGTAGCCGTATAGAGGATCATGAGCCGATGTCTGGTCGGTCACGATGTCGATGTCGGCGTTCCGCTCCAACAGGTCACCGAAGACGTCGGCTGCGTTCCCGAGGAGGCCTATCGATATCGCCTTCCGCTGTTTCTTCGCTTCCAGCCCTCTCCGGAGGGCGTCGTCGGTGTCGTCGGCCACCTCGTCGAGGTACCCGGTCTCCCGACGACGGCGGATTCGAGCAGGGTCCACGTCGACGCAGATGACGGCGCCGCCATTCATGGTCACCGCCAGGGGTTGGGCGCCCCCCATCCCTCCCAGCCCGGCGGTCAGAGTGAGTGTGCCCGCCAGTGAGCCGCCGAAGCGCTTCTGAGCGATGGCGACGAAGGTCTGATAGGTCCCCTGGAGGATGCCCTGGGTGCCGATATAGATCCACGACCCGGCGGTCATCTGGCCGTACATCATCAGACCGGCCTCTTCGAGTGCCCAGAAGTGGTCGAGGGTCGCCCACCGAGGGACGAGCAGCGAGTTGGCTATCAAGACGCGAGGTGCCATGTCGTGGGTGCGGAACACTCCTACCGGCTTTCCCGACTGGACGAGGAGGGTGTGATCGTTGTCGAGCCTCTCCAACGTGCGCACGATCGCCTCCAGCGCCTGGACCGAGCGGGCGGCCTTGCCACGCCCGCCATAGACGACGAGACGCTCGGGATCCTCGGCCACTGCGGGGTCGAGGTTGTTGAGGAGGCAGCGAAGGGCCGCCTCCTGGGACCATCCCGGAGTGTTGAGCTGATTGCCGCGTGGAGCATGGAGAGGGAACGTGAGGTCGATCATGGCGTCACGAAGGCTACGTGATCAGGTGAGGAGAAGGGCCGCCAGGCGGCGACGGGTTATGGCCACACCTACCAGACCCATGACCAGAAGGAAGGCGCCATGGCCGATCATCGACCAATCGGGGAGCCCGAGCACGAAGCCCCGAATCAGCTCGACGCCGTGATAGAGGGGCGACAGTCTGGCCACGTGCTGCAGCGCCGGCGGGTAGACGTCGAGCGGGAAGAAGGTGCCCGAGAAGAGGAACAGGGGCAGGGTGACGAGGGCGACCAGGTCGAAGTCCTGCCAACTCTTCATCCAGGTGGTGGCCGCCATCCCGCAAGCGCCGAAGGCGAAGCCGATCAACACGGCCGCCGGCAGTGCCATCAACCACAGCCATCCCGAGGTGAGACCCATCGCCACCAGAACCACCAGGAACCCGGCCGCGTAGAGAAGTCCCCGGATCAGGCACCAGGCGATCTCGCCAACGGCGATGTCCATCGGCTGCATAGGGGTGGTGAGCATCCCGTCGTATACCTTGGCGAATTTCAGCTTGAAGAAGATGTTCATGGTCGATTCGTACACGGCGCCGTTCATGGCCGATGCCCCCAACAGCGCGGGAGCGACGAAAGCGGTGTACGAAACGGATTGACCTCCCGTCACAGTGATATCGCCCACGAGGGCGCCCATGCCGACTCCGATCGAGAAGAGGTAGAACACGGGCTCGAAGAAGCCGGAGAAGACGACCTTCCACAGGCGGCGGTACACCAAGAAGTTGCGTTCCAGCAGACGATGAGCACGAAGACCCCCGGTCACGCTCGGCGGGGTGATTCGGGTTGGTGCGCTGTGAGTCGTCATGGCTCGAGCCTCGTGCGCAGGAAGCGGACGGCCAGGACCCATCCGACGACGGTCAGCGCCACCAGGTAGGCGAAATGGGCCCACATCGGGATGGTGGAGACGACCGGCGGCCCCACCTCCGGCAATGCCAGCTTTCGAACCAGCTCGACCCCGTGATAGAGGGGGGTGGCCAGCGCCAAGGGCTCCATCCACCCGGGAAGTTGGGAGATCGGGAAGAACGTCCCGGAGAACAAGAAGAGAGGCATGATCCCGAACCGCATGACACTCGTGAGGCCGGTCACGTCGTCGACCTTGGCTGTGAAGGCGGTGGAGGCCGCCTGGAACGACAGCCCGCACAGTACGGCGGGTCCCAGGGCCAAGAAAGCCCCGGCGGGGTCGACGGCCCCGAAGGCGACGGCGGCGGCGGCGAATACACCGAGCGTGAATGTCAGGTGGAGAGCCCCCCAGATGAGCCGGCCGGTGACGAGGTCTGACACCCGCAGCGGGGTCACCAGCATCGCCTCGAACGTCTTCCGCCACTTGATCCCGGCCATCACCGGCCACGCCCCTTCCCCGTAGCCAGTTTGCATGGCCGTGGCCGCCAGCAGCCCCGTGGCAGCGAAGGTGAGGTAGGGAATGGGCAGAGTCGCCTCGCCCGCCCCGCGATCGACCATGGCACCGAGCGCGATTCCCAGCCCGGCCATGAACAGGATCGGGTTGACGAAAGTGGAGATGATGTGGCCCCGCCAGGTCCGCTTGTAGGCGATGGCTTCGGACTCGACCACGTGGGCGGCGTTGGCGACGAAGGCCATCAGTCGATCAGCCTCCGGCCGGTGAGATGCAAGAACACGTCTTCGAGGGTCGAGCGGCGGGTGAGTCGCTGCACGTACTCGATCTTGCTGTCGTAGATGAGCGAGACGAGGGCGTTGGAATCGTTGGTGTACAGCAACACCCGGTCGGTCAGCGCCTCCATCCTCTCGACCGATCCGTCGAGCCGCTCCAAGCCTTTGGCGCCGGTCTCCGGGGCGAAGCGCAGCTCCACGACCTCACGCGTGGCGTACTGTTCGATGAGCTCGGAGGGAGATCCCTCGGCGGCGATCCGGCCCTTGTCCATGATCACCAAGCGGTCGCACAGCTGCTCCGCCTCATCCATGTAGTGAGTGGTGATGATGAGAGTGGCGCCCTCCTGCTTGAGCCGGTAGAGACGGTCCCAGAGGATGTGACGAGCCTGGGGATCGAGTCCGGTGGTCGGCTCGTCCAAGATGACGAGCGTCGGCTCGTTGATGAGGGCCCGGGCAATCGTCAGCCGTCGTTTCATACCTCCGGAGAGGGATTCCACGGTGCTGTTTCGCCGCTCTTCGAGTTGGGCGAAGTCCAACAACTCATCGATTCGCGCCCTGATGATCGGCTTGGGCACGTCGTGGAAGCGACCGTAGATGTACAGGTTCTCCGCCACCGAGAGCTCCTGGTCGAGGTTGTCCTCTTGGGGGACCACGCCGAGACGGCTGCGGATGGAGGGGCCGTCGGTGGCGGGATCGAGCCCGAAGACGGTCATTTCCCCCGCCGTGATGGGACTGACCGTGGTGATCATCTTCATGGTGGACGTCTTGCCGGCCCCATTGGGACCCAGGAACCCAAACGCCTCCCCGGGGCGGATCTCGAAGTCGACCCCATCGACGGCGACGAAGTCACCAAAGCGCTTGGTGAGGCCGCGCGCCTCGACGAGTGGAACTGAGGACATCGAAGACACGGTACCGGCGGCCTCCGACACATCAGGAACCGATTGAAGTCACTCAGCCGGGCAGCCACACCCGGCGCGAGAGAAGCCGGGCTCCAGCCGGGCTCATCCGTAACGTTGGTGATGGACCAGTTCGTGGGTGGAGCGGCGTCCCCCCATGCGCCTCGGTTCGGAGTCTGGCCCGGGATAGCCGAAAGCCACTGCGTAACGGGCCTTCCTGTCCGGGGGCAGCGCCAGCACCTGGGCTGCCTGCTCGTGGCGGTGTAGCGTGATGGGACACGACACCACTCCGATCGCCTTGGCAGCCAGCATCATGTTCTGGGCCACGCGGCCGCTGTCGAACTCGTATCCGTGGGGCTCTTGGACGATGACGATCGTGGCCGACGAGGCCCGCACCGGCCCGGTGAAGTCCCCGCAGGCGGCTAATGCCTCTAGCTGGGCAGGCTCGCTGACGACCACGAACGACCAGTTCTGGCGGTTCTTGGAGCTCCCGGTCCAACGGGCAGCCTCGAGAATCGCCTCCAGGTCGTCGGTGGCCAGTGGGCGGGGCTCGTAGCTGCGGATGGCTCGCAGGCCGAGTATGAAGTCGTAGATCTCGTTGCTCATACCGGCGAGTATGGCCTCCGGAGAACAGAGAGGTCGAAAGACCCAAAGGCGAGGGTTGCGCCGGCGACCAGCTCGCTCCATCATGTGCAACCGGAGAGGGACTTCTCTAGAGAAGGGGTTGGGTGTGAACGAGCGCGCGGTGAGGCAGGGTCATTCGTCGTGGGGCCGGCTTCTCCTCGTGGCAGCCCTCGTCGCGGCGATGGCCGCCCCGACGATGGCGGGAGCCAACGACCCTTCCACTCTGGATAGTCACCCCGTGTTCATGGTGGACGACGTGGTCGTCCATATCGGTGACCCGGGCGAGGCGATAGCTCCCCAGGCCTCGGACCCCCTCGATCTCGTCGGTGGGGTGGACACGCTCCGTGATCACAGTCTGGGCAGGGATGTACTCGAGGTGTGGACTTGCGGCCTGTCCACCTCCGCCGCCACCTTGACCGCCCAGCTCGAAGCCAATGTGCGGCCGTGGTTCCTGCATCAGTCACGGGGCCGCTACGAGCCGGTGTTCGTCGCCCGCGGCGACGCCGGATCGACCGCCGGCCAGTGCCGGGACCACTCGCGCGCCAATGCCGACCCTTCTGCCAACGGCGCCATCCATCTCACCGGTGGTGCAGGTGGTTTCGCCTCCGCCGGGTTCGTGTGCGGGTTCACACCCTGTGCCGGCTCGCAGAGCTACCGGGACGGAAATGCGCGCTCGGGCTTCGTTGGCACCCAATCGACCTTTTACACGACTGCGGTTCACGAGATCGGTCACATGATCCAGTGGCCGCATTCGTTCACCGGAGTCGGCCCCGATGAGTACGACGTCGCTTCCGATGTGATGTCGGGCAACTATGGGACCTTCGGATCGGGGAGGGGAAGCTATCCCGACCCCTACGGGACCGCTGCCATCAACCTGTACGCCGCAGGATGGATCGACCCGAACGAGGTGTACATGTTCTCAGGCGGCGGTGCCCTGTTCAACCTGGCCACCCAGGGCGGCACCGGTCACAAGATGGCGGTCATCCGCTCGGGCAGCAGCTATTTCACCTTGGCCGCCCGGGTGCCCTCCACATTCGACCCGATGCCGGCGGCGTGGGCCGGCGTGGAGGTGTACCGCGTCGACCGGTGCGCCAGCGAGTTCGAGTGCATGAGCAGTTTCGATTGGCTGCCGGGTTTCCGGAGAACCACTCCCTCTCCTGCCGTCCCGTTCGACTGGATCGATGAGGCCAATTACAGCCAGCCGCTTCCTCACGTGATCTCGGCGGGAGAGACCCGCTCGGTAGGCGGGGTGACGGTGACTGTGGAAGGCGTGTCCGGTCAGTCCTTCTCTGTTGCCATCGGACCAGACCCGCAGCCGATCCCCGAGCCTTCTCCACTTGACGATTTGCCTAGCTTCACCGATACCTCTGGATCGGTGTTCGCAGGCGATATCGAATGGCTGGCGGCGAGTGGGATCACGCGTGGCTGCAATCCACCCGTCAACGACCGCTTCTGTCCCGACGCCCCGGTCACGCGGGGGGCAATGGCAGCGTTTCTGGTTCGTGCTCTCGGGCTCACAGACTCCGGTGCCACCTTCGCCGACACGTCGGGCCATGTCTTCGAGAACGACATCGCCCGCCTGGCGGCGGCGGGGATCACCCGTGGCTGCAACCCCCCGGCCAACACGCGCTTTTGTCCCGACCAACCCGTGACGAGAGGGGCAATGGCGGCGTTCTTGGCCCGGGCCTTGGGGTTGACCAGCGGGGGCGCCACCTTCGCCGACACGTCGGGCCATGTCTTCGAGAACGACATCGCCCGCCTGGCGGCGGCGGGGATCACCCGTGGCTGCAACCCTCCGTCGAACGACCGCTTCTGCCCGAACGATCCCGTGACGCGAGGGGCGATGGCGGCGTTCATGAAGAGAGCCCTTGGCGACTGACGTACTGACTCGATGACCGACTTCACCCGCCTGGTGGAGACATCACACTGCGTGGCCGCCACCCCGGGATCCTCCGACAACCCCTCCGAACGATGTCGTGACGGAACCCGACCTCCACCCGAGACGCAACGATGTCCGGGCGGTCAATACCGTCCCGACAACTCCCCGGCGACATCCGCTCGATCGTGCTAGCCACGGCGGGCTGGGTCCCCTCGGTGCTGATGCGATACTGCCAGAATTGACGGACGAAGAGAGGAGCACGACATGGCCACCCCCCACATCGCCGCTGAGATGGGTGATTTCGCCCCCACCGTGCTCATGCCCGGTGATCCGTTGCGGGCCAAGCACATCGCCGAGGCCTTCTTGGACGACGTCCGAGAAGTGACGGCAGTGCGCAACATGTTGGGCTACACGGGCACGTACCAGGGTATGCCCGTCTCGACGATGGGTTCAGGTATGGGTATCCCGTCGGCTTCGATCTACGCCACCGAGTTGATCGCCCAGTTCGGGGTCGAGCGCCTCGTCAGAGTCGGTTCGTGTGGTGCCCTCCAACCCGACCTCGCCCTGCGAGACGTGATCCTCGCCATCGGGGCGTGCACCGACTCCGGCGTCAACCGGGTGCGGTATGGGGGGTATGACTTTGCCGCCACCGCCGACTTCGAGCTCTTGCGAGCGGCGGTCGAGGCGGCGGGGGAGGCAAGCGTCGACATTCGGGTCGGAAACGTCCACTCGGCGGATCTCTTCTATAACCCCGAAGAGGGAGCCTTCGAGCGGATGAGGGACATGGGCGTGCTGGCCGTGGAGATGGAAGCGGCCGGCCTCTACGGGGTGGCGTCGGAGAAGGGGGCGCGGGCCCTCACCATCCTCACGGTGTCGGATCACATCCTGGCGGGCGAGGAGACGTCCTCGGAGGAACGGGAAACGACCTTCGACGATATGGTCCGGGTGGCCCTGGAGGCGATCCGTCGCGACCTCATGGGCTGAGCCGGCATCGCCGCAACCCGGGGTTGGAGACGTCGCTGGGCGGTGGTTGGAACCCCGGGTAGCGGTGGACGTTGCACCCGTGTCGGTGGTTTGGGCTCCGAACGTCGCTGGGCGGTGGTTGGAACCCCGGGTAGCGGTCGACGTTACCGTACGAAGATGCTCTCGATCGACAGCGCTCGACGTCGTGGGATGGTCGACGCCTTGCCTCTCCTGACGCCGGTGATCCCCTTTGCGATGGTGTTGGGGTTGGCGATATCCGAGTCCTCGATTTCAGACCTGGTCGGCTGGTCCGGATCGAGCCTGATATTCGGTGGGGCCGCCCAGCTGACGGTGGTGACCCTGAGCGGAGCGGGAGTGGGCCTCCTGGCGGTGATCGCCGCCGGATGGGTGGTGCAGGCTCGCCATCTCATGTACTCGGCGGCCCTGGCACCGGCCTTCGGGCTGCAGCCCCGCTGGTTTCGCTATCTGGGTCCCTATTTCTTGGTGGACCAGGTGTTCGCTCTCGTGGTGATGCGCACCGATTCGGATCCCGATGTCTTTCGGCGCTACTACCTGTCGGCAGCCCTCACATTCTGGAGCGTGTGGCAGGTGTCGGTGGCCCTGGGGTTGGTGGTGGGCCCGGTGGTCCCCGAGTCCTGGGCACTCGGCTTCGCCGTGCCCCTCCTCTTCCTCGGACTGCTCATCGGAGCCGTCGACGGGCCACCGGCGGCGGCGGCGGCGGTGGTGGCCGCCGGGGTGACCTTGGCAACGATGGGGATACCGAATCGAGGCGGGTTGCTGGTCGGCGCGCTCTCGGGGGTGGTGGCCGGGTACATGACACAGCGGTGGCGCCCGTGAATGTCTTCTGGCTGGGATTGATCGCCACGGCATCCGTAGGCGCGGGCACCTATCTGATGCGGTCGATTTTCATCCTCTCCTTGGCTGACCGGGACCTGTCGCCACAGGTTCTTCAGGCGCTTCGCTTCGTGGCGCCGTCGGTGCTGGCGGCCCTGGTGGTATCGATCCTCTTCGGTGGTGCCGACCAGGGGGGCGTTGGCTGGGTCGAAGTGATCGCCCTGGGGACAGGGGGAGCGGTCGGGTGGCGTACCCGCTCGATCCCGTGGCTGCTCGTGGCCGGAATGGGCACGCTGTGGGTGATCGGCGCATTTGTCTGAGTCGAATGAAGGTCGTCGACCACCTCGACGACGATCACCCGGCGTTGCTTCCCTATGTCCATGGCTCCAGGCTCCTCTCCAGGTCTTCGAGCGTTGCTACCAGGTCGGCGTGGTACCAACCCCCGGCTGGTTCCCCTCTGTGCCCGATGGTGTGTGCCGGGGAGGCGAATAGGTCTCCCAATGCATCGATGTCGGCTGTGGCCAGCCGGCGACCCTCGAGTTGGGCGACTACGGCAGCCACCCGGGCGCGGGCGGCCCGGTAGCCGTGGTCGTGCTCGACCACTTTGCCCGTGAGGAGCACGATGCCGAGAACCCATCCGGACGGTCGGGTCGGTTCCAGCCGCCCGAGCGAGGAGGCTGCATAGATCCCACATCCGTGGCCGATCGGGGAGCACGGGAAGTCGGAGTGAGGGAGGTCGTCGCTGGGACGGGACCGGTCACAGGTTGCCTCCATGTGCGGTTCCGGCCACAGATGTCCGGTGGCGCCCAATATCCGATCGTCGCATATCTCCCACATCCGATAACCGATCACGGGATGCGGTGACCAGCCCTCGTGCTGGGCGATTCGAACCCGCAGGGCGACGTCGTCGGCGGCAGTGGCGAGGGTGAGCTCTAGGCGCTCGTCCTCGGATGCCAGTCGATCCCGCTCGGCGATCAGGTCTTTAATCTGCGTGTCGAGGAACCGGCGCTGTTCTCGGTTACGGGCCAGCCGGAGCCTGAGACGGTCGATGGACACGTCGGCTATTGGGGTGCCGTAGCGGCGCTCCAATAGTGCAAGGGGGTCGACCATGCCGCGAACATACGTTCGGGATGAGACAGAAGCAAGTGGAATCGGTCCCGGATCATCGCGAAACGTGAGGAGCTTGCGGTCACTCTTCATCTCCCCACCGGGGGTCGGCCTCCCACTCCTCGTTGCGGCGGTCGACGGTCTCGAGTGCTCGGGCGGCTTCGGCTCGGGTCGGATAGGGTCCGAGCCGATTGGTGACCCGGCAGCCGTGCTTGGGCTCGACGGTGTCGTGGGCGACGCAGTAGTACCACTCCTCGGGCATCGGGGCCAGGGTACCGGCCTGCCACAATCGGGGTATGCGACATTGGCTGATGAAGTCCGAACCGGACGCCTACTCGATCGAGGACTTGCAAGTCGATGGTTCGACCCACTGGGACGGGGTCCGTAACTACCAGGCTCGCAATCTCATGCGTGACGAGATGAAGGTGGGCGACAAGGTCCTGTATCACCACTCTCAACTCCGTCCTCCCGGTGTCGTGGGGCTGGCGCAGGTGGTGAAAGAGGCCTATCCCGATCACACGTCGTGGAATCCCGAGTCGAAATACTTCGACCCCAAGTCCACACCCGAGGAACCGAGGTGGTTCATGGTCGACATCGCCCACGTCGAGACCTTCGACCGCATGGTCTCGATCGACGAGATGCGCCAGCATCCCGAGTTGTCCGAGATGGTGCTCCTCAACCGGTCGCGTTTGTCGGTGCAGCCGGTCCGCCGTGAAGAGTACGAGTTCATCGTCTCCCTCGCCCGTCGAGACCGGCGGCACTGAGCGACGCGCCCGTCCGGTCCGGAATCAGAGCGTGAGACAGTCGAAGGCCGACTCAAGGACCCTGGCCACGGCCGCTCTCACGACTCGACGGTTTGGGTCGTATCCGGCCATGTCCTCATCCTCGTCGGCGATAGGGTTCCCATCGATGGCGAGGACCACCCCGGCCGCCACACCGTGCAGCGCCGCCACCACGAAGAGGGCGGCGGCTTCCATCTCCACGGCCACGACCCCCGCTCGTTGCCATTGGGCGAGGTCCGAGCCGAGCACATCGTGGGGGTAGAAGACCGATGACGTGAGCACTACCCCCTCTACGGCATCCGGCGTCGCCTCCACCAAGGCAGATGTGAGATGGCGGTCCGCCACGGCTGGGTATTGGACAGGAACGACGCCTTGCGAGTACCCGTCGTCGCGCACGGCGGCGGTAGCCACCACCACGGTTCCGGCCGTGACGTGGGATTGCATCCCTCCGGCGGTGCCGGCGCGCACGATCCGGGTCACCCCCGCCCGACACAGATCTTCGAAGCACACCGCCGCTCCCGCAGCTCCCACCCCGTGGGAGATGACCCCCATCTCGACGCCCCGACGGGTTCCGGCGTAGGAGCGATACTCGCGGTTGTTGCCCAGCACGCGGGCGCCTTCGAGCAACGTCGATGCCTCCTCTGCCCTGCTGGGGTCTCCGACCACGACCATGGCCGCCGGCAGGTCGCCGGCACGTACGCCGATGATGGGCAAGACTGTGTCGGGATCGACTCGGTGAGCGGTCATCAGATGACCCGCTCGCTTCCGCCGTCGATGGGGATCTGGGCCCCGGTGGTGGCGGCGAAACGATCGCCGAGCAGCTCGGCCACCACCCCCGCCACCGTCCCCGAGGTGATCTCCACCGACAAGAGATTACGCCTCTTGTACTCGTCCACGTCAAGGCCGTACCGGGCTGCGCGTTCGGCCAAGAGAGCATCGGTCCACAAACCGGTGTCGAACACGGCGTCGGGATGGACCGTGTTCACCCGGATCCCGTCCGCAGCCCACTCGAGGGCCGCTACCCGCGCCAGTTGCGTGAGACCCGACTTGGAAGCCGAGTAGGCGGCGGCACCCTTCCCGGGGGCGGCGACGTTCTTGGAGCCGATCATCACCACCGCCGGCGAGGCCGGCGAGCGAACCAGGAGAGGGTGCACCAACCTGAGGAGCATGGCCACAGAGTCGAGGTTGACGGCCAGCGTCAGCCGCCACTCGTCGCCGGCCAGCTCGGCGATCGGGCGACTGGCTCCGAACACCCCGGCGGCCACCACCACCAAGTCGAGACCCCCGAAGCGATCCACACCGCAGCGGATGGCTTCCGACAAGGCGGAGTCGTCTGTCACGTCGCCCACTACACCGAGATAGGTGGGGTCGTCGAAGGCGGTAACCACATCCGAGGAGCGATCGACCCCGACGACGGCTGCTCCCCGGCGCATGAGCTCGGAGGCACAGGCCCGGCCGATGCCCGAGGCGGAGCCGGTGATCAGTGCCACCTGACCGGCAAGTGGCGGTGGTGTTCCCCGTCGGAGGAGTTTGGCTTGTTCGAGATCCCAATACTCGCAGTCGAAGAGGTCTCCCTCGTCGAGGGCCCGGTAACCACCGAGGTGGTCCTCGGACCGTTCCAGCACCGCAATGGTGTGGTGGTAGATGTCGGCGGCGATGTCGGCGTCGGCCAAGGTCCGGCCCGCCGTGAGCACCCCCAGCTCGGGATCCACCACCACCCGGGGGGCGGGATCCAACATGGTGAGCTGGGTGCCGCCGCGCTCGGAGTTGCGGTCGTAGTAAGCGACGTAATCGGCGGCGAACCGGTTGACGTCGCGTCCCACCAAGGGGATCCGCTTGGTCCTGATGACATGGTCGGGGGTGAGGGGACCGCGGGTGGCGAGGGAGGCGAGATCGGGACGGGACACGAACCGGCGTGCTCGCTCGCCGGTGTGCCGGCTCACGATCATCGGTGTCCCGGCTACCTCGGATATCGCCGAACGCAGATCGGCCAGGGTGGTGGGGTCGACCAGCGGGAGGGGTGTTCCGGGGGCTTCGCTCCGGGGGGCGTGGCGGTCCAACCACTTTTCGGCGCGCGTGATGAGATCTACGTGGTGCTCGTAGGCCCGGCGCGTCGTGTCGCCGAATGTGAACAACCCATGGTTCATGAGGACCATGCCCACCGTGGAGTCGGTCACGTGGGTCGGCCACAGGTCGGCTACGACCCGGGCCAGGTCGAAACCGGGCATGACGTAAGGGACGACGAAGACGTCCTTCTCGAAGACCTCCCGTACCCGCGCCTCACCATCGCCGAGGTTGGTGAGGGCCACGATCACGTCGGCGTGGCTGTGCTGGACTGCCCGGTGGGGGATAAGGGCATGGAGGAGCGACTCCACCGATGGCGCCGGAGCAGAAGCATTCAGTCGGGCCGCCGCCAACGCCGCCATCATGTCGGGGTCGGAAAGCTCGTCGAGCTCCAACAGTTCCGCCAAACGAGCGATCGGCAGAGGAGCGAAGCCCGGCTCCTCGATCGTGGCCAGGTCCCATCCGCTGCCCTTGACGTAGATGGCTTCGACGGTGCGGCCCGTGATGTCGCGCCAGGGTGCCTTCACAGAGGTGTTGCCGCCGCCGTGGAGAACCAGGTTCGGGTCGGATCCGATCAAACGGGACCCGTAGACACATTCGCCTACCGGCCCTTCAAAATCCTGGGCCTGGGCCTCGTCCCATCGATTATCCAAGTTGGCTCTCCAGGGACGGTGTTGAACAGTTCGTTCCAGCCATCGACGCCAGTCCTCCTACCAGGGACTTCGCCGAGGTGGGTCGGGGTTCCATTGTCATTCAACACCGTCCTAGTAGGGCGTGTCGCCACCGTCGACGTTGATGGCCTGACCCCGGATGATGGAGGCGTCGTCAGACAATAGAAAGGCGATGACCCTCGCCACCTCCTCAGGACGGACCTTGCGGCCGAGTTGTTCCGGGCCCATGTCGGCGAGCAGGTCCGCGGGGTCGACACCGAGTCGGGGGCCGAGCCATTCGGCCACACCCGCCAGCATCGGCGTGTCTACCCCTCCCGGGCAGACACAATTGACGTTGATGTCGTCGGCCGCCCATTCGAGGGAGAGGGAGCGGGTGAGGTTGATGACGGCCGCCTTGGATGCGTTGTAGGGCGCCATGTTGGCGTAACCGACTTTGCCGCAGTTGGAGGCCACGCAGACGATCACCCCGCCGTCATGGCGGCGGAGATGATCACCGACGCCCACGGCCGTCATGAACGTGCCGGTGACGTTGACTTTGAGCTGGCGGCTCCACGCTTGGGGGGTGGCGTCCCAGGCCGCGTCGAACTCCACGACGCCGGCGTTGCATACCGCTCCGTCCAGCCGCCCCCACGTCCCCAGTGCGACGGCAACGGCCTCGCTGATCTGGTCTCGGTCGGTGACATCACAGCTAAGGCCCAGGGCCTGGTCGCCGATTTCGGCGGCGGCCGTAACGACGCCGGCCCCGTCGAGATCCGCCATGACAACCGAGGCACCCCGCTCGACCAGCACCCGACCGGTGGCGGCACCGATCCCTCCGGCTGCGCCGGTGACGATATACACACGGCCATCGAGGCCGGGTGCGATCACCATGTCGGATGCACCGAGACGCCACCGTCGACCACGAGGTCGATACCGGTGATCCATCGGGCCAGATCCGAGGCCAGGAATACACAGGCGTCTCCAATGTCCTCGGGCCGGCCGGTCCGACCAAGAGGCGCGGCGGCCTGCCAGCGGGCCACTCCTTCGGGCCACTGATCTTCGAGGCCCGGCCGGTCGACGAGGCCGGGCGAGACTGTGTTGACGCGTATTCCCCGCTCACCCCATTCGAGGGCCGCCGCTCGGGCATGCATGATCAGGCCGGCTTTGGAAACGGCGTAGTGACCGTGGCCGAAAGCGGGTTGGGTGCCCTCGATCGAGGAGATGTGGGTGATCGACCCGCCCGTCTCCATGCGCCCCGCGGCCGCCTGGCTGAGCCGATGGACGGCCGTCAGGTTCGTGTCGATCATGGCCGACCATTCCGAGTCGCCCATATCGGCCAGGTCGGCGAGGGGCTGGATGCCGGCGTTGTTGACGACAGCATCGAGGCGACCGAAATGGCGTACCACGTCTTGTACCAGAGTGGCGGGGGCGTCGGCATGGGTGAGGTCGGCGGCGAAGGCCGCCCCTGTGCCCAGCTCGGAAATCACCCTGTCGGCCTCCTGCGCGTGGTGGCGGTAGTGGGCGGCCACGGTGGCTCCAGCCGCTCCGAACCGTCGCGCTATCCCTGCTCCAATCTGCCCGCCGGCGCCCGTCACCAGCACCACCCTCCCGGTGAGATCGATCGTCACCGCCATGAGATGTCGCCTCCGGCGTGGCCGTGCGGGAAGCTGTGTTGGACGAGCCTTTCGTCGGTCACGTGCGGTCTCCGGGTCGGGGGATGGCTCCTACCTTTGCTGGTAGTTGTCCGACAACCTATCTCGCCATCGAAGTGACCGCCAACGGAGGCCGGTATGATCGAAGCCATGGCATCAAGCGCCCATCCGGGGCCACGGCTGACCGACCAACTCGTCGACAGCCTCATCGAGCGCTTGCGTGGGGGGGAATGGGAACCGGGTGATCGCTTGCCGCCCGAGCACCAGCTCGCCGACCATTATGGGGTCTCCCGACCAACAGTTCGGACTGCTCTGCGCCAGCTCGAGAGCCTCGGGTTGACGTCCACCCGGCATGGGTCGGGCACCTTCGCCACTCGGGCCACCTCGTCGATCCGGGCGGACCTTCGTCGACTCGACTCGCTCAGCGCCACGGTGGCCTCCTACGGCATGGAGCCCAAGATGTCGTTCCGGAGCCGTGTCGTACGTGGCGCCACAGTCGCCGAGTGCGAGCGGTTGGGAGTCGATCAGGGCTCTCAGGTCTTTTCGGCCGAGCGGGCACTCGAAGCCGACGATGTCGTGGTTGCCTTCTCTTACGATGTCATCGATCGGGCACTGCTCGGTGAGGGCTTCTCCGCCGAGACCGTCGACGGTTCGCTGTTCTCGCTGCTTGCCGCCCACGGCGTCAACGTCGTCTCGGCCATCACCGAGGTGCACGCGGTCGCCGATTCGAGTGTGGGTTGGGGGAGGCGGCCACGGCGCGGTGTCTATTTGCTTTTGAGCCAGGTCCACTACGACCGGAGCGACCGCCCGGCGATGTTCTCCAACACCTACTTCATCGAGGGACGGTTCACGTTTTCGTTGGCGCGCATGCGCTGAGAGGGCGGCTTGCCCTGGCGCGTGAGTTCGGTGATTCGGGCCGATGCCTGGGGGTGTGCGTCGGCGAGCGTGGCCCGTTCGCCCAGCTCGAACCCGGCGGGATCGAATCCTGGTGCCATGGTGGTGCCCAGCAGAGTCCAGGCGCCCTGGGTGGATGACCCCTGCCACACGCCGGCGGGCACCATGACCTGAGGTCGTTGACCGCTGGCCAGGTCTGGGCCGAGCACCGGCTCGTCGATCCTCCCGTCGGGATGCAGGAGGAGCATGTGCAGCGGAGCGCCGGCATAGAAGTGGTAGATCTCGGGACCGGTGAGCCGGTGCAGAGCCGAGAAGTCCCCCCGCTGCACCAGGAAATAGATGGCAGTCGACTGCTCGTCTACATAGGTCTGGGTCCACATTCCGCCCTCGCCAGGTAGCGGTTCGAGCCCCAGAAGGTCGATGATCTCGACCGGGCCCATCATGACGCCAGCCTCCTTGCCCGGGTCTCCACCTGCCGTCGCGCCTCGGTGACGTCGACTGTCGCCGCCTCTCCTCCGACGACCACTTGCCTGCCTTCGATCCACACGGTGTTGACCAGGTCGGGCGATCCGGAATAGACGAGATGGGTGATGAGGTCGGCCGGCTCCACAACCGGGACCAGCGGTTCGGTGTCGATGAGGATCATGTCGGCCCGTGAGCCCGGGGACAGCGTTCCGAGGTCGCTTCGTCCCAGCACTGCGCCTGCCTCGCGTGTGGCCATGACGAGAGCGTCGCTCGGTCCCAGCACCGCTGCGTCGAGGTCACGCAGTCGCGCCAGGCGAATGGCGGCTCTCATCTCCTCGAAGACGTCGAGCCGGTCATGGGACGACGGTCCGTCGGTGGCCACCCCCACCGGTACTCCCCGGCTGCGCAACGTCGCCACCGGAGCGATGCCTGACGCATGTTTTCCGTTGGACATGGGGCAGTGGGCCACGCCTACCGCATGTTTGGCGAAGATGTCGATGTCTCCTTCGCTCAACCAGATTCCGTGAGCGGCGACCAGCGGCACCTCCAGCATTCCGGTGTGTTCGAGAAAACGGGGCACCGACATTCCATGCATGGCCTGGATGTCGTCGCCTTCGTGGCGGCCCTCGGCGACGTGGATGTGGATGTGCATGGATTGGCGGGCGGCCAGTTCGGCCACCGTGCGCAACGACTCCTCGGGCACGGTGTATGCGGCATGAGGCCCGAAACCGATCGATATCAGCTCGTGCCCCGACCATCGGTGCGCCTGGTCGAGCGTCGCCGAGATCTGTTGCTCCCACGTTCCGAACCGCGCCAGGTCGCCGGAAGCGAGGATCGGAGGCGTGACGACACACCGGAGACCGGCCGACACGGCAGCTGCGGCCAACGCATCGGACAGGAAGTACATCTCGTGTGAGGTGGTGACGCCCCCGGCCAGCAGCTCGGCCGCCCCCAGTGTCATGCCCCAGTGAACGTCCTCGGGCTCGAGACGCCCCTCGCGCGGCCACATGACCTCGGTCAGCCATCGATCGACTGCCAAGCCTTCGCCCGCTCCCCGGAGGAGGACCATCGGAGTGTGGGCGTGGGTGTTGACGAAGCCGGGCATGAGGAGACCGCCGAGACGATGAGATGGGCCATCCAACAGGGGAGCGTCCGCTTCCGGACCTGACCACAGCACCTTCCCGTCGGCAATATCGACGATGCCGGGGGAGACGACCACCGGGTCATCCTCGAGGGTGAGGAGGTGCTCGGCGCGGTAACGGGTGGGTTGCGAATCGCCTGCCGGTCCCATGAGGCGGGATGCTACTCTGCGAGGTCAGTTGTCAGACAACCTCATGAACTCTTTTTTCCGAAGCATCGACTGGATCGACGGCGCCGTGGTCATGATCGACCAGACCCGCCTAGCGGGTGGGGAGGTCTGGCTCGAGAGCTCCGATGTGCCCGAGCGCGTGTCTGCCCTCCGGCGGTTGGCCGTGCGAGGAGCCCCCTCATTGGGTGTGGCTGGCGCCCTCGGGGCGGTTCTCGCCGCAGCAGCCCATGATCCCGAGACGGACCCGGCCCGGTTCGCCGCGGCTGTCCAGGCGGTGCGGGCCGCTCGGCCAACGGCCGTCAACCTGTCGCACGGCGTGGATCGGGTGGTGGGGCGGTCGGGGGAGGGTTTCGAGGCGATGCTGAAGGAGGCCCTGAGTGTGCGCGATGAGGAGATCGCCGCTTGCCACGCAATGGCCACCCGGGGGGCCGATCTCCTGATCACAATGTGCGGGGACCGTCCCCTGCGTGTCATGACCGTGTGTAACACGGGAGCCCTCGCTGCGGTGGAGAAGGGGACTGCCCTCGGTGTCATCGAGGTTCTTCACGAACGCGGACGTCTCTCCGAGGTCCTGGCTCTCGAGACCAGGCCCCTTCTCCAGGGGGCACGGCTGACCACTTGGGAGTTGGCGCGGTTGGGGGTGCCTCACCGGTTGGTGGTCGATTCGGCCGGTCCTTTTCTCTTGAGCCGGGAACAGGTCGACGCCGTGGTCCTTGGGGCCGATCGAATTGCTGCCAATGGTGACACTGCCAACAAGATCGGTTCTTTTTCGCTTGCCCTCGGTGCCCGTCACGGCGGCATCCCCTTCGTGGTCGTGGCCCCGGAGTCGACCATCGACCGGGCGACCCCCTCCGGAGCCAGGATCGAGATCGAGGATCGCGGGCCCGACGAGGTCACCTCCTTCGCCGGCATACCGATCGCTCCTGGTGGCACCGACGCCCTCAACCCTGCATTCGACATCACCCCCGCCGGGCTGATAGATGTGATCGTCACCGACGGGCGAGTCGTTCGCCACGACCTCGGCGAGGCGCTGGATACGGTGCTTCGGGAGCCGGCTTCCGCACACATCGACACGACATCGATCAACGATTCAGGAGGAAACGCATGAGGGCCAAGAACCTGTGGGCGGCTGTTGCTGTCTTGAGCATGGTGGCGGTGGGCTGCGGCGACACCGACACCGGTCCCGAGACGGGGGACGGACCCCGCTTCATCTATGTGACACCCAATCCAATCGGGGAGAACGAGTTCTTGGAGATGGGCGAGATCGGCACCGAGCGTGCCGCCGAAAGGCTGGGCGGGACCTCACAGACCTTCGAGTCGACCGATCCGTCGTCTACCGCGGCCAATGTCGAGGCGGCGGTGGAGGAGGCCCCCGATATCGTCGTGCTCACCACCTTCCAGCTCACCGACATCGGCCAGGAGTTCGCCCTGGCCAACCCCGATCAGGATTTCATCCTCATCGATGACTGCCCCTCCGAACCCGCTCCGAACCTGTACTGCGTCGGATTTCGTGAGCACGAGGGCGCCTACCTGCTGGGGATCATGGCCGGCAACTTGACAGCGAGCGGGAACATCGGGTCGATCCTGGCCCTGGACATCCCCTTCTTTCACCGTTGGTCGGACAGCTTCTACCTGGGGGCTCAGTCGGTGAACTCCGATCTCGCTCCCGACACTCAGGTGACCATCGGTGGCGATAACCCCTTCGCCGACCCGGCCCGAGCCAAGGAGCAGGCGCTGGCCCTGGCAGCCCAGGGTCTCGACCACATCTTCTCGGTCGGGGCCGGGTCCGACATCGGCGTGTTCGAGGCCGCCCAGGAGGAAGGCTTCTTCACGTACGGCACGGACATCAATAACTGCCCTGTCGCTCCGGACGTCATCGTGGACAACAACCTCAAGTTGGTGGATGTCGCCGTCGACACGGCCATTGACCTCGTGCTCGCCGGGGAAGCTGCCCCCTTCACCTCGCTCGGCCTCGCCGAGGGCGGGGTAGGTGTCATGGCCATCGACGCCGAGGGCCTGGCCGAGTCACAGTGCATCATCGCCGATCACCCCGACGTCGTTGAGCAGGTGCGGGAGGCCGCCGACGCCATCATCGCCGGGGAGATCGAGGTACCCGATCCCCTCTTCGGCTGAGAGCCTGTGACAGTTGAGCTCGAGCTCCGGGGCATCACGAAGCGATTCCCCGGAGTGCTCGCATGCGACCGCATAGACCTGACCGTTCGGGCCGGGGAGATCCATTGCATCGTGGGAGAGAATGGTGCCGGGAAGACCACTCTCATGTCGGTCCTCTACGGGCTTATCCAACCCGACGAGGGAGAGATCGTCGTCCGCGGCGAGCGCACCCGCATCGGGTCACCCTTGGAGGCGATAAGCCTCGGGTTGGGCATGGTGCATCAGGCCTTCAAGCTGTTCCCGACTCTCACCGTCACCGAGAACGTGGTGTTCCGACAGGAGCCCGCTCGTCTCGGCATCATCGATCGTAAGGCAGCCGTCGGTCGTGTTCATCATCTGGCCCAGGCCTACGGGCTCTCAGTCGACCCCCGGGCAACAGTGGAGAGCCTTCCGGTGGGAGTCCTCCAGCGAGTTGAGATAATCAAGGCTCTCTACCGCGAGGCCTCGGTGCTGATCCTCGATGAGCCGACAGCCGTCCTCACTCCCCAGGAACGGGACAGGCTCTTCGAGGTGATGCGGCGCTTGCGCGATGCCGGGCGCACCATTTTGTTCATCACACACAAGCTGGGAGAGGTCATGGCCGTGGCTGACCGGATAACCGTGCTTCGCCAAGGACGAGCAGTGGCCGAACTCGACCCCGGCGCTACGACACCAGCAGAAATCTCCCGCCACATGACCGGGCGTGATGTCGCTCCAGTGCGGAGAGGGGCTGACGAGCCGGTGGGTGACCCGGTGCTCTCGATCCGTGATCTGGAGGTGGAGGGCGCCCATGGTCTGGCAACCGTCCGAGGTGTCTCCCTCGACGTGCGCGCCTCCGAGATCGTGGGAATCGCCGCCGTCGCCGGGAATGGCCAGAGCGAGTTGATCGAGGCCATCGTGGGTCTCCGATCTGTGCGGGCAGGTCACATCAACCTGGGTGACGTAGATGTGACCCACGCCGCTGTGGCGATGCGCCGGAGGGCGGGCCTCTCGTACATACCCGAAGACCGTCACCGGGTGGGGACGGCGGCGGCGGCCACCGTGGCCCAGAACCTATTGATGGGATACCAGCGCTCGGCGGAGCTGGGGGGTGGTCGCTGGTTGCTGCCTGCGGTCGTCGACCGACATGCTCGCGACTTGTGCGACCGTTTCAGTATCCGAGCGCCCGACACCGGTGCGGCGGCGGGCACGTTGTCGGGCGGGAATCTGCAGCGGCTCGTGGTGGCCCGCGAGATGAGCCACGACTCCCGGCTTCTCATCGCCGAACAGCCAACTCGTGGTGTCGACATCGGCGCCATCGCCTTCATCCACAACCAGATCCTCGAGGCGAAGAGGCGGGGTCGTGCGGTGCTGTTGGTCTCGGCTGAGCTGACCGAGATCCAGGCCCTCTCCTCACGAATCCTCGTCATGTTCGAGGGGCGCATCGTGGCCGACCTCGATCCCGATGCCGTCGATGAGGCGGAGATCGGCCTGCACATGACCGGAGGAGCCTCGGTCGGTGCTTGAGGTCTACCGGCACCGGGCCTCCTCGGCCGTCACGCATCCGGTGACCCTGGCGTTGGGGGCGGCTTTCGGCCTCGGCGGGATCATCATCGCCGTCACCGGTGGCAACCCGTTCGCAGCCTTTTCCGACATGCTGCTTGGAGCGTTCACCGGGTCCGGTTTGCGTAACACGCTGGGACGATCGATTCCCATAGTCGCCATGGCGCTGGCCGTCTCTCTCGCCTTCCGTGCCGGCATCCTCAACCTGGGGGGAGAAGGTCAGATGCTCATGGGAGCCCTGACGGGGACGATGATCGCCATCACCGTTCCCGGGCCCGGTTATGTAGTGGTTCCCCTCGCCCTCATCGGAGGGGCACTGGTGGGAGCGGCCTGGGCCCTCCTCTCCGCTCTTGGCCAGACCCGGGTCGGGGTTCCTCTCCTCATCACGAGTCTCCTGCTCAACTATGTCGCCAGATCGATCACCAGTTACCTGGTGCGTTTTCCCTTTGGTGAGCCGGGAGCGGCCTTCGCCACCACGTCTCCGGTGCCGCCCACGGCCCGGATCCCCAAGATGGAGCTCTTGGGAATGGGGAGGATGAGCATCTCACTCGTCTTCGTGCTCGCCTTGGTGATATTGCTGGCCGTGGCGTATCGGCGCACCGTCGTCGGCTACGAGTCGGAGATGATTGGGCTCTCGGGACCCTTCTCCCGCTACGGCGGAGTCAATGTGGAGCGCCACACGGTGGCAATCATGGCCGCGGCGGGGGCGATTGGGGGGCTGGTGGGAACGCATCTGGTCACCGGTGAGACCTATCGCTACATAGACGCCGACATGATCGCCCAGACCGGCTTCGCCTGGACGGGCTTGATGGTGGCGCTCTTGGCCTTCAACCGGCCGCTTCCCATCCTCGCCGCCGGGATCCTGTTTGCCGGCCTCCAGATCGGGGGGTTCGCCATGGAACGTTCGTCGGGGGTGTCGTGGCAGCTCGCCCAGGTGATCCAGGCCTTGGTCATCGTCGCCCTGGTGAGCCGGTTCGTGGTCACGTGGAAGCGGACCGGGTCGGACGGTGATGCGCCGTCAGAGGCAAACACGGATCCGGCCCATGTGGGGAGCGTGTGATGCTCGAGCAACTTCTCGACGCATCACTATGGGCATCGGTGACCCGGGCTCTCATACCCGTGCTGTTGGCTGCCATCGGCGGCATGATCTGCGAGCGGGCCGGAGTGTTCCAGATTTCCCTGGAAGGGATGATGATGGCGGGGGCGTTCGCAGCCGTGGCCATGGCACATGTGGCCGGTAACGTCGTCATCGGGTCGCTCGCCGCGGCGACGGCAGCTGTGGCCTTGGCTTTGATCCTCGCCTTCGGTGCAGTGAGCCGCAAGGGAAACCCGATCGTCCTGGGGGTGGCGATCAACATCCTGGCGGTGGGACTCACCAGCTTTTTGCTCCCGCAGCTCTTCGGTGTTCGGGGCACGTTCCAGCCGGCAGGAGGCGTGCGCATCACCAGAATCCCCGTTCCCGGGCTCTCGGAGATCCCCTTCGTCGGTCCGGTCCTGTTCAACATGTCGGCACTCGGGTACGCCGCCCTCATCCTCATCCCGGCCACGTGGTTCTTCTTGTTCCGTACTCAAGTCGGCCTGCGGTTGCGCGGGGTGGGCGAGCGTCCCCTCGCCGCCGAGACGTTGGGTGTGTCTCCCACTCGCTACAAATACCTGGCGGTGGTGGCGTCGGGGGTCCTGGCCGGTCTGGCGGGAGCGCAGCTCTCCCTCGGCAACGTCGGTGTCTTTGCCGAGAACATGAGCTCGGGCCGGGGCTGGATCGCAGTGGTGGCCGTCCTCTTGGGGCGGGCCCATCCTGTCGGGGTCCTGGGAGCGTGCCTGCTCTTCGGCTTCGCCGAGGCATTCGGGTTCCGGCTGCAGGGTCAGGGGATGGCGGTGCAGGTCACCGATGCCTTGCCCTTCGTCGTCACCTTGGCCGCCTTGGTGCTGGCTCGTAAGCGATTCACCCGCCTCCTAGACCTGACGGCGGGCAACGTCTGAGTATCAGATGTCGGCCAAGGAGTTCCGACAGGTACACGGCCGGTTGCCATCCGTAGCTTCGACGATTGCCTCGAGGGCTCTCCGTATGCGGGGTTGGTTGTCGGCCAGCCGTCTCCACACCATTCCCGCCGTGACCGGCGGCTCGCGGCCGTCGGCGGTGCCGGCATCGGCGTCACTCACGAACGACAGGTTCCCGCAACACATCTCCGCCTCGCGCGCGAGGGTTGCCTCCGGATGCTGGGTCATCGACAGCACATCCCAACCCATGGCTCGAAACCAGGCCGACTCTGCCCGCGTCGAGAATCGGGGCCCGGAGAACACAACGGCCGTACCGATGGGATGAAACCGCTCACCGATACCCGCCAGGGCCACGGCCGCTCCTTGGCGGAGACTAGGACAGTATGGCTCGACCACCGAGATGTGAACCACCTCCGGCCCGTCGAAAAACGTCACCGGTGGCGTGGTCGTCCGGTCGACGAACTGGTCGCACAGCACGAAATCTCCCGTTCGGTAATCGTCGCGGAGGCTGCCCACCGCCGATGAGGTGATCACCGCATCACATCCCATCTCCTTCAGCGCCGAGATGTTGGCCCTGTGGTTGATCCGGTGGGGCGGGATGGTGTGATTGGTTCCATGACGGGTGAGGAAGGCCACGGGACGGCGGGCGATGGTGCCGGTCGAAATGGGACTGGAGGGCTCGCCGTAGGGCGTGGTCACGGTGGTGGTCTCGGCGCCGTCGATGAGGTCGTACAGCCCCGAGCCTCCGATGATTCCGATGCGTTCACCCATCAGCGCGATCGTAGAGCACGCACCGGGTGCCTCCACACTAGAGGGGACGCGCCGATTGACGCCCCGCCGAGGACGCCGTGGTAGATCGGTCCGGTTCCAGCCGTCCTATCCGTCGGCCCCGTGACCCGGGGCAAGACACGGACGTACCGAGATCCTTCCGAATAGACAGCGATGTTTCGAGTCGGGATACCATCGTGGCGGTGAACGCCGCCACCCGCCCCCGTTCCCGTCTGGGACGGGTGGAGTTCACGACATTGCTGGCGTTCTCGATGTCGCTGGCGGCGCTGGGAATCGACATCATGCTCCCGGCTTTCGGGGCCATCCGTTCCGATCTCGGGTTGCCCTCCGACTCCACTCGGGTGGCCGGCACCGTGACCACCTACTTCCTCGGCCTGGCCCTCGGCCAGATCTTCTACGGGCCCGTCTCGGACCGGTTCGGCCGCAAGCCAGCCCTGTACGTGGGGTACGGGATCTATCTCTTCGGCGCCATCGCCGCCGCGGTTGCGCCCGACCTCGGCTTCATGTTGGTGGTCCGGTTCGTGTGGGGATTGGGTGCGGCGGGGCCCCGGGTGGTGACTCTGTCAGTGGTGCGTGACCGCTTCGAGGGGGAGGCGATGTCGAGGGCGATGTCGTTCATCATGGCTGTGTTCATCCTCGTGCCGGTGATGGCCCCCTCGGTGGGCGCGTTGATCCTCACGGTCGCGTCCTGGCGGTGGGTTTTCGGCTTCTGTGCGGGTGCGGCCGCCGTCATGGCGCTGTGGGCATCACGCCTCGCCGAGTCTCTTCATCCCGATCATCGGATGGAGTTGCGGTTCAAGAGGGTGATGGCCGCAGGTCGCACCGTCGTCTCTCACCGCCAGACTCTCGGATACACGCTGGCGCTCACCGCTCTGATGGGGGTCTTCACCTCCTATTTGGCCAGCTCCGAGATCATCTTCGGCGAAGTGTTCGGCATCGTCGCCGGATTCCCGCTTGTGTTCGGGGGGTTGGCCGCGGTGATGGGGGCGGCGATGCTGACCAACGCCGGACTCGTCAGGCGCATCGGCACGCGGCGGATGGCGCACGGTGTCCTCGTCGGTTACGTGGCCATGTCGGCGGTTTTCACTGTGGTAGTCGTGGCGACCGCCGGTCGCCCGTCGCTGTCTGTGTTCCTCGTGGGTCTGGCGGTCATGTTGTCGGCCTATGGGCTGCTCCTTCCCAACCTCAACACCATCGCCATGCAGCCGATGGCGGCCGTAGCCGGGACGGCCGCCGCCGTCATCGGGACGATCTCGACGGCGGTGGGCGCCGGCATCGGGTTTCTGCTCGACCGTTCCTTCGACGGCACGGTCATCCCATTGACAGTCGGGTTCGCCGGACTCGGGTTGGTCGCTCTCAGCTGTGTCGTCTGGGCTGAGAAGGGCGTGCTCTTCGGGCCCCTCGGGTCGTGGTCGGTGAGGTGACGGCACCTCTGCGATTGTGAATTACCTCACAAAGATGGATACCGTTGTGTCAGCACTGAGTGCGATGCCCCGGCATTAGCCGGGGTTCTTCTTTTCCCGCATGACTGCCAACCGGTAGTCGACGCTCACGCCTGTCTGGGAGATGGCGAAGCGGTGAGACGGGACCGACCCGAGCAGACCGCGAGGTCGCGCGGAGGTGAAACACATGACACACACATCCCTCACAAGGTGGGCGACGTTCGCCCTCACCCTGGCCCTGAGCGTTGCCCTTGCCATTCCCGCTGGGGCCATCGCAGAAGGGGCCGACGGCCGGGGCCCTTTCGTCGACACCGACGGAACGCTGCATGAGGAGGCAGTGGCCGCCCTGTGGGCGGCAGGCATAACCGACGGTTGTCGCGAGTGGCGGTACTGTCCCGAAGAGCCGCTCACCCGAGGGGAGATGGCTGCCTTTCTGACTCGGGCCCTGGATCTGCCCCGTGTCGGCCCCAGTGGGTTCGTCGATGTCGGTGAATCCCCCTTTGCTCTCGACATCGCTGCCATAGCCCGAGCCGGTATCACCTTCGGGTGCCACGCCCAGGAATTTTGCCCCCACCTCGCCGTCACCAGAGAGCAGATGGCGAGTTTTCTCTCTCGCGCCCTCGACCTACCACCCGGGGACGGCAGCGCTTTCGTCGACGACGCTTCCAGCGTCCATTCCACCGACATCAACAGCCTGGCGGCCGCCGGGATAACGCGGGGCTGTGACGTCGACCGCTACTGCCCCGGCCGCCCGGTGACCAGAGCTGAGATGGCGACGTTCTTGATGCGGGCATTCGAACTTATGCCCCCCGAGGACCTCCCGATCATCCCTCCCCACGTGATCGAGGAGTACCTCGCTGAGAGGAACGCACCCGCATGGCCGACTGGTCCCGGTGCGGAGGGTTGGCGGCCGCTCGTGGAACTGTTCTTCGATCCTGCCGACGTGGACCGAGCGGTCCGGATCATCGCCTGTGAGTCGAACGGGAACCCATCGGCCCGCAATCCATCATCCGGAGCAAGTGGTCTCTTCCAACACATGCCCCGGTATTGGGCGGATCGGTCGTCCAGTGCCGGGTACGGGGGCTCGTCCATTCTGGACCCCGAGGCCAACGTGGCCGTCGCGGCCTGGCTGGTGTACGACTATCGCGCAGGAGGCTGGCAGCACTGGGTGTGCAAGGGCTGAGACGTCGCTACCCCGCCGTTCGGCTCTCGACCGACGGCGACGATGAGGCCATGAGCAATTGATCGGAATCCAGCATGTCCGATTGCGCCGGGGTGGTGGAGGCGACCGGTAACCGCAGCCGGAAGACTCCTTCGTTCCCGTCGTGATGGTAGGAGAGATCCCCGCCCATCAGCGTGGCCAGCTGGCGCGACACCGACAGCCCGAGACCGACCGACATTGTCACGCCGGGGCGGTCATGGGCTCTCGTGTACGCATCGAAGATGCGGTCTCTGTCGTCGGGTGGCAACGGTTGACCGTCGTCACGCACCTCGACGGCGACAGATGATTCTGCGGAGGCGATCACGATTCGCCGATTGGGGCCTCCGTACCTCTCGGCGTTGACGACCAGGTTGCGAAGTATCTGTCTGACCCGGACCGGGTCGGCCCACGCCACCGCCGCACCGTCGGTCGATTCGATCCTGATGTCGCCGCCGAGGGTCGCTTCGATCGATGCCGCTTCCTGGGTCAGGTCCACGGGCTCGGCTTGCATGCCCACGGTCCCGATGTCGGCCCGGGCCCCTACCAGTAGGTCCTCTACCAGGTAGGAAATCTCGTTGGCCTGGGTGACCAGCACTTCCATCAGTTCTCGTTGCTCGCCTGAGGAGAGATCGGTGGCGGCGAGAATCTCGCTACCGAGGCCGAGCACTGCAGTGAGAGGCGTGCGCAGCTCGTGGCTCACGGTTGCGATGAACTCGTCCTTGGCCGCCACGAGATCAGACAGGTCTCGGTTGCGGCGTCTGCTCTCACTCACGTCACGCAATGCCAAGATCACCCGGGGCGCCTCCTCGGGACTGAAGACGATGGTCTTGACCTCGACCCACAAACCGGGCCGGCCCCCGAAGTCCTCGTCTTCGTACTCGAGTGAGGTGGTGGTGCCACCAGTCCAAAGGCCGACGACGGTGTCGATCCAAGCCTCTCTGGTGCGTGGGGAGATCCGGTTCGGGTCGAGTGGCCCGAGCAGTTGGTGTCTGTCGGTCCTGAAGAGGCGACCGGCGGCGGCGTTGGCTCTGATCACGACGATGCGCCTGACGATCGAGTCCATGAGCGCATCGTCGGCTCTCAACCGCTGGCGCAGCAGGTCGGGGCCCAGCGGTTCCAAAGAGGACAGGAACTCCAACGCTTGTGACCAATCCTGCTCGACCAGCGCCACCGGAGCGCGCTCGAAAAGGTGACGGAAGCGTTGGTCGCCGGCTATGACCCGACGTCGGATGAGTATGAACGATGAGGCGCCGACGAGGTACGAGAACCCCATGATGAGACCAGTGACCACTACCCCCTGCAGGGCGCCACCCCACAGAATCGGCACCCCGATGAGACACATGGTTACCAGGGCCAGGAAGACGCGGGTGTGTCGATGGACGAACAATGTGCCGACGATGGCCATCGTCACCACGGCCAACGACGCGGCCACGCGGGTATCGGGGGTGCCGACGATTGGGAACGTCGCCACCACGATGACCGCGCCGGCGGCCATCGTGGTGGCCGCGTTCTCTCGCCGGGTCAGAATCTGGACTGTGAAGAGTACCGCGGCGCCCGCCGGCGCCAGCGCCTCGAGCAGCATCTGGGTACTGCCTACGGTGAGGGCGATAGCCGCCAAAGCAAGCGTCACGGCCCATGACGCCGCCGCGGTCAGCCGAACGATGAGGCGGTGTAGATCGGTCGGGTCCGAGGATTCCACCTCGCTCACAGTTCCATGCACTGTATCTGATCGGCCTGGGATGAACCCGCCTTGAGCGGGAGTGAACGGTGGAACAAGCTCAAGTTCTCCACCACGTTCTGCCGATAGTCCGGCCATGTCGCCAAGGAGTCGGGGGATGACCGAGACCGGGCGTGTTCGCGCCATCGGCCTCGGTTGGGGAGAAGACGCCAAGAGACCACCGGTCAGGGCGATCCTCATCGGTGGTCTCTTGGCACTCGTCTTGGCCCTGGCGTCGTCCAGCGGCCCCCAGCCGCCCACCCGCTATGTGGTCAGCGGCTCCGAAGGTGCGGCGAGCGTCGTGGTCGAAGCTGTGCAAGAGCTAGGGGGCGAGGTGATCGTCGAGCTCGACATCATCGAAGGGGCTGTGGCCCTGCTCACCGACTCGCAGGCTGGAGTTCTCGCCGGTCACCCAGCGGTCACCGCGGTGGTGGCCGATGCCCAGGTGGTTCTGGCTACCAACCGCTGGGAATCGGGACCGCCCTCGGATGAAGGCGCGCTCCATCGCATCGTCGACCAGGTGATCGGGGCGCGGGCGTACTGGGATCGCGGATACATAGGCTCCGGTGTCGACGTGGCCGTGATCGACTCCGGGGTGACGCCTGTTGTGGGGCTGGCCGACCCCGCGCGAGTGGTCAACGGCCCCGATCTCTCTTTCGACTCGCAGTCACCGACCCTCGTCCATCTCGACGCATTCGGGCACGGCACCCACCTCATGTCGATCATGGCCGGCGCCGACTCACCACCTCGCCGGGCGGGCAAGGACCCAAGTGCCTATCGGGGCGTGGCTCCCGGCGCCCGCATCGTCAGCGTCAAGGTGGCCGACGCCATCGGTCGAGCCGATGTGTCCCAGGTCATCGCCGCCATCGACTGGGTCGTCCAGCATCGCAACGACGGCGATCTGGACATTCAGGTGCTCTTGTTGGCCTTCGGGACCGATGGCACCCAGGATCCCCTCGTCGATCCGCTCTCGTATGCCGTGGAGGTGGCCTGGCGGAAGGGCATCGTCGTGGTGGTGGCCGCCGGCAACGACGGAATCGCAGCACCGCTGCGCAACCCGGCCATCAACCCCAACGTCATCTCGGTGGGAGCACTCCAGACGAGGGGGACGCCCGGCACCGGGGACGACACCGTCCTTTCGTTCTCCAACTGTGGAGTGGCCGATCGAACCGTCGACGTCTTCGCTCCAGGCAAGTCGGTGCTCGGACTGAGGGTCCCCGGTTCGTTCGTCGATGCCGTTGCCCCCGGTGCAGTGGTACAGGATCGACTGACCAGGGGCACTGGCACTTCTCAGGCCGCCGCCATCGTCGCCGGTGCGGTGGCACTGGTGGTAGACCATCGCCCCGATCTCGAGCCGGATCAGGTCAAGGCTCTGCTCACCGCCACTTCACGTCATGTCCGGCCCGCCCGGGGCGCCTGCTCCGGTGCCGGTCTCTTGGATTTGGGCGCCGCCTACCGAGCTCGGATCCCCGAGAATGTGCCTCAGGGCTGGCCGCACGGCACCGGAACGGGCTCACTCGAGGCGGCACGGGGCACCCACCATGTGGTCGATGGCGACGTGGTGCTCACTGGTGAGCAGGACATCTTCGGTCACGTGTGGGACCCCGAGACCTGGTCGACCAATTCATGGTCGGGCGACTCGTGGAGCGGCGGCGACTGGAACGGTAATTCGTGGTCGGGTAATTCGTGGTCGGTATCGGTGTGGGGATGAGCCCGACATGACCTCTGGTGAAGCCGTCTCCTCTCCACGTTACGCCGGTTCGATTTGGGCCGTGTGGCTGTTGTCGATCGGCGTTGCGGCAGCCGCCGTAACCGCTGCCGGGGGCCTCGCTTCGTTGGAAGTGATGGTCGGTGCGCCCGTCACCCTGTGGTGGTGGATGCTGGCACCCGCCTTCTACATCGCAGAAGTGACCGTGGTCCATCTCCGCTTTCATCGTCATGCCCACTCCTTTTCGTTGAGCGAGATCCCACTCATCCTGGGTTTGTTCCTGGCCCCTCCGCTCCACCTCATCATCGGCCAGGCGGTGGGAACCATGGCGGCGCTGGCCTTTCATCGCCGTCAGATCCCGGTCAAGCTTGGTTTCAACGTCTCACAGTTCAGTCTCCAAACCGTCACTGCCATCGTCGTGTTCCGGGCGCTGTCGGACGGGCGGGCTCCCTTGGGGTTGGTGACAGCGCTTGCCACCCTGGCGGCGGTTGCCAGCGCGCTGATCGTGGCCAACCTGCTGGTCAATGCCGCCATTCGCCTGTCGGGAGACCGGCTCAGCGGCTCGGAGATGGGCAAGGTGCTCACCCTCGGCGGGACGGCTGCCCTCATGAACGGTGCGCTTGCGCTGGGAATGGTGCATCTTCTGTGGCTTCGACCCGCCTCGGTGCCCGTGGCCATCCTTCCCCCCATCGTCTTGTATCTCGCCTACCGGGCTTACGTCCTGCAAACCCAGGAGCGGAGTCAGCTGAGTGAGGTGTACGAGGCGACTCGTGAGCTTCACAGGATCACCGAGATCGATCAGGCTCTGGAGGCCATCACTCGCAGGGCCCGGTCGCTGTTCGATGTCGAGGTCGCCAAAGTCGTGCTGCTTCCCGAAGGCAACGAGACGGCCATCGTCACCGGCGTCGGGCCTGGGGACCGCTGCTACACGATGGCACGCCAGAGCCGTGACACCGTACCCGGAGTCGCCGAACTGGCAGTGGCCCGCACCGCCGGGGTGGTAGACCAGGTGTGGAGTGGTGCTGCCATGGCCGCCCCACTCTTCGAAGGCGAGAGGGTGATAGGTGCCCTGGTGGTGGCGGAACCGGTGGGAGAGGTGTCGCGCTTCGGTGACAACGACCTCAAGCTCCTCGAGACCCTGGCCAGCCAGGTCTCCGTCTCGTTGGAGAACGGGCGGCTGGAAGACTCACTGCACAAGGTCACTCAGCTCAAAGAGGAGCTGCATCACCAGGCGCTCCACGACGGCCTCACTGGTCTTGCCAATCGGAGGCTTCTTTTCGAGGCGCTCGACCAGGCGATCGCCGATGGGGCGGATGGCGACGACACGGCGCTGCTCTTCTTGGACCTCGACGACTTCAAGGTCATCAACGACACCGAAGGGCACCAGGCCGGAGACGAGTTGCTCCAGATGGTGGCCGATCGACTTGTGGCTACGTGCCGCTCGGGCGACACGGTGGCGCGCTTGGGGGGCGACGAGTTCGCGGTTCTGCTCGTCGATCTTCCCCGTCCCCGCGAGGCCGAGTTCATAGCCGAACGGATCCTCGAGACCCTGGCCCGGCCCTACCAGTTGCGGGGACGGACGTTGTGGATCTCGGCCAGTTTGGGAGTCGCGCACCTGGCCGGTGGCGTCGCCCACGACGAGCTGCTGCGTCGAGCGGATCAATCGATGTACACGGCCAAGTGGCACGAGAAGGGGACTTACCAGGTCTTTGCCGACTCCACCGCCGCCGGCGTCTTCCGGTGGATGGAGCTGAGAGCCGACCTCGCTTCGGCCATCGAAAAAGGCAGCCTCGCTCTCCACTATCAGCCTGTGGTGGATGTTCACACCGGCGTGCCGGTAGGGGTGGAGGCGTTGCTGCGGTGGGACCACCCCTCATTGGGATGGGTGCCTCCCACGGAGATCCTCTCGGTCGCCGAGGAGACGGGCCACATGCTCGCCCTGGGCGAGTGGACGGTAGTTCAAGTGTGTGCCGACCTTGCTCGGCTCCGTCACGTTCAACCGAACCTGTGGGGATCGCTGAACCTCTCGGCCACCCAACTCGACGCGTCTCTCGAGATAGCCGTCGCCGATGCGCTCGCCACCCACTCCTTGCCCCCGGAATCATTGACCATCGAGATCACCGAGGCCGCTGCCACCCAGGTCTCAGAAGGCGTTCTGGAGGGAGTCTCCGCGCTCGGGGTCCGTATCGCCCTCGACGACTTCGGCACCGGCTACTCATCGTTCGCCCGTCTCGACAGGCTCCCGATCGACGTTCTCAAGATCGACCGCAGCTTCGTTGCCCGGGTCGCCGGCGCTCCTGCCTCGCCGCTCATGGGGGCCATCGTCGAACTCGGTCACAACCTGGGCCTCGACATCATCGCCGAGGGAGTGGAGACCGAGGACCATCGCCGCATCGTAATGGAGGCCGGGTGCCCGACTGCCCAGGGCTGGTTGTGGGCTCCCGCCCTTCCGCTGGGTGAAGTCGGGGAGTTCCTCGAGCAGCATCAGTCACCCGTTCCGGCTTGACCCTCCACGAGCAGCGCTCGTGCCGTCCTGGTCGGTTCGTCGCCTGTTTCGTAACAAACCCGGAACGGCGTTCTTGTCAACTTGACCCGCTCGCGAGCTGTGGGGCTGAAGGGAAGCCGCACAGAGGGAGGTTCCGATGAAGCGACTCTCGACAATGACGGTGTGCGCCATGCTGGTCGCCGGTCTGGTAGCAGCACCGGCCGGAGCGGTGGATGATCCACCCCCTTTCGACTGTGCCTCGCCGCTGTTCGATCTCGAGCCCTCGGCCGACGGCGACCTGCTCGTCGCTGATGCCGGTCAGGGCATCGTGGTGGTCGGAGAAGAGACAGCCGAGCTCATCGTGGAGCTGCCGGGAGTATCCGGGGTGGTTCCCTCCGGCGACGGCGACCTGATCGCCATCACCGCCGAGGCCGACGATCCTCCCCAGGAGGGAACCTCGAGCGTGTTTCGGATCTCCGGCGAAAACATCGAGCTCATCGCCGATTTATGGGCCTTCGAGGAAGAGGAAAATCCCGATAAGATCGACCCCTTCATAGACGACAACGTCGAGTCGAACCCGTGGGGCCTGGCACGAATCGAAGACGCCACGCTGGTGGCCGACGCCGCCGGCAACGACCTGTTGATCGTCGACGACGATGGAACGGTCGACTGGATGACGGTGTTCCCGTCGCAGTTGGCCTCGACCGCCTACCTGTTGGACCTCGTCGACTGTGACGACCCACCGGAGGACCTCGGCTTCGTGTGCACGCTGCCGCCCCAGATCCCGGCCGAGGCCGTGCCCACCTCGGTGGCGGTAGGACCCGACGGCAACTACTACGTCGGTGAGCTCACCGGGTTCCCGGCCACGCCGGGCATGTCGCGGGTGTGGCGGGTGGAGCCGGGTACTACCAACGAGTTGTGCCCCAGCGACGGTTGTACCCAGGTGCTCGAGAACCAGTCGTTCAGCGCCATTATCGACGTGGCGTTCGGCCCCGACGGGACCTTCTACGTCCTCGAGCTCGATGAGATGGGCTTCCTCGCCGCCGAGTTCGGGTTCGGTTCCGGAAGTACGCTGAATGCGTGCAAGCTCGAAACGGGCTCGTGCGTCAAGCTGGCCACCGGGCTGTTCCTCTCGACGGCGACCACCGTGGGGCGTCACGGCACCATCTATGCCACCATCGCCGCCCTCACGCCGATGGCGGGTGTCACCGCCCTAGGTAAGGAATTCGATGACGACGACGGAAGCGTGCACGAACTGGACATCGCCTTGTTGGCTGCCAAGGGAGTAACCCGGGGTTGCAATCCGCCCATCAACGACGCCTTCTGTCCCGACGCTGCCACCACCCGCGGCGAGATGGCCGCCTTCATCGTTCGAGCTCTGGGGTTGCCCGGCTCGGATGAGGACCACTTCGGCGACGACGACGGCAGTGTCTTTCAAGGCGACATCGATGCCTTGGCGGCAGCCGGTGTCACTAGGGGCTGCAATCCGCCCGACAACGACGCTTTCTGCCCCGACCGTGAGGTGACACGCGGGGAGATGGCGGCGTTCCTGGTGCGGGCGCTCGGCTTGCTCGACTCGGATGAGGACCGGTTTGTCGATGACGACGGCAGTGTCTTTCAAGGCGACATCGATGCCTTGGCGGCAGCCGGTGTCACTAGGGGCTGCAATCCGCCCGACAACGACCGGTTCTGCCCTGACGACTTCGTCACGCGCGCACAAATGGCTTCGTTCCTCATCAGGGCCATCACCGGCTGATAGAGAAGGGTCGGCAGCGGTCGGGCGCCCTGAGGGGCTCCCGACCGCTCTCGACACGGCGGCCATCGTTGGTAGCGTGCTCCTGTCTTGAGACTCTCCCTTGCCGCTTCGACGGCCGCCGTGCTGGCGGCATCCCTCTTTGCTGTTTCGGCCGTCGCTCTCCCGCCGGGAGGCACGTTCGTCGACGACAACGGTTCGCCCGGCGGCGGGTGTCACTCGAGGGTGCGATCCACCGGCGAATGACCGGTTCTGTCCGGACGCAGCGGTCATCCGGGGGCACATGGCCACCTTCCTCACCCGCGGGCTGGGGTTGGTCCCCATCACGCCGCCCCCACCGGAACTGCCGCAGGCCGGGGATCCCGACGGCACCGCCCCGGTAGCGGCCGAGGCAGGCGCGGTCGATACCTCCGAGCCCGACTTCGTCGTCGGCACCGGCACGCCGGCCAGTTGCACCTCGCCAGGTGTGGTGGCGGCGGTTGCTCGGGGAGGCGTGATCGTCTTCGACTGCGGCCCGACTCCGGTCACGATCGTCATGCTGGAGACGGCTCGTGTGTTCAACGACACCGGCCCCGAGATCGTCATCGACGGTGGTGGTCTTGTCACCCTCAGCGGTGGCGGCCAGAGGCGGATCCTCTACCTGAACACATGTGACCCCGACCTTGTGTGGACGACGTCCCACTGCCAGAACCAGGATCACCCTCGGCTGACCGTTCAGAACCTGACCTTTGTTGACGGCGACGCCACGGGCGAGAACCCTGACGGGGGCGGAGCGATCTGGGCCCGGGGCGGCCGCCTGAAGATCGTCAACTCGCGCTTCTTCTCCAACCGGTGTGACCCGGTTGGCCCGGATGTGGGCGGAGCCGCCATACGGGCTTTCAGCCAGTTTCAGAATCAGCCCGTCTTCGTAGTCAACAGCACCTTCGGAGGTCCGGGCGGGTTGGGGAACGAATGCTCCAACGGGGGCGGCATCTCGAGTATCGGGGTGTCGTGGACGATCCTCAACAGCTGGTTCTCGCATAATCGGGCAGTGGGGCACGGGGCCAACCCGTCGCGCGCCGGCACACCGGGAGGGGGAAGCGGAGGGGCCGTCTACGGGGACGGAAACCACTTCGTCGTTCGCATCGAGGGCACCCTCATCGAAGACAACCACGCTCGCGAAGGGGGAGGGGCCGTGTTCTTCGTGAGCAACGATCGGAGCGGTTCTCTCGTCATCTCCGATTCGACTCTGCGCCGCAACCCCAGCGATGGATTCGAGACGGCCGGGTACCCGGGCATCTTCTTTCTGGGAAGCCAACTCTCGGTGGTCTCCTCGACTGTGGAGTGACCCGGGTCACGTAGCCACCTGGTCGAGCCACAATTCCCCCATGAGGCGAACTGTCTGGTTCATGTGCTGGCTGGTCGGCCTCGGTGCATGCTCGGCGGCGACCGAAGACACCGTTGCCGCCTCCCCCTTCCCTCTGGCCCCGGTCACTCCCGATGGGCCCCTGGGCGAGACCGTGCTGGCGGCGCTCGATCGGGCCTGGGAGGCCTACCCGCAGCCGTCCGCCGCCGACCTGGCCGCCATCGGAGAGTCGGAAGACCCCAGGCTGGCCTGGCTACTCGCCGACTTCCTCCGCTTCGTTGCGGTCGGCGACGAGGCTGATGCCGCCCGTGACGCCCTCACGACACTCACCGGTATCGAGATTCACAGTCCCACCGGCTGGGTGGGCGTGGTCAATCATCTCATCGCCTGGGACATTCCTGCCCCGCCTGACTACATCGGATACAAGCGCCACATCTTCGCCGCCGCCGACGAGCGGTGGGCACCGTTCTTCACGACAGCCGGCGACGCCGACTACCGCTGGTGGACGTGGGGCGGTGTCCTCATCGACGATCGCCCCCCCGGGGACAGCGGTCCTTGCAGTGGCTGCATCCCCGCCGTGGATGATCCGGAGGTAACCGATGCCGGTGGGGGAGGTTGGTATCCCGACGACCGGATCGTGCTCGGGATCAGAATCGGCGACGAAGCGCGCGCCTATCCCCGCAACATCCTCGAGGTGCACGAGATGGTCAACGACACCGTGGGTGGCCGCAGTTTTGCCCTTGTCTATTGCACCCTATGCGGTTCGGGGCAGCTGTATTTCACCGACGACCTCCCGGCGGATGTCTCACCGCCGGTCATGCGCACCTCAGGATTGTTGTCGAGATCCAACAAGGTGATGTACGACGTGGTGAGCGGCTCGGTCTTCGACACGTTCACCGGTCGGGCGGTCACCGGGCCACTGTGGGACGCAGGCGTTCAGCTGAACCAGGGTTCGGTCATCACCGCCACGTGGGCGGATTGGAAGTCCGCCAATCCCGACACGACCATCGTCGTCCCCGCAGGGGGCGCCGGTCGTTCCTACGGTCTCGACCCGTTGGGGGAACGTGACGCCGACGGTCCCATCTTTCCGGTCGGCGACAGGGATCCCCGGCTCGACTCTCGTGAGCCTGTGGTGGGGGTGGTGACCGAGGGGGGTGAACCGGTGGCCTTCCCGGCCGCCGCCGCCCGCGTCGCCCTCCTCACAGGAGCCGTGGTGGAAGTCGGTGGCGTGGAACTGGCACTTGAGTCGGGCGGTCTCATCGCCACGGTCGACGGTGTCGTGGTGCCCTCGCACCAGGCGTTCTGGTTTGCCTGGTCCCAGTTCCATCCCACCACGCTCCTCTGGGAGGAATGAGACCGCAGGGTGGTGCCGTGACAAGGGGCCAATCGGTCCTTCCCCTGGCTGCCTCGGATTCCCATACTGATGCAGTGTCTGCAAGTCCCAATCGCATCCTGATCGGCTCCGTCGCCGCTGTCACGGTGTTGGCGGTCGTGGCCGTGGTGGTGGCTGCGCTCCGCCCTGCAGCCGAATACGACCCGGCCAGTCCCGAAGGGACCGTCCAGGCCTACCTGCAGAGGCTGCTGAAAGGAGCCGAGGAAGAGGCACTCGCCTACGTTGATCCCGATTCGGGGTGTTCGTTCGAAGACGCTCGGTCGGCTTGGGTGCCGTCGGCGGCCCGGGTGCTTCTCGTGTCGACCGACTCGGACGAAGATCGGGCGGAGGTCGAAGTGCGGATCATCGAGAGTTCCAGCAGCGGCCCGTTCGACTCCTACGAGTTCTCCCGGGAAGAGGTTTTCAGGCTTCGACGCGACGGTGACGGTTGGTTGATCACAGGAGAGCCGTGGCCGCTCTTCTTCTGTAGAGGGAGCTCACCATGATCGGAAGCCTTGTTGTCCTGGTGTTCGTGGGTGGAATCGTGGCCGTTGCCATGAAGATCGCCGGGCGGTCGGGGAACGGTGGCTCCGGACCATCCGACGGGGCCGGGCTACGTCGCTTCTTCCAATACGTGTTTCTCTACGGGCTGCTGATCGTCGCCGCCAGCGGTCTGACCGGGCTCATCGCCAGGATCTTCGACACGGACCTGGTTCGCATGGACGGGGCGGGCCTGGCCCGCTCGGTCACGTTTACGGTCATTGGGATCCCGCTCTATGTGGCCGTGGCGTGGTGGTCGCGGGGTCGACTGGCGGGCGATCCGGGCGAGGCGAGGTCCCTCGGGTGGGCCTTCTACGTCACCGCCGCAGCCATCACTGCGTTGATCCCTGCCATGGTCTCGGGTTGGGGTGTTCTGTCGTGGGTTTTCGGTCACGAGCGGTGGGACGGAGGGGCCGGGGCAGGTCTGGTTGTGTGGGGAGGGGTGTGGGCGGCGCATTGGATCGCCGATCGTCGGGTCACCCCGCCGGGGCGCTCCCATCTCCATCTCCTGGCAGGCTCCATCATCGGTTTGTCGGTGGCCTCGGTGGGTCTGGCCCGGCTACTCATAGCCATCCTCGAGGTGATCCTGCCCGGATTGGCGCCCGACCTGGTGATAAGCGGACCCGCGCCCATCACTCGCGCCTTGGTCGTGTTCCTCGTCGGATCACCGGTATGGGTGTGGTATTGGCTCGCCTCCGGTTCGCGCCTGGAACGGACCGGGCTATGGCGTGCCTATGTCCTGTTGGCCGGAGTGGGTGGGGGCCTGGCTACGGCGATCGTGTCGGCGAGCGTGGTCGTCTTCGACGTGCTGGTGTGGTTCATAGGGCGCCCGACTGCCTCAACAGCCATCGGCCACTTCGATGCGCTGGCGGCCGCAGCGGCCACGGCCGCCACCGGTCTGCTGTTGTGGTGGTACCACCGAACTGTCCTCAGGTCGGAAGGTGGAGGGAGAACCGAAGCAGGACGGGTGTATGAGTACTTGATGGCGGCTATCGGCCTGTTGGCGGCCGCCTCGGGACTCACGACGGTCCTCGTGGCCCTGATCGAGGCCCTGGTGGGCTCCGGTTTTGCCGAGGAGGGCACCGCTCCTGTCAACACGCTGTTGGCGGCGGTGACGCTGCTCATCGTGGGGGGACCCGTGTGGTGGGTCTTCTGGCGCAGAATCCAACGGGCGACGGCGGCCGAGGCGGTGGAGGAAGTGACGTCTCCGACTCGGCGGGTCTATCTCTTCGTCCTCTTCGGTTTGGTGGGCCTCGTGGCGATCATCTCGCTCTTGGTGGCGGTTTTCATCGTGTTCGAGGCGATTTTCGAGACCCGCCTCGGCGCAGAGACCGTGCGCAGCATGCGTGTGGCCCTGGGGATACTCGTCACCGGTGGTGCGATGGCCGCCTACCACTGGAGCGTGTACAAGGCCGACCGGCTCGTCGTCGGGATTCGAGAACACAGGGGCCCATCGAATGTCGTCCTGGTGGGGCCGGCCGATGACACAGTGGTGGCAGCAGTCGCCTCTGGCACCGGCGCCCGTGTCCAGCTGTGGCGGCGGGCCGAGGAGATGGCCGAGGTGTGGTCGGCCACCGACGTGGTCGAGGCGGTGAGAGACAGCGAGTGGGACGACCTAGTCGTGATCCTCGGATCCGAGGGCCTTTCGACAATTCCGATCGACCGAAGCTGAAAGGCGCCTCCGAGTTCCCCCCGTATCCTCGCTGAAGAGGTGGTCGGGCCTGAGGGGAACTCGGCCGGTACGCGTGGCCAGGCTCATGCCCGAGAGGGTTTCTGATCAGCCGTCGCCGTCGCCACCGCCTTCGCCCCCACCGTCGATATCGACGTTGATCTGGTCGGGAATGACGCCACCTTCTCCACCCTCGTTTCCTCCGAGGTTCATAAAGAGCCATACGGCCAACAGGATGCCGAGCACACCGATGATGGCGGCCAGGATCATGCCGGCTCCACTGCCGCCGTTTCGCTCGGTGACGATTACCTCGCGGTCCGTCCTCTCATGCTGATTCCGGTCTGACATAGGGTTCCTTTCTGGAATGGATGCGGGGTAATTCCCTGCACAACGGACCCTTAAACCTGTCGCCGATGCGGTGATCCATCCGGACTATCTCGCTTCGAGACCGCCCACGACCACATCCACCAGCATGTCGAAGCTGGCGTCGACGTCGACGTTCAGTCCGAAGCCCGATGTGGTCTCGAGTGAGACGAACCCGTGAATGGCGCTACGCACCGCCCGGGTGGCATGGATGGCGGCTTCCCCCTCCAACCCCATTCCCGCCAGTGCCGCCAGCACCGGCTCGAGCACGCGGGTCGAGGCGGCCTCCCAGGCCTCGTCGCCCGGTCGGGCGACCTGAATGAGGGCGTAGGTCCCCGGTCGGGTACGGGCCACTTGGCGGTAGGCATGGGCAATGGCCCGAAGACCGGATGCTCCCGAACGTCCCATGGCGGCCGTGCGGGTCTCCTCGGCGAGGTCCTCGATGGCGGCCAGCGCCACCAGACGGCGCAGGGCGCCGATCCCGTCCACGTGGTTGTACAGCGAAGGCGACTTGATCCCCAGTTGGGTGGCGATCCCGGCGAGTGTGAGAGCCTCTGCTCCGTGGCGATCGACGAATTGGGTGGCAGCGGCCACCACCGACTCGGTAGAGAGGCTGAGTCGCCTCGTCACCCCAGCCGAGCCAGGAACGAGGCCACCGCGTCGCCAACGATCTGGGGGCTCTCGACATGGGGGTAGTGGCCGGCTCCATCCACCAGCACCTTCTCAGCCGACAGCTGTCCGGCGAGGCGGGTCGCTTCATGGGCGGGATCATCGAAGTGGTCGTCGGCCGTGCCGAACACGACCATGGCCGGAACCGGGAGACGGCCCATCCGCTCTTCGACCCCATGGCGGTGGGCGAGAAGTGTTTGGCGGGCAGCCCGGCGCCGTTGGGGGTCCGACAACATCTTTCGAATCTTGGCGATCTCACCGTCGAGGTCGGGCGGCGTGCCGAGCTTGTACCAGGAGCGATAGAGGCGTTCCCACACCGGCGCAGCCCACGGCCCTCTCATGAGCAGCCTGATGGAGGCGGCCATGATGCGTCCCTTGATCGAGGTGTCGCTCGCCATGTGTGGGCTGATGGCGACGACTCCCGCAATGAGGTCCGGACGGTCCGATGCTGCCCAGACGGCGGCGGCAGGAGCGAATGAGACGGCGATCACCGCCGCCGAGCCGGCCTGAAGGGTCGACACGAGATCCACCAAGGCCGAAGACGTTTCCTCAACGCCGTAGCGGTCGGCGACCGGTGACTGCCCGTGGCCGGGCAGGTCGGCGGAGACGACCCGGTATCCGGCGTGGCGCAGGTGTGCACCCAGGAACCGGTGCTCGGAGCGGACGTCGCCCGCTCCCGGTAAGAGCACTACCAGGCGGCCGTCGCCGCCGAAGTCGTCGTAAGCGAGTCGGGTGGTGTCCGGAGGGCTGGGGTGAAGTACCATAGCCAAAATACTAATACTATTAGTTTAGGTTGGCAAGCCACTTCACTTACCGACGATCTATGCCTCGGCCGGCATGTGCCCGCGGACTCGGGGGAATCGAATCGGCGAGTGAACTCGACAGGTGTCGTTGAGGTTGTACTGGGACAGCACCGTGTCGCATCCATCGGAGTTGCAGCGTCGACGTGTGTCTGCGGTTTTCGGGCGTCGCCCTGAGGTCGGAAGCGAACCCCGCAGATTTGTCTGAGGTCGCTCTCTCATGGTTGGCTCCTCTCTGGGCCGGGCTAACCTTCCCGGCTCGTCTATCCCGTATACGTAGAAAGACCTCCGACCGGATTGGTTTGTTTCTCGAGCCGGCGGTATTAGGCCGGTAAGAGGATCTTCCGAAAGACGGAGCGCGCCCTCTCAGGCGATGTTGCTCTGGGGAGCGGCGGGTGTCAGCCCCGCCGTTCCGCCAGGCCCAGGACATAGGCGGCTTGGCCGACATGTTGAAGACCATCTTCGATGCAACTGACGAGACGAACACCCGCCGACACGGGTGGATCCCATCGTTCGTCTACGATTCGATCGAGCTCGGCCTCATCGACCCTCGACACATAGGCGAGGACCATCTCATGGACGGCGTCGTAATAGCCGACCAGGTTCTCGATGTTCGCCACGACCAGAATCACATCGCTGGACGTCTGGCCGTAGCCCGTGGCCTCGACGTCGAAGGGCAAGGCAAACCGCTCCACCCAGCCATCGGCAACCCATATCTGCCGCTGCTCGGCGACCTCCGCCACCTGGGAGTCGAGGACCCGGGCCGTGTGCCACAGGAGCCAGGCGATCGTGTTGGCTTCCGCATCGGGACGGTAGGTGAGAGCATCCGGCGGGACGGAGCTGGCCACCCCGTGGACTACCTCTCGGATTCGGCCGAACCCGTCGGCGAGAACTTCGTTGGCGTTCATCGGTGCACTTCCCTTACGGCTGGGGCTCACACGGTACGTCTCGGCGGCTGCGCCCGGGCGGATCGATGAGTTCTCTCCCGCCGCCACGGGTGGGCTCGTCGAGAACCTGACGATCCCACACCCGACCTGAACGGATCTGAGATCGAAGGACCGGTCGATCGACCTAAGGTCGCTCGACCAGTGTGCCGATAGCGTAATGGACCATGATCTTGGCCTTCTTCATCGAGTGTGAGTGTCCTCCCGATCGGCGCGCGGCGACGGTCGGAGGCGGCAACTTCGCGTCTGTCGAGGATTTCCAGAGCAGCTATCAGCTGACCCACATCGAATGTTGGAGCTGTCGGACCTATTACCGCCTGATCGGATATATCGATGAATCAGGAGTCGAGCGTCCGGTAACACCTCGCCACGAACCAGTCCGCCGGCCACATAGGCGCAGGATCGCCTTGTCCCGCACCACGCGATAGAACCGCGCTATCAGTCCGGCGCGCCTGGTCGTCTCCGTCATGCCTTGAGCGGCGTTTGCTCTTGCGACGATCGGTACGTTCCTGCCAGTCCGCTCTCTCGGCGAGGGCGATAGCGGTAACGAACGAGGCAAGAACCCCGATACCGATGAGTGAATAGGCGATCGTGAACAGCTTTCCGGCGGTGGTGACGGGGGCGATGTCGCCGAATCCGATCGTGGTGAGTGTCACCACACAGAAGTAGAGGGCATCAACGACGCTCCAGCCTTCCACTTGTGAGTAGAACACGGTGCCGCTGACGACGATCGACACCGCCAGCACCATGATGCCTCTGGTGGCAGGTGCCAGCAAGGCACGTCCCACAGCACGGAGCAGGCGAGATGTCGTGAAGAGGGTGGGGACCATTGCCCTGATGCCTTCCTACTGGTTTGGGTTTCATTTGCGGAGCGCCGGCACCAGTTTGCTCGTTCGCAGGCTCGATCGGACGCAGCCGAGGAAATCGAATCTTCCGGTCCATGACTCATGCGTCACGGTCACGCTCCTGGATGAGACGTCGGCACCGCTGCATCGACGGGTAGGGTGTGTTGGCCCCGGCACTCGGACCTGCGCAGGTGAGATCGACCGAGGCGGGTGCCTTCGACGACAGAGGAGCCAAGCATGGATACGCAATCTCGCCGTCAATTGATTCTGGTGGCTGTGGTGACCGCACTGGTGGCGGTGCCCGTTGCGGCGATCGCCACTCACATCTTCACCGATGTCAGTGACAGCAATGTCCACCAAGAATCGATCGCTTGGCTAGCGGACTCGGGTGTAACCCGCGGGTGCAACCCGCCCGCCAACGATCGCTTCTGCCCACGCGATCCGGTCACCCGCGAACAGATGGCCACGTTCATGTACCGGCTGTCGGGGAACGACGACGACACCGATCCCAGCGTCAATGCTGCGGCGTTGGGGGGTATCCCCGCTGATGCCTACCTCAGCGGCCTCACGCTCGTCACCGAGTCGTTCCCCCAGAGCCTGACTTCCCCAGGTGACAATGCGGGCACGCAGGTGCAGTGCCCGGAGGGAACCTTCGTCACCGGAGGCGGAGTGAGCATCTCCGAGAACGACGGCCTCGAGATACGACGTACCATTCCAAGTACAGATCTCCGAGGCTGGTCGGGAAGCGTGACCGCCCGCACCGCCAACGCCACCGGCATCCTCAACATCTACGCCATCTGTGCGACGACGGTCCCGGTTTCCTCCGACTGATTGGTCGGCTGGCTGGAGTCCGAACGCAGAAGGCGAGAGCGGGCCCGCCCCGGGCGTGATCCCGGACTGTTCCGCCTCGGCCAGGAAGCTCCTCCCTGTCGGGGCGAGGACGGCGTCCAGGTTCGCAGAGCCGTGAGAGGCATGATCACTTCTGGTACTCGGAGCGATTGAAATCGAATCGAGGATCTCGGTGATCGGCTCGGTCGAGATGCTGGAAAAGTTCGCTGATTGTCGGTCGTCTATGGAGAGAATGTCTCACCGTGGTTGTAGGTTGGTGGTATGGGTAGGGGTGTTGGTTCTCAGGGGTTGATGCCGATTGTCATTCCTCGTTTGGGGGATCCGGAGGCGGTTTCGCCCGATGAGCGTGATGAGCATCTGATGCTCCTCGAAGCGGCACGTCACGCTTTGGAAGTGGAGTGGACCGAGACTTTGGTGGTGGCCGAGGCGGCGGCCGACCATGTGGTGTTGGGTTACCCGTCGCTGGTTGCCTATTTGAAGCACCGTTTGGGTGTGGCTGGGGGCCGGGCGCACCGCTATTGGAAGGTGGCCCGGGCGGCGGTGAGGTTCTCTGCGAC
>JBGTLA010000078.1:0-83084 GCA_041744375.1 Acidimicrobiia bacterium | reverse complement strand
TCCCAGCGGCGCCAGCGGTGACCCACGAAGGGCAGGCGGGTGCGCGGGCCGTACTGGGCCAAGACGAGCTCGGCGAGGGTTCGCCCAGCCAGGTTGGCGCTCGTCACGCCCTGGCCCACGTACCCTCCGGCGTGGCCCATTCCCGTGACGGGGTCGTAGTCGACCGAGACTCGCCAATCGCGGGGAACGGCCACCGCACCTCCCCATTGGTGCGTCACCCGGGCATCTCCGAGGGCGGGGAAAAGCCGCCACAGGACCTTCTGGATGAGATCATGCGTGCGGGGGTTCCGATCCCATTGCGCTCTCACCGTCGAGCCAAAGTGATAGGGCGCCCCGCGACCACCGAAGGCGAAGCGGCCATCGGCGGTGCGCTGACCGTAGACGATGAGGTGACGCTCGTCGGAGAACGTCTCGCGACCCGTCAGCCCGATGCCGTCCCACCAGTCATCGCTCAGCGGCTCGGTGGCGATCATGAGTGAGTACAGCGGGGCCAGCGCCCTCTCCTCGCCTGGCAGGTCAGGAGTGAAGGCTTCGGTACACCGCAACACGGTGCGGGCGCGCACCACGCCCTGATCGGTGACCACCAAGCCCGGGGCGAGTGACCGGGCCCGGCTGTTCTCGTAGATGACTGCCCCCCGTTGCTCAACGGATCGGGCCAGGCCATCCACCAGCCTCCACGGGTGGACGACGGCGCAGTGGGGCGTGAACATCGCCGCTCTGGAACCGGCCACGGTCGCCCTCTCCGCGGCGGCGCGCCGCCCCAACCACTCGACGTCCTCGGGTCCGAATCCCCAGCGGCGCAATCCCTCGACGTAGCTCCGGAGGCGTTGTGCCTGGGCATCCGACGTTGCGAAGAGGAGCATCCCGCCTTTGTGGAAGTCACAATCGATCGATTCGACCTCGACGACCCGGCCGATCTCGCCGACGGCCTCGAACATGGCGTGCTGGTAGGCCACCACTGCCTCGCGGCCGTGATCGTCGGCCATGGCCCGCTTCGAGCCGGGAAACTTGGGAGACACCCATCCGCCGTTTCGACCTGACGCCCCAAACCCACAGAACTCGGCTTCGAGCACCACTACCGACAGTTGGGGACGCGTCTCGAGCAGGTAGTAGGCGGTCCACAAGCCGCTGTACCCGCCACCGACGATCACGACATCGGCGTCGACGGCGCCGTCCAGGGCCCGGCGCACGGCCGGTGCCGGGCCCTGGTCGTGCCAGAGGGAGAGCGGGGTTCCGTCGGAATGGAGTGGTGGAGGGGGCGGTGTCACCCCGCCAGCACCTCCGCCAGCGACTCGTCGAATGCCTGCACGGCGGTATCGGCGTCGTCGGTGGTCTGGGCGGCGCACACGAACCATGGCTCGAGTGCATCCGGACACGGCATGACACCCTTTTCGATCATCTTCATGGCCACGGCGTCGTAGGTGCCGTGATCATGACGCACCGAGTCGCGGAATTCCCGCGGTGCCTCCTCCGCCATGAATACCGAGAACATGGCAGGGTGGCCGATGACATGACCGGCGACGCCGCGGTCGGCCATGCTCTTGGCCAACCCATCCATCATCCGCCGCCCGACAGTCTCGATTTGGGCATACGCCGCTCCATCGGAGAGGCGATCGATAGTGGCGGCGGCGGCGGCGGCGGCGATCCCGTTACCGGAATAAGTGCCGGCTTGGGCGATCCCGCCCTGGCGCCACCCGTCGACCGACTGTCCGGCGAGGGCGATGGCTGCCACCGGGAACCCGTTACCGAGAGCCTTGGCATACGTGCCGATGTCGGGCACGACACCGAACTCGGCCACCGCCCCGCCCAGGCCGAGACGGAATCCGGTCTTGACCTCGTCGAAGATGAGCACCGCCCCGTGCTCGTCGCACAGGCTGCGAAGGCCCGCCAGGTACCCCGGCGCAGGCATGATTCCGAATGCGTTCCCCAGCATCGGCTCGACGATCACCGCCGCGATCGCACCTCCCTCGTCGCGGAACCTCTGCTCCACCGCATCGAGGTCGTTGTACGGCAACGTGCGGATGTAGGACCGTATCGCCTCGGGGATGCCAGAGGAGGACTGCCACGGAACTGGGCGGAAACGCGACCCCATATTCCCGGCGGGGCCGCCGGCGGTCGAGAAGAGCACGTAATCGTGCATCCCGTGGTACTGACCTTCGAACTTGATGATGAGGTCCCGACCCGTGATGCCTCGCGCCAACCGTATGGCATGCATCGTGGCCTCGGTGCCGGTGTTGGTGAACCGGATGCGCTCCGGCCAATCCAGAGCAGCCACGACCTTCTCGGCCGCTTCCACTTCTCGTCGCTGGGTCATCGCGAAGCTGGTGGCGTGGGGGGCGGCTTCGGCCACCGCCTGTGACACAGCCGGGTCGCCGTGACCCAAGATGATCGGCCCGAAGCCACACTGGAGATCCAGATATCGCTTTCCGTCTACGTCGACGAGATAACCACCTTCACCGCGTTCGATGACGAGGGTGTCTTCGTCGCCCCAGTAGCGGAACTGGCTCGACACGCCGTTGACGAGGACCTCAGAGGCCCTCCGGAACCATTCCACGGACGCTGATCCTTGGAGGCCCATTTTCTCACTCCTCTCGGAACCACCATTGCTTCCGCTCCAAATCCAGGTTCCAGTGGATGTGTCGCGGCCTGGCGAAGCTGTCGAGCGCCTCGGGGCCGAGCTCGCGAGCGGAACCGCTCGCCCGCATGCCACCGAAGGGGGCTGCCAGGTTGTCGACGACGGGATCGTTGACCCACATCGTCCCCACCTGGAGCTCACGCGATGCGCGCTCGACCAGCTTCGAAGATCGGGTATAGATGCTTGCCCCCAACCCGTAGGGCGTGTCGGAGGCGAGAGCGAAGGCCTCGTCTTCGCTCTCGAATCCCATGACCGGCATGACTGGACCGAACGTCTCGGTGGTCATGAGGGTCATGCTGTGGTCGACACCGGTCAAGACCGCAGGCGCCATGAAGAAGCCGGGTCGATCGAGCGGCTCGCCTCCCACCAGGACTCGAGCCCCCGACTTAGAGGCCTGGCGCAGGTGGTCGAGCACCCTCGATCGACCTTCCTCACTCCGCATGGGACCAACTTGGGTCACGGCGTCGTAGGGGTCGCCCACCCGCAACTTCTCGGCGAGGGCAACTGCCCGGTCCACGAACTGGTCATGGATGGAGCTGTCGACGTACACCCTCTCGGTCGAGGTGCACACCTGGCCGGCGTTGAGGAAGGAAGCCCACACGACGGCCTCCGCCGCCAGGTGAGGGTCGACATCGCCGAAGACGATGGCAGGGTCCTTGCCACCGAGCTCGAGGTGGGTGGCCGTGCCGTTCCGTGCGCACACCTCGGCGATCCGACGACCCACTGCGGTCGAACCGGTGAAAGCCACCAGATCCACCTCGGAATGGGAGGTCAGCGCCTCTCCCACCTCGGCTCCCCCGCGCACGGTGTTGATGACGCCGGCCGGGAGCCTGACCTCGAAGATGTCGGCCAGGATCTGAAGTGACAATGGCGTGTCGGGAGCGGGCTTGAGGACCAAGGTGTTGCCCATCGCCAATGCGGGAGCGACCTTGAAGGCGAGAAGGAGCAGCGGGTAGTTGAAGGGGATGAGGGCGGCGACGACTCCAAAGGGGACCCGCTTGACGAGCGAGAGTTGGCCGGGATCGTTGGCGGGGGCAATCCGCCCCCCGTCGACGCGAGCCAGCTCGGCGTACTGGCGGAACAAGGAGGCCGCCATGTCGACGTAGAGGCCGTTGCGCGAGATCGGTCTGCCTGTTTCGCGGGTGAGGGCGTCGGCGATCTCGGCGCGACGAGCATCGAGATCGCCGGCGATGGCGCGGAGAGCCGACGATCTCGCTTCTTGCGTGGCATCCCGCCAGGCCGGGAAGGCCGACCGGGCGGCATCCAGCGCGTGGGAGACCTGGGCCGGTGAGGCGTCGGGCCAGGTGACATGGATACGGCCGGTGGAAGGGTCGGTGACGGGCGCGGGCGAGCCTTGCCCGGGCACGAACGATCCGTCGATCAGTAGAAGGCCGTCACGCAAACTCTCACCGCCGAGCATCGTAATCGCCCGCACACCCTCCGCGAGGCGCGGCACCGGTACTCTCACCGACCATGGCCAGCTACGACGTCGCCGTCATCGGCGCCGGATCCGCCGGAGAGAAGATCACGCGCAACGCGGCGCGGTCGGGTTTGAGCGTGGCGCTCGTGGAGGAGCACCTGGTGGGTGGTGAGTGCCCTTACTACGCCTGCATTCCCTCGAAGGCCTTGCTCCGTCCCGCTCAGCTCCTGGCCGACGCCCGGTCGGTGCCCGGGATGTCGGCGTCCGTCGACGCCAAGGAGATATTCGCCTGGCGCGACGACCTGGTTCACAATCTCGACGACCAAAGCCACCTGCGCAATATCGACTTCCCGGAGGTGACTCTGTTTCGAGGGCGGGGACGTCTCGACGGACCCGGTCGGGTCTCGGTGGACCACGGCGAGTCGATCTCGGCCGGTGCCATCGTCCTGTCGACGGGCTCGGAGCCGAGTATCCCGTCCATCGTCGGTCTCGATGAGTACGTCACCGCCCATCAGCTCACGGTGGCCCGCCACGTTCCCGAAAGCCTCCTCGTCCTCGGAGGCGGTGTGATCGGTTCCGAGCTGGGCCAAGCCTTCGCCGCCCTCGGATCGAGGGTCACCATCGTCGATCGGGGCGGAAGACTGATCGACGAAGAGGAGCCCGAGGCCGGACAGCTCGTCGCGCAGGGACTGGAGTCGTTCGGGATCGACATTCGTTTCGGAACCACCATTCGGGAGGTTCGTCGCAATGACGACGGCCGAGAGGCGCTCACCGCCGACGGGCGGGCCATCGACTACGACCAAATTCTCATCGCCGCCGGTCAGAACCCTCGACTCGCCGACGTCGGCCTGGAAACGGTCGGTCTCGATTCCGGTGAGGTTCCGTCCCTGGATGCCGACCTCCGGGCCGCCGAGGGACTGTTCGTGGTCGGTGACGCCAATGGATCGGCGCTATACACCCACTTCGCCACCGCCCAGGCCAACCTCGTGGTCGACATCATCACCGGTGAGCCTCCCCGCCGCATCCCACCGGCGATCAGCGGCTACCAGGCACCGCGCATCGTGTTCACACACCCTGCAGTAGCGGCGGTAGGCGTAACCTCGGCCGACACCCCGCCCGGCGGCACAGTCGCCCGCTTCGATATGGGCACAACTCCGGCCTCGAATGTGCACGGACGCAACAACGACGGATTCGCCTGCCTCGTGACCGATGCCGATGACCGCCTCGTCGGGGCGACGTTCGTCTCGGCGGCGGCACCCGAGATGCTCCAGGCGGCCACGCTGGCCATCGTCAACGGGCTGACGGTCGACCAACTGCGCCCAGCCATGTCGGCGTACCCGACCCTCTCCGATGTGTGGGCAGCACTGCTGTCACAGCTCTAGGTACCCGACGCCGAGGGTTCTGCCCCGACCCGATGGAGTAGAGACCCGTGTCGGCTTGCGATGCAAGGGAACCCCTAGCATCGAGGGCATGCGCCGTATCGCCTGCGTCGGAGGAGGGCCCGGAGGGCTCTTGACAGCGATTCTCGCCCGCAAGGCGTTCCCCGACACCGACGTCACCGTGTACGAGCGCAACCCGGTCGACGCCACGTTCGGGTTCGGCGTGGTCTTTTCCGACGAGACCCTCGACAACCTGTACGCGGCCGACCCCGTCGTCTTCGCCCGAATCCAGTCCGAGTTCCGCCACTGGTCCGACCTGATCATCAGGCGCGGCGACGCCGAGACGAGGTCCACCGGCCACGGCTTCGCCGCCATCTCGCGCCTCCGCTTGCTCCAGATCCTTTCCGGGCGGGCCACCGAAGTCGGTGCCAAGGTCCGCTTCGAGACCGAGGTCCCCGACGTCACCGCCGTCGAGGCCGACGTCGTGGTCCTCTGCGACGGCGTGAACTCGGGCGGACGGCACCAACTGGCAGACCGTTTCCGTCCCGCGCTGACAGAGGGCGACGCCCGCTACGCATGGTTCGGCACCGAACACGACTTCGGGGTGTTCACGTTCCTGTTCGAGGAGACGCCTCACGGGGTCGTCCAGGCCCACTGCTACCCCTATTCCGACGGTCTCTCCACCTTCATAGTCGAGATGGCCGAGCCCACCTGGCACGCCCTGGGTCTCGACTCCGGCCAGAGCCTGGAACCGGGCGAAACGGACCGGGGCGCCAGAGCGTTCGCCGAGAAGACATTCGGCCATCACCTCGATGGACATGACCTGATCGGCAACAACAGCCGCTGGATCCGCTTCCCGGAGGTCACCGTAGAGCATTGGTGGTGGGACCGTTATGTGCTCATGGGCGACGCGGTTCACACCGCCCACTTCTCGATCGGCTCAGGAACCAAGCTCGCCATGGAGGACGCCATCGGCCTCGTGGCGTCATTGGCTGGGGAGGCCGACCTCACCGCTGCCTTCGACGAGTACGAGGCGACCCGCAAACCTCAGGTCGAGTCGACCCAGCGGGCGGCCCGCACCTCGCAGGCATGGTTCGAGTCGGTCGATCGGTACTGGGACCTCCCCCGGGCCATCTTCGACTTTCAACTGCTGACACGCAGCCAGCGAATCACACTCGACAACATGTTCGAGCGCGACCCGGCCGGCACGACCCGCATCGTTTGCCAGTGGCGGGCGAGCCAGGCGCTGGCCGCCCCCACCCCCGACACGCCGCCGATGTTCCATCCTTTGCGGTTGCGCGGCGTGACGTTCCCCAATCGCGTGGGTGTGTCCCCGATGGCCCAGTACTCGGCGGTGGACGGAGTCCCCAACGATTGGCACCTCGTCCATCTCGGCAGCCGGGCCGTGGGCGGCGCCGGCCTGGTGATGGTGGAGATGACCTGTGTGTCGCCGGAAGGTCGGATCACCCCCGGTTGCACCGGCCTCTGGAGCGACGAGCAGGCGGCGGCGTTCGGGCCGATCGTCGACTTCGTCCACGATCGCTCCGGGGCGGTCCTGGGTATGCAACTCGGCCACTCGGGACGCAAAGGCGGGATGAAGGTTCCCTGGGAGGTAGACGGCGACGACGCGGTGCCCGTCGACGGGCGCTGGGAGCGCCTGGCGCCCTCACCTCTCCCCTATCTCCCGGACGGCCCTGTGCCGACTGAGATGAGCCTCGCCGACATCGACCGGGTGAAGGCCGAGTTCGTGGACTCGGCCGAAAGGTCCCGAGATCTCGGTTTCGACCTCCTGGAGCTGCACATGGCCCATGGCTACCTCCTCTCGTCGTTCATGAGCCCCCTCACCAACCGACGCACCGACGCCTACGGCGGAAGCCTCGAGAAACGAATGCGCTTCCCCTTGGAGGTCGCCGTCGGAGTGCGGGAGGTGTGGCCCGACCACCTTCCCCTGTCGGTGAGGATCTCGGCGGTCGACTGGGTCGACGGAGGCACCACAGCCGACGACGCCGTGGCCATGGCCACGATGTTCGCTGACGTCGGAGTGGATATCCTGGATGTGTCGTCAGGCCAGGTGGTCTCCGATCAGCGACCCCGCTACGGGCGGTTGTGGCAGACGCCGTTCGCCGACCGTATCCGGATGGAGACGGGGATGCCCACCATGGCAGTCGGGGCGGTCTCATCCGTGGACGACATCAACACCGTGCTGGTGGCGGGGCGAGCCGACCTTTGCCTTCTCGCCCGCCCTCACCTCGTCGACCCCTACTGGACACTGAACGCTGCCATCGACCAGGACCACCAGGGCCACCCTTGGCCCGAGCAGTACCTCCGGGGCAAGACTGCTCGCCGCCGGGCACAGGACCCTGATGTCCGCCTGACCGACCGCTGACCCGTCAGGAGAACGTGACGACCACGAAGAGTCGTCGGAAGGGGAACAGCGTCGTCCCGTCCGGTTGGCGGGGGTACGCCTCTTCCACTGCCACCGTGTACTCGGCGAGGAAGGCAGCACGCTCGTCGTCGTCGAGGACGTCGAGCAGTGGACGGAGCCCGGTTCCGCTGACCCAGTCCACCACCGGTGACTCACCCTGTTGGGGATGGAGGTACTCGGTGGTCCACACATCCACGGTGCGGCCGGGCCCCGCCAGCATCCGGTAGTAATCGGTGGCTGAGGCGACTGGAGCCGAACGCAGGATCCCTGCGAGTTTCGAGTGCCAGCGATCGGTGGTTGCCAGGTCTCGCATGATGGTGTGCGACGGCGCGGCGTAGTTGGCGGGCATCTGGATGGCCATCACTCCTCCCGGGGCCAACCATCCCAGGAGGCGATCGAGAACCGAGGCATGGTCGTCCACCCACTGCAGGGCAGCGTTCGAGAAGACGACGTCCAACTTTCCCGGCGGAGTCCAGGTTCGCAGGTCGGCCAACTCGAAGGTGGCGTCGGGAAGCGCCCGGCGCGCCGCGTCCACCATCTCGGGTGACGAATCGATCCCCACCAGGTGAGCCCGCGGCCAGCGGTCGAGGAGCAGAGCAGTCGAGTTGGCAGGCCCGCACCCGACGTCCACCACCCGCGCCGGCGAGTCGGTGGACACTCGAGCCAGCAGCTCCACCGCCGGCCGGGTCCGGAGAGTCGCATGCCGCAGATAACGATTCGGATCCCAAGAAGGCATGGGTTGAGCGTATCCTGGGAGCAACCACACCGAGGAGGATGGTCGTGACTCGCGACCTCAAGTTGTACATCGACGGAGAATGGACAGAGGGCAGCGGCGACGAGGTGTACCGGCTCAACTCGCCCGTCACCGGCGAGCACATCGCCAACGTCCCCGTGGCGTCACAGGCCGACATCGACCGGGCCGTGGTGGCCGCCCGTCGCGCCACCGAAGAGATGCGACATTGGACGGCCTTCGAACGCGCCGAGTTGTGCTTGCGGATTTATGAGCTGTGGCAGGACCGGATCGAGGAGATGGCCTGCACTCTCACCCTGGAGCAGGGCAAGCCTTTCCGGGCGGAGGCGGTCGACGACATCGCCGAGTCGGGTGACTACTTCCAGATCGCAGCCGAAGACGTCAAGCGCCTATCCGGCCAGCTCATCCCCACCACCGAGCGCAGCCGGCGCATGTTCACCGTCCATCGCCCCGTGGGGGTGTGGGCGGCGATCACGCCTTGGAACTTCCCGGTCATGATCCCCATGGAGTACGTGGGTCCCGGGCTTGCCACCGGCAACGCCATCATCGTCAAGCCACCCGAGTTCACCCCCATGGCGATGCTGGAGGCTGCCGAGATTTTCCACGAGGCGGGAGTGCCTCCCGGCGCCATCCAGGTGATCCCCGGCGATGGCCGTATCGGCGAGGCCCTCGTCACGCACGACGGCATCGACGCCATCGGGTTCACCGGGTCGTCGGAAACCGGCCGTCGCATCGTCTCTCAGATGGGGCTCAAGCGCTCGATCATGGAGATGTCGGGCAACGGGCCCCTCGTGGTGACCGCCGACGCCGACGTCGCCGCCGCCGCCGAGGCGGCCGTGTACGGCGCGTACTACAACGCCGGCCAGGTCTGTTGCGCCACCGAAAGGGTCATCGTCCTCGAGGAGGTCCACGACGAGTTCGTCGCCGCCGCCATCAAGGCGGCCGACGTGGTGAAGCTCGGCGATCCCTTCGACGACGAAACCACCATGGGCCCGCTCAACAACCGGCCCACCGCCGAGAAGATGGACCGTCACCTCGCCGATGCCACCGACCGCGGAGCGGAGATCCTGTTGGGTGGGGGTCGGGCCGGAGGTTTCCCCACCGATCTCTACTATCAATTCACCCTCATCGACGGCGTGACCGAAGACTCGATGGTGTCCCGCGAGGAGTCGTTCGGGCCGGTGCTGCCTGTCCTCACCGCCGCCGATGACGCCGACGCCATCGGCATTGCCAACCGCACCAACCTCGGTCTCCAGGCCGCAGTGTTCACCAACGACCTCTCCAAGGCCTGGTGGTACGCCGACCGCATCCGGTCGGGGACGGTGGTCGTGAACGACTCGACCGACTTCTGGGAGACGTTCCAGCCCTTTGGGGGCGCCGCCGGGACCGACACCGGATGGGGCCGCCAGGGGATCGAGGAGTTCACCGACATCCAGACGATCAGCTTCAACCTGAGAGAGCTCTGAGCCGGCTTCCGGGCGCACGGTCTTCCGGCTAGCGTCATGCACTGATGCATACCCCTTACGAAAAGCGGGCGTCCGAGGTCCCATTCGCGTCGGCCGAGTACATCGCCTTCGCCTCGCGGTCGTCATTCCTGGGGGTCCCGGCGGTCCGCCTCGACGATCTCGGCGACGGTGACGTCGTCATCGTGGGCGCTCCTTTCGACTGGGGAACGACGTACCGGCCGGGAGCAAGATTCGGCCCGGCTGCCATCCGCTCGGCCGACTACGGGGCGATGGACGGGTACCGACCCCACCTCCCCACCGGCATCGACCCTCTCGGCGTGCTGGGGGTGGTCGACATAGGCGACGTGTACGTGGTTCCGGGTGACATGGAGAAGTCGGTGACCCGCATCGCCGACACCGTCGAGGCGGTGTGCCGGGCGGGCAAGGTGCCGATCGTGCTGGGAGGTGACCACACGATCACCTGGCCCGACGCCGAAGGTGTCGCCCGAGTCCACGGGTTCGGCAAGGTGGCACTCATCCATTTCGACGCCCATGCCGACACCGGGTTCCTCCAGAACGGATCGCTCTACGGTCACGGGACTCCCATGCGGAGGTTGGTGGAGTCGGGTGCCGTTCCCGGACACCGGTTCGTCCAGATCGGCCTACGCGGCTACTGGCCGGAGCCCGAGGTCGTTGAGTGGATGCGCACCCAGAAGATGCGGAGCTTCCGCATGGACCAGATCCTCGAACAGGGACTGGACGCCGTCGTCGACCAGGCCGTCGACGCCGCCTCCTCAGGTTCGGTGGAAGGGGTGTTCATCTCCATTGACATCGACGTGGTCGACCCCGGCCTGGCGCCGGGCACGGGCACCCCGGAGCCCGGCGGGCTCGGGTCGCGCGAGCTGTTGGACACCGTGCGCCGCCTCGCCCGCCGCTTACCCGTCCTCGGGGCCGACATCGTGGAAGTCTCCCCTCCCTACGACGGTCGCGGGGAACAGACGGTGTACCTGGCCAACCGCCTCGTCCTCGAGATCCTCAACGGCATGGCCGAACGCAAACAGGCGGACTGACCCCGCTCAGACGTTTTGGCGCGGAAATCATGCACTCCGGTGCCTCCTTTCCGCGCTGGAAGGCGGGCGAGGCCAAGGGGGTTCACACTTACGGGCGGGTACGGCACGATCGGCCTTGTGGAGATCGAAACGGCGATCTGGGAGCTGTCCGCTCGTCAACACGGTTTGGTCGGCAAACGTCAGCTCAATGCGCTGGGCATCGACCACCAGCGGCTACGGCCGCTGCTGCAGCGGAAGTCGCTCACTGCTCTCTCCCCAGAGGTCTTCGTCCTCAGCGGCTCGGCATCCAGTCCTCACCGGTCGGCCATGGCCGCCACTCTCGACGCACCGCCCGGAGCGCTTCTCTCTCATCAGTCTGCTGCGGGTCTGTGGGGCCTCCCGGGCTTTCGACTCGACGCCCCCTTCCACGTGACCATCCCGCGACAGGGCGTTACGGCACGCCGGCGACTCAACGTGATCCACTACCACAAGGATCTGCCGCTGAGCGAGGTGATCGTTCGGGACGGGATTCCCGTCGCCACACCCGCATTGACGTTGTTCCAACTCGCCGCCGTTCTCCATCCAGCCCGCACAGAGCGGGCGGTAGACAACGCATTGGCTCGCCGCCTCGTGTCGGCACGGCGCTTCCACACTCTCGTCCAACAACTCGCTCGCTCCGGCCGCAACGGAAGCCGACTCGCTCGGGAGCTGGCCGCCAATCGCCTCGCGTCATACAAACCGCCAGAAAGCGGCTTCGAGGCGCGAGTGCAGTGGTGCGCTGACAGCGCCGGCGTAGCGGTCGAAAGGCAGGTCGCTCTGGGTGATAGCGAGTTCGTCGGTCGGGCCGACTTCCGTCTGGTCGGCTTGCCCGGCGTCATCGAGGCCCAGTCGCTGCGGCACCACTCGGCTCCGCTCGATCAGGTGATGGACACGAACCGATCCGACGGTTACCTCGAGCTGGGGATGTCGGTGCTATTCGTGTGGGACCACCAGGTGTTCCATTCGGTCGACATGGTTGTCGATGAACTCCGACGATTCCGAGACGATGTGGCCAGTGGCCAGGGACCGTTCTTCCGGACCTGCGGCAGCAGTTGATGCCCGCTCCACCCACTTTGGCGCGGAAATCGTGCAGCCGAGTGCCCGGTTTCCGCGCCAAAACGGGATTGGAAGGTCAGTCGCGGGGCCAGACGATGAGGGTGGCCCAGCCGTCGTCGGCCTCGTCGGCGAGGTAGTTCTCGAGCAGGCCCCGCACCTCGAATCCGTTCTCGATCTGGAAGGTGAGGGTGGGATCGTAGAGCTCACCGGCCACCACCCGATCGACATAGTCGTGGGCGGTCATCGTGTCCTTGTGGTGGAAGAAGCCGGGAATCGATCCGCCGGCGATGATCCCCCGCTTTCCGTGACGGCGGACCAAGTCCTTGCGGAGACGATACAGCTCCCGGCCGATCCCCCGTCGGCGATGATCGGGATGAACCGTGATGTCCGTTCCGTAGTACCACTCGCCGGCGGGGTCATGGTTGCCGCACTGGTGCTCGCCGGTGATCTCGAGGATGGAGTGTTGGGGATGGTCGAAGTCGAAATCCAAGAAGATGCCGGCTCCCATCCCGACGGGAGCGTCGCCGTCCATGGCCACGAAGACTCCCTCGGGGAACACCCGGGCGTAGGCGCACAGGTCCTCTGCGGACAACAGCTCAGCCGGGTCGGCCAGGGGAAAACACATCCGCTCGATGTCGGCCAGCGCCTCGGCCAGATCCTCCGACAGATTGACGTAACGAAGCTCGGTCACAGCACGAACCTCTCGGGGGCGGTGTCGGCGGGGACACCGTCGGCCGCCCACATCTCGAGGGTGTCCGGTCTCATCACGACCGCTCCACACGACTCGATGTGATCGGGGGGTTGCGAACGGCGGCAGATGAACTCGTCGGCGAGGACGCGCCACAGCGAATCCGCCTCGAGGCCCCCCGCGGCCACGAGTTCGCCGGCGTGGCGGAGGCGAACAGTGGATGACTCGGTCAGCACACCGGGGCGAGTGGCCTCGAAAGCGCGGGTGGAGGCATGGAGGCAATGGTTGGTGTGGACGAGAGGGACTGAGGCGAGCTCGTCGACGGCGGTCTTGTGCGGCATCGCCTCGATGTTGTAGCCGACGCCGTCGGGACCCAGGAGGAGATAGTTGTGTGCACCAGCCAGATCCGCCTCGAGCACACACTTGAGGGCCAAGTCGATGTCGGTCTGAGACAGGACCTTGCGGACGACGTATGGCCACGTGACGCCAGGACGTCCACTCCTGGCAGTGAGATTGTTGATTCCCACGCAGATCCCGGCCTCGTTCATGCCCATCTGGCCCACACACCCAGCGGTGGTGAACACCAGCGCCGTCGGCCCGTGGTCGGGGGCAATCCGACACAACACGATGAACCGGGCGGCCGTGTCGTGCATGTCCCATGTTTGAGCCAGATAAGCGGCGTCGGCATAACCGGGAGGCACCAAGATGGCGGTGCAGTCGTCTTCACCGAGGGGTGTGCGTAACACGTCCACCACGTCGGTGAAACCGCCGAGCACAATGAGCTCGGACACCGACAGCCCGGCCGCATCGGCCATCGCCTCCACCTCGGTGTGAATGTCGGGGGCGTAGCGAGCGTGGGCCTCGACCATGCCGTCGGCCACCGCCAGGATGTCGGCGTGCCTTGAACGGCGTCCGCTCCAGGACCCGTCGCCGGTGAGCCGCATCCGCTCCGCCAGATACCTCCGAATGTCGTCGGCGAGGGCGGCGCCGTGACGACGCCCGATTGCTGCCGGCGACCCGGACAACTCGAGGGTTCGCATGGGAGGAACGGTACAAGCGGGAACCCCGCCGCGCCGCACCGGCGTCCAACCGTCGACCCACAGGAGGTGGCTCGAATGACACGACTGACGACGATGACACTGGTGCTGGCGCTCGTTATCGGGGCGTGCGCAGGGGGCGGAGACACTACCGGCGAGGGCAGCGTGACCGGGCTGAGCGGGGGCGCCGTGTCCCCCGACCTCTCCGAGAGCGCAGACCGAGCCGAAGACGACTCCGCTGCTCCTGCCCCAGGCGAGCCGGTGTCGCTACCGACGCCAGAGGGGCGAAAGGTCATTCACCGGGCGGCGATCACGATCGAAGCGACCGACACGCGTAGTGTCTTCGATCGGGTGCAGCGGCTCGTGGCCGACTCCGGCGGATTCCTCGAGTCCGCCACCGTGGCCGACCCGGTGACGGGAGAGGACCAACCCAGGATCGAACTCGTCGTTCGCATCCCGTCCTCCGACCTGGCGGGAACCCTCGAGGCCATCGGCGAGATGGGGACCCGTGTCGTATCGCAGTCGCAACGCGGCCAGGACGTCACCGAAGAGTACGTCGATGTGGAGGCACGAATCACCAACCTGGCGCTGCTCGAGACCGAGCTCCGGGCGTTGCTGGAGGAGGTCCGCTCCCAACCCGGCGCCGATCCAGACAAGCTCCTGAGAGTCTTCAACGAGATCAGCTCGGTTCGTGGTCAGATCGAACAGCTCGAGGGTCGCCGTCACGTGCTCGACGACCTCACCAGTCTGGCAACGGTCGAGGTGACGGTGAACCCCACGCCCCTCGTCGGTCCGGTGATCGAGGAAGGCTGGGCGCCACTCGCCGTAGCACGGGATGCCTTGCGCTCGCTGGTCGGAACACTCCAATCGCTGGCGGAGGTGGGCATACGCGCCGTCCTCTACGGGCTACCGCTGCTCCTGCTCTTGGCGCTGCCCGGGTTGGCCATCTGGAGGCTGGGGCGTCGTATCGGACTGCATCGGCAGGCGATGTCGGTGCCCGAGACCTCCGAATGAGAAGACGGAGAGACCCCGGCATTCAGTGCCGGGGTCTCTCCGTACTCGGATCAGGACCGGGCCTGGGCGAAGAAGTCGGTGAAATTGATTTCGTAGTCGCCGGTGTCTTCGATGACCTGGAGGTTGGGAGCGACATCCGTCTCGGCGTAGAACTCAGCCACCTCCTCCTCGATGAACTCCATCGAAGCCGCGTTGGGAGACCCGTACCAGTTCCAGTTGGTCAGGGTGGCGCCGTTCTCGGCATCGAGGATGAAGTCGATGAAGGCATGCGCGGTGCACGGGTGCTCGGCTCCGACCGGAATGGCCATGTTGTCGACCCAGAGCGTGGCGCCTTCAGCCGGCAGCAGGTAATCGAACCGGTCGGGATCGTCGGCATCGGAGATGGCCGTGATCATGCCACCCGAGTAGCCGTGGGCCACCGCCGTCTCACCGGTCACCAAAGACGAAGCGTACTGGTCCGAGTCGAACGTGGCGACGTGCTGGCGGGCCTCCGCCAACAGCTCGGTCGCCTCTTGGAGGTTCGCCAGGTCGACGTCGTTGATGCTGTGCCCCAGGTACATCAGCGCCGCCCCCATCGTCTCACGGGGATCGTTGAGCAGTGAGATCTGCCCGGAGTAGCGCGAAGCCAGCTCGGGGTCGAAGACGAGGGCCCATGTCGGCTCTACGTCGTCACCCACCACGTCGAGGTTCACACCCAGGCCAGTGGTTCCGTATTGGTAAGCAACCGAGTATTCCAGTCCCGGATCGTAGGGGGGTGCCTGGAACTGCCCTGCCAGGTTGGCGATATTGGGAACTGCATCCTTCTGGAGGGGGAGCAGCAGCCCTTCTTGGATCATGATACCGACCATGTAGTCGGAAGGGACGATGAGGTCGTAGACGACCCCGGCTTGGAGCTGGGCGAGCATGGCCTCGTTCGAGTCGTAGAAGGACTCGACGACCGACACGCCGTACTCAGCCTCGAAGGCTGAGAGCAGATCCGGATCGATGTACTCCGACCAGTTGTAGAAATTGAGGTTGCCGTCGGTCTCCCCGGCCGCACAGGTCTCACCTGTTGGAGGGGCCGGCTCGCCGGCCGTGTCGTCGGGTGCCGGAGCCGGTACCGGTTCTTCGGCAGTGGTGTCGGCGCCACACGCCAGCAGAACCAGCGCCAGCGACATCAACAGCGCCATCATTTTCTTTGCGTTCATGGGGACCTCCCGAGTTGTCATGTATCGAATCAGAGGGGACTACTTCGACCCGACCGTCGCTGGAAAACCAGCGAGACCGCCACCAACAGGATAGAAGCTACGAGCATCACAACGGAGACGGCGTTGATCAGGGGGGTAACCCCGCGCCGCACCAGCCCGAACACGTAGACCGGCAAGGTGGTGGACCCGGGGCCGGAAACGAACTGGGTGACGACGACGTCGTCGAGGGACAGGGTGAGGGCCAGCAGAGCTCCGCCGGCGACACCGGGCAGGATGAGCGGTAGCGTGACATAGCGAAACGTCTGCCAGTTGCTCGCGTACAAGTCGGCGGCGGCTTCCTCCATCTGCGGTTCCATCTGGGCAAGCCGGGCCCGCACCACTATGGCCACAAAGGCGATGTTGAATGCTATGTGGGCGAGGCTGATCGTGCCGAGACCGAAACTGAGCCGGACCACGTTGGAGGTCATGTTGAAGACCTGCGCAAAGAACAGGAGCATCATCACAGCCATCGTGACGTCGGGGATGATGATGGGGAGGTAGAGGAGGCCGTCGGCCGACCGTTGCCCGCGGAACCGGTACCGCTCCATCGAGATGGCGGCAGCCGTTCCGAGGATCGTCGACATCACCGTGGACACCCCGGCGACGATGAGCGTGTTACGCAGGGCGCGCAGCACGGCGTCGTTCTGGAGCATCTCTCCGTACCAGCGAAACGAGAATTCGGTCCAGACCGCAACTCGTTGGTTGTCGTTGAACGAAAAGACGATGAGCACGAAGATCGGGGTATACAAGAACAGGTAGACGATCCAGCCGTTGGCACCCAAGAGGCGGTCCGACCATCGCCCGATGCGAATTGACTCGTCGCTCATCGCACACCGTTCACAGCGTCTTGGCTCCCTTGCGGAAGTACAAGATGGTCGCCGCCAGCATCACGATCATGACCATGGTTGACAACGCCGACCCGAAGGGCCAGTTTCGGGCCTGGAGGAACTGGCTGACGATGTAGTCACCCAGAAGGACCGTGTTGGACCCGCCCAGCAGCGCAGGGATGACGTATGCACCCAACGAGGGGATGAACACCAGCACGGAACCGGCGATCACCCCCGGCATGGAGAGGGGCAAGGTCACTTTGCGAAAGGCCGTCCAACCATTGGCGTAGAGGTCGCGGGCTGCCTCGACCAGCCTCCAATCCATCCGCTCGAGGGCGGCGTAGAGGGGAAGGACCATGAACGGCATGTACCCGTAGACCATGCCGATGAGGATGGCGAGGTTCGTGAAGAGGATCCGGATGGGATCGCCGCCGAGCGCCTGGCTGAGAACCGACAACGGACCGTCCGAGCCCAAGAGAAAGCGAATGGCGTACGTGCGTACCAGGAAGTTCGACCAGAACGGGATCATGACCAGCACCAACAGCGCGGCTCGGACGCGGGCGGGGCGAGTGGCGATCCAATAGGCAAACGGGTACCCGACCGCCAGGCTGAGCACGGTTGTTGTCGTGGCCAAGATCAAAGTGCGCCAAACGATGCGCAGGGTCGACCCGTCGAACACCCGCGACCACGAGTTGACATTCCAGTCGCCCAGGATGGTGAGGCCCGTCGACGAGCGACTGGCGAACGAGTACACCAAGACGATGACGAGTGGCAGGGCGAAGAACAAGATGAGGTAGACGTAGGCGGGGGCTCCGATGATCACCCCACGTCGGCTGGCGGCTCGCTCGGCCTTTGCCTCGAGCGCCGCGCTCATCTCCGGCGTGGTCATCAGTTCTCGACCACGCTGGTGGCCGAGGGGTTCCAGGCCACAACCGTCTCATCACCCAGCTCGTACGTCTCCACCCCGGGCCGGTTTTCTTCTTTCACCTCGATCGGGTCCGGCAGTCCGACGTCGATGTCGTAGAAATGGGAGTCGCCGTAGTAGCGCTTGCGGGTCACCTTCCCGGGAAGACGTAGATGCCCGGCGGGGATCTCCTCGCCAGGGTCATAGAGCTCGAGATGCTCTGGCCTAAGAGCCATCGTGACGTCGCCCTTCGTCCCGGCGGTGTCGACGGTGAGGGTGGCGCCTGAAGCGAGGCGGACCTCCCCTGGGGTCTCCACGGTCCCCGGAACGAGATTGATGTCTCCGATGAACCCGGCCACGAACCGAGAGCCCGGCCGCTCGTAGATCACAGACGGCTCACCGACCTGGAGGAGTTTGCCCTCGTTCATGACGCCGATTCGGTCGGACATCGTGAGGGCCTCCTCTTGGTCATGAGTCACGTAGACGAATGTGATGCCGACACGGGCCTGGAGGTCCTTCAGCTCCACTTGCATCGACTGGCGTAGCTTGAGGTCCAGCGCCCCGAGCGGCTCGTCGAGCAGCAACACTTCCGGCTCGTTGACCAGGGCACGGGCCAAAGCCACCCTTTGCTTTTGCCCTCCTGAGAGTTGGGACGGCTTGGCGTCGGCGCGCTGACGAAGCTGGACCTGGTCGAGAACCCGGTTGACGCGTTCGGCGATCTCAGCCGAGGGCACTTTCCTCATCCGCAGCCCGAAGGCGACGTTGTCGGCCACCGTCATATGGGGAAACAGGGCATAGGACTGAAAAACCGTGTTCACGGGTCGCTCGTTGGCGGGCAGCAGCCCCATCTCCGTGCCGTGGATTCGCAGCGAGCCCTGGGTGGGGTATTCGAAGCCGGCGATCATCCTCAATGTCGTGGTCTTCCCGCACCCGGACGGTCCCAGGAGGGAGAAGAACTCTCCGTCGCCAATGGCGAGATCGACGGCGTCGACCGCCACGACGTCACCGAAACGCTTGGTGACGTCGACCAACTCCACCGCAGGACTGTTCACCCGTCCTCCCTCTCATACACCAGGCTTCCGCCCACAAAAGTCATGTCCACTCTTGTGTCACCGAAGGGGCCATCGACGAACGGATCCCGATCAAGCACCACGAGGTCGGCCACCTTATCGACTGCGATGGTGCCGCGTCGCCTCTCCTCGTGGTTGAACCAGGCCGCCCCGGCGGTGTAGGCAGCCAGACCGGTGACAGGGTCGACAGCCTCGGCGGCGTTGAGTGGCGCAAGGTCCCGCTTGTGGACGGGTCGGCGTGTGGCGGCCACTTCGATCTGGTGCATCACATCACAGGTCGACACCGACCAGTCGGACCCACCCACCAGCGTCGCTCCTGCGGCCACCAGCGACCCGAAGGGGTATTGCCACGACGATCGCTCCTCGCCGAGGAAGGGCTGGGTCAGCTCTGCCTGGTAGCCGTCTTCGCATGCCCACAGCGGCTGCGCCAACGCCGCCACCCCGAGGCGGTGGAATCGCGGGATGTCGCTGGGGTGGACGACCTGGATGTGGGCCAGCCCATGGCGGAGGTCCGACCACCCGTTGGTGACGCGAGCCGTCTCGACTGCGTCCAGAGCATGGCGGGCGGCAGCGTCACCGATGACGTGGAACTGGACTTGGAATCCGGCGGCGTCGAGAGCCACGACGAATTCGCCCAGGCGGTGGGGATCGATCATGTCGATCCCGGTGCCGCCGACTCGGTCGTATGGTTCGAGCATCGAGGCGGAGTAGTTCTCGACAACCCCATCGAGCATCAACTTCACGGTGGTGGGTCGATACCGGGGGGATCGCTGGCGACGCCACTCCTCCAGCCGCTCGATCTGCTCGAGCCCTCCGTTTCGGTCCCACCACAAAGCGGCCACAGCGGTCCCGATGAGATCGCCCCGCTCATCGATACGCCGGTAGGCATCGTGCAGGGACTCCTCCACCCAGGCGTCCTGCCAGCTGGTGATACCAAACGACAAGAGATGGCGCTGGCCGGCCAGCAGAGCCGCTTCCACGTCGGCGTCGGTCTCGGGCGGCATGACCGACTGGACCAACTCCATGGCTCCTTCGTGCAGGGTTCCCTGGGGCGAACCGTCCGAAAGGCGCTCGAGGCGGCCGTCGGGAGGGTCGGGCGTGGCCGAGCTCACCCCCGCTGCCTCCAGGGCTAGCGAGTTGGCCCAGCCGCCGTGACCATCACGATTGGTGAGAAAGACCGGCCGATCCCCCACGACCGAGTCGAGCACCTCGGCCGACGGGCACGCTCCGGCGAACCAGTCCTGGCTCCATCCCCCTCCGGTGATCCACTCCACTTCGGGGTGTGAATCGGCGTAGGAGCGGATTGCCCCGAGCGCAGCCTCCGCATCAACCTCATCCAACAGGTTGCAGGTCAAGAGCTTCTGGCCACCGTGGTGGGGATGGATATGGGCATCGGTGAATCCCGGCGTCAGCAGCCGGCCCTCGAGATCGACGACGTCGGCACCGGGCAGATGGCCGGATACATCGCTTTCGTGCCCGACGGCCACGACGATCCCGTTGCTCACCGCCACGGCCCGCGCCCACGACCGGGCTGCATCGGCCACGAACACCTTCCCGTTCACGAACACAAGCTTGTTTGACATCGGCGGCATCCTAAAACCGCTCTGCGTCACCGACGGCGAGCGCTCGCCGTTACGCTTCCCGGATGAGCGCTTTCTGGCATCCCTTCGCCGACATGCATGTCGTGCAACACAACCCGTTCATCGTCGACCGAGCAGACGGGGTCTACGTCCAGGACGAGGAGGGCAACCGCTACATCGACGCGGCCGCCAGCCTGTGGTACGCCAACATCGGCTACGGACGCAGCGAGGTCACCGACGCCGTGCAACGCCAGATGGAGAAGCTGCCGGCGTTCCACTGTTTCATCGACTACGCCACCCGTCCTCCCATCGACCTGGCGGAGCGGATAGCGGCCGTGTCGCCCGACCCGGCCTCGAAGGTCTTTTTCGGCTCGGGTGGTTCCGACGCCGTCGACACCGCCGCCAAGTTGGCCCGCCGCTTTTTCTCCGCCATCGGCCAGCCCGAGCGCACGGTGTTCATCTCCCGGGAGTGGGCCTATCACGGCATGAACACCTACGGAACATCGCTGGGGGGCATGGAACCGAACCGTCTCGGCTACGGGGAGCTGGTGGGCGACATCGTCTTCGTCCCCCACGACGACGCCGAGGCTGTAGAAAAGGCCATCGACCACGCCGGGCCCGAGAGAATCGCCGGCATCTTCGTCGAAGCGGTGGTGGGGGCCGGGGGAATCAGGCCGGTTCCCACGTCGTACCTGACGAGGGTTCGTGAGGCGGTGAGGGCGGCCGGAGGTGTGTATGTATCCGACGAGGTCATCACCGGCTTCGGCCGGGTGGGCGATTGGTTTGCGGCCGGCCGGTTCGGCCTCGAGCCCGACCTGATCACCTTCGCCAAGGGAGCGACCTGCGGCTACCTGCCCCTGGGAGGGGTCATCGCCGCCCCTCACATCGCCGCGCCGTTCTTCGATGAGCCGGGAACCATCTTCCGTCACGGCTACACCTACTCGGGACATGCTGCAGCCTGCGTAGCCGGCCTGGTGGTCATGGACATCATCGAGCGTGAGGGCATCCTTGAACGGGCCCTCCAGCTGGAGACGGAGATACCCGCGGCCCTGGCACCGCTGACAGACCTCGACATCGTCACCGACATCCGCTCCGGGGTGGGAGCGCTGGCCGCCATCCAGTTGGACACGACCGACGACACGCTGGCGCCACGCGCCGCGGCGGCATGCCGACAGGCCGGAGTCCTCACCCGGGCGGTCGGAGGAGGGGGCCTCCAGGTCTCTCCGCCGCTGATCATGTCGCCCGCCCATGTGACAGAGATGGCCGAGCGATTCGAAGCCGGCCTCGGCTCGTTGTAGGGGACCGACCGACCGGCGAGTAGCGTGCTGGGCCACTAGCCGCCCGAAGGGAGCCACACAATGACCGTCCCCGCCGCCTATCCCGAGGCAAGTCAGGCCACGAGCGCCCTCATTTGGAGCATCGTCGGCCTGGTGTGCTGCGGTCCCGCCGCGATTGTCGGTTTCATCCAAGGGAAGAACGAGCTCGATGCCATCGCGGTCGGTCGACGCGACCCGAGCGGGCAGGGAACGGCCAACGCCGCCAAGATCATCGCCATCGTCGTGGCCGTGCTCTATGTGATCGGCATCGCCTTCAGCGCCCTCATCATCCTCGGAGGCTTGAGCGTCGGGATGCTCGACGAGTTCAGCACCGGATTCTGAGGTGCCGGTGGCCAGGTGGTGGCGCTCGTGGCTCTGGATGGCTCCTCTGGGTGCCGTGGCGATCTTGGCGGCGCTGTCTCGTTTCGAAACCGGCCCCACCTTGTGTCCTTTTGCCCTCGTCACCGGAATGGCGTGCCCGGGATGCGGTCTGACCCGGGCGGCGGCCTCGTTGGCGCAGGGTGACCTGGTGGCCGCCGTCACGTACCACCCGTTGGTCTTGGTGGCTGCAACCTGGATGGCCGGTTGGTGGGGTGTGGCGGCGGCACGTCGCTGGGGGCGCCCGATCACAGTCGATCAGCGTGTGGTCGAACGACTGTTGAGGGTCACGGCGGGCGCCTTCGCCCTGACGTGGGTCGTCCGCATCACCACCGATTCGCTGCCGCCCGTGTGAGCCGCGGGCGGGATTTTGCGATTCATTGCGACGATTGCCACAGCGAGCGATACCGCTAACTAAGGTTCGGCCTCGTACAAGCCACAAGCAGGAGCCGATGATGACCGATCACGTGCCAGACCAGCCCGAACAGCCGGAGCAGCCAACGGATCCAGCCTTTCAGGCCGACCCCGCCGCCGGGGCGGTTCCGGCCACCGGAGTCGGATCGACCGCCGACCTGGGGACCCGATTCCTCGCCCGCCTCATCGATCACATCCTGCTCGGTATCGTCACGTTCGTCATCGTGGTGCCTCTGGTCATCGGCGCCATATTCACGACCGGCGCCACCGGCTTCAACATGTTCGGTGGGGGTTTCGGTATCGGTTCGATCGTCAGTTCGCTGGTGGTGGCTGCCATTGTCATCGGGTACTTCGCCCTCATGGAAGCCCGTACCGGCCAAACGGTGGGCAAGATGGTGCTCGGTCTCAAGACGGTGGGACCAGATGGTGCCAACCCATCGATGGAAGTCGCCATCAAGCGCAACGGGTGGTACGCCTTGTCCATCATTCCCATCATTGGGGGACTGGCTCAACTGGCCATGGCCATCTATATTGCCGTGACCATCAACTCCTCGGCGACGAACACAGGTTGGCACGACGAGTTCGCCGGCGGCACCAAGGTCATCCGCACCAAGTAGCTCAGAGACTCTCGACGCCGCTCTCGCCCCGGCGGTGGACCAGCCACCGGGCGGCGGTCGCGGTCAGTGCGACGGCCAAGGGGATCCACAACTTGGATCCCACCACGTCCGCTAATCCCCCTCCCACCGTGGCCCTCCCGCCCCCGGGGTCGAGTACCCACGCGCTCAGGCGGAAGAATACGGCGAAGGTCAGCCCCGATACGGCCAGTCGCGTCAGCAAGCTCTTCAACATGAGCCTGCGGTCGTCGGCCATCCTCACGGCCGACGCTCCCGTCGCCAGCATCACCAAAGAGGCGAGCAATGTGGCCCGGGTAAACGACCGGGCCCCTTGGGATTGAGGGCCGACCAACGGGGGGCCGGGATCCGTCCGGAGCACCAGTGGGTCGAGCGCGTCTACGACGGCACCGACCTGGGCGGTGTCGGAGGCGACCCCGACCGACGCCAGCGCCGACGTGATGGCCGGCACAGTAGGAGCGTAAATCCCCGCAACGTCGACCACGACCAGGCCCGCCGACGGTTCGGCTACCGCCAGCACCACCTCACGAACCAGTGCGGCACTCGCCGACCCCACCTCCGGCAGTGCCGCGATCTGCGCGCCGAGAACGGCGCTGTCGTCGCCCATACCCACATCGGACAGAACGCGACTGAACCATGACTCAACTCTGGTGGCCACCACCTCGGAATACCCGGCCTTGGCAGCGGCATCGGACAGAAGTCGAGAGTCGATGACCACCGCCCTCCCCCATATAGAGAACAGGAACACGGTGGTGGCCAGCCCGAACAGCCACAACACGAGGGGCAGGCCGAAGCGCCTCCACCGGTGCATCGGAAGTCAGCGGATGACCAGGTCGGGGTGAGTCCGGACCCGGGGGCGGGCGTCGACCACCGCCCCCGCCAGACGCTCGAAGGCGGCGGCTGCTTCGGATTCGGGCGCAGTGACGGCCACCGGCCGTCCATCGTCTGCCCCTTCCCGCATGGCGGGCACGAGGGGAATCTGGACCATGAGCGGCACCCCCAACTCCTCGGCGAGGGCGGCACCGCCACCGGCCCCGAAGATCTCGTAGCGGGTTCCGTCGTCGCCCGTGAACCAGGCCATGTTCTCGACGATCCCCATGACCTCTTGGTCGACCTGGGCAGCCATGAGGGCGGCCCGGCGGGCCACTCGCTGGGCAGTCGGCTGGGGTGTGGTGACGATGAGAACCTGGGCTCGAGGAAGGAACTGGGCCATGGAGATGGCGATGTCACCTGTTCCCGGCGGCATGTCCACCACCAAGAAGTCGGGGGAGTCCCAGAAGACGTCGGTGAGAAACTGCTCGATCGCCTTGTGGAGCATTGGTCCCCGCCAGATGACTGCCTTGTCGTCGGGCACGAAGTAGTCCATAGACATGACCTGAACGCCATGGGAGATGGGAGGGATGATCGACTCGTCGATCACGACAGGGGGACGCTCGACGCCAAACATGCGAGGTATGGAGAATCCCCAGATGTCTCCATCGATGACCCCTACCCGGTGACCCAAGCCGCTGAGAGCCACCGACAGGTTGGTGGTGACAGACGACTTGCCTACCCCACCTTTGCCCGAAGACACGGCTACCACTCGGGTCCTGTTGCCGGGTTGACCAACTCCCGGGCCGGCTTCCGATCGGAGACGCTCCATGAGTTCATGACGAGCCGAGTCGTTCATGACGTCGAACTCGACACTGAGCCGAGGATCAGTCGCGGCCTTCTTGATCGAGGCATCGAGTTCGGCCAATCGAGGATGGTTGGGAACCACCACCCTCACCTTGGCAGCGTTCTGCCCGAATCTCTTCTCGTGCACGTCCTCGACCAAGCCGAGCTGGCCGAGACTGCGGCCGAGCAACGGCTCGGTCACCGACTCAACGGCGGCGCGCAGAGAAACTGGGGAGGGTTCGGGCACTGATTCACCTTGGGGGCAGCGTCTAGGAGACTCCCCAGCACTATACTTTTCACTGGATAGAACCCCACATGGAAAGCCTTTCTCGCGACCATTCGACTCTCGACCAGCGCATCGGGGACCTCACCTCGGCGCTGGGAGATCCGACGCGGCGAGCCATCTACATCGCAGTACGCGAGTCGGCCGAGCCCTTCACGACCGCCCGGGTGGCCGAGCTCTTCGAGATCCACCCCAATGTCGCCCGCCACCACCTCGACAAACTGGCCGACGACGGATGGTTGGTCGTGTCGCGCCATCGACCAGTCGAAAAAGGGGGGGCGGGGGCAGGCCGTCCCGCCAAGATGTACGTGGCCAGCAGTCGGGAAGTGTCGTTGCACTTCTCGCCCCGTCGATACGAGCTGCTCGCCGACCTCCTCATGCGCCTCGTCGCCCGCATCGCTCCTTCCGACATCTCCCGCATCGCCCAAGAGATCGGTGCTGAATACGGCCGAGAGCTGGCAACTGAGATCGGCGCCCCAGAAGACGCCCGCTACAGCGCCGCCGTGCAGGCGGTGGCGGTGGCGATGACCGGACTGGGTTTCAGCATGGATCCCGACATCGCCGGCCAGCAGCTTCTCGCCACGAACTGCCCCTTCGGGGAAGCTGCCACCGACCATCCCGATGTGGTCTGTTCCCTCGACAGAGGCATCATCACCGGCCTCATGGGGGCCTTGGCGGCCGATTGCCGCCCGATCCTCATACCCCACGTGCGACCAGACGACGATTGCATCACACAGGTGCCGGTGACGATTTCGTCATCGTGAGAGCGTGACCTCGCTGGTTGGGGTGGGCGTCGACCGGATTCACAGCATTCGCACGTAGATGGCCGGACTGCGTGCGGTGACTATGACGGGTCCCTCGAACATGGAGCCGGCCCTATTCGCGAACGCCTTCAATACACTCGGAGAACTGACACGCAAACGGAAGGACACAATGTCCACTGACTCGACGGGATCCGCATCGTCGATCTCGACGCCTTTGGGCGAAAGACAGATCGCCCGACTTGATGCCGTGCCCGGTATCCACGACCTCCCCTACACCATCAAGGTGCTCATGGAGTCGGCGTTGCGCAACCGTGACGGTATCGCCGTCACGGATGCCGACGTAGAGGCCATCGCCGCCTACGACGCCGACAACGTCGGCGAGAACGAGATCGCGTTCGTGCCCGGTCGGGTCGTCCTGCAAGATTTCACGGGAGTGCCGGCAGTCGTGGACCTGGCCGCCATGCGCTCGGCAATCGTGTCGATGACCGGAGATGAGGAGTCAGCCCAAAAGGTGAACCCGCAGATCCCCGCCGATCTCGTCGTAGACCACTCGGTCCAGGTCGATGCGTTTGCCCGCTCCGACGCGCTGATGATCAACTCCCGAAAGGAGTTCGAACGTAATCGAGAGCGCTACGAGTTTCTGAAGTGGGGCCAGTCGGCCTTCCACAACTTCCGGGTCGTCCCCCCCGCCACCGGAATCGTGCATCAAGTGAACCTCGAGTACCTGGCCAAGGTTGTTTGGGACGACGGCACCTGGCTCTACCCCGACTCCCTGGTGGGCACCGACAGTCACACCACCATGATCAACGGCCTCGGCGTGGTCGGTTGGGGGGTCGGAGGCATCGAGGCCGAAGCGGCCATGGTCGGTCAACCGATCTACATGCTCCTGCCCGAGGTGGTGGGCTTTCGGCTCACCGGTGCGCTCCCCGAGGGGGCCACCGCCACCGACCTCGTGTTGCGCGTCACCCAGATGCTTCGTGAGCATGGTGTGGTGGGCCGCTTCGTCGAGTTCCACGGACCGGGTTTGGCGAACATGCCGGTGGCCAACCGGGCCACCATCGCCAACATGGCACCCGAGTATGGGGCCACAGTGGGATTCTTTCCCGTCGACGAGCAGACCATCCGCTATCTCCGCCTGACGGGCCGAGACGAAGACCTGATAGACACCGTCGAGCTCTACTACCGCGAGCAGGGCCTGTGGCGCGACGACGCCCGCCAGATCGCCTACTCGACCGAACTCGACCTCGACATGTCCAGCGTGTTGCCGGCCTTGGCGGGTCCGAAACGACCTCAAGATCGCATCGACCTGACCGGGATGAAGACCCAATGGCGCCAGGATCTCGAAATCACTTTCGGCCGAGACAGCGGGAACGGTCCGGGAACGATCACCGATTGGGCCGATGAAGGCGGTGCCACTGCCCCCACCGCCACCGATGTCCTGGAACGGTCGCGCGGGGTGGAGGTCACCTACGCGGGGAACACGTTCGAGCTCGAGGACGGGGCAGTGGTCATTGCGGCCATCACATCGTGCACCAACACCTCCAACCCCGACGTGATGGTGGGTGCCGGGCTAGTCGCCCGCAAAGCAGTGAACCTGGGGCTAACCCGTCGTCCGTGGGTGAAGAGCTCGCTCGCCCCGGGTTCACAGGTCGTGACGGAATACCTCGAGGCGGCCGGACTGATGGATGATCTGGAGGCGCTTGGATTCCACGTCGTCGGCTATGGCTGCACCACCTGCATCGGCAATTCCGGGCCGCTTCCCGAGCCGATCTCGGAGGCGATCGCCGAGGCCGACATCGTGGCCGCGGCGGTGCTGTCGGGAAATCGCAACTTCGAGGGCCGGATATCGCCCGACGTGCAGGCCAACTATCTGGCCTCCCCGCCCCTGGTTGTCGCGTACGCCCTGGCGGGAACCGTGGACTGGGACCCGATCTCAGAGCCCCTCGGCGTCGACGAGAAGGGCGCCGATGTCTTCCTGCGCGATCTGTGGCCGACTCAGGCGGAGATAGCGGCGGTGGTGGCCGAGCACGTAGACCAAGACAAGTTTCGCCGTAAGTACGCCGACGTGTTCACGGGAGCCGACGAGTGGCGCCAGATTGAGACGGCACCTTCTGCGCTCTATCCCTGGTCGGCTGACTCCACCTACGTCCAGGAGCCTCCGTTCTTCAGGGACCTCACCTCAGAGATCCATCCCATCTCCCCCATCGCCGGAGCGCGGGTTCTCGTCAAGCTGGGGGACTCGATCACCACGGACCACATCAGTCCGGCCGGCGCCATCTCTGCGAAGTCGCCCGCCGGGAGCTATCTCATCTCCGAAGGGGTGCAGCCGGCGATGTTCAACTCGTACGGATCACGACGCGGCAACGACCGAGTGATGACGAGAGGCACGTTCGCCAACATCCGCGTGCGCAACCAGTTGGCCCCGGGCACCGAGGGTGGGTGGACAACGGATTTCCTCACAGGCGAGGTCACCTCGATCTACGACGCCTCCATGCACTACCAGCAGGAGCACGTGCCGTTGGTGGTGCTGGCCGGCCAGGACTACGGGATGGGCTCGTCACGCGACTGGGCCGCCAAAGGGACCTTCCTGCTCGGCGTCAAGGCCGTGATAGCTGAATCTTTTGAGCGAATACACCGCTCCAACCTGGTGATGATGGGTGTCCTTCCACTCGAGTACACCGAGGGCGAGTCGGCCGGCTCGCTGGGACTCGACGGCACCGAGACCTACGACGTCAACGTCGACGACGACCTGAGCCCACGGCGAGCCATCGCAGTCACTGCCACCAGAGGAGACGGGTCGGTGCTGACGTTCACCACCCGGGCCCGGGTCGACACCCCCATCGAGGTGGAGTATCTCCGCAACGGTGGCATCCTCCACTATGTGCTCCGTCGAATGGCCGCCGAGGAGTGACTCAGCCCGAAGTGGACTCTGAGGTCATGCCCCACCGGGCAGGGCTCTCGGGGGGGCTTCTCACTGTGATCTTCATTGTGGCCATCGCGGTCGGCGTCTTCGTCTCCGGGCTGGGTCGCGCTCCCGCACGGGCCGAGGTGGGAAACACGGCGCCGCCATTGGAGGTGACAGGATTCGACGGCACCCGCTTCGATCTCGGTGCTCATGTCGATGCCGGAGGCGGACCGGTGCTGTTGAACCTGTGGGCCTCGTGGTGTGAGCCGTGTCGGCGCGAGTTCCCCGCCCTGTCGGAATTCGCCGATGCCCACCCCGAGGTGACCGTGGTGGGGGTGGCGGTGCGAGATCAGTTCGCCGACGCCCGGGCGTTCGCCTTCGAGATGCAACCGTCGTTTCTGGTCGCCTTCGACGACGGCGACACCGTAAACGAGGCCTACCCGGTCTTCTCCCTGCCCGGAAGTTTCGTCATAGACCGAAACGGCGTCGTCGTCGACTTCGTGATCGGCGAACTCACGCCGGCACGGCTGGCAGCGATCGAATTCGACACCTGATACCTCTTTACTCGGCTGCAAGCCGCTCGGGTCCGACGAGCGACTGCGTACTTGTGGCGAAGAAAGGAGGGCTCGGGGGTCAACCGATGGCCCCGCCGGAATCGAGAAAGTCACCCGCCCACTCGAAGAGCACCACCAAGACCACGAGCGCCACAATAACCCCCACGGTGGCCACGAAGGCCTTGACCGGGGTGGGGCCGGGCAGTGCCTCCCAGATGCGCCTCATGTCGGTTCCTCACGTAGGGGTTCCGTCTCACCCACCAGGTTGGCATATTCCAGGTTGGGACCGGCGACCAACTCAGCCTGGACTATCAGACGCTCGGCGGCCGAGAAACGCGGGTGACACGTGGTGAGGGTCAGCCACACTCCGTCGATCGGGTCGGTGACCCAGACGTCGGTGGGGGCCACCACCAGGGTTCGGCGTACCGCGAACACATGCGTCCCGAGCGCCGTTTCGATCTCGATCCGATCACCGTGCTCGAGCTCGTCGAGGGCGTAGAACGGACGGCCATACGTGGTCCGATGCCCCGACACCACCGCGTTGCCCGGCTGGCCTGGTACGGGGGTGCGAACCATGTGACCCGGCCCCTTCTTGAGGGTGTCGCGAGACACTCCGGCGAACACGACGTCGTCCACCTCGATCGCCTCGATGACGATCCGTCCGAAGGCGGCGCCTTCCTCGCCTGGGTCCTCGGGCAGAAAGGTGACCAGCGGAGGGTCCGGCTCCTGAGCTTCTTGAGGGTCCGCCGTTTCGTCAGGTTCGACCTCTGCCACGGTGGTCTCCACAGCGACCGCTGCGGGCACCGGGAGATCCAGCCTCCTGTCGGCCAACTCGGCTTCGAGGTCGGCCCGGGCTGCTGCTTGGGTCCGACTGTTGAGCAAATCGGTCACGAACAGCTGATAGGCCAAGAAGGCGAAGACCAATAGGCCGGCCCAGATAAGGGTCCAACCCAACCGCCTGACGACGACCTGTGCGGAAGCCACGACCGCTCAGGCTACCGCCGGATCGACTCAAGCAGATGGGCCCCGAGTCACTGGCGCACAGTCACCTGTCGGACCAGCGCGGCTTTCGATTGTCCCGGAACGACGTGATTCCTTCGGTCGAGTCGGCCGTAAACGCCACCGCTGTCAACCCTGCCTGGAGACGGTCGAGCGAAGCGTCGAAACCCATGTCAGCTATCGCATAGAAGCTATCGCGTCCCAACCTCATCACCGACGCGCTCTTCGAAGCCAGGGCCTCGACCACCTCGTCGACGGTCTCGTCCAGCATCGGGCGGGGCACGACGCGGCTGACCGCACCCAACATCTGCGCCTCCGTGGCGGTGATGGTCCGACCGGTCATCATCATCTCCAGAACGGCCTTGCGAGGCATGGCGCGCATGAGAACGGCCGAAATCATCATCGGCCACAATCCCACGTTCACCTCCGGCGTTCCCATCTTGGCGTCGTCGACGGACACGACGACATCACAGGCCACGGCCAGGCCGAATCCGCCGGCCAGGGCATGGCCGTTGACCCTCGCCACCGTTGGTTTGCCTCCCCTGATCATGAGCCGAAACAGGTCGGCCAGGGCTCCCCGGGTCCGATGCAGCCCAAGGGGGTCGTCGACGAACCCGGCGGCGAGGTCGCCTCCGGCGGAAAAGGCTTTGTCGCCGGCCCCGGTATATACCAGCACGCGCACTTCCGGATCCCCGAGTCCGCGACCAGTCGACTCGGCCAGACCGACCATGGTTTCCGTCGACATGGGGTTGTGTCGCTCAGGATCGTCGATCGTGATGGTGGCCCGGTGGCCCTCCTGTTCGTATCGAATCACGCCGCTTCCTCTCATTCATGTCCTGCTGTGTGATACCGTCGGCAGCCGACATGTTATGGCTAGCGCTCGTCCTCTTTTTGGCGATGACGATCGCAGTGCTCAGAGGTGGACGACTCACCAACCTCGGTGACATCCAACTCCGGATGTGGTGGCTGCTTCCGTTGGGCTTCTTGCTCCAGATTGCCACCAACTGGTTGCCGTCGTCGGCCTCTTGGGCTCCCGACGTCGGGCTGGCGCTCGTTCTCATCTCCTTCGGCCCTCTCCTCCTTCTCGTCATCGTGAACCGCTCCCGCACCGGGATGTGGCTGGCCGGAGTCGGGGTGCTCATGAACTTCTCGGTCATCGCCCTCAACGGCGGCATGCCCGTCCTCGAAGGAGCTGCGGAGGTGGCCGCCGGATTCTCGTCCAGCAGCCTGAGTCTCACAGAGAGCTACAAACATGTCATGCTCGATTCGAGGACACGCCTGACGTTCCTGGCCGACGTGATTCCCATTCGCTTCGCCAATCAAGGCCAGGTCGTCTCGTTGGGCGACGTCTTCTTGGCGGTGGGTCTCGGGCGCTTCCTAGAGCACGAGCTGAGACGGCCGGTGCGTTGGTTCAAGCGGGGCGCCCGCTCTCAGGCCGGGTCGGCCTCGGTCAAACGCTGACGGCTCGTCGACCGGCATCCGTGTCGAGGATTCTCCTCAGGGAAGCGACCACCTCCGGGTCGTATTCATAAGCGGCGCCTTGATGCAACTGTTCGAGTGCCTCGAGCCTCGACAGCCCTTCCCCGGTGGCGGCGGCATCGTAAGCCGATGCCACCTTGACGATCCGGGCCACCACCGACAGGGTCGGGTCCGACTCTTCTCCCGGCTTGCGGTAAGGCTCGTATTGGCGACGGACATATCCGGAAACACGATTCAAAGAAGGGGCCCCGGCGATGATCTCCGATCCCCACCGGGCCAGGTCGTCCTGGGTCCACCCTTGGTCCAGAACGGTCGTCTCGTTGAGGGTGATGCGCCCAATGTCGTGCATCAGGGCGGCGAACTCGACGTCCTCCACCTCCTCGGGGCTGAGGCCGAGGTCCTTGGCCATCGCCACCGACATGGCCGAGGTCCGGTCGGCGTGCCCGAAGAGGTTCAGCCCGGCCGCCTCCGGAATATGAGCCAGCGCGCGAATCGTCTGCTTGTAGGTCGAACGCGTCTCCTGGAAACGCCGGAAGGCGCTGTGGGCGAAGCTGTAGGGCAGCAAAGACACGGGGAGGGCCCACCAGCCGAGCGCATCGAACATCAGGCCGAACAGGGCACCCGTGGCGACGAGGCTGGCGAACACGTTGGCGTCGCCCACTCCGGCCAGTCCGAGATATCGCGCCGAAACCCTCCGGTACTCCGAGGCGAATACTGCCCACAATCCGACGTCCACGAAGAACCACGCCACACCGGCCGTCACGAACGGGATCAAGACCTCCCATCCGGACTCGCCCACAGCCGTCCCCAGCATCCGGCGCACGATGGCGAACACTGTGGCGAAGGTGACGAAGCCGACGAGCTGGCGGCCGGCGAAACCTCCGGATCGCAGCAACGGCGTCCCCCTCGTCAGGGAGATCAACCCCAACCCCGCCGACCCGATCAGATAGACGCCGGCCACGCCATAGAGGTCCACTCCGGCGGGAGTGACGAAGACAAACGGAAGGGCGGCCGCAACTCCTATGGCCACGGTCAACCGGTTCCCGCTCGATACGGAGGCGACGATCATCGAGCCCACCAGCAGCGCCACCACCGCCACCGTCACTTGAAACCAGGTCAACCCGGAGTTGGCGACAGCCATCACACCCAGGACGGGGGCAGAAACCAGCCCGATGACCGACATGACCGAGAACACGGACCTCTCAGCCATGGGGTGGACCACCAGTCGCCTGGGACGCGGCGGGAACTCCAGAACCGCCATACACCTCGCCGGTGCGGACGAGACCCGACTCGAGAGCGTTGACGACATCGGGAAAGAACCGCCCCGAGTCGTCGCTTCGCAGCTCGGCAAACGCCTCGGCTTGACTCAAGGCCATGCGATAACTGCGGGTGGAGGTCATGGCCTCGAAGGCATCGGCGGTGGCCACGATCGAGGCGTCGAGCGACCAGGTGTCGGCGTCGAATGTGTCCACGTCGATGTAGTGGACACCCGAGATGGACACCATGGGGCGAAGAAAATCGACCTCACCCAGGATCTCCTCTACCTTCCTTGCGGCCTGTCGCATCTCCGCCTTCTCCTCGGGCAACAAAGACCCCTGCTTCTGAAGCAGGTCGCCCGGAATGGCCAACTTGCCCAGATCGTGGATGAGCGAGGCAAACCGCAGTCTCTCCAGTTGGGTCCCTGTGTACCGCAATTCCTCACCGATCAATTGTGAGAAATAGGCGACACGCTCGGTGTGTCCCCTCGTGTAGAGATCTCGCGCCTCCAACACCTTGACAAACCCGCGTAAGGCTGACTGGTGCGCCTCCCTAAGTTGAGAGTATGAGGAGAACGAGAGATGGGCAATCAGATAGACGATCAGGACAAGAACAGCGACCGCAGGCTTACCGACGATCACGAGGCCCGCGCCGATGAGACCTCCGACCGCACCAAGCGTAACTTGCGAGATCAGCAACACATGGAGACCAGACCATGGCTGCAGGTTTCGCTGGCCGTACACGTACTTAACTGCGTACCTAACCATCGTCAGGTTCACAATCGTGTATGCGACCGACGCCAACCCACCCGCCAGTGCTACCCGCGCCAACGTGTACGGTGAAGCTAAAGGTGCTCCGGTCAGCATCTGGTCCAGGATCACTCCAGCACAGGCCGCCGATACGACCATCTGGCCGAAGTTGGCAAGCGGTTGGAACCAGCGCTTGAGCCGAACATCTTCCGGGATCACGGAACCGAGCGCAGCAATTGCAACCATTGCGAACAAGGCCGACGCATTTGGTCGCAATGCGAAGACCGTGCCTGCCGTCAGCAAGACCATCAACCCGGAACTCTGCAGCATCCGGTCGTTGACCTCAACTGTCTTGAACTCCAGCGCGACGAAGGCGAAAGCGAAGACAACCCACGTAAGCCAATCCGGCCGGTTTGTAACTGCAAGCACCCCAACGAGGCACACAAGGCCCAAGAGGCTGTATGCGCCGGCAACCCGAGCTTGTCGTCTTATGAGCGGCTTCATCAGAGATTTGCGGGAACGCCCGGCCGCACGATCAGCCGATCCTGATATTGGCAGAGCCTGCAGCAAGAATTGCTGCAAGGCTGCCGGCTGCGGCAAGAATTCGGATGAGCTTGCCTTTCATGTTTTCGACCACCTGTCGGTGTGGGTTCACACGACACTCTCGTCGTGCGTTCCTATTCGCTCCGCTTGGTGTTAGGTGGTGGCGACAGATCGCCTAGCCGGGCAGCCCCCGCTCGTTCCCGGCTCTCACCGGGAACCCTTGTTGTCAAGTTGTTGCCCCTGACTCGCCCGCCTCGAAAACCATCTCGGTGAACAGCGCTGTCGACCTCGATGTGTCGCCTCTCGGAGACTCCAGCAATGTAGCCCGCCCGAGGCCCCGGCTCAACAGGACCATCGACCCCATTCACAAACCCGTCGCGTGACACCGGGAAGCGATCGGGCAAGTACCCTCGTCGGCAATGGACATCAGTGCACTGCAGGCGAAGATCGTCCGACTCGAAGGCATCGAGGCAGCCCGGGTGGTGGGCAGCGACTCGAGACTCGAAGAGATCCATGTGCTGGCCCGACGCACCAAGCCGGCGAAACAGGTCGTGCGGGATGTCCAGTCGCTGGCAGCGGCTCTCTTCGGTGTCGACATCGACCGCCGCATCATCTCGGTTGTGCAGCTCGCCGACGGCGACCTTGCCACTGGAGACCGCCCGGCCATCGTCGATATCGCCGAGACCACCGATGGCTCCAAGACGTCGGTTCGGGTGACTCTCGACTGGCACGACTCATCGCTCGTGGGCGAAACGAAAGGCGCCGCGGCCACCGCTACTCGCAACCGCTTGGTGGCCGAAGCCGCCTTGAGCGCCCTCGGCCAAGCGTTGCACGCCGAGGCGTCCTTTGCGGTCTCTTCCGTCGACGTCCCCACACTCGGCTCGCGGCGGGTGGCGATCGCCCAAGTTGTGCTGGTGACCACCCAGTCCGAGCGGCTCATGGTGGGCTCATCACTCGTCGAAGACGACGAACCTCGTGCAGTGGTGAGAGCGGTACTCGACGCGCTCAATCGCGTCGTGCCCGATCTGCGACGCTGACCGACGGTGGGCCTGTGACCCGATCCCTCATTCCTCTTCGGCCGATCTCGGCCGCGGGGTTCGGAGGAGCGGCAGCGACCCCCCACGGACTCTCCACCCAGGCGGCTATGTCGATACTGGCGGCAGGCGGCAACGCCGTCGACGCCGCCATCGCCGCCAACGCGGTCCAGGGTGTGGTCGCTCCGGAAACATGTGGGGTGGGCGGCGATCTCTTTGCTCTCGTCGCCGGTACCGGATGGGGTCGTCCGCGCGCCTTGAACAGCTCCGGTCGCGCCGGGTCGGAAGCCGACGCCCAGGCCTTGCGTGACCAAGGATTCACCTCTATCCCGCAGCGACATCCCGCCGCCATCACCGTTCCCGGCTGTGTCGACGGGTGGCTCTCGCTTCACTCCGAGTTGGGCCGCCTGCCGCTGGGCGACATCCTCGCACCGGCGATCGCCTGCGCCGAAGACGGCTTCCCGGCAAGTCGCGAGTTCTCGCAAGCTTTCAGTGACCGAGCCGACGAGCTCGGCGCAGAAGTCTCCGTCACGGACATGTACCCGGCGGGGGTTCCGCCCATCGAGGGCCGGCGCCACACCCGACGGCGGCTGGCGGGCACCCTGAGAGCGCTGGTTGAAGGAGGACGGGAGGCTTTCTACGGCGGATCGGTGGGCGCCGCCATGAGTGAGGCGACGGAGGGCCTCCTGACAGTCGAGGACCTGGCAGCCGTTCAGGCCGAATGGGTGGAGCCGCTCTCCGTGGACGTCTTCGCCACGACGGCGTGGACCGTGCCGCCCAACTCTCAGGGTTACGTCGTGCTCACCGCCCTCGCCGCCCTGGAAAAGATCGGGCTGGGTGACCCCGAGGATCCCGCCACCTGGCATGCCGTTGTCGAGACGTATCGGCTGGCGGCGGCCGACAGGGACATAGTGCTGGCCGATCCTTCCCGAATGACCGTAGCACCAGGCGACTTGATGAGTGCAGGTCGCCTCGAGGCGATCGTGGCGAGTTACGATCCCGACCGGTCCACTCCACTGCCGGGGCCGGGGCGAGCTGTCGGCGGCACCGCCTTCATGGGCGTGGTCGACGCAGAGGGTCTTGGCGTGTCTCTCATCCAGTCGAACTTCCACGGTATCGGCTCAGGTCGGTCGGCGGGTGAGGCTGGGTTTCTGCTCCACGACCGGGGGCGGGGATTCACTTTGGCTGCCGGCCATCCCAATGAGCTGGCACCGGGAAGCCGTCCCCTCCACACCCTCTCCCCCACCATCTGGACTGCCGGGACCAATCTCGAGATGGTGCTGGGGACGCGCGGGGGTCACCAACAACCCCAACTCGTGATTCAGCTGGCCACGCGCCTCGCGGGACACCGGATCGAGCCCGCCGTCGCCATGGCGATGCCCCGCTGGACGATGGACAGCCCCCGACCGGGGGAGACTGGTTCCAGGCTGGAGGTCGAGCCCGGCACCCCCGACAGCGTGGTGGCGGGTCTGAGGGCACGTGGCCACGAGGTGATCCGGCTCGACTACCCACAGAGCGGGTGGGGTCCGATGTCGGCACTCACGGTCGATCGAAACGGCCTGCGCGTGGCCTGCGCCGACCCCCGAGTCGAGACGGCATCGGCCGGTGCCACCTGATGGCCACGGTCTTCGTCGTCCGTCACGGAGAGGCCGAAGGCAACGGCGAGCATCGCTTCATCGGGCAGATGCATGTGGCGCTCACCGAGCGGGGCTCCGCCCAGGCCTTGGCCACGGCCAAGCGCCTCGTCGGCATGGGCATCACGCGAATCGTGTCGTCGGATCTGGTCCGCACGATCGACACCATGGCGCCCTTGGCCCACCAGGTCGGTATCGGGATCGAAGCCGACCCGCGATTACGCGAAATCGACAACGGAGAGTGGACCGGGCTCCTACCCGCCGAGATCGCCGCGCAGTGGCCGGAGATGTGGGCAGAGTACGCGGGAGGCGCAGACGTCACCCGGCCGGGCGGCGAGCGTTGGACCGACGTAGCGGCACGGGTGATACCGGTTGTTGAGAATCTGCTGGCCGGTGACGGGAGAGTTGTCGTAGGAACCCACGGTGGACCGGTCCTGCTGACGGCACTGTGGGCTGCGGGCATCTTGGACGGTGGGAACATCTTCCGGGGACGATTGGCCGCAGTGGACAACGCCTCGGTCACGATCATCGACTCCGGCCCGCGTCTGATTGCCTTCAACGACATCGGACATCTTGGAACGACGCCGGACCTGAGGTTGCCGTTCGAGCCTGCATGAGAGCCGAGAGCTCGGCGGTGATCCGCTCCGCCAGGACAGGCTGAACCAATCGTTCCATGGGATCGGATTGGGCAACTGGGCGTGCGCCCTCACTCTCCTCTTCCATTGGGGACAGAGGTGACGATGTTCACCCGCGGCGAACGTCGGTGATGATCTGAGTCATGGCGTCTGGGGTCAGGTCGGCGACTCCTGAGATACCGTAGAACCCGACACGCTGCACACGATCGCCGTAGCGGCGGCGCATCTCGTCGCCCACCCTGTCGACGAGGGCCACCACCCCCACTCTTGCCACCACGTCGTCGCTGATGACCGAAGCCATCTCCTCCCACTCACCTCTCTTGCTCATGGCGGTCAATCGAGGGCCAAAATCCCAATCGTTGGCTTCCAGCACCGGCGCGTACGACGGAGTCGAGGCATAGAAGGCGATCTGCTGTTTCACCGACCCCATCTTCTCTTCGATCTCACTGTCGGTGCTCCCGGTGACCAAGAACACGGTGGTGATGCGGTCACAGTCGTCGAGCGTTCGCCCTGCCGCTTCGGCCCCCAAACGGATATTGGGCAAGACCACGCTGTCGAGATACTCCGTCGTGTGGAAGGGATGGATGTGAAACCCGTCACATACCTCACCGGCCACCCGGCTCAGATGCGGACCGACACCGGCGATCGCAACCGGCAGATGGGGATGGTCGATCGGCCCCGGATCGAAGAAGGGAGTCATGAGGCTGAAACGATAGAACTCCCCCTCATGGCGAAGGGGGGCACCGGTCTGCCACGTATCCCAGATGGCCCGGAGGGCCAGAACGTAGTCGCGGATACGGGCTGCGGGACGTCCCCACTCCGTGGAGAACCTGCGGGTGATGTGGGCTTTGATCTGCGTACCCAATCCGAGGATGAACCGGCCTTCGGAAACGGCGGCAAGATCCCAAGCGATGGTGGCCGTCACCATCGGCGACCGCGGAAAAGCCACCGCGATGGCAGTCCCGAGATCGAGTTCCGGGGCTGCGTCTGCTGCTGCCAGGAGTGGAAAAAAGGGGTCATGACTGGTCTCGGCGGTGAAAAACCCGTCGAAGCCGCGGGCGGCCGCGAGGCGCGCCTCAGCTCCAGCCAGCGAGGGCGAGGCCGGGGGGAAGTAGTAGTCCAGTTTCATCCACTCCACCCTATCGACGGCAACACTCGGTACTCTGTCGAATGTGAAACGACTGGCACGAATCCTCGGGATCGTCGGTGGGCTCGGTGCAGTGGTGTGGGCGATGCGCGACCGATTCATCTCCGTCGCCATCTCACGCGAACCACAAGCCCCGGCATTTCGCGTCCCAGATCGAACAACCGCTCTCACGACGAGCGAATCCCCAGACGGTCCGATCACCGAGATTCCTGGGATCGGGCCCGTCTACGCCACACGCCTGGCCGCCATCGACATAACCACCCTCGCCGCCTTGAGGAACTCCCGCCCCGAACAGGTGGCCGCCGCGGCTCAGGTTCCGCTCTCTCGGGCCGTCGGATGGATCGACCACGCGCGTCAACTCAACGGCTGAGAGATCCCTCACACACCCCGGAGCTCCTGAACACGAACCTCCCGACGACTCCGTTGCCGGGCAGCGATCAGATAAATGAGAGCAGCTGCAAGGGCCGCCACGAGGCGCCAGGGGATGTCGACGTCGGCCCACGGAGACACCTCCGGCAACATCCCCTCCACCGATGGGTCGAATATCTGACCGACGACGACCGCCAGCAGCCAACACACCACGCCCGCCAGGTTGAGGCGGGGGCCGGCGTCGATCCCGTAGATGTCGGACTCGGGATAATCGAGGCTCCTGACACCAAAGAAGTCCGCCAAGGCGATCACAGCGGCAGGGAAGGCCAAAGCCGTCGCCAGGAAGGCCCAGGCGATGGGGGGCTCGGTGACCAAGACGGAGGCCACGACCACCGCCACCGCGCCCACGACGCCCACGACGACCACGGGCACAAAGGGAATCAGACCCACCGCCTCTGAACCCGTTGCCACGAACGACGAGAAACCCTGGTCGATCTCGGCTACCACCACCCACACGATGGCAAACATGGCCCCAGCCACCCCAATATCGAGACCGGTCAGGTCGAGAGGAAACGTCGCCGCCTGAGCAGCGAGCACCGCCCCCGTCATCATCATCACCGTTGCCGGAACCGTGAAGCCGACCCCAAAGGACGTGAAGGCGTCGCTTTCGTTCTCGAGGCGCCGAGCCACGGTCTGGACGAAGGGGACGAACACCACCGCCATCTCCCCGGCGAGCTGAACCGCCGACCAGAACCGACCGCTGTCTGTAGTGGAAGCGACTGGAAGGGCGCCAGTCATCTGCCAGGCGACGAGTGCCATGAGGGCTACCGACGCCCAGAAGAGGGGGCGTCGAATGACTACGGCGGTCGTGCGAACGACACCGGCCAGGGTCATGGCCAGGCCGATGAGGGCCACCACCACGATCACCAGCTCCGCCGAGAGGGTCACACCGGATGACTGCGCGGCCTGGGCTCCCCAGCCCCCCACCAGGACCAGTCCTACGACAGCCCAAAGGACCACCATCACCAGCCGCACCAGCGACACCGCCCAGGCTCCTGCCCGCCCGAAGGCCGGACGGAGAAGCCAAACCGAGTTGGCGCCGGTGGTGGCAGCCATTTGCGCCGACCCTCCCACCAACGCCCCACCGACGATGGCGGCGAGCGGAGCCACCAGAAGCATCTGCGGCAGGCCGAGGCCATGGTCGACTACCAGCGAGGCCCCAACGACCAACGCCGGCCCCCCGATCAGGGTCACGGCGGTGACGGCCACACCATCCGACCCGCTCAGCTCCCCACGTCTGAAGCCAATAGGCTCTCGACTCCAGGTCTCACCGGTCAGGTCATTCATCGGCGGTCAGTGTAGGGAGGGCAACGTGGCCAACCTCCTCGCAGCCGTACCATGTCAGCCGTGCCGTACATGACTCATCCCGATGAGCTATCGGCCCTCTTGGCCGATGAGCCGCCCCACCGAGCCCGCCAGCTCACGAGTGGCTATATCGGACTCCTGTCCTGACCACCGACGCCATGACGAACCTTGCAGGTTCGAGGAGAAGACCGTCAGCGCGGGCCATGCGATGGACATACGATGTTCACAGCAGAACACGGGTTGATGACTTGTCGCGTTCAGCCGTCGTAGTTCTCGAAGTCCGGCCACGCTGCGATGTCGACGCCATGGTTGTCGGGAGACGCAAGTGTCCACCACTCCGGCACATGCGAGTCATCGGCGATTCGACCACCCGCAGCGAGCGCGGCCGCGACCCGAGCCTCGGCCTGATCGGTCGGGACACTGACGTCGATGTGGAGGCGGCCGCGGCCGGGCCTGGGAGGGTCGAGCTCATGGAACCACAGGTGCGGATTACGCCGGTGCGGGTCGATCGCATCCTCGGCACCGAGATACCGATACCCGAAGGCGGCGGCCCAGAAAGGGCGCACATCCGCCCCGGCATCTTGGGCGACGGCAATGCCCACGGCCTGCACCTGCGACGGGTCGGGCTGGAACCCGAGTTCTCGGGCCAACGCCGAGATCTGTCGGGCGAACTCGATATCGCGCTCGCTCAGAGCCCCATCCTCGCGTGAGAAGGTGCGAACCGTCACCCCCTCGGGACGGAGGTCGACATCGGGAAAGTGCCCCTGCGCATTCGCCACCTCGGCAATCGCAGCGACGAATCTCGCACCATCCGCGAACGAGCCGGTGCGGTAGTAGGCATACGCCCCCCAGTACAGGACCCGCCAGTCGTCAACGCCTCCGGCGTCATGGAAATCCCTAGCCGTGGTTCTCTTGTCGGTCATCTCGCCACCTCCTCGGTAGGCAACACGGTTGCGAAGGTTTGACTGATCACCGATATAGGTCAGAACCCGATCGTCGGTATCAGCTGGGAGCGATCCTCGTTCGCATCACACAGTGGTTCTTGCCCTTGGGCCGCTGGTACTCGAAGCCGACCTGTTCGAAGAGACTTTGGGTGGCGTTGTAAAGGAACGAGGCCGAAATCTTCTTTCCCTGGGTGTCTTGTGGATACCCTTCCACCAGCCCACCACCCGCCTCGGCGATCAGGTCCAGCGCACCCCGCAGGGCGACCGCCGAGACGCCCTCGCGACGGTAATCCCGGTCCACGAAAAAGCAGGTGAGCCGGTAATCCGGGGGCTCGACGAGCCCCGCCTCGTATTCCTTGCGGTGATAGATACCCGGCAACTCCTCGGGGGTACCGTACTGGCACCACCCCACGGCGCGGTCACCGTCGAAGACCAGCGCGGCGTGGGCCTGGCCCTCGTTCACCAGTCGCTGTTTCAGCGCCCGGTTGCCCTCGACGCTCTGTCCCCTCTCCGGGGACTTCGGGTGGAACGAAAGGCACCAACAACCTCCCCAGACCCCGTTGTGCCGCTCGACGAGCTGGGCAAAGGCGCCCCAGGTGTCGGGGCCAAGGGGTTTGACCGTGTACTCAGCCATGTCGGCAGGGTAGATCCATTTGCGGACGGCAGGCGTCCGGGATATCGCCGCCCGGCTAATCCAATAACGTCGCACAGCCCCGCCCCGTTCGGAATCGGGCGTCTTCTGTCGCCTTCCTCGCCGCCCCGATTGGCCTGCCATCCTGGCTGGCCCCAAGACCTACCATTCAATCAGTGCTTTACCTGAGTTCCCCAGACGCGCTCCATGAGCTACTTCCTGGTGAACCTGCTTACCGGACCGCGCAACTACGTCACTGGCTTTACCGTGGTCCCGTCCTGTCAACGTCCGACATGACCAACCTTCCGTCTTCTCTCCGCGAGGTGTTGAGGAACCGCCTATGGCCATTTGGAATCTCAGGCGACCAGGTTGGAGATGGAGGCCGAACGAGGAAGTGGTTGTTCACTGCACCTGATGGTGCTGACTTTGAGGCTGTCCTCATGGGGTATCCGAAGCGAGCCACTGTCTGTATCTCATCTCAGGCAGGTTGTGCCCTCGGGTGCACGTTCTGTGCGACGGGCCAGTTCGGCTTCGACCGTCACCTCGAGCCCGGGGAAATCGTTGCCCAAGTCGCCTACGCCAGAGCCTTCCTCGGCCAGATCGCGATGCCGGGGGTACCCGACCGACTCACGAATGTTGTCTTCATGGGCATGGGAGAACCTTTGGCGAATTTTGATCGCGTAGCCGAAGCCATTCGCAGGATGATCGAAGACATGGAGATGTCGGCTCGGTCTCTCACGGTGTCCACCGTGGGGATCGTGCCCGGTATTCGACGACTCGCATCACTCGGCTGGCCGATCAACCTGGCCATCAGCCTCCACGCCGCCGACAACGAACTCCGGTCTCGCCTGGTCCCCATCAATCGCCGTTACCCCATCGCCGACCTGGAAGAGGCCGCCATCTACTACCGCGAGACGACGGGACGGCGGGTCTCAATCGAGTGGACGATGACGAACGGTGTCAATGACACCGATGAACAGGCCCGCAAACTGGCCGAAATCGCCCGCCGAATCCGCGCGCACATCAACCTCATCGCCCTCAACCCGACCCCCCTGAGCCAGGACGCCCCCTCCTCCGCTTCCCGAATCGCGCGGTTCGTTGGCATCCTCACGGACCTCGGCGTCACCGCAACGCTACGAGACACCCGTGGTACCGACATCGACGCCGCCTGTGGACAGCTACGGGCCAGGGAAAACCGCCGCCAGACGCCGCCGGCGCCATCGAGATCGACGGTATCCGGTTGAGGACGAACACCGCACGAGAGCCCACGCGAGGATCACTTGTGGGTCTTGGCGACCTCTTCGAGCTTGCTCCGCTCCACCTGGTCCTTCCCAATCACCGCCACCCGGCTCTTGGTTACGGCCGAGAGGGTGGCCTTTCGGCGACCGCCTTCGAGCAGGGCCCTCTCCCCCAGTAGTGAGCCGGGCCCGACCCGACCAACCGCTTCGCCGTCGATTCGTACTTCGAGGATCCCGTCGAACAAGAGATACAACTCGTCGCCCGGCGCTCCCTGATCCACCAGCGTTTCTCCTTCTTTGAGCTTCCGCCAGACAGGCTTCGAGTCTTTCGACAACAGGGATGCCGAGATCTCCCGCTCGAGCGAAGACTCGACTTCGGCCATCAGGGCGGGCGAGTCCTGCTGCCCCCAAGGGGTGTGTTGCCCGAAGGCCTCGTGGTACCACTTCTTGAAATCGATCATCGCCGACTTGGCGACCAAATTGCCCTCGTGGTCGTAGATCCAATGGCGGGGGAACGGACTCGCTCCGGCCACCTCGAATTCCGAACTCCCGTCTGCACGGATAGTGAGAGCCAAGGTGGTCCAAGCCACCGGAGCATGGATCTGGACGAACGGCCTTCCCTTCACGGAACGGGGGGCGGGAACACCGGTGCGTCCCCCGGCAGTCTGGAGAAATCGAACCGAGTCCTCTCCTACCTCAGGCTGGGGTCGAAGCAGAGGTAGGGCCACGGCCGGGAAGAACAAGTCCCGCAAGCCGAGGTTGATCTTGGTAAGACCAATGTGTCCCCGCCCGAGATGGCCATAGTCGACGATCCTTCCATCAGCCACCTCAATGTAGGCCCGCAACTCGTTTGCTTCCCGGGCCCCATCGGCCGCAATCAGCCTCTCGATGTCATCGAGGTGCTCAGGCGGCGGGGGATCGTAATGGGCCACACCCACGTTGAAGGGCATCTCGGCCATACCCTCGACCGCTTCCATGGGTATCCAAGACACCGCAGTTACCGAAGATTCGATCCTCACAGTACTCCTGCGCGATAGCGAGCCCATAGTACAGAGGACCGCTTCTGGATGGCGGCTGAACTCAACCCGAATCGTAGGGTTTAACTCAAGTCACGGCTCTCCTCGTGCGGGTCGGTAGTGGCCCCACGGGTGCGGAACCACACTCACGGCCGCAAAGAGCTGCGTTCCAACAGTGACACCAAAACCAGCATGTTCGCCACCCTCCTAACCAAACCCCCGCCTGCAGGTCGATTGACGGCGTAGCGCGAGCCGCTGGCGAACTTTGATCGTGTTGCCGAGGCGCTTCGGCGAATGATCGAAGAAATGCAAATGTCGCCTCGCTCCCTCACAGTCTCGACGGTCGGAATCGTGCCGGGCATTCGACGACTGGCTGCACAGGGCCGGCCGGTGAACTTGGCCATCAGTCTGCACGCCGCCGACGACGAACTGCGCTCGCGGCTTGGTCCGACCAATCGCCGTTATCCCCTGGCCGAACTCGAACATGCTGCTCTTGACTACCGAGAGATAACGGGACGAAGAGTCTCTATTGAGTGGACGATGATGGAGGCGTCAACGACGGCCAGGCCCGGCGTCTCGGTGACATCGCTCGTGGTATCCGCGCTCACGTCAACCTCATCCCCCTCAACCCCACTCCCATGAGTAATGAGGCTCCTTCCTCCGCCACACGCATCGCAGCGTTTGTGCGAATCCACATTGACCGCGGGGTTACCGCCACAGTGAGGGACACGGGCGGCACCGACATCCATCGATGCTGCGTGCGGTCAGCTTCGGGCTCGCACCGCCGTCGGTTCTGGACAGCCGGTCAGCATCGACTAACGTACCCAGCCTCCGGGCGGACAGGGGCCGGAGAGGGAATCCCATGTTCGCGTCGACATATCTACTGTCGACCCTCGTTCGGACGAAGAAGCTCCGCGCCGTGACCGCCGGAGCCATCGTCGCGCTCATGGTCGTGGTGGGGTCCGTCGACTACGAGGTTCGATCCGGCGACACGCTCACCGCCATCGCCGCCGCCCACGGGGTGACATTGGCCCAGCTTCTCGAAGTGAACGACATCTCCGATCCAGACCTGATCAGAGTCGGCCAGTCGATCGTCATCCCCGGCACCGGCGGCAGCGCCGACACCGTCCACGTCGTGGCCGCCGGCGAGACGTTGGGGTCGATAGCCGCCCAGTACGGAGCTAGCACCAACTCGATCGCCAGTCTCAACGAGCTGGCAGACGTCAACCTCCTCCAGGTGGGTCAACGTCTCCAGATACCGGGCGCCACCGGCTCCCAGGGAGGGGGCGGACCCATCGGGCACCACGTCGTCGCCCGCGGGGAGACCCTTGGATCGATCGCGGCCCGCTACGGAATTGGCGTGGACCAGCTCGCCAAGGCCAACGGAATAACCAATACCTCCGTCATCTACGTGGGAGCACGTCTGTCTCTGTCCGGAGACACCTACGTGGCCGAGCCAACCGCAGGCTCGACGGCCACCCACACCGTGGTCGCCGGGGACACTGTCGGCACCATCGCCCGCACCTACGGTGTCGCGGCGGCGGACATCGTCTCGGCCAACGGGTTGAGCAACGCCAACGTCATCCGGGTGGGCCAGAGCCTCAACATCCCAGGAGGCGGCGGCGGTGCCTGGGTGTGCCCCGTGCGAGGAGCCAGCTATGTGAACGATTGGGGTTTCCCCCGCTCGGGCGGCCGTTTCCACGAAGGCAACGACCTGTTCGCTGCCCGAGGCACCGAAGTGGTGGCTCCGGTGGGCGGGACGGCCAAGCTCATCACCGGCACGATCGGTGGCCTGCAATTCCATCTCTACGGCGACGACGGTGTCAAGTACATCGGCACCCACCTCGACGGCTTCGGGCGCTCGGGCCGTGTGGAGGCAGGGCAGGTCATTGGCTACGTGGGAGACACCGGCAACGCCCGGGGCGGACCGCCGCACCTCCACTTCGAGATGCACCCAGACGACAACGGACCCGTCAACCCCTTCCCGACTCTCCAGAAGAACGGCTGCTGAGTCGGACTGAGGACGGCAGACGGCGCACGTCGGACGTCGGACGTCGGACGGCAGAACGTCGGACGAGGAAACGGCGGACGGCGAACAGTTCGCTGCTGCTACGACAGCAGTCGAGAGCGGAGGTGGTCCAGTCGGAGCTCTCCTCCTTCGAGGATCTGGCGGTGGAAGTCCTTGAGGTCGAAGTGCGGATCGCGCAACTGCAAGGTACGGCGGATGTCCAGGATGTCGCGCTCGCCTACTTTGTAGGAGATGGCTTGACCGGGCCATCCCAGGTAACGCTTCACCTCGCTGTCCGCCACGTCGCGCGCTTGCAGGCCGACCGCTTCGACGTAATCGACTCCGCGGTGGAAATCCCACCTGTGGCCGGGGTGGAGGGGAGCATCACCGGGAATCTCATATCCGAGATGACATCCGATGTCGACGACCACCCTGACGGCACGGAACAGCTGGGAAGCGAGCATTCCGAGGCGATACTCGGGCAGCTCGAAGTACCCGAGTTCGTCCATGAGCCGCTCGGTATAGAGAGCCCAACCCTCTCCGTAGCCCGAGTACCACACGAACAGCCGGTGGGCCTTGGACAGGCGCTCCGCCTGGTACATGGAGGTTCCAACTTGGAGATGGTGCCCGGGGAACCCTTCGTGATACGCGGTCGATACCTCCTGCCACACCGGCACCGTTTCCTTGTCGCCGAGCGAGTACCACACCGAGCCGGGTCGGCTCCAGTCGACGGACGGGTTGATGTACCAGGCCCCGAGTGCTCCCCCGGGCGGAGCGAGTCTCACCTGGATGCTGTGGATCGGGGCGGGCACGTCAAAGTGGACACCGTCGAGATCCACCACCGCCTGGTCGAGGCGGGCCTGCACGAATTCTGTGAAGTCAACGCGTTTGACCGCTCGGGAAGGGTCGGTTTCCAGCATGGCGATGACGTCGTCGACGTCGCTGCCGGGGTCGATCAGTCCCGCCACCTCCACCATCTCGGAGCGGAGACGACCAATCTCGGTCCATCCCCAGTCGTAGGTTTCGCGCGGATCGATCATCTTTCCCAAGAACCTCTCGGCTGAGCGGAGGTAGCGTTCCTCGCCGACGCCGTCCTCCACCGGAGCGAAGGGGAGGTACGACTCCCCCAACCATCGGGCCGTTCTCGCCGCCGCCGCTTGCGCCTGACCCACGGCGGCTTCCAGGTCGCTGCCCGCCAGCCCGCCGGCCCGCGCCTCGTCCAGCAGCCCGAGAAACATCGACTCATGTCCCGCCAGGTTCTCGGCTTGCTCGATGAGCGAGAGGACCTGGCGCCGAGCGACCACTTGGCCCTCGGCAATACCGGCTGCCAGCAACCGGCACCAACCGGCCAGGGGCTCATCGATCGAGGAGAGCCGGGTTTGAATGTCGATCCAGTGCTCGGCGCTCTCACGCCTCATGATGTCGAACAGGTTGCGGATCTGTGTGAAGCCGCAATGCAGATGGCCGACGTCTCTCAGGTAGTCACCACTCTCGAATTCGGCAATGCGGGTGTCGAGCCACCCCAAGAGAACGACGGCGGCGTGCTTCTCGTCGGGGTGAGGATGCTCGCGGTGCGCGCTCAGGGCGCCTCGATGGCGTCCCAGCATGTCGACCATTTCCTTCTTGCCGTCGGGCGAAATGTCGTCCCACAGGTGGTCGGAACCAGGCACGCCCAGGGTGGTCTTGGTCATGGGACTCAAAGCGAAGACGTCGTCGACGAGCGCTTCCGAGATGTCGAATGGGTTCAGTGGTGGACTTCCGTTGTGGGAGGCGACGATCCTACCGGAGGTGGCCGCCGTCAGTGTCGCAGCGGTACATTGTCCCCGTGGCCGACCTCATCCCCGTCCGACCTGAAGAGGCTTTCGACGAGACCACAGTCGCCACCTACCTGGCGGGAAAGCTTGCGGGCGCCGAAGCACCGATGCGGGTCACACAATTCGCGGGCGGAAGGGCCAACCTGACCTATCTGTTGGAGTTCGCCGGAGGAGCCGAATACGTCCTCCGCCGTCCTCCGCTGGGGCCGGTGGCGCCCGGAGCCCACGACATGGCGCGCGAGCACATGGTCCTGTCCCGTCTGTGGAGAGCTTTCCCCCAGGCACCCCGTTCCCATCTCCTGTGTGACGACGAGAGCGTCCTCGGTGCGCCGTTCTTGGTGATGGAACGACGCCAGGGTGTGGTTGTGCGAGAGACGATCCCACAGGTGTTCGGGGGCGGCAACGATCCCGAGGCCACGAAGGCCCTGTCGGGCGTGGTCATCGACACGCTCGCCGACTTCCATGCCGTGACCGCCGCCGATTGCGATCTCGAAGACCTCGGCAGGCCGGAGGGATTCCTCGACCGTCAGGTTGGCGGCTGGCTCAGGCGATGGGAGAGAGCGCGCCACGAAGACAATCCGCTCGCCGACGAGGTCGGTGCCTGGCTCGTCGAGGGCCTGCCGAACTCGCCCGAACCGACACTCCTCCACAACGACTGGCGACTCGACAACATGGCCGTGGCCGTCGACGATCCCTCGAAGTGCGAGGCCGTGTACGACTGGGACATGGCGACTCGTGGCGACCCCCTTTGTGATCTGGGGACCCTCCTCGGATCGTGGCATGACCACGACGAGGTCGACGAACGCACCCACAGCCTCATGCCGGTGACGGCACCAGGTTGGATCACCCGGGCTGAAGCCATCGACCGGTACGGTGCCCGTTCGGGCCGGGACGTCTCGGAGATGGATTGGTATGTGGTGTTCGGCACCTGGAAGCTGGGCGTGGTCCTGGAGCAGATCTACATCCGCTACCTGCGGGGCCAGACCAGCGACCCTCGCTTCGACACCATGGGGGAGGGAGCGGCCCGCCTGTTCGAGCTCGCCTCCAGCCGCCGCCCCTGAGAGCTCCCTGCGATGTCCGGGCTGGCCCACCCTGATTGCGGGTATCCGGCGCCTGGCCATGATGATGTCTCGGTGCAGAGGGCGGTACGAGTCGAGGACGTGGTTCGGAGCTTCGGCGAGGTGCGCGCCCTCGACGGCGTATCTCTGTCATTCGAGCCCGGGATCGTGTACGCGCTCTTGGGACCGAACGGGGCGGGAAAGACCACCCTCATTCGCGTCCTCACCACCCTTCTCAAACCCGACTCGGGACGGGTCGAGGTCGAAGGCATCGACGTGGTCGCTGACCCGCGCCGGGTGCGCAGCCGAATCGGGCTCGGGGGTCAGTACGCGGCGATCGACGACTTCCAGTCGGGTCGCGAGAACGTCGAGATGGTCGGCCGGCTCTACAACCTCTCGCGGCGGGAGGCCGCCCAGCGCACCACCGAAGTGCTCGAGCGGATCAACCTGATCGAAGCAGCCGACCGGCAGGTGCGTACCTATTCGGGTGGAATGCGACGGCGACTCGACCTGGCCGCCTCCATGGTCGGAAGGCCGTCGGTCCTGTTCCTCGATGAACCGACAACGGGAGTGGACCCCCGCAGCCGTATCGAGCTGTGGGAGCTGATCCGCGAACTGGTCGAGGGAGGTACCACCCTCCTTCTTACCACCCAGTATCTCGAAGAGGCCGACTATCTCGCCGACAGGATCGGAGTCATCGACGAGGGCCAACTCATCGCCGAGGGCACAGCGCGCCAGCTGAAGGCGAAACTAGGTGGGGATGTGATCGCCCTCCATGTCGGCGCGGCCGATCGAGAAGCTGCCCTGCGGATCCTCACCGATATCGCCGGCGAGCCTCCATCTGAACACCGTGGAACCCTTTCGATCCCTGCTCCCGACGGGGCCGCGTCGCTGACGGCGACGGTCAGAGCGCTCGACGACGCCGGCCTGGCCCCCGAGGACATCGCTCTGCGCAAACCCACACTCGATGATGTCTTCTTGGCATTGACGGGTCGCGTCGCGGAGATCGATTCGGCGCCGGAGCCGGAACGGCGCCGAATTCGCAAGGCGAGGCGATGACCGCCTGGGGCGCCCACCGAACCACGCTGTCACAGTCCGCCACGCACGTGGTGGTGATCGCCCGACGCAATCTGCTCAGGTTCGTAAGGCTCCCCCAGTTGCTCCTGTTCGCCACCGTCCAGCCCGTGATGTTCCTGCTCTTGTTCAATTACGTGTTCGGCGGGGCGATTAGTTTCTCGTTGCCCGACGCTGCAGGAGGCAACTACATCAATTTCCTCATCCCTGGGATTCTCGTGCAGTCGTCGGTCTTCGGCGCCGGCTCCACGGCCATCGGCCTGACCGAAGATCTGGGAAACGGGGTAATCGACCGCTTCCGTTCCCTTCCGATCGCCCGCTCGGCTGTCTTGACGGGACGCACCATCGCCGACTTGGTCCGCAATACCTTCGTTACCTTCCCCATGCTGGGAGTGGGCTTTGTGGTCGGATTCCGCATCCAGGCCGGGGAGGGCGGTTTCTGCTGGGGGTGGCCGTCGCCATGGCTTTCGCCTACGCCATGACCTGGGTGATGGCCTACATCGGCCTCGTCGCCAAGACGCCGGAGGCGGCCCAGTCGGCCGGGTTCCTTCCGATCTTTCCGCTGGTGTTGGCGTCGTCGGTGTTCCTGCCCACCGAGACGATGCCCATCTGGCTCCAGTCCTTCGCCGACAACCAGCCGATAACCATCATCGCCGCCACGCTGCGCGTACTCTTCCTGGGAGGTGAGGTCGGCATCCTCTTGTGGCACTCCCTCGCCTGGACAACGGTCATCGTTGCCGTGTTCGCACCCCTGGCGGTCCGCCAGTACCGCAGGACGGTGAGCTGAACGTCGCATCCGGCGTTGGACCACCCCTCCTCAGGTCAGTCCACGGTTCCCAGCTCTACGTTCACTTCGATGATGGAGCCGTCACGGACGATCTCCAGGGTGACGCTCTCCCCGGGACGGTTGGTGCGGATTTGGGCTCCCAGGTCGGCGATGCCCTGTACGCGCACGCCGTCGACTGCCATGACCACGTCGCCGATGCGTACGCCCGCAGCATCGGCTCCGGAACCCGGCGCTACCCCGGTGATGAGGGCGCCGCTGGACTCGGTTTCGGTGTCGGCTCCTGTGATCCCCAACACGGCGGCGCTGATGGGCTCCCCCGACACGATGGAGTTGGCCAGGTCCAGCGCCACCCCAATCGGGACGGCGAACCCCACGCCGTGGTTTCCGCCAGAGCGCGAAAAGATCGACACATTGATCCCGATGACCTCCCCTTCCCGATTGGCCAGTGCCCCTCCCGAATTGCCGGGGTTGATGGCGGCGTCGGTCTGGATGAGAGACTGAGCTATGGCCGCCGTCCCCACAGATTGGTTAACGGCCGACACGACTCCGGAGGTGACGGTCGAGTTGAGGCCGAACGGGCTCCCGATAGCCACCGCCATCTGCCCGACTCGAACATCGGAGTCGGCCCCGATCCTCGCCGCCGCCAAGCCGGTGGCATCGATCCGCACCACTGCCACGTCTGAGGCGGCGTCGCCTCCAAGAACCTCACCGGTGAACAACCGGCCGTCGGAGAGACGGATCTGGACCTCTTCGGAGCCGGCGACCACGTGGTCTGCCGTCAGGATGAGGCCTCCGGCGTCGTAGAGGACGCCGGAGCCGATCCCGGTGGCGGTCTCGACCTGGACGACGGAGGGAAGCAGCGCCTCGGCTACGTCGGCCACTGGCTCCTCGCTGACCGTCGACGCAGCGGTTTCCGAAACGGGGGCTTCGGGTTGGGGCGGGGCGGAGAAGACGACCCATCCCAATCCGATCCCAAGAGCGAGCATCACCATGCTCAGCATCCAGGCTCCGCCCCGTGGAAGCCGCCGGCCAGCAGAGGAGTCGGACTGGCGGACAAGCTCATCCTGATCGCGATGATCGACAGCCGGCTCTTCGGTTGCTGTCGGGGTGATGTCGGTCGAAAACGTCATGGTCTCCTCGGGGTTGGCTGCTTGCGAACCTACGATTGGAACGCTAAAGCGACGCTAAAGACGGAACCCCAGGGCCTGTTGTGCCTGGCTCCTGGTCCATCCCGGACGGACAGACGCTCGACGTCAACACCGTTTATCCACGTCGTCATCTTCAGCGGCGATTGCGGACCTGCTGGTAGTCTCATGCTCTCGTCGGGCGAGCACCAGGAGGAGTCTTGACGACAGCATTACCCGAGGCTGCCAGATACGTCATCATCGGGGCCGGTGTCCACGGGTTGAGTACGGCCTGGCATCTCGCAATGGAGATGAAGGAGGCGAGTAGCGGATCCGGAGCCGACATCGTGCTCCTCGACAAGACCGGCCCAGGAGCGGGAGCGACCGGAGTCGCCTGCGGGTGCGTGCGCAACCTCTACATGACCGAACCACTCCACGCCATCCTGCGCCACTCCGTGGATGTGTGGAACTACGACCCCATCCTGTTCGGATTCCAGCAAGTCGGCTACATCTCATGCGGCGAAGAGAATCAAGTCGCCGAGTACGAAAAGATCCTGAAAAGTCAGGAGAGTGTCGGCTACACCTCCGACGTGTACACCGGCCGCGAGGCGCGCGCCTTCCTCACCAGTGTTTGGCCCGACTTCAAGCCCCACTCCACCGAGGTAGTCCTGCACGAGCATCTGAGCGGGTATGCGGGAACGGCCCAATCGATCGCGGGCCTGACGGAGATGTGTAAGCGTTACGGCGTCCAGATGTTTTCGGGTGTTGAGGTCACCGGGTACGAGATGTCCGGCAACGAAGTCGCGGCTGTGCGCACGAACCGAGGCGACATCCGAGCCGACGTGGTCTTCTTGTGTGTTGGCGCATGGGTCTCGGCGCATTGGAACATGCTGGGTCTGCCCAGGACACTCGATGTGCGGTACGGCGATGGCACCCGCGACGAGAAGAAGGATATGTGGACGTTCTGGCGGCTGGAAGAGGGCGAGATCTACTACGACGGCCCGTATCAGACCGCCCACGGGATGAATCCCCCGGTGCTCCACATCGAGTTGATGAACACCCCAGTTGTCGAACCATCGACGGGGCGGGTACTCGGCGACTCTGTGTACGCCTACTGGAAGAACGGCACCGAGCGAATGGAGCGACCCGGCATCCAGGGCGGCGGCATGCCCAAGAAGATCGGCCCAGACGCCAGTGTCGACCCCTACGGCCACGCCAACGAAAAGTACCAGGCCGGACCCGACTTCGCCGACTACCTCACGACAGTCATGGGCATGTTCATGACACGATTCGAGGGCATCAGGCCCAACTTCAAAGAGCGTCGTAACGGCGGCATCGGGGCCTTCACTCCCGACAACGTACCCATCATGGACTGGATCAAACCAAACCTGTACATGATCGCCGACAGCAATCACGGGTACAAGATGACTGGGATCGGCAAGTTGGTAGCCCGCCAGATCATCGGTTCGGAACCAGTAAGGGAGCTCGAGCCATTCGGCCTCGATCGCTTCGCCGGTGGACGCGCCTTCGGCTCCGGCACCACCAACAGCCCCTGGGTGTGACCCCGCCGGCGACGCAACCCAGACAAGGCGGGTCCGCCCGGAGCGCACGAGGACACGGCAGGCCGAGGTTTGTGGCGTGTCAGTTCGCGACGGGAGCGCTGCCGGAGTAAGTGAGCTGGGGCGGCTCTGTCGGGCACGGGTTGTCGGCGGTCGGCGTCGGCAGCCACATAACTACAGTCGAACCCCCGCGCTCACCTCGATGGGCCGACATCCTGCCGCCATGGGCCTCGGCGATCTGGCGAACGATCGCCAGACCCAGCCCTCTCCGCCCGGCCCTTTCCGCCATGGCAGGATCGATTCCCGGGCCCTCGTCCGCCACGGCCAGCCAGGCCCACGAATCCACCGAGCCCGACGCCATGACCACCCGCGAACCTGGCGGGGCCACTTTCATGGCGTTGTCGGCCAGGTTCGAAAGGGCCCTGCGCAGCGCGTGGGGGACACCTTCGATCATGGCCGGCATCGGACTTGCCTCCACCGAAACCTGTGCCTCCTCACCGCGGGCACGGAACTCGCCGACAGCCTCGGCCACCAAGTCGGCGAGATTCACGTTGACCGTGGCGGCACTGCGCACCTCGAGGCGCGCCGCCGCCAAGAGGTCGTCGATCATTTCGGCCATCCTCTCGGCATTGCGAGCCACGATCTCGCCGGCCGCTCGCCAGTCGTCCAGGGACGCAGCCGGATCGTCGGACAGGACGTCGATGTTGGAGCGAATGACCGCCAGCGGCGTGCGCAGATCGTGGGACGTGTCAGCCAGAAAGCGGCGTTGAGCGCTGAAGGCCGTGTCCAGGCGTTCCAGCATATCGTCGAATGTGTCGGCCAGACGGCTCAGCTCATCCTCGGGCCCCTCGAAGGAGAGTCGACGCGACAGGTCCGAAGCTTGGATCTCGTTGGCGACCGCCGTGATCCGAGCCACCGGACGCAGGGCCCTGCCGGCTATCACCCAGCCCACGACCAGCGATAGAAGGAACAGAACCACCAGCGCTACGAGCGAGTAGTCGGACAACATCTCCAGGGACCGCTGCGTCACCGCCTGCTCCATGAGCTGGGCCGTGTCGATGTCGACGTCTTGGATAACGATGTCGATCCCGCGCACGGTGACCACGCGGCTGTCGAACATCAGGGGGAGCCGGCGGAGGTTGCGCTGTATGAAGTAGTAGGTGACTCCGAGAATGGCGGCGCCCAGCCCGAAGACAACCGACGAGTACAGGATCGAAAGACGGAAACGAATCGACTGGACGAACGAGACCGGGCTTTTCACGTTCGCAACCGGTAGCCACGGCCGGGCACCGTCTCGAGACGCTCAGGGTCGCGGAGCTTCTTTCGCAGGTTGGAGATGGTCACCCTCGCCACGTTGGTGAACGGGTCGGCCATCTCGTCCCATACATGCTCCAGAAGGTGCTCTTGTGACATGACCCGCCCGGGATGAGCCATGAAGTAATGCAGCAACGAAAACTCCTTGGCGCTCAGATTGAGCGTCTCACCACCTTCGCGTGCTTCGAATCGGGCCGGATCGAGGAACAAGTCGTCGACCTCGATGACCGGACCGGCCTGGTCGTCGCGCCGGAGGAGTGCCCGCACCCGTGCCGCCAGCTCGGCGAACGCAAACGGCTTCACTAGGTAGTCGTCGGCTCCGGCATCGAGGCCGAGGACCCGGTCGTCGACCTCGTCTCGTGCGGTGAGCATCAGGATCCTCGGCCGTTCGGCTGCGAAGGTCTCCAGCTCGCCGTGAGTGAGTCGCCGACATATTTCCAGCCCAGGGGCGTCGGGCAGGTTCCAGTCCAAGAGGATCAGGTCGTAACCAACGGACATCAGCTTGAGCTCGGCATCGATGGCGGTCTCGGCAACGTCGACGGCGTGACCCTGACGGCGCAGACCCCGCGCCACCGCCGAGGCCAGTTCGACCTCGTCCTCAACGATCAGCAGCCTCATGTGTGTGCCACGGTATCGCCGAGCAGGTAACGAGGAGGTAAACGGACGCGGCGACATGGGTCGGACGACCCCCCGGTGGGTCCTTCACCCCGGCCGCCACTTCTGTCAGGATGAGGAGCGTTACTTTGGATCTTGGGCTCCGAAGCCGACACATCGAGACGAAACGTCATGATCGTAACTGTCACAATCACAATCGACGGCGGGCCTCGTACCTATACCGGGCACATAATCTGCCGGGGTCCCGGAACCATGGACATGCTTCTGACCGAGCCGTTCTCCCTCGCCGGGCGGACCGTGCAATTCCCCCTGGCCTCAGTGATCTCAGAGGTGAGGCGCACCGGTGCGCAGCCATCGGTGGGAACGTCGGCTTCCCCCTGATGGCCCCTGGCACCTTCGGACCGTGACCATCGAGGGTGACCACGTGCCATTCGACTGGAACCGATTCGACGCAGTGCTCTTCGACCTCGACGGTGTTCTCACCCCCACAGCAACAGTCCATGCCGCCGCCTGGAAGGAGACTTTCGACCGCTTCTTGGACCAGTGGGCCGTTGACGGCAACCATCGTCAGGCGGCCTTCGACATCGACAGCGACTATCGGGCGCACGTCGACGGTCGGCCCCGCTTCGACGGCGTGGCCGCCTTCTTGGCTGCCCGGGCTATCGAGTTGCCGCGGGGTCGCCCTGACGAACCTCCCGGGTTCGACACCATTTCTCAGATCGGAAACCTCAAGAACGAGCTCGTGAACGAGATACTCGCCACCCGCGGGGTCGACGCCTACCCGGGGTCGGTGGCTCTGCTCGAGGCCCTCCAATCCATGGGGATGGCTATGGCGGTCGTGTCGGCATCCGCCAACGCCGCAGCCGTACTGGAGGCGGCAGGTATTTCTCGGTACTTCGTCCATCGGGTGGACGGAGTGGTGGCGGCCGAGCTCGGGTTGCGCGGTAAGCCGGAACCCGACCCTTTCCTCGAAGGCGCCCGCCGGCTGGGAGTGACACCGGAGGAGGCAGTGGTCATCGAGGACGCCGTCTCCGGAGTGCAAGCCGGAGTAGCCGGCCACTTTGGGGCTGTCATCGGTGTCGACCGCCACTCCGATCCCGAAGCGCTCACGGCCGCCGGAGCCACCGTCGTCGTGTCCGACCTGTCCGAGCTCCTGCCATGACGAAACGCCACGCCGACGGGTCAGAACTACCGCATCACATCTACCCGATCGACCGCTGGTCGATTGTTGAAACCGGCTACACCCCGGCGCTTACGGCCCTCTTGGAGACAGTGTTCGCACTTGGGAACGGGTGGCTCGGGGTGAGGGGGACTCTCCACCAGGGCCGACCGGCCCATCAGCCCGGCGCACTGATCAACGGCTTCTACGAATCGTGGCCGATCATCTACCCGGAGGCCGGCTACGGCTTCGCCACCGCCGGTCAAACGATCGTCTACGTGCCCGACCCCACCGAGATTCGCCTGTTGGTCGACGGCGAAGCCGTCGATTTCGACACCAGCGACCTACGCAACTGGCACCGGCGGCTCGACTTTAGGACCGGCACACTGTCACACCGCTACCGGTGGGTGACCCGCTCGGGAATCACGGTCAACGTCAACTCTGTCCGCTTCGTGTCGGTGGCTTCACCCGAACTGGTCGTGTCCCACCTCGAGGTGGGAGTCGACCGGCCCGCCACGGTCCAACTGACCACCAGTCTCCTCAATCATCAGGACACGGACTATCTCGAGCCCGCAGCCCCCGTGTTCGACCCAAGGCTTGCCCGCAACTTCGGTCGCCGAGTGCTGGAACCGACTGACCTGCGCATCGATGACGTCACCATGTCGGTTTCGTATCGGACCGTGCAGTCTCATCTTAATCTGGCTCTGTCATCGACCCATGAGCTGAACCGCCACGCCGAAGTCCAGACCGAACCACACCCCGATCACCCTCGCACGGAGTTCTTCCTGTCACTGCCCGGAGGGGAATCGGTCGCCCTCGACGTCTTCACGGTGTACGAGACGGGGTCGGAGCGCGGCATCGACCACACCGAGTCGGTGGCGTCAGCATCGGCGGCAGTCGGGTTCGAAGGAGCAGCTCTAGCCCATCGGACCGCCTGGGCGAAGTTCTGGGAGACAGCCGACATACACATCGGTACCGACAAGGCCGTTCAACAGGCTGTGAGGTGGATCCTGTTCCAACTGCACCAGGCCTCGGCGCACATCAACGGCACCGGCATCGCCGCCAAAGGAGTGACCGGCCAGGCATACGAGGGCCACTACTTCTGGGACACCGAGATCTTTGTTCTCCCCTTCCTCGTCTACACGCGCCCCGATGTGGCCGCCTCCCTGCTCAAGTTCCGCCATTCCATGCTTCCCCAGGCGCGCCGTCGAGCGAGCGAACTTGCTGTGAGAGGCGCTCTCTTTCCGTGGCGAACGATCAACGGCATCGAGGCCAGCGCCTACTACGCCGCCGGTACCGCCCAGTACCACATCAACGCCGACATCGCTTACGCCCTACGTCAATACGTGGAGGTGACCGGCGACGAAAATCTGCTGTGGGATATCGGCGTGGAGATACTGGTGGAGACGGCCAGGATGTGGGCCGATCTCGGCTTCCACCGCGATGGGGCATTCCACATCTACGGAGTCACCGGACCTGACGAGTACACGGCGATCGTCGACGACAACGCCTACACGAACCTCATGGCACAGATGAATCTCCTGTATGCGGCCGAGACCTCGCGCCGGATGCGTGACGAGCATCCCGACCGCTGGGCAGCCCTGAGCAAACGGCTCAACATCGATCCCGCCGAACTCGACGAGTGGGAAACCAATGGGAACGACATGTTCGTGGGCTACGACGAGGGTTACGGAATCACCCGCCAGGACGAGAGTTTCCTCGCCAAGGAGAGATGGGACTTCGACAACGTTCCCGACGACAACTACCCGCTGCTGCTTCATTATCACCCGCTCGTCATATACCGATACCAGGTCCTCAAACAGGCCGATGTGGTCATGGCCACCTTCCTGTGCGAAGACCGCTTCGATCCCGAACTGATCAGGGCGAACTTTGAATATTACGATCCGCTCACTACCGGAGACTCGTCACTCTCGGCATGCGTGCAGTCGATCGTCGCCGCCGGGATCGGCAGGGCCGACCTGGCCATGCGGTACTTCCGAACCGCGCTCTTCACCGACCTCGCCGACCTGCACAACAACACCACCGACGGTGTCCATCTGGCTTCGGCCGGCGGGGTGTGGATGGCGCTCATCTACGGAATGGCCGGTATGCGAGACAGGGGAGGTTCGATCGATTTCGATCCTCATCTCCCCCAGGAGTGGCGGCGACTCAAGTTCCGCCTCCAGATTCGGGGAGTCGTCCTGGCAGTGGAGATCGACCACCAACGCGTCAAGTTCGCGACCGTTTCCGGAAAGATCGAGATTGGCGTCCGGGGTCGGCGTTTCACCGTCGGAACGCAGGAGGTCACAGCCGATCTCTGAGGTAGCGGAGGAACACGGTCCTCTCCCCCACCAGAACCCTGTCGAGGCCGAAGGAGATTGGAGGATCGAAGGGGCTCTTCCAGTCGAGGATCCTCTTTGAATTCCCGCCGACCAGCAGCGGCGACATAGAGAGATCGAGCTCATCCACGAGGTCGTCGGCCACCAGCTGAGCATTCAGCGCCGGGCCGCCCTCGCAGAGGACTATCTGGTGACCATCAGCCCAGAGGCGATCCAAGACTTCTCGTAGATCCACCCTGGCAGACGGCGCCGCGATCACGTCGGCACGGTCGGCCAACTCGTCGCTGTCGGCGGCGGACCCGGTGAAGACGTATGGCCGGGCAGTACGGTCCGAGAACAGGCGCGAATTCGGGTCGAGCTCGAGGCTGGCGCTCACGATCGCCAATCGTGGTCGGGTCGATCTTCCCGAGTCGAGCCGGCCGAAGCGTTGGTGGTCTGTGAGGTTCACGGGGCCGTAGTTTTCGGCACGAACAGTGGACGCCCCCACCAAGATCACGTCTGCCGTCGCTCTGAGAGCCCGCAACATGGCCTGATCGTCGCTGTCGGTGAGGCCAGTGGCTCCACCCTGGACCGCCGTTGCCCCATCCAGTGAGCTGACCATGTTGACCATGAGCCAAGGCCTATCAGTTGCGGGCCGTGGCTCGGTCACCAACCGGTCGTACAACTGGTCCACCGGCGGTGCTCCAATTAGGTCGAGCGCTCGGATCATGCCCCCAACGGTACCCCTCGAGCCGGGCGGTTCCTCACTATCGCTCGGCTGTGGTCGCTAGCTGTTGCTAGCAAATGATTACAGGTTGCTAGCCACAGCTAGCATAATGAGAGCACACATCACCCACCGAACAGGAGGAAGAACCATGTCCAAACTCACCACCCTTCCCTACGCCGCAGTAGGAGTGGCCGCCAAGACGGCCCGCACGGTGAACACACGCCTCGACGAGTTCATCGCTCAGTCAGCCGACGAAGGTCGGCGGGCAGTGTCGCGTATCCCGGGCGGAACCCGCCTCGTGGGAGCCACGAACACAGCCTCTCGCCCGGTTACCGACGTCATCGGTATCGACGCCCGCACAGGCAGCAAGCTCAAGGAAGCCGGCGTCAACACGGTCGCCGACCTGTGGGCCCATGCCGGAGATCGAACGGGCCGTTCAGAGCTGTCCGCCAGGACTGCCATCGACACGGACCGATTGAGCACCTGGGCACGCCACGCCGACCTGATGCAGGTCAAGGCGATCGGCCCCCGCTATGCCGCCCTGCTCGATCTCGCCGGTGTGGCCAGCCTCAAGCAGCTTCGCCGGCGCAACCCCGAGACCCTGCGCGAGGCGCTGGACTCCACCAACCGCACCGCCAAGGTGGTCGAAACCCTCCCTGGCATTGACGAGATCTCCGAGTGGATCGAGAAGGCGAGCCTCATCTCGGCTTGATCGCCGTCTACCCCGGCGTCGAGGTCGCACGTGACCCCGACCTCGACGCCGGGGTACCCTTGGGCAAATGAGCGCCGAGACACACGATCTCGACATCGGCTCCGGCGTGGACCGCCTCTGGAAGCGGCGCCTGACCATCATCGTCTCCGTGTTGACCGGCCTCGTGGTCGTGTTCGTCCTCGTTGAGTTGACGAACGTGGCTGCCGGTCGGCGCCCACTTCTGGACTCGTACCTGTCGAACACGATCAGGCCGATTCAGCCGATGTCGGGGTTCCTTCTCGGCATCTCGGCATTGGCAATCCGTCTTACACTTCTCGACCGGGGTCGCCGCTCCGCCCTCATTCGCGGGAGCGGGACGTTGCTGGCCGCCTTCGCAGCGGCGCTCAGCGTCTATTTCCTGGCGGCCTTCGCAACCAACACCACCGACAGCATCCCCTCGCTCTTGAGGCCGTCCACCATCACTGGTGATGCCTTCGGGGGGCTGCCCGCCTCCAACACCCTCTTGTGCCTCATCATCCTCAACGGTGCCATCATCCTGCTCTCACTCCTCCGCCGGCCACTGGTTCTCACCGGCCAGGCGATGGCGGCCGTGGCAACGGGTTTGGCCGCGCACATGATCGTCCTCTTCCTCTACGGGGCACGCGATCTGAGCTCGTTTCCGCTGCGGCGCAGCGAGATGGCTGTCAGCGTGGCCGTTTGCCTGGTCTTCCTTGGAGCGGCTGCGTTGCTGAGCCGCTGGGACGTCGGCCTGGTGTCGGCAGTGTTGGGAGCCGGTCCCGGGGGCACCGTTCTCAGAGCCAGCCTCCCGGCGATCGTGATCGTCCCCGCCTTGATGCTCGGAATCGTACAGGCACAACCAATCCTGGAACGGCCTCGGCTCATGGGCCTCATGGCGATCGTCATCTCGGGCCTCTCCCTCGTGGCCGCGACCATGCTGGCCAGAACGCTCGACCGGCGAGACCACCAGCGTGCCAAGGCCCTCGAACGCGCGATCAAGGCACGTGACGCCCTGGACCAGAACGCCCCGGTCGTGTCGGTGCTCGAACAGCAACTTTCCACAATCGAGAGTTTCGACATAGACGGTCTGGCGGTCGCCACCAGGTGCCGCAGTGAAGTGGGGGTCCTGGCCGGTGACGCCCACGCCGTCGTACGCCTCGACGCCCACCGGCTGGGAATGGTCATGGTCGATGTCGCCGGGCACGGAGCAATACCCGCCGTCGCTGCCCTGCGCCTGAAGGACTCGCTGGTACAGGCCTTGCGCTCGGGCCAGTCGCCTGCTGTCGCCCTGGCGGGTTTGCCTCCCCTCCTCGACGATTCCGATCAGTTGGCCACGGCAGTGGTGGCCGACCTCGACGATGCCGGTCGACTCCGGTGCGCCGTGGCCGGCCACCCACCTCCCCTGATGGTCGGGCCCCATGGCGTGACCAACATCGAACCCACGGGCCCTGCCCTTCATCCCACCGTGGCCGGGAACTGGGACAACTACTCGGCCACGATGTTCCCCGGCACGCTGTTGCTCGTCTACACCGACGGGCTGACGGAGGTAGCCACTGACGACGGCCGGGTAACCGAATCCGACCCGGTCTCGAGCCTGGCCGGCGACCTGTTGGACGCCTCCTCCATGGACGAGATGTTGGAGTGGTTGTTGGAGCCCGGGCGGGGCAGGCACTTTCGGGATGACGTCACCCTCCTCGTGGCCTATCGATCCGAGGTGCGACCTACCCTCAGGGCACCCGACCCGGTGCCCTCCCACACCGCGCCTCCGGTCCCCGTCACCGGGCGCTACTTCACCGAGTTCCGCTGAAGAGCCGAGTGCCCACCCTTGGCGATTGGTTGACGTCCCACGCTGACGCCACCTGCCCCAACGAATAAGGGGGTGGACCAGCTTCAGATTTCGATGTGGGAGCGGTCACGGAACTCCTGGTAGAGCCGACGGGCGTGCTGCTCAGGGTCGCGGTAGTACTCGTCGGGTGTCACATCCAGCCGCACCGTTCGGGTCGCGGGGCGCACGACCGGCCCCGTCGACGCGAACCTGCGAACTGCCTCGGCGTGCGGCTTCAAGGAACCGTCGGGACGGACCAGCCCGAAGTGACGTTCGTGCCGTGCTCCCCCATCGTCACAGGGAGGTCTGTTCCACAGGTCCTCGGCGTAGTCGGCAAAGCACCACAAGAGCGACCCGGAGGCACCGACCTCGACGAGTTTCGGCAGGACGGCCTCCACATGGTCGGCTAGAGCCTGCTCCCCCGCCATGAACTGACTTCTCGGAATCCCCCCATAGCTCTCCCACCTCCACGTGGTCGAGTTGGGGCCCGAAGGGTTCGTGCATCCCCCCCACTCCTCTGCCAGACAGGGCTTGGAAGCGAGAGCCGTCACCAGCGCGCACAGGAAGGGCATGAAGTCGGGGTCGAGTGGATGCGCAGCCCAAGGGGAGTACATCGGGTAACCGTGCATCACCGCCACGTCCAGCTCTCCGAAGACCTGGTCGATACGCAAGCCGTTGTCCGCCAACACACTCTCTATGTGGAGACCGCACGTGATGGGATGGGTGGCATCGAGCCCCTTGATCGCATCGCTCATCGCCCGGACCCAATCTCTCCCGGCGTTCGAGGAGCGTGGGTGAGCGAACAGGTCTGGCTCGTTGCCCAGATTCCAGATCCAAATCCCGTCGTGGTCCGCCAGAGCCGCGACCACGGTCTCCACCAGGAGTCTTGAGGCATCGAGAGCCTGGGGATCGTGAAACATGTTTCGGTAGGAACTCGATGTCGGCACCCCGCCGCTCACGACCTGACGGACATGAGGCGACGGATCGGGGCCGGGTCCGAGCAACCAACCCGGCACCCAGTTCGGCCCACTCATGTGTCCGGTGAAGAAGGTGACATCGAGACCGAGAGCTCTCTCCTCTGCCATATCGCACACCGCAGTGAGGTCTCTCAGTCGCCCCAGCGCCACCGTCTCCGGCGAGGGCTGCCACTCCTCCCAGAGGAGGAAGACCCGCACCGCCGTCATCCCCAAGTCGGCTATGAGATCGAAGTCATCGGCCACTTCGCCGGCATCGAAGTCGGACCACCAGTACATGGCCTTCTGGCGCGGCCAGTAGTTGACTCCCAGAGCGAACGGTTGCTCCATACTCTCCCCACGCCGCCTGGCTGCGCAATCTAGTCGTGCCTCCACCAGAACGTGTCGTGGCGGCGCGACGGGCCGGACTTGGGGGACCGCAGCCGGCAGGCAACAATCGGTGACACGGTGCGGACGTTCATCGAGCGGACAGACATGGTGGTCCTTGGGGTGCTACGGCGTTGGAGCGTTCCCGCTCTGCGCGTGTCGCTGGCGGTGGTCTTCATCTGGTTTGGAGCCCTCAAGGTCTTCGGGGTCACACCTGTCGACGACCTCGTTGGGCGGACGGTGTACGTCGCCGACCCTGAACTCGTTGTCCCGGTCCTGGGTGTGATCGAGGTCGTGATTGGTCTCGGCTTGGCTTGGCGACGAGCCATGCGGTTGGTGATCCTGCTCCTTCTCGTCCAACTCGGCGGGACGTTCCTGGTTCTCGTGTTGTTGCCCGAGGTCGCCTTCTCCGGCGGGAACCCGCTTCTGCTCACAGTCGAAGGGGAATTCGTGATCAAGAACCTCGTGCTCATCTCGGCCGGTCTGGTTGTTGGAGCACTGGTGGGACGCCCGACCGAGAGCCTGGACCTGACCCAACATCGGCCAGACTCGTCGCTTCACGACCAGCTGTGACGGGTGGCTCGATGACGCAAGAATTCCGATGAGTGCCGCCCCTCACTGGAACCATCCAGGACCACATCGTTACCATCAACACCCCGAAGCCCGCGCGGGCTCCCATGAGAGAAAGACCAAACAGAATGCGCACTAAGCACTCGAGGTGGGTGGCAATCGCCACAGTCCTGACCTTGACCCTGGCAGCTTGTGGCGGCGACGACGCCGCCGATGACGATCTTCTCGCTGCGATCCTCGCCAACGGGGTCCTCACCGTGTCGACGGACCCGGCCTACCCGCCCCAGTCGTTCCTCAACGACTCCACCGGTGAGTACGAAGGCTTCGACATCGACGTAGCCACCGAGATTGCCCAACGGATGGGCGTGGAAGTGGCCTGGGAAGCTCCCGCTTGGGAGACGATCACAGCCGGAAACTGGAACGAACGCTGGGACCTCAGCGTCGGCTCGATGACGGTCACTCCCGAGCGGGCCGAGGTGTTGCACTTCTCCAGCCCCTACTACTTCACGCCTGCCGTGATTGCGGTGGCGGCCGATGACACGACCGTCACCGACCTCACCACCGATCTGGACGGTAGGACCATCGGAGTGTGCGGTGCATGCACCTACGACTTCTACCTCCAGGGCAATCTCAACATTCCCGGCGAGTCGTTCGATTTCGTCATCGACGACCCCGAAATCGTCACCACCGACACCGACACCACTGCTATCGAGCAACTCGTCCAGGGCCGGGTGGACGCCGTGATGTCCTCGGTCACCACCCTCGAGGAGGCCATCTCGGCCGGGCTCCCGATCAAGATCGTGGGCGATCCCCTGTTCTATGAGCCATTGGCCGCCGCCATCGACGGCGGCTCTCGCCTCGACCCGGACGCGTTCGTGGACCGTGTATCGGAGATCATCGACGAGATGCACGCCGACGGGACGCTCACCGAGCTGTCGGAGAAATGGTTCGGTATCGATCTCACACAAAGAGCCTCATGACCGCTGACGGCAGGGGGGTTGGGCCTGAGGCCCAACCCCCCACCGTCGTTCACGGTTTCAGAGAGCGAGCGGAGCTGGCCGGAGCACGCGTTCCTTTCCGCCTCAAGCTCGCCATGGTGTGGGGCGTCATCCTGATCGGTGTCGGCATCCTCTTCGCCCTCGCCGGCTTCGATGTCGAATGGATGCTGGACCACTTCTGGTTCATATTCCGGGGCCTTCCCTGGACCATCGTCATCTGCGGGGTGGCCATCGTCATGGCTGTGATCCTGGCCCTCTTCGGCGCTCTCGGACGGTTGTCGACGAACCCCATAGCCCATGGAGTATCGGGCTTTTACACCTCGTTCTTTCGGGGTACCCCCCTCATCGTCCAGATGTTTCTCATCTTTCTGGCGCTTCCCGAACTCGCCCCCGACGGCATGCTCGGCTTGCGCCGCACCCTCACCTTGAGCGCCATACAGGCCGGGACCATCGCCTTGGGCCTCAACTACGGGGCCTACATGACCGAGATCTTCCGGGCTGGCATCCAAGCGGTCGGTGGTGGTCAGGTGGAAGCGGCCGAAGCCCTGGGCATGACGTATCGGCAACGTATGCGGCGCATCGTCCTACCCCAGGCGATACGCGTCATCATCCCCCCCACCGGCAATGAGTTCATCGCCATGATGAAGGACTCCGCCCTCATCAGCTTGCTCGGCTCGGTGGTCGCCCAGATGGAGATCTTCCGGCGCGCTCAACTCATGGGACGGGCGGATTTCCGCCCCCTCGAAGCGTTCATCGTCGCCGCCGCCTTGTATTGGATCCTGACCAGCGTGTTCCAGTTCTTCCAGACGCGCCTCGAGCGGCGACTCTCGGCCGGGTACGTTCGGTCCGTCAAGACCTTCAGCCAGCCGGGAGTGTCGATCGGCACCCGAGGCGAGTTGGGATGAGCGACCACACCGTGGTCCGTGTTGGAGGGCTACGCAAGACCTTCGGGTCGCTGGAGGTACTGCGCGGAGTCGACCTCGAAGTGAGAGCCGGCGAGGTCGTGGTGGTGTTCGGCCGTTCGGGGTCGGGCAAGAGCACCCTGCTGCGCTGTATGAACTTCCTCGAGGAGCCGAGCGCCGGCTCGGTGGAGATCGACGGGATCCGAGTGCTGGGAGGGCACCGGACCCGAACCCAACGGGAACGGATTCGGCAGTTGCGAATACGGACAGGGATGGTGTTCCAGGACTTCAACCTCTTCCCACACATGACGGCGATCGAGAACGTGATTGAGGGCCCGATCACCGTCAAAGGCACGGCCAAGCCAGAAGCGATGGAGCTGGGACGCCGACTCCTCGACCAGGTGGGCCTATCCGACAAAGCCGATGAGCATCCGATCAGGTTGTCGGGCGGCCAGAAACAGCGGGTGGCGATCGCCCGGGCGTTGGCCATGCAGCCGAAGGTGATGCTCTTCGATGAGCCCACATCGGCCCTCGACCCCGAGTTGATCTCCGAGGTCTTGACCGTGATGAAGGATCTCGCCACCGAGACCAAGATGACCATGATCGTCGTCACCCACGAGATGGGCTTCGCCCGGGAAGTAGCCAACCGGGTGGCCTTCTTCCACGAGGGAGAGATCGTGGAGGAAGGGTCGCCCGAACAGATCATCACCAATCCCCGTCATCCCCAAACCCGCCGGTTCCTCGAAGCCGTGCTCTGAAAGAGCGGGTTAAACGCAGAAGAGAATGAGGTCCAACACAAGCGATCTTCTCGTCGATTGGCGTGACGAGGTGTGCGCCAACCCAACAGGGCGCGAGCCACCCGGCGACCAGTTGCTGGCCGGTATACGCTGCGCCCGTGTTCATTGAGATCGTCACCACCGCCCGGGAAGAGGCCGAGTTCGTCTTTGAGAGAAGTCGGATCTACTCCGACCCGCCAGCCGGGCTGAAAGCCGCCATCTCCTGGGTCGACGAGGAAGACCAGGTCTCGCTGCTCACCGTGTGGGAGACCCCCGGGGCGAGAGGCGACTTCGCCCTGAAACGGATGGTGCCGCTGTTCGACGCAGGCGAGCTCGACGACCGGCACGGGCATCTCGAGCGGCTCACGCCCCCTACGCGTCTTGCTTGCCGACTGAGGTCGAGGTTTTGCTGTCTGGATCCATCGGGACGCGGCCGGAACCGTGTCATCGTTCACACCGTGAATGTCCGAATCGTCAAGCCCGCAAGGGTTTCGCTTACCAGTATTCCTCGTAGTGGACGTTGCCTACGAAGCCTCGGCGATCTATCTCGAAACCTCGCTCGTGGAGGAGCTGGCACACCCCCACGGTGTCGGGAAAGCTGACTGATCCGTCGTCCGTCCAGCTCGGCAGCCCGATCATGGCCGGATTGCCGCACATGTAGACGTCGGTGATCTCGGGCACCAATTCCACCCCGAAACTCGCCGCCAGGATGTCTTCGGCGACGACGTCCTGGATGTACATCTTGCGATCGGCGGCCGGGTCGCGGGTGACTATCGGGAGGTAGTGGTAGTTGGAGAACCGCTCCTCCAGACGACGGTGGACGTCCAGATATCCGAGGTCGGCATGGTGACGAACCGAGACCGCGGCAACGATCGGGCCGGTGTGTCCCTTCCGGAGCAGCTCGGTGGCCATCGAGTTGTGAGGCGCCTCCCCCGTCCCGGTTGCGAAGAAGATCACCTGACGTTGGGGGTCACGGACCGGCGCGAGGGTGTAACGGCCGGCCACCTTGGGCCCCAGGTAAAGCCGGTCTCCGACATTCTTCAGGGCGAGGCGAGGCGTCAGGGCCGGTACCCGTCCTGTGGACGGTTGCACCAAGACGATGTAGAACTCGAGTTCCTCCGACTCGGCCTGATCGAAGAGGTAACCGTCGGCGTCGAACACAGAGCTCGAAATGGAATAGGAACGACGGATCAGCTTGTCCCACCGCTTGGCAAAGGCAGGGTCGGTGGCTGAGTCGACGCGCGCCTCCCAGTACCCCAGTCCCAGCGTCGAGTACTGGCCCGGTATGTGGGCCGTATCTCCGTGATCCGGCCGTACTCGCAGAACCCAAAGGTCAGAGTGGGTACGTTCGAAGTGGGTGACGATGGCGTTGTAGTTTCGGCTGCGCAGGTCTTCGATCAGTTCGGCGTCGTCCCTTCTCCACACACGCGGGTGGTGGGGGACCTCGGGAATGTCTGTGAAATGGCGCTCCCGCATCGACTTCCAGGCCTCCCCCGGAGTGGTGACCACCACCCCTTCGGGCGCCCCGGTACTGTCACCGGAAGGGTCCAGCCAATAGATCCGCCCCGCCGGATCCCCTTCGGCCCCCGCGCCGAAAAGCGGTTCGGGGAACGAGGATGAGAGGCCACCGAACCCCAGCACTACATGGTCGAATTGAAGATCGGGCGTTCTCCGATCGTCGAAGTACGCCATCGGGTAGCCACCGATGTCCTCGATCGAGTCGGGAGACGACACCCACAGGATCGTGGCCCGCCGCTCGGCCTCTACACGCAGCAACCGACTCCGAGCCAGGCGAGAGAGATGCGACGGGTCCGCCCCACCGAGGGTCAGCACGACTCTGGCACCCTGGTCGATGAGATCCAACGCGCACACCACGGCGTTTTCGTCACCTCCCACCACGAGGACGTCTTTGCCGCGCGGGTCCTGGGGTGGAGAATCGAGGTGTATCCGATCCGAGAGAGTTGCGGGGAAATCGAACTCCGGTGGGGGGGAGGTTCCCCTTGCCGGCACCGAACGCACCGCCACCCGAGCCCGGATCTCAGCGTTCTCACTCACAACCACCACGTCTCCAGAGCCGTCGGCCTGAATGTGGGACACTGGATGCTGGATCTCGACTGCGAGGTCGTGGTGATCGATCACTTCCGGAGCGGCTATCGCGCTTCCCTCTTCGAGCACCAAGACGTCGAGCCCGGCCTCCCGTGCCTGCACCGCAACGGAGAGCCCCGCCAGGTCACCACCGACGACAACCAGGTCGCGCACTGCCTGGTCGTTCAAGCGCACCCCTTACTGGTCGGGAAGCTGCAATCCTATCTCCAGATCTCGGTCGTCTGGTGCGACTCTCCCATGCTTGTATAGGCGGCCCTCCGATGAGCACCCAGACACCGTCCGCCGGGCGCTGGCCCGCAACTCTCGCCGTCGGCGCCGTGTCCGGCCTGATGATCGCCGCGATCGTCCTCTCGCTGTCGACGCTGGTCTACTCGGGTCCAGCCGCCCGTCACGTCGCCACCGGGTCGGCGTTGCTGCTCATCGGGACCGCAATTCTCAACCTCGTGACGGCCCGCTGGTCGTCGGTCGGAGGTGCCGTTCTATTGCCCCAAGACGCCACGTCGGCAGTGGCGGCCGTTACGCTCGCGGCAATCCTGCCGGGCGTGGTGGAAGCCAATCGCCTCGGCACCACCCTGGCGTATCTGTTGATCTCCACTCTGGTCACCGGAGCGGTCATGTTGCTGCTAGGGCTCTTCCGACTGGGAGATCTTGTCCGTTTCGTGCCATATCCGGTCATCGGTGGATTCCTGGCGGGAACCGGGTGGCTGCTCATCCGGGGTGCCACCGACATCGCCTCGGACGGATTCCGATGGAGGACCGCCACGGTCATCGGGTTGGGGGCGGCGGTCGTCTTCGGTGCAGTCATGGTGACCATTCTCCGGCTGCGTCCGGTGGTCTTCATGTTCCCCGCCATGCTGATGGGGGGCGCGGCCCTCTTCTATGCACTCCTTGCCTTGACGGGAACGTCGATCGATCAGGCCAGGGCCCAGGGACTGTTGCCCCAGGTGGGCACGGCTGAGCTGGGGCTGTCGCTGGAGGCGGCGGGTTCCGTGGACTGGTCGGCAGTGAGCGCGGGCGTGGGCGGGCTCCTCACCATCACTCTGATCGCCACACTCGCTCTCCTCCTCAACGTCACAGCCCTCGAGTTGATCTCCCGGTCGGATGCAGACCTCAACCACGAGCTGAAGTCGGTGGGAGTCGCCAACCTCGTGTCTTCGTTCACCGGCTCCCCGGCCGGCTATCACGCCCTTGGCCCGACGGCACTGGCAGTCCGTCTCGGGGTGGAGAGCCGAGGGGTTCCAGTGATCGTGGCCGCTGTTTGCCTGGCAGCCGCCGCCGGCGGGACGGCCCTGGTGGGACTGCTCCCGTTGCCACTGGTAGCGGGCATTCTCATGATGCTCGGCCTCTCGTTCCTCCTCGATTGGCTCGTCGACGGGTTCTCGCGAATGACGGGCCCCGAGTATCTCCTCATGGTGGCAATTGCGATCGCCGTAGCGACCCTGGGGTTCTTGGCAGCCGTGCTCTTGGGGATGACGGTGGCCGTCATCCTCTTCGCCGTCACGTACAGCCAGATCGACCCGGTTCGCCACATGGCCACCGGCAGAGAACGACGCAGCAACATCGACCGACCGGCGGCGCTGGAGAGGATCCTCGACGAGCGCGGATCAGCCATCGTGATGGTTGAGCTGCAGGGGTTCCTCTTCTTTGGAACGGCCCGCTCTGTCGTGAACAAGATCGGTCAACTCATCGCCGACACTCCCGAGCTCCGCTGCCTCATCCTCGACCTCCGCCGCGTCCCCGGGATCGACTCGACCGCACTCGCTTCGTTCGTGAGGCTCGGCCGACTAAGCGGAGAGTCCGGCTCCGGGCTGATCATCAGCGATCTTCCGCCGCATTTGGAGCGATCACTGCCTGCCGAGCTGACTGAACCCCAAGGAGCCGTCGTGGTGGCACCCGATCTCGAACACGCTCTGGAGATGGCCGAAGAGCTCGTCCTGGAAGGCGACAGCGGCGTCGGATCCCCTCTGTCGGAGGTCTTCGGGGCGGATCTGTGGACCAGGCTCGAACCCTATTTGGAGCGGACAGAGGTGGGTATCGGTGTGATCGTCGACTCCGGAGACCGTTCGATTGGGTTGTTCCTGGTGGACGACGGACGGGTGGTGACCGAGATACCGGCGACCGACGGCAAGTGGCAACGGGTGCGTTCCTCGGGACGGGGTGCCATCCTCGGAGAGATGTCGATCTATCTGCGCGGTGGTCGCACGGCCCGCCTCAGAGCGCTGGAACCGACCGTTCTCTATACGCTCGACGACGCCACCATCGCCCGTATGGAGAGTGACGACCCCCTGTGCGCGCTGGCCTTACACCGGCTCATGGCAACGGTCCTGGCCGAACGTGTCGCCCACGGCAACGACGCCATCCGCGCCCTCATTCGCTGAGACGCCGTATCCCTAATGGCAGCGAACTCATCCCCCGCCGCTACACCATCCCCTGGCGCATAGGCACGAAGGCCGCGAGAACAGAGTTGGACAATTCGCTCCAGCCATCGGCGCCAGTCCCCCTACCAGGGACTGTGCCGAGCTGGGGTCGGGCCTGCCTTGTCATTCAACACCGTTCTCGCGTTCGCCTTCCCTGTGGCTGAGGTGACCATCACGGCCAGGTCCACATCTTCGAGGGTGTTGTAAGCGAAGAACGAAAACCGCACGCGACCGGCGTGTACGGCAGCCTTGACTCCAGCTGTGGCCAAAGTGGAGGGGTCCGTCATGTCGACGCTGACGATGGCGCTGTTCGACGGTTCCTGGCCGAGCTCTTCTCGCAGTGCGTTGGCCAACCCGACGCTGTGTCGACCGATCGCTGCCACACCGATCGACTCCAACAGTTCGAGGGTCGGCGCCGCCGCCGAGTACGAAAACCAGGCCGGGGACGTGTCGTAGCGGCGGGCACCGGCGGCCAGGCGGAGAGGTGGTCCATAGATCGAGTCCCACCGGTCCTCGCCGCCGTACCAACCTGCCGTGACCGCAACCAGCCAATCGGAGGCGCCCTCTCCCACCGTCATGAAGCCCGCCCCGCGCGGACAGCACAACCACTTGTATCCGTGACAGGCGGTTATGTCGAACATGGAAGCGTCGACGTCGAGCCAGCCGGCCGCCTGGGTGAGGTCGATGTAGGTCCGAGCCCGATGCCGCGCGGCCGCCTCGGCCAGGGCCTCCAGGTCCATGATGGCGCCGTCAGAGGACTGCACGGCACTGACCGCCACCAGATCTACGTCGTTGGTGATGTGGCTGAGGAGCTCCGCCAGCGGCACCGCCCGCACTTCGATGTCTTCGGCCACCAGGAAGGGGAACAGGACCGAGGTGAAGTCTTCGTGGGCGCACACAACCACCGACCCCTTGGGGAGAGACGCGGCCACCATCCCCGACACGACCGACACCTGGCTCACGACAGCCACTGCATCCGATTCCACCCCCACCAACCGCCCGAAGGCCGCTCGCGACCGGTCGACGTCCAGGTCGTATAAGAGAGGATCACTCGAACCCTCCGCCCACTCGTCCAAGCGCCGGCGCAGGACTGCGAGACCGCGGCGTGGAGGCAAACCTACGGTTGCCGTGTTCAGGTATCCGGGAACACGGTCAAAAGCCCCGGCCACCAAGACCTCATCCAGAGAATTGCTCATGGCAACATCCTCGTAGCAGACGGCCTCAAGTGCGAGAACAGGCCCGAACCAGGGCCCGCTTCGGAACGCCGCCCCTGGCCCGGACAGCGTCGAACGATTCGTTCCTGCCATCGATGACATCCCCAATACCAGGTACCACAACGCGCCGGCGACCGGGCTTCCACTGTTGTTCCACAACGTCCTAGTCTCGGGGGAGCCATGTCGATTCTCAATGCCGCGGCTCGGGAAGCACTGACCGCAGGTCGGCTCGCCCACCTGGCCACCGTCAACCCCGACGGCAGCCCGCAGGTGAGTGTCGTTTGGACCGGCCTCGAAGGTGACGACATCGTGATCGGGCACATGATGGCCGGACGCAAGGTAAGCAACATCGGTCGCGATCGGCGGGTCGCTCTCACGGTCGAGGCCACCGGCTCGAATGCCGTCGGCATGGGCAACTACCTGATCGTCTACGGAAACGCACGTCTCGTCGAAGGCGGAGCTCCGGAGCTGTTGCAACGACTCGCCGAGGATTACATCGGGAAAGGAGTGAAGTTCCCTCCCATGGAAGACCCGCCACCGGGTCACGTGATTCACATCACTGCCACCCGCATCGGGGGCGTGGGTCCATGGATGGAGTGACTCATCAAACCGAACGACCCTCGACCCCGGAGGGTACGCCCACCCAACCTGGCGGCCACGTCGATGTCCCACCGGAACGCACATGCTGGTGGGCACACATACCCTGAGGTGGCACCATAGAGCAATGACTCCGAGCCCCCGACGGCGCAGAGTGATTGTTTGGTGTGCCGGCGTTCTCGCTTTGATTCTGTTGGTGGGACCCTTTCTTCTTCCACTTCGATCGCGAGGCGACACCGTGGAACCGAAGGAGTTGGCCGCACCAGAAGACCGATTCGTCGAAGTCGACGGAATCGACGTGCGTTATCGCCAGGATGGATCAGGACAGCCATCGCTGCTCCTCTTGCACGGATTTGGCTCCCAGGCCGCCAGTTGGGCTCCCTCGATCGAAGGGCTCGCCCAGTTGGGACGCGTCGTCGCCTTCGACCGGGTGGGTTTCGGCTTGACCGAACGACCGGTCCATTGGAGAAGAGACAACCCATACGGAGGTCGAGGGCAGGTCGACTTGACACTGGGGATCATGAATGAACTCGGCCTGCATGAAGCGGTCCTGGTAGGGCACTCTGCCGGGGGGCGTTAGCACTCACGATCGCTCTGGATCATCCTGACCGTGTCGCGGGAGTTGTGCTGGAAGCACCGTCCGTGGATAGAGATCGCATCAGCTGGCTCCGCCCGGCGCTTTCCACCCCACAAGGTCGCCGGGTTACACAATTCGTGACTCGCGCCATGGCGGAGCGGATCGATGGCCTCCTCGCGTCCGCTTACCACGACCCGAGCCTGATCACCGACGAGATACGCGCCGGTTACCGGCTGCCGCTGAGAGCCAAGGACTGGGATCGCGGCCTGGCGTGGTTCGTTTCCGCCCCCACGCTGGTCTCGCCTCGGGCTCGGCTGGGTGAACTAGGGGTACCGGTGCTGGTCGTCACGGGCGACGACGACAAGTGGGTGAAGACAACGGCCACCATTTCACTCGCAGCCGACATCCCCACTGCCAGCCTCGCGGTTGTCCCCGACTGCGGCCACCTCGTCCATGCAGAGTGCCCCGCGGCCTTCGTCGAGGCGGTGAAGGAATGGATTGCGGCGGCTCTCAGGTAGTCCGGGATCCTCGACGATGACGGTGCCGAACAAGTCGTTCCAGTCAGCGACGACACTGTCCCCTTACCTGGCTCTTTGACCCTCTGGCGGCGGGGCTGTCGCTGTTGAAACAACGTCCGCGGTGGTGCCGTCCAACTTGCCTCGGGTTTTCACCTGCTGGGTGGCCGAATCTTGCTCAACCAGCCGGAGGGCTCCGCCAGTCGGGACGATCGGGGGCGGTTTCCTCCCAGGATCGCATGTACACGGCAACCGCCCGGATCTGCTCGGAAGTGAGCGGTCCTCCATGGTCCAGCGCATAGGCGCTCATAGGGGTGCCAGGGATACCGACCGACACGAGCAGGATGGTCTGATCGTCGGTGGCCGACTGGAGGTACTGGGTCGAGTTCAGGGCAGGGGCGGAGCCTCCGTCGCCGTCGACTCCGTGGCAGGAGGCGCAGTTGAACCCCCAGATCTCGGAACCAGTGTCGGCCAGTGACTCGAGATGCACTTGACGTGCGTCCTCCCGGGCGGTGGGCTCGTACCACCGATACAGCGGAAAGGCGAGCACCATCCCCAGCATGATGACGAGCCCCCACAGCATCACGCGATTGGTGGAGTCGTCGAGGTCCTGATCGTTGTCGAAACCGTAGGGCATCAGGCCTCACCCGTCTCGGTGCAGGACGGGCCCGCGACGGGCTCATCGATCGTCTCGACCCCCGGCGGTGGCCCGAGCAAGATCTCGTCCGTATCGACGTACAGCAGCCCGTCCGCACCCACCTCAACCGCGTAACCGTCCATGCCGCGCGGTGACGGCCCGGACCTGAACTCGCCGGCCCGGTTGAAGAAGGATCCGTGGCACGGACACTCGAATTGATTGGAGGAAGCGCAATAGGGAACCTTGCAGCCGAGGTGGGGGCACTTGACCGAGAGCGCCCGGATCTGGCCGTCGATGCGCACCAAGTAGGCTCGGGCTGCCGGTACTTCCACCGCCCCGGTATCGGGGATGGCGGTCGGGGCGACTGTCCTCACTTTTCCCCCGAAGGCTCCGGTTTCGAGGGGACGGAGCAGATCCCAGGACGTCCACACCCCAGCCGCCCCGATCAGACCGAGGCCCCACTTCCAGCTCTTGGCGAGAAACTCCCGTCGTCTGATGGACTTGCTCACAGCTCACCGTGCCATTCCACCCACGGCCACACCCAACCCCAGTTCGGGCCCCGGAAGGCGAACCCGATGAGCGTGAGAATGATCCAGATGACCATGAACGCCGTAAACGTGGCCACCGCCACCTTGCGGTACCTGGGCACCTTCTCCGGCGAGTTGTCTACGTAGGGCAGGACGACCAGGCCGATGATGATGGCAGCCGGAACGAGTACGCCGGCGACGAGAGGCGGGAAGTGGGAAAGCAGCTCCTGAAGTGCCGCGAAGTACCACGGAGCCTTCTCAGGATTGGGCGTCACAGTTGGGTTGGCGATCTCTTTGAGAGGTGCGTCGAAGAGCAGGGCCAGCACCAGAACCACCAGCAGCGTCGCCAGCGCCGCCACTGCGTGACGCACGAGCAGGTGAGGCCAGACCATCACCGCGTCCTGCTCGGCCGGATTCTTCCGTTCGCCCCCAAGAGGCTTACCGGGCACGATGCCCAGCACCCGACTGCCACCGACTCGTAGCGGCTGGTCTCGGGGTCGACCCTGCTCGGTCTCGGGGCGGTCGGATTCGGCGTTCACGACTCCTCCTCTTCTCTCGTTCCGGATGCATCGAGCATGGAATCCTTCCGCCACCGCCACAGGTGGATCATGAGGACCATGATGAGGGCGGCGGGTAGCACGGCCACATGGAGAACATAGAAGCGAAGCAAGGTCGCCTCGCCGACCTCTTGCCCGCCCAAGAGGACCTCCCTCACCTGATCTCCGATGAGGGGGACATATCCCGCCATCTCGGTGCCGATGGTGACCGCCCAGAAGGCCAATTGGTCCCACGGCAGCAAATAGCCGGTGAAAGAAAGGAGGAGGGTGAGAACCAGGAGAATCACACCGATCACCCAGTTGAACTCCCTGGGCGATTTGTAAGCACCCCGATAGAAAACCCTGGCCATATGAGCGGCCACGGCCAGCACCATGAGGTGAGCCGACCAGCGGTGGACGTTGCGAATGTATTGACCGAACGGCACTGCCGTCTGCAGGCTCTGGATATCGCCGTAGGCGGAGGCCGGTGAGGGCACGTAGAAGAACATGAGGTAGATGCCGGAAGCGACAAGCGACCCGAACAGCACGGCCGAGATGACGCCCAGGTACCACGAAAACCGGAAAGCGATCTCTTGTTTGCGCACCTTCACCGGGTAGATGTGGAGGAGGAAGCTCGACCAGTGGCCGGCGGCCCGGTCGCGAGGCGTGACGCGGTCGGGAGAACGCCAAATAGAACGGCCGACTGGACTGTGACGCACACGCCACCACAGGGTCGGTTGCCGCTCGGGCTCGGGTGTGGTCGGTCGATCCATCACGTCCATTCGGGTACTCCTACTCCGGTCCAGACCCCCATCGACAGGGCGTCGGTGGGGCAACGTTCTATGCAGAGGGCACAGCGAATGCACGTGGTCTCGTCGAGCAACAAGGCGGTTCCGCCGGGACGATCTGGGTACAGCTCCTCCGATGGCACCAGGGAGAGCACGTTGACGGGACAGACGTCGGCGCAGAGAGCGCACAGCACACAGCGCTCGACATCCAAGAGGATGTTGGCGAAACAGCGAAGGCAGCGGGCGGCCTCACAACGGGCCTGCTCGGGAGTGAATCCGGTCTCCACCTCTGCCAGCCCGATCCTGCGACCCGTCTCGAGAGTGGGGACTGGGATCCTGGCTTGGCGGTCGTACACATCGTCGAGGCGGTGGAACTGGCGAAGCTGGACCATCCGTCCGGGACGGGGCGGCGTCGCATCCCCTCCGAAGAAGCGGTGGATGTCGGCCGCCGACCGGCGGCCGTCGGCGATGGCATCGATCAGGGACCGGGGCCCCTTCGCAGCATCGCCACCCGACCAAATCCTCTCGTGGGAGGTGGCTCCCGTTTCGGGATCGACCCGAATCGTGCGGCGGGGGCTGATCTCGGGCCCGCCCTCGCCGAGTGCATCGAGGTCGATGGCCTGGCCGATGGCGAGAATGACCGTGTCGGCTTCCAAGCTGCGCCGGTCCTCTTCGTCGAACGTCGGTGAGAAGCGACCCTCGTCGTCGAACACCGAGGTCACGCCGATCGTCTCGAGACCTGTCACCTTTCCCCGTTGGGTGAGGATGCGGGCCGGGCCCCGTCGGTGCACGAAGCCGATGCCCTCCTCCTGCGCTTCTTCGATCTCGAAATCGTGGGCCGGCATCTCCTGGCGCGACTCCAGCGAGACCACGGTTATGTGGCGGGCTCCCGCCCGGGCCGCAGTCCGGGCGACATCGAGGGCCTCGGTCATGGCCGAGCGCTCTTCGGCTTCCTCGTAGCGATCGGGAATGGGAGCGCCGGCGTACTCAGAGGCGCGCAGTGCCGTCCGGGCGGCATCCATCGCCACATCGCCACCTCCGATGACGACGACCCGTTCACCAACGGCAACCTCGAACCCCCGGTTCATGTTGATGAGAAACTCGATGGCCTTGAAGACCCCGTCGGCGTCGGCTCCTTCGATGTCGAGGCCCCGCCCGAGGGTGGCACCGATCCCGAGGAACAAAGCGTCGTGGCGCTCCCGTAGGTCATCGAGCAAAACGTCGGTGCCGAGGCGTGTTAGATACTCCACATCCACCCCGAGATCGAGGATCGCCCCGATGTCAGCGGCGAGGACCGAGCGATCGAGTCGGTATTCGGGGATGCCGAGCCACATCGCCCCGCCCAGTTTGTCGGTGGCCTCGTAGACGGTCACCTGGTAACCGAGACGACGGAGATCATGGGCACAAGCCATTCCGGCGGGGCCGCCGCCGATGACACCGACACTCTCGAGCCGTTCGACGACGGGGGGTGCGGCCACCTTCTCCCACAGCCGGCCGTTGCCCGTCTCAGTGCCGAACTGCTCGGTTACGAACCGCTTGAGCGCTCGAATGGCAATCGGCCTGTCGATCTGGCCCCGGCGGCAAGCATCCTCGCACGGGGCGGCACAGACCCGGCCACACACCGAGGCGAAAGGGTTGGGCAGGCGGGCCGTGAGATAAGCGAGTTCGTCGTCGCCGTCGGCAATGGCAGCTACGTACATCCCAGCATTGGTGTGGACCGGGCACGCAGCCAAACACGGAATGTTCTCGTCGTAGAACGCGAGCGGGGTCGTCACGTCGAGTCGCTCATATCACGCATCGTCAGATCCGGCTCCCACGATGCAGCCACCACAGTCCGGCGATGCCGAGTGTGAGCCCCAGCGTCCACACCCCTGCGCCGATCATCTCTTGGGTAGTGCGTGACATCGCGCTGACCGGCTCCCAGGTGAGCACAAACGAGGGCGCCAGGGCCACCAAGCCGATCAAGGCGACCACGATCACAGCGGTCCTCAGCCAAGCGTCGAGCCATGACACAGAGCGGCGGTCGATCACACCCACTATTCGACTGCCGAAGACAACCGCTCCGACGGCGAGGATCAGAAGAGAAACCGCCCACAGGGCGGCGGCTAGAGACGGCATGGTCGCTGTCGCCACCAGCGGGAGACGCTCCTCGACCCCTGGGGTGCGGACATTGACGGCATCTCCTCTCTTCTCCTCTGGGTCGGCCAGACCCTAATGGGCCGATGGTGGGTCTCGTGGACCCTGGCGCGGAAGGGACTTGGGTCCTGAGAGAGTGGAACATAGGTCCCTTGTCTCTCCCGACTCCCTTCATGATCGTGCTATCGATGACTTCCACAGTCAGAGACTCCGGGTTTCCCACTTGGGAAGGTGAGGGTCGTCGGTGCCGCGTCCCGAGTTGATCGATTTCAAGCAGGAGCGGATCCGGGTTCTGCACCTGACGTGGATCGCCTTTTTCATCTCGTTTTACATCTGGTTCAACATGGCGCCGCTGGCGACCACCATGCTTCGGGACGTGGGGTGGATGACCGAAGAGCACCTCCGAGTGCTGGCCATCGTCAACGTGGCACTTACGATCCCGGCCCGAATCCTGGTGGGGGCCCTCATCGACCGGTTCGGGCCGCGGCTGGTCTTTTCGGGGCTGCTCATCACGATGTCCATCCCCACTTTCGTCTTCGCCTTCGGCGACACCCTCGCCCAGCTCATGATCTCGCGTTTGGTGCTGAGCACCATCGGTGCCAGCTTCGTAGTCGGGATCCGAATGGTGGCCCAGTGGTTCCCGCCCAAGATGATCGGGCGGGCCGAAGGGTTCTACGCCGGGTGGGGGAATTTCGGGTCGGCTTGGGCGGCGATCACCCTCCCTTGGCTGGCCATCAGTGTGTTCGAGAACTGGTTCGGAGTCGAGCAAGGCTGGCGCTGGGCGCTGTTCGTCAACGGTCTGGTCGCCCTCATCTACGGGTTCATCTACTACGCCAAGGTGCGCGACACGCCAGAAGGTTTCCCCTTCGTGGGGGTGAAAAGGACCCAGCCGATGACGGTCTCGTCCTACGGCGACCTCATCCAGTACCTGGCCTGGTCGCTGCCGATATTCGGGGCCATGGGCCTGTTGGCGTGGCGGATCAGTCGGATCGAAGTGAGCACGGAAGCCGCCGCCGGGAGCTTGCTGCCCGCCGAGTACCTCTGGGTGGTATACCTGGGACTGGGCGTCGCCTACCTCGTGCATGTCGGCAAGTCACTGCAGGTCAACCTGCCCATCCTCAGGGCCGGGGTTCCCGAACACGAGAAGTACCCGTTCGCCAGCGTCGGCGCTCTCAACTCCACCTACATCGCCAACTTCGGGGCGGAACTGGCGGTCGTGTCGATGCTTCCGGCCTTCTTCGAAGCCACGTTCACTCTCGGACCGGAACGCGCGGGCCTCATCGCCGCCTCGTTCGCTTTCGTGAACCTCTTCGCCCGGCCGCTCGGAGGGCTCATCTCCGACAAAATGCGCAACCGCAAGCTGGTCATGAGCGGCTACATGCTCGGCATCTCCATCGGCTTTTTCGGCATGGCCTTCATCGATGCCTCCTGGCCGATCTGGCTGGCAGTGGCCATCACCGTGGCCTGCTCCATCTTCGTACAGGGAGCAGAGGGAGCAACCTTCGCCGTCATCCCACTCATCAGCAAGAAGATGACCGGTCAGGTGGCGGGCATGGCCGGCGCCTACGGCAACGTGGGCGCGGTCGTCTACCTGGTCATCTACTCGTTCGTCGACGCCCGAACGTTCTTTTTCATCCTCGCGAGTGGAGCGGCGATCAGTTTGCTGATCGTGGCGCTGTTCCTCCGCGAGCCTAGAGACGCCTTCGCCGACGAGATGTACGACGCCATCGACCTGGCAGAAGCAAGCGAGGATTCGGGATGAAGGCACGATCAGCGGGCGGCTCCGACTGGTTGGAGCACTGGGATCCCGAGGATGAGAGATTCTGGGAGACGACCGGCAAACGCATCGCCTGGCGGACCCTGTGGATCACCACCGCCAACCTGACGATGGCGTTTGCGGTCTGGTTCGTCGTAAGCGCCCTCGTTGTCCGCCTGCCCAACATTGGATTCGCTCTGACCACCCCGCAGTTGTTCTGGCTGGCTGCGATGCCGGGGTTGGCCGGTGGGTCGCTGCGCATCGTGCACACCTTCCTCGTCCCGGTGTTCGGCACCCGCAAGACGGTGTCCCTCTCCAGCGCCCTCCTCCTCATCCCGCTCGTCGGTTGGTTCTTCGCAGTGCAGAACCCCTCGACACCATACGGAATCCTCCTCCTGCTTGCCTTCCTGGCGGGCCTGGGCGGGGGTAGCTTCTCTTCGTTCATGCCGTCCACGAGCCTGTTCTTCCCGAAACGGCTCCAGGGAACGGCGCTGGGTATCCAAGCGGGCATCGGCAACTTCGGGGTGAGCTTGGTCCAATTCGTGACACCCTGGATCATCGGTCTTGCCGGGCTCGGAGCCTTGCTGGGTCGGCCCCGAACACTTACCCGCGACGGGGTGTCCCAGCCGATCTGGCTCCAGAACGCTGCCTCTGTGTGGATCCCGATCGTGGCGGCACTCTCCATCCTGGCCTGGGTGAAGCTGAGAAGCGTTCCTGTGCGCGCCAACCTGCGCCAACAAGCAGACATCTTCCGCGACAAGCACACCTGGCTGATGACTTCGCTCTACATGATGACTTTCGGCTCTTTCTCCGGCTTCGCCGCCGCGTTTCCATTGTTGATCAAAGAGGTGTACGGCCATTTCGAGAACGCTCCAGATCCGCTTCGCTTTGCTTTCCTCGGCCCGCTCGTCGGATCGGCGATCCGGGTGGCGGCCGGGCCGCTGTCCGACCGCGTGGGCGGGGCCCGAGTCACACAGGTGTCGGGGGTGGGCTTACTGGCGTCGACCCTGGGCGTTCTCTACTTCCTGCGGCCCGACTCGCTCGACGAGTTCCCCTGGTTCGTGGCCTTCATGCTCGCCATCTTCTTTTTCGCCGGCATCGGAAACGCCTCCACCTTCAAGCAGATGCCGATGATCTTCTCCCCTCGCCAGGCGGGCGGTGTGATCGGATGGACGGCGGCCATCGCCGCCTACGGGCCGTTCATCTTCTCGGCGCTCATCGGCGCCGCCATGGCCGCCACAGGCGCTCCGACTCCCTTCTTCATCGGCGCGGCCGTCTTCTACGCCATCAACATCGCCGTGAACTGGTGGTTCTACGCCCGGAAGGGAGCAGAGAAACCGTGCTGACTACCAACATGGAGGGCAGAACCAATGAGACTCGAGATCACGCGCAAGAGCGATCTCGCCGTGCGGGCCCTGTGCGCCCTGTTGGAAGGCGGTCGCTTGAAGAACTCCGAGCTGGCAACGGCAGCAGGTACGACTCAGGCATTCATGGCGCAGGTGATGGCTCTGCTGGTTCGCCGTGGGTGGGTGTCGTCGGATCCGGGCCCAACCGGCGGCTACCGGCTCGCTATATCCCTGGAAGACCTCTCGATGCTGGAGGCAATCGAAGCGATCGAGGGACCGACGGAGACGGGGAAATGCGTACTGCGGGGGGGGCCCTGCCCGTCCGAGGAGAATTGCGCCCTGCACGACGCCTGGCTCCCGGCGCGCGACGCCCTCCTCCAACAACTCGCCAGTACCCCGGTCTCCCTCGCCGGCTGCGTCTCGCCGGGCTGATCCTCCTCTGGGCTTCGTTGCTCATAGGGGTGGCGGCCATGCCGGCATCCGCCCAGTCTGAGGAGGACGGCCGTGCCTTGTACGAGCAGCACTGCCAGTCGTGCCACCAACCCTCCGGCGTGGGCGTCGAGGGTGTGTTCCCGGCGCTGGCCGAGAACCCGAACATCGACGACACGGAGTACATGATCGGAGTCATCAGCCAGGGGCTCAGTGGGGAATTGGGTGTCATGCCCGCCTTTCCTCAGCTCTCCGAGGGAGAGATCGCCTCCCTGATCGCCTTTCTCCGCAGTCTCGATCAACCGCCGGTCGGCCCGCCCACCAGCCCGCCCGGCCCGG
>JBGTLA010000077.1:0-2038 GCA_041744375.1 Acidimicrobiia bacterium | reverse complement strand
CTGGACCGAACGGAACCTTCCCCACATCGCGCCCGTACCGAGCGATGGCCGCAAAGAGTTCGCACTCTTGTTGGGCATGGACCGGTTCTTCGGCGAACCGGTCGTGGTGGCGTTGGCGTTCGGTTCCTGCGCCGGCCTCATTTGCGACTCGTCGGGGGATCTCGCCGCCGCCCGCGTCGTTGATCTCCTCAAGTCAGCGACCGGAGTCTCCGACTGCGAGCCGACTGAAGTAGTTCGCTCGGATTGGTGCCGAGACCCGTGGACGGCGGGAGCCTACACCTACGTCCCCGTCGGGGGCAGTCGACAAGACCTGGACCGTTTGGGTGACCCGATCGGAGGACGCCTCCTTTTCGCCGGGGAGGCAACGACCTCCCAACGGGTCGGTTACGCCGATGGCGCCTTGTCGAGCGGTGTCCGTGAGGCGAAACGTCTGCTCGGGGTGTCTCATGTCGACCTCGGACGGCTCCGCTGAGGAGGCGGAGGGCTTGCGGCCGGTGGCGGCGGCCGAGACTCCGAGGTGGGGAGCCAGAACGAGAGCTGTTGGGGTTGGAGGCTGCGTTGGACGACACTCGTCAGGGCGCTTTCCACCTTGGTGAGGTCGACTTGTCTTCGGAGCCGTGAGCTGAAGGCCTCGAGCGTGCCCTGGAAGTCGTAGCGGGACCGATAGAAGCGGCCGTCGACGAAACCCTGAATCCGTTTGCGGGCAGGTGAGAAGAGCGCTGCCACCGCCAAGGTGGCCGCCGCCGTTGCGAGGTCGCTGTCGGTGCGGGTGAGCTGGGAGATCCCCACGACCGAAGCGGCGTACACCAGAGCCAGGAATCCGGTCAGAGTGGCGTAGACGAGGGTCCGCTTGACGACCAGGTCAATGTCGTAGAGGCGATAGCGGAAGATGGCCACCCCGGCGGTGAGCGGCGCCACCGGCCCGGCCATGGCCGCTCCCAAGATGACCCAGCCTACCCACGGACCTGGCGAGAGGCTCATCCCCACGGTCATGAGGGTGGCGGGGGCGACCAATACCGCCAGCCCGAGCAACACCCAGCGCATCTGTTGGCGTTCCACTCCGCTGGCATGGTGGCGGTAGCGCAGGGTCTGACCGACGGCGGCCCCACCGATGATGAAGACGGTCAGGAACAAAGTGGCAGCCACCAGCCACGGCGATATCGCTTCGGGATCTACCGCGATCAGCCGGATGGCGGTGGCCATGGGTGGGTAGGCCGCCATGACCAGGGCACAGGGGAACAAGACGAAGCGCGTCCATCTCGGTTGGAAGCGTCCATTGGGAAAGAGGTACAACAAGAAGGCGAGGGTTTGCAGCGCGATGAGCTCTGCGGCGAGGGCGACAGGGGAGAGGGCGGGGATGGTGGCCCGGACTGCTCCAGGACTGCCCGAAGCGAACACGAAGATGCCCAGGAAGGCCACGGAGAAGAGAAGGGCCATGCCGTCGTCGCGGCGGGCGACCACCACGACCAGCACCAGGGCCAGGCTGGAGACGATGGGGAGCGCAAAGGAGATGGTCAGAGCGAGCCGTTCCGACACTCCCAGCGCGTCGATGAGTTCGACGAACACCGGTATGGCGACAAGGCTCGGTTGCCGGTACGCCGCCACCATCCCGAGAGCACCGACCACGGCCAGGACGACCACGGCGGCGAGCCACAGCAGCTGGGGCACCGGACCCGCCGCCACGGTGGGCAGGTGCGACCGACGATGGGCCACGGTCATTCCGTCCTCCACTGTCCGCCTCAATGAGAGTGAGCGGCAACGACTTCCATCCGTAGTGACGGCCAGCCGTTATCGAGCAACCGTAGCGAGGGGCCGTTCCGAGAACGTTACGACCGGCCGGTGACCATCGATCGGCGACGGTCGGCGGAGGATCCAGAGGTCGATACCATTCGAGGCGATGCAGCCGCCACCCCACCAGTCGGCGCCGGCCAGGTCGCTCGGTCGCTTCGAAGAGGATCGGCGCGAGCGCTGGCTAGAGCTCGAGGCCCTGCTCGAGGAGGCGGGGAGACGCCCGGAGCGCCTCGGCGGCGCCGGCGTC
>JBGTLA010000076.1:0-7023 GCA_041744375.1 Acidimicrobiia bacterium | reverse complement strand
CGGCGAGGCGGCGCTCGATCTCCTCGGGCGGCACCGACACCGCCCCGGGCACGTGTCCGGCCTCGAACTCCGCCACCGGGCGTACGTCCCAGACCACCACGCCCTCACCCATCCGGCGTACGAGTTCTTCGCGGGTCACCTGCTCGAGTTCGCCGCGGTCACCCAGGTACGCTTCCGCCGCTGGCCGAAGGCCGGCCACGTTTCGTTCCGCCACTGTCCGCAGCGCCGCGAACAGCTCTTCCACCGACTCATCCACCAACCGATACAGGACCCGGTTGCCGTCGCGGCGAGAGGCCACCAACCCGGACCGGGCGAGCACCTGGAGATGCTGTGACGTGTTTGCCACCGACTGGCCGATCTCGCCGGCCAACGCCTCCACCGATCGCTCGCCCTGAGCAAGAACGTCTACCAGCTCGGCGCGTCGGCCGTTGGCGAATGCCTTGCCCACCACCGCGAACTGGTCGTACATGTCGGTCTTTGCTGTCATGTGACCAACGATATCCACCCTACCTCAACTATTCAAATGACTTCTTGAGTGTAACCCCTTCTTCGACCGAGAGTGGCTTGACTGCTGAGATGGCTACAGGGACCGGCTATTGCTTTGCCGTCACAATCCGAGCCTCCTCATGCGCCCGAAGACATGCATTGGAAGGCACCCGTGCCGTGAGATCACGCTGGTGACTCCCGGGCCATCATTGTGGATTGGCTCAACGTTTCGGCTCCCCCGTCCTCTCAGGGGGGCGAGGTGCGAGCGCAGCGACCACCGAGGATGGGAACCTGGCCAGATCCGCCGCACGGCGATCCTGCCCTTTTACCCACCGCCACGGCCCTCACTGGTGGGCAACCACCTCTGCCCTCCTCGGCGGCACCCACACCATCGTCTGGATGGCCAATAGCCAGATAGCCGTGTCCGCTAACCGACGGCCGCTCCCATCGCTTGCCGGTACAGTCGTCACATGGATACGAGCCAGGACCCTGAGTTCGACCGCGCTCTCGCCACTTTCAATGAGGCCTTCGCCGCCGGGGACGCCCAGACACTCATAGATCTCTTCTCGGAGGACGCCAAGGCGCTCCAGCACGAAGAATCCGCCTTGATAGGACGGGCCGCAATCGAACAGATGCTCACTGACCTATTCGCCCTAGTCGACACCGCCGCCTTTGAAGTCGACTACGACACTGTCGACGTTCACCATGACCGCGCCTACGTCCTTGCAACCTTCCACGAAACGCTCCGACCCAGGGACGGCGTCGCACCCGCCATCGACGTTGACGGACGGCTGGTGTGCTTCTGGCAGAGAGACGAAGGTGGGACCTGGAGGGTGGCCCGCCTCCTCACCAGTCGTGCCTCACCTGATCGCACGTCCCCGTGACCAGGACTTGCCCGCCTCCCTGACGTGACCAATCGGCCCCGGGCGTGCATCGTATGGGCGGCGAGGCGAGCAAGGGTCGTTGGGGTCGGCCAGCGCCGCCAGGGCCTGATCCCGAAGCCGTCCCTTCTTCATGGAGGCATCACGCCTCGATGACCTTGGACCGCTATGCGCACCTCTATGCGGAGGACCTCAAGGAGCTGGCCGACCGGCCGGACGACAAATACCGGGGCGCCGCCTGAGTTCCAATTTGGACCAGGCTTGGACCAGAGGAAGGTTGCTGGGGCCTGTCAACGCAAGAACCCAGTGATATCAGGCTCCGGGGGTGAGACTCGAACTCACAACCAACGGATTAACAGTCCGCTGCTCTGCCAATTGAGCTACCCCGGATCGCAGTTATCCATATGTGACAAGGGTTTCCGCTAGTTCGACCACCTCCTCGAATGGTTGCATAGCGCTCTGACAGTTGATAACATAACGGCCCGATGAGCGCGAGTCAACATCATTCGAGCCTGAAGCTGCCGGAACTGGCCCCGTCATGGTACCGAAGTCTACGAGCGAAGAACCTCTCCCCCCGCACCATCGCCGCCTACAAACTCGCCGTCGACCAGCTCGCCGACCACCTCGAGGGCGAAGGCCAGGACACCAACGTCGACGCCATCACCGCCGACCACGTCCGCGGGTACCTGTCTCACGTCCTCGACACCCGCGCCAGCGCCACCGCCCACCAAAGATACGCCTCCCTGGTGCAACTCTTCCGGTGGTTGCACCGGGAAGGCGAGATCGCCGACAACCCGATGGTGAGGGTTGATCCGCCCCGAGTGGAAGAGCAACCGGTCCCGGTGCTGTCAGACCCCGAACTACGGGCTCTCCTGGCGACCTGTGCGGGCAAGGACTTCGAGGAGCTGCGCGACACCGCCATCCTAAGATTGTTCGTCGACACCGGCATCCGCCTAGGGGAGATGGCCGGGTTGAAACTGGCCGACGTCGACCTCGACCTCCAAGTGGCGATCGTGCGCGGGAAGGGCAACCGGCTCAGAACCGTCCCATTCGGCGACAAGACCACCGAGGCGCTGGACAGATACGAGCGGGCCCGTAGGCGCCACCGGAAGGCCTCTGAGCCGTGGCTGTGGCTCGGCCTGAAGGGCAAGCTAGGCGACACCGGGATATCGCAGGTGGTGCTCAGGCGGGGCGCTCAGGCCGGTCTCGACGGTCGCCTCCATCCCCATGTTTTCCGTCACACCTTCGCTCATCGTTGGCTGCATGAGGGGGGGTCCGAAGGCGACCTGCAACGCATCGCTGGCTGGAAGTCGCCTCAGATGTTGCAGCGGTACGGCGCCTCTGCCGCGGACGAACGGGCCAGGGACGCGCACAAGCGGATGGGGCTCGGAGATCGGCTGTGATCGAGATCCGCTGCACCAAGTCGGTCGGGCGAGGCCGACAGTGCCGCAAGGTTTGCGCTGTAATCGACATCAAGGTCGTTTACGAAGTCCGCATTGTCACCGTCACAGAAACTGGTGTCGGGTCGTAGATCGCCGCCCGTGGCCCGACGAATATGAGAATGATGGCTGGTACGTCGTCGGATGCTTCCGCCACGGAGCGTTTCGCGAATTGCCACAGAGCACCCGAGAGCTAGAAGCGATCCTCGACCATCCTGACCTCATTGCAGGCGGCGCCGGACCGATACCGGTCCCCGGAGACCTTCGCCCTATAGGAAGGTCTCCGGGCGCCGTGCTGCCCGATCTACCCGAGATCCCCGACGTAGAAATCCCTGGCGAGCCCTTTTAGAAGCGCTACGCTAAGAGCACAACCGATCAACTCCCCCGACCACAGGATTGTCGGAAAGCTGATCGCTCCCGCACGGCAAGGAGCGAAGTCCCCAGGAGGGGCTTCGCATCATGTCGTTGTCACCGTCAGAACGGAGCCTCAGAGCCCGTCTCGCAGCTCACACGCTGCATTCCCGCGTCGATCCGACGCAACACACCGCCCCGGCCCGTAAAGCGTTTCTGGAGCGCTTCGAGCGTGAGGTAGATCCCGATGGCAAGCTCGATCCGGCTGACCGAGCTCGTCGGGCCGACCATGCCCGCAAGGCGTACTTCGCCGGGCTCTCCCTCAAGTCGGCTCAGGCCCGCCGCAAGGCGAAGGGGCCGGCCGCATGAGGACCGACCACGAACAACGACGCTCCCACGAGGGAGCGCCGAAAGCCGTCACCACAACAGCTACCCCAAACAGTAGCAGGCCGACGCAGCGTCAACGTGTGTTGACCATGCTCTTCGCCAACGACGAGACTTGCGGGTCGACCTTCTACCGAAGCTACCTGCCCCGATTCTCGGTGTGGATCTGCGAACTCCGCAAAGACGGGTACGTCATCACCAAACGGCCCGGCGACCGCCCCGAACACGAACATGAGGGCACCGGCTGGCTGTACCGGCTCGAAGCGCTCCCCTACGACCCGACGACGGGTGGTGCGCAATGAGTGACACCGACAGAGTCGCCGAGTTTCTCGAAGCGGTTTACGGCCGGGGCTCAGGCTATGTGCACCTCTCGACCACGAACCGCCAGCTCGCCGCCGTCAGGTGCTCGGAGGTGGCCGACCTGGCGGCCGTCATCGACGGCAAGGTCGACGTGTACCTCTCCGCGGCGGTCATCGGTACCGAGCGCGGATCTGGTGGCGCCGGCCGCATCGAAGACCCCGACGCTTCCGAGCTGACGGCGCTGTGGGTAGACCTCGACCGGGCCGGCGAACCCGGTCACAAGGGTGCGGGCAACTACTGGACCCGCGACGACCTCCGCGCCCTGTGGGAATGGCTCCCGGTGCACCCGACCGCGGTGGTCGACTCCGGTGGCGGCTGGTGGTTCCACTACGCCCTCGACGAGCCGGTGGCCCTCAACGGCGACCGCTCTGGCGAATTGCTCCTGGCGCGGTGGGCGCGATTGTGGGAGGGCATCGGCGAGCGCTTCGACCGGCAGATGGACGGAGTGTTCAACCCGTCCCGCATCGCCCGCGCCCCCGGATCAATCAACGGCAAGGAGGGTCTCAGGCGCCCCGCGTTCGTCAAGTCCCTCGACCCCGACCGCGTTCTCACGGTGGACGCCCTCGACGAGCTTCTCCCCGCGCCCGAGCCGCCCCGGTATGACTGGAAGCCCTCGGCTCTCAACGGTGACCGCCCTGGAGACGTCTACAACAAGGAAGCGACCCCCGCGGCGGTGGTGCGTTGGCTCGAGGGTCACGGCTTCCATTCGCCCCGGCACAAAAGCAACGGCCGCCTCGACTTGACCCGTTCTGGCAAGAATGCTCGAGACGGCCACTCGGTGACGGTCTGGCCCGACGCCACCATGAGCTTCTGGTCGTCCGCGCCAGAAGCGCTCCCCGGGACTATCACACTCCGGGACAAGCTCGGCGCGTCCGGCACCTACGACCCGTTCGGAGCTTTCGTACACGCCGACCACAAAGGAGACTTCGAGGCGGCCGCGCGGGCGCTCAACCCGCCATCGCGGATCGTCGTCCCGTCCGCGGCACCGTCCGACAGCGACGACGAGACGCCCACAGCGGCCGGGCCCCGGTTCCGGGTGGTCGACGCTCTGGCGTTCGCCAGCGAAGCCGAAGACGGCGCCGACCCGCTGCTAGGCGACGTCGACGACGCTCTCATTCCCGAAGGTGATGAGGTGCTCATCTTCGGAGATGGTGGCGCCGGCAAGACCACCCTCGCCGGCGACCTCGGCTGCCACCTCGCCGCCGGCGACGACTGGCTCGGGATCACCGTCAAACGGCCCCTAGCGGTCCTCTTCATCGAGAACGAAGGACCCCGGCCACTGTTCCGGCGCAAACTGGCACGCAAGCTCGAATCGTGGGCCGGGACGGCGATCCAGGGAACCTTGCACGTCCTCGAAGACCCCTGGGCGACGTTTACCTTCGCCGACGAGGAACACCGCCGCCAGCTCGCCGAGCAGATCCGCGCCCTCGAGCTCGACGTCGTGGTCGTCGGACCGATCACCGTCGCCGGGATGGACGAAGCCGGCACCATCCAAGACACCCGCGCCTTCCAAGCGCTACTCGCCGAGGTGCGAGTCCTATCCGGTCGCCGAGTCACGTTCATCCTCATCCACCACGAAAACAAAGGCGGCAAAGTGTCCGGCGCGTGGGAAGGCACCGGAGACACCCTCCTCCACGTCCACGGAATGGGCCACGGCAAGACCCGCCTCCACATCCAGAAGGCACGATGGGCGCCGACCTGGCACGCCAGAACCCTCAACCTCCTGTGGGCCGACGGCGAATCATTCACGGTGGTGGAAGCCGAAGAGGTCGACGCCGCCACCGTCGCCACCAGGATCCTCGAATACATCACCGAGAACCCCGGCACCGGATGGACGAAGGTGGAAGAGGCGACCCCAGGGATCGCCAGGCAACGTCGCCGCCACATTCGAGACCAGATGCTGTCGGGTGGCGGAATCGTCAACGTCGCCAAGATCGAAGGCGCCGAAACCGTCCTCGATCACGTCCCGGAACGCAAGCAAGCAAGGCTCTACCGGGCAGACGACCCCACCATCCGCCATCTGCGCCCCGACCCGGGCGCAGACGCGGCGCAGACTGCGCCGCCTGGGGGTGAGGTGGGAGATGCGCAACTGCGCCCTGCGCCGCGCCGTATAACGGCGCAGGGCGTAGGCGCACCAGTTCACCCCCTCGAAATGGACCTCTTCGACGGAGCTGAGGAGGTGGAGTCGTGACGGCCTTCGATGACCTAGCCAGGGCCGCCGAACGGTTCTGGCAGAAGATCCACCGCGAGGGACTGTGCCCTCACCGAGACGGCATGGCATGGACCGAATGCGAGCAACTGGCCGATGCCCTGTTCACCGCCGACCACCCCGTAGACATCCCAATCGAGGTGGCATCGTGAGCTACGCCCGCCGCATCCGACGCAAGCGTGACCGCCAACTACAACGGGACGCCATCGCCGCCGGCAAGTCCGCTGTCGGGTGCCGCTGCCGCCCCGACGTCGAGCACCACAACCTGGGCAGGTTGCGCCATGTCGTGATGCACCACGACGACTGGTGCCCCGCGGCGGACGCCGGCTCACAAGTGATGGTGGCCCGCGGCCACGACCAGACCTCCGCCGACTTCGCCGCGACCGTGGTCGACGTCGTCCGAGCCCTCCAGGATCGAGGTGCCCGATGAGATGGCGAGTCAAGTGCCGACGATGCGGCCGGGACGTCCGTGTTCCCCTCGACGCAAAACAACATTGGCACCGTTGCGACCCGCCCCGCCGCCGACTCTCAATCGTCGACCTCGAGCGCGGCGTCGGGCTCACCGAAGACGAACGGAGGGCCGCGGCGTGGGCTTGGATCGGAGGCGGATCGTGAGCCGGCTGCTTCGAGCTCGAGCCGGTTTTTTCTGCCCCGATCACTGCCGGCGAGCTAGGTGGCGCCTTCTATACACAGCGACCGGGGGGGATTGGGAGCCGCCGCCGATGAGCCGACCGCTTCAACCTCGAGCCGCTTTTTTTTGGTGGCGTTCTAGCCGAGAGCGCCCGCTCGCCGGATTTCTCTCTAGCAAAATTTCCCAGGTGGCGCCGTGACTGACTGCCCGACCTGTGGCGCCGAGGTGGTGCGCCGGGGCCAGCGTGGCCCGGTCCCGACGTACTGCGGTCCGCGGTGTCGC
>JBGTLA010000075.1:0-3232 GCA_041744375.1 Acidimicrobiia bacterium | reverse complement strand
AATTGGCCGGGAATGTCGCGCGATTCGTGTCGTTTCTGTTGTCGGGAGTCTTACTGCGGGGGTCTTATTGGAGGTGGGGTAACACCTCTTTGCCGAGGAGGGCGATGAGGGCTTCTTGGTCGGCCGAGGCCATCTGGAAGGTGACGATGTCGGCTCCGAGGTCAGAGATGAGGGGACGATAGGTGTCGATCACGTCTTGGGGTGAAGCGACGAGCGAGTAGCGGCCCAGGACTTCGTCGCGGGGGAGCTGGTCGGCGCGCTCTCGTAAGGTCTGGGGGTCGACCGCCTCGAGGCGCCCGGGAGCGCGCAGGCCGCGCCACGAATAGAGCGCATCCCAAGCCTCGTCTTGGTTGTTGGCCCATAACGACCAGCGGGTGGCCAGCACGGTGGGACTCGGGCGCCCGGCGTCGGAGGCGGCGGCGCGGAGTGGGTCGACGACGCGTTCGATGGTCTCGGCGGGGTCCTTGACCGAGGTGATGACTCCGTCGGCGCGTTGGCCGGCCAAAGTGGCCGATTTGGGCCCACCGGCTGCGAGATAGAGGGGGAGGTGCTCTTGGATGGGTGGGGAGTACAGCCTGGCCCGGTCGGTGCGGTAGTAGTCGCCCTCGAAGGTGAGCTTTTCGCCATCGAGAAGGCGGCGCATGATTTCCAGCGCCTCGGTCATACGGTCGTTGCGCTCCTTGTAGGCGGGGAACTCGTAGCCGAGAGGACCTTCGTTGATGTTCTCACCTGTGCCCACGCCCAGGTTGAAGCGGCCGCCCGAGAGACGGTCCAAGGTGGCGGCGGCCTGGGCGACGATGGCGGGATGGAAACGGAACAGCGGAGTCGTTACCCCTGTCGTGAAGGTGACCCTTTCGGTGGCCTGGGCCATCGCCCCGATGGTGGAGAAGGCAAAACCGGCCGCCGAGGCGTCGTCGACCCAGGGATGGAAGTGCTCCGACACCACGATCATGTCGAATCCGGCTTCTTCGGCCAGAACGGCGTGGCGGACCAACTCCTCGGGCTGCCACTGCTCGTGACCGCAGAAATAGGCGAACTTCGTCAATTCCAACCTCCAGGTGTGATGAGTCGATGGTAGGGCAGCCGACGGTTTGCGTCATTCGTCGAAGCCGGCACGCAGGGTTGAGGAACGCCATACTGGGGCAATACGGAGCAATCGCTACTAGAGGAGATGTGTCATGGGCCTACTGGGTTTCTTGATCGTGGGTTTGATCGCCGGCTTCATCGCCCGCTTGCTGGTACCGGGCCGGGACCCGATGGGTTTTGTCGCCACCCTGGTGCTGGGCGTTGTCGGTTCGTTCGTGGGTGGAATGATCTTCTCGCTCTTCTCCGCCGACCGCGATTTCCTCGATTTCACCACCACGGGACTCATCGGGTCCATCATCGGGGCCATCGTCGCCCTCCTCATCTACCGCCAGATGAAGGCCCGAGCTTGACCCGGGTCGCGGCGACGTCTTTCAATCGCTAGGGCCCCGCTCCTCGAGAGGCTCACCAGATGGGCCACGGCAGGGGTGGTCGGTCGACGGGAGGGCCCGGGTGGACCGGGTCCTCTCGCAGGTGAGCTGCACGGGCCGCGGTGGCGACGACCTCGTCGGGAGTGAGCAGTCCGTCCAGGCAGGTGGCCACGGCCTCGGCTTCGAGACGCCCCACCATCTCGTGGGGGAGAGGCAGTCCGGCGAAGCTCCACAGGACGGTTCGCAGCTTGGCTTCGGTGTGGAAGGTGAGCCCGTTGTCGATCGCCCAGATCCGCTCGTCGCCCGGTTCACGCAGGAGGTGGCCGATCTTGCGGTCGGCGTTGTTGGCGATCAGGTCGAGAACCACGATCGGCCACAACGACGGTGCCGCTTCGACGATCTGGGGTCTGGGGTCCCACGAGAAGTCCTCGTCGAGGAAGCGCTGGGCAGAGCCGATGCCGTAGGGACCCTCGGCAAGCAACGTCTCGGGCACCGCCCCCAGTCCCAACGTCTCGGACAGGCGGTAGCAGGCGACCTCACGCCAGGCGAGGCTGCCATGGGCGAAGTCCCACAAGGGCCGTTCCCCCTGCTCCGGTTTGTAGACCCACGGGTTTCCATCGTGATCGCGGGCCAACAACGTGGCGTTCGATGCACCCGCCAGCAGGCCGTCGACTGCGGTCAGCTCGATTTCGGTGGGGGCGCCGTCGGGCATCTGCGGAGGCTACAGCCCTCGCCGAGCTGAATTTGCCTCACACTCGCTCGACGACGGTGGCCGATCCCAACCCGGCGGCGCCGGACACCGCCACCACTCCCCGGTGGGTGCCGCTGCGTTCCAGCTCGTCGAGCAGACACACCAAGAGGATGGCGCCGGTGGCCCCGAAGGCGTGGCCCATGGCGATGGTTCCTCCGTTGGGGTTGAACCGGTCCTCTTCGACGCCGAGATCGCGGCAGAACTTGAGGCACAGAGCCGCGAAGGCCTCGGCGAACTCGAAACGGTCGACGTCGTCGGGGCCGAGGCCGACCCGGCCCAGGGCCTTGACGACCGCCTCCTGACCCGAAGTGAGCATGATCATGGGGTCGACCGAGGTGGTGGCAGAGGCGACGATTCGGGCCCGGGCGACGAGCCCGTGCCGGCGGACGGCATCTTCTGAGGCGACGACGAGCGCGGCCGCTCCATCGGCCAGCGATGGTGAGTTGCCTCGGTGGTGGAGGTGGCGAACTTCGCCCAGCTCGGGGAACCGTGCGTGGACGGCGGCGTCCATGCCAGAGGCGCCCAACTCGGCGAACGACGGGGCCAACGCCGCCGCCTGGTCGATGGTCACGTCTTGGCGTATGTGCTCGTCGGTTTCGAGTGTCCCGGCCGGTCCCCGGACGGTGACGAGTGACCGCTGGAAGCGGCCCTGCTGCCAGGCGGTTGCGGCCCGCTGGTGGGTCGCCACCCCGTACGCGTCGAGTTCCTGGCGCCCAAACCCCTCCATGGTGGCGACCAGATCGGCGGCGATGCCCATGTGGACGAATCCAGTCGCCTCGGCTACTGCCGGGTCGCTCCACAACGGCCCGGCGTCGGAGAACATGGGAACGGCCGACACCGACTCCACGCCTCCCGCCACGATGACGTCAGCGTCACCCGAGGCCACGTGGGCGGCGGCGTGGTTGACGGCGTCGATGCCGGAGGCGCAGAACCGGTTGACCGTCACGCCGGGCACGGAATCCGGCCAGTGGGCCATCATCGCCGCCGTCTTGGCCAGGTTCCCGCCCTGGGCGCCGGTCTGGCTGGC
>JBGTLA010000074.1:0-9399 GCA_041744375.1 Acidimicrobiia bacterium | reverse complement strand
CTTCCCCGCCGACCAGGATCCGATGCCGTTCGGCGTCGCCAGAATGACCCAGGACGAGGCGATAGGGCGGATCGACGACTTTCTCCGTGCGACACCGGAGCTGATGGCGATCCCGCGCGAAACACCCGAGTCTTCGCTGCGTGTTCGTCATCCCGGATATGACGTTCGATCCGTGTTGCGGGATCCGGGAGTGGCTTTCCCACGGGCGCTTCTCGTCGAGGCCGAGCGGGACGAACTCATCGGACGATTGTCGGACGAACTCTACTCGTTCGTCGGCGCGTGCGCCCAGGGACGGATCCGACGCGAGGCGCCCGGCTGGGTGGAGCGATGGAAGACGGCGGGGATCGAGGCGCTCCTCCTCGTCCCCGTTTGACCGGTCTGCCACGTGTCGGTCGGGCACGTCGCAAGAGAAGCAGAGTCCCAGGGCCTGCCGACCGTCACCGTCGCGGTGCGGTCGTTCGCCCACGTGGCGCGTGAGATGGGATACCCGCGAACCGTGGTGACGCGGCATCCGATGGGGCGTCCCCTCGGTCCGCCCGGCGACGTCGACACCCAGCGGCGAGTCCTCCGCAATGCCCTCGCCCTGTTGGAGTCGGCTACCGAAGGAGGGACGATCGTCGAACTCGAGGACCCGTACCGACCTTGAAACTTCTGACTTCGGGACACTCGGCGGATGCTCCGGAACTCGCACGGCGTCGAAAGCTCCGAGCCGCCACCGACTTCGATCCCCTCCCTCTGTCCGACAAAGAGCATCTGCCGGATGCTCACCGACGATCGCTGACGTCCTATCACCGTGAGTGCCGACGCCGTGGGCTCAACCTCGGTGAAGTGGTAGGAACCGGCCGGCAGGACAAGGGAGGCAGCCCCGGCCGTGCGCCGATGCCGGTACCTGGGTGCGATGCCATGGGAGATCAATGCGACGTCACAAGTGGAACCAGGGTTTGAACTGCTATCGGAGATGTGCGGTGGGCTCTCTACCGGAGAGGGAGCCCGCCGCATTTATCAGTTCTGGGGCCATGGGTCGTAGCGCAGTCCGAGGACGTTTCCCCGCTCTCAGGTTGTGAGACCGTTTACCTGTGTTGAGCGACAGGTTCGGGAGTCGCCGTCCGTTGAACGACGGTGGCATAGGTCAGTCCCAGTGCCACGCCGTATACCAGATGGCCGATGAGGCTCATCATCTGCGTTTGGCCCACGGCGAAGACCGGCATACCCATCATCGTCGGCATTATCAGGAGGGCACCACCTACCCACCAGAAGACGCCGTATAAGGCCCCGAAGCCGGCGGCGCTTCCCCATGTGTGCCGGAGATTCCCCAATGTAAAGGCGTAGATCAATCCGAAGACGACCGAGATGGTCAGATGTACCACCCATCCCGTACCGGTGTCTTGTTGCTCGATCAGTCCTGCGATCATCTCCATCATTCCCATGGCCTGCATCATCAGGCCGAAGAGGACGCCTCCTACGAGGCCACCGGCAACACCTGCGGCGAGTCGTCGACTCATGCGGTTCCTCCTGGTCGGTTGCGTGCTGCGGAAGCTAGCCGCGATCTGAGGATCCAAGCCGTTGGAGCAGCGAATGTAAGGAACTTGTAATCAGGCCCATAGCGGTCGTTCGTCAGCTCAGCGGTACCCGCACCTTGAAACGACAGCCCTGCCCTAGGTTGTCAGCTGAGATGGCGCCCTGATGGGCTTCCACCAACCCGCGAGCTATGGCCAGACCTAGACCGGCCCGAGCGTCACCTCGGCGGTCACGGGTGGGCTGTCCGCGGAAGCCGGTATCGAACAGCCGCATAAGATCTGCGTCAGGGATACCGCCACATGTGTCGGTGACGGTGATCATTGCACAACCGTCATCGTTGGTACCGCCGAGCCAAACACTCCCTCCGGTGGGCGTCTCCCGAATGGCGTTGGCCAGCAGGTTGTCCAGAACCCGGGAGAACGCGGAAGTCGATATGTTGACGCGTAGCTGCGGTTCGGATACCGCACCACGTAAGACCACACCTTTTCGCTCCGCCAGCGGCTTCGCTCCTGCCAGGGCGTCGGATACGACATCCACCAGCGGCATAGACTCTAGGTCCAGGCTCAGAGTGCCCGCCTGGATCCGATTCAATTCGAAGAGGTCTTCCACCAGAGCGGCCAGCCGGTCGCTCTTGGCTTGAATGGTGTTTAGGTAATGGGCCACCGTCTCATCGTCGGTTACCACCCCGTCGGCGAGCGCCTCAGCCATCGCGCGTATACCGGCCAATGGGGTCCGCAGATCGTGGCTGACCCATGTGATCAGTTCCCGTCGGGAGGTATCGAGGGCGCGTTCGCGCCGGCGTGATTCCTCCAGCCGGGTGGCAGTGGCAGCGAGTTCGGAAGACAACTGGGCGAATTCTCTGACGGATGGAGACTTATCGTGAGGCTTGGTTTGGCCTTCGCCCATGCTGCGGACCAGGTGGGCGAGAACGTCTCGGTCCGCCTCAATTCGGTTGCCGAACGCGAGCGCCAGGAATACCCCCACCACTGCCGCACTCGTACCGGCCACCAGCAACGCATGCACGTCCAGGACCGAAAATTCCGACAGGTTGGTGGCTGCCAAAGCGCCCACGGTGACCGCTGCGATAGCCGTTGTCATGAGCGCACCTAGCTGCAGGGCGATAGCGGCCCCATGCGAAAGCCGCAGCACACCGGATCCCAGAACGCCAACTGCGAGGGCGCCGCTCGCCGCCCACCCGACCAGCTGCAGAGCCTCCAGGGGCGACGATCCGACAGCAAGGCAGAGCATGTAGACGGCAGCCAACATGGCAAACCCGACCGAGCCGGCGCTCAGGGGTCTCATCCAGATTCACTCCGGCCAGGGCCCTGTGATGGGCCTCCGGACTCGAAGCGGTAGCCGACACCCCAAACAGTCTGCACGTGACGCGGCGCTGATGGTTTCAGCTCGATCTTCTCTCTCAGGCGGCGAATGTGGACGGTGACCGTGGACGTGTCACCGATCTCATACCCCCACACCGCTCGCAGCAGTTCCTCGCGGGAGAAGGCTCGGCCGTGGTTCCGTATCAAGAAGGCCAGAAGCTCGAACTCCAACGCAGTCAAACTCAGCTCCTCGCCGTCCTTCCACCCCCTTCGACCTACGAGATCCAGCTCGATCGAAGCGCTTCTCAGCCGGGGTTCCGGAGGAGGCTTGGACACCGACCTGCGCAGCACAGCGTTCGCTCGGGCGACCAGCTCGGCGGGAGAGAATGGCTTGGTGACATAATCGTCGGCTCCCATCTCCAAGCCCGCCACTCGGTGCTCCTCCTGTCCTAAGGCCGTGAGCATGATCACCGGGATGTCGAGTGCGGCCCGCAGACGCGAACACACTTCCCATCCGTGTAGCCCGGGAAGCAACAGGTCCAGAACCACAAGATCGAAGGACGATTCATATAGAAGTCCGAGGGCGGTTGTTCCGTCTCCAACCGTCTCGACGGTCGCTCCGTCCCGCTCCATGTAACGGGTCAATACGTCAGCCACCATCTCGTCGTCCTCCACTACGAGAACATGGGCGCCGTCGAGTTGAGATTTTGATGACAAGAAAATTGCTCTCTTTCATCGAACCATACCGACGAGAGGTGCCGATGGCGACAGCCGAACATCACGGCAAGCGACTTCCTGGTGCGTCAGGGTATGAGATAGGTCCCTCGTGATCCGGATACGAGGGCTATCCAGATGTCGGGGGAATTTCTTCGGGAGCAGACATGTTTCACCGGTCCAAGCTGACCAGGGAATCCCATATTGCAGATAGCGATCTTCCATGAGCATCCGAATTGGAACGCCCCACTCTTCGCTGAGTTGCATCGAAGGGGTATCGATCACGTGTCTCTTGATGCCTCGGAGCCAGACTTCGATCCGTCTCACGTGGGGGACTGGGCCATGGTGTTCAACCGTATGAGCCCCTCGGCGTGGACCAGGGGCCACATGGCGGCGATGCTTGGGACGCCTGCATTCCTCCAAAGTGTCGAGGCAGTCGGCATTCCGGTGATAAACGGGTCGGCTGCCTATGAGTACGAGTTGTCCAAGAGGAACCAACTCGGCCTGTTTCGTAAAGAGGGCGTCCGTCACCCCGAAGGGCGACCTGTTTTGAACTTACGCGACCTACCTGAAGCCGCTCTCGGCCTCGAGTTTCCGGTCATGGTTAAACCCAACGTGGGAGGAAGTGGAGCCGGCATCGCCGCGTTCGATGACCTACGGGAGCTGATCGTCGCTGTCGAGTCGGGGTCCATCGACCTCGGCCCGGATGGAACCGGGGTGGTTCAGGAGTACCTTCCAGCTAGGGCCGGATCGATCGTTCGAGTCGAGATCGTCGGAGGCGAGTTCCTGTACGCCATCGAGCTCAAGCTGCAACCGGGTTCCTTCAACCTCTGCCCGGCCGACTTTTGCGATCCCGCCCAGGGAGTGGCAGATCCGAGTGATCTGGTACAGAGAGTCGTGCCGCCCAACGAACTGGTCGAGGAGGCGGCGCGGATAATCACAGCCGCGGGTGCGGATCTCGGTGGTGTGGAGTACCTGATCAACGACCATGACGGCCTCGCCTACTTCTACGACATCAACGCGATGTCCAACTACATCGCCGATGCAGAGAACGTGCTCGGCTTCGACCCCTATGTCGACCTGGTCGAGTTTCTGGTTGCCCGTATCGGTGTCGGATCTTATCCGGGTGCTTCCCGCTAGCCGAGTCAGGAACAACCCAGATAGACCGACCAGGAGCGCTAGGTCCTCGCAGGGTTCTGGCGCCGTGCCTGAGTACGTGCGTACGACAGATGTCGCGTCGAAGCGATGGGAGACCGTACATGACCTCCAGAGGCAAGAAAGCACAGAGACAAGAGGAGAAACGGCAGGCGGCGTTAGCCAGGGCACGTCGACGGAAGATCATCATCGGATCGGGAATAGTCGGAGTCGTCGCAGTCATCGTGGCCCTTGTTGCCTTCAGGTCCCTGCCGGAGGAGCTGTCCGCTGTCGAAACCTTCCCAGAAATGGGCAGAAACCATCTCGCTGAAGGTGACCCTCCTCCAGACTACAACTCCTCTCCAGCCACCAGCGGTGATCACTCACCCACGGCGGCGCAATGCGGGATCTACACGTCTGAGATTCCCGACCCGATCCAAGTCCACAATCTGGAGCACGGGACTGTCGTCATCCAATATCAGCTAGGTCTGGATCCGAATGAACTACGAGATCTGCAGGACTACGCCAGAACAAAACCCAGTCACATCCTTTTGGCCCCCCGCGGGGATCTCGATGACCCGGTCGTAGTGACGTCCTGGACCCGGATGCTCCGTCTCGAGTCGGCCGACACCGAAACCATCGACCTTTACTATGTTCGATTCGCTTTCAAAGGCCCCGAAGCCGGCGTGCCGTGTGCGTTCGAGGTCGACCAGTCTCTCTGATCCGCAGCGTGTACAGCGCCTTTGGCGACGAACCCGGCCTCTTCGAGGGCAGGCGACACCGTTGCTCCGGTTCCCCTTCCAGGGTGGTACTACAGCGAGTCACCACACCCAAAAGCAGTGGCAATGTCGCGAGGCCGCATGCCATCGAGGATCATCCTCCCGTTCAGATGGCGCAGCAGGATAGGTGGGCGACGTTTTTTCGGAATCCTTGGGCGGCGAGCTTGAGGGCTTCGGCCATAGTGAGGTAGGGGTGGATTGTGTCGGCGATCTCGTCGACGGTGGCCTGGTACTTGATGGCTATCACTGCCGCCTGGATCACGTCGCCGGCTCCTTCGGCGAGGATGTGGGCGCCGAGCAGCCGGCCGGTGGTTTCGTCGGCGACCAGCTTGACGAGACCGGTGGTTTCGTGGTCGACCAGTGCGCGGGGCACCGCTTCGAGGGGGAGCACGGAGGTGATTACCTGGTGGCCTGCTTCCCTGGCTTGGGTTTCGGTGAGACCAACCGAGGCGATCGGGGGTGTGGTGAAGGTGATCCGGGGCATGGTGGTCAGGTCGAGTCGGCGTCGGGGCGGGCGGAGTGCGTTCTCGGCGGCGATGCTGCCGGTGAGGGCGGCGACGTAGACGAACTGGGGGACGGTGGTGACGTCACCTGCGGCGAGGATCTTGGGGTTGGAGGTGACCATCCGCTCGTCCACTATCACGTGGCCTCGCCGGTCGGCCACCACGCCTGCGGCTTCGAGGCCGAGGCTCTCGGTGCGGGCCCGGCGGCCGGTGGCGACCAGGATCTGGTCGCCCTCAATCCGACGGCTTGTTTCTCCGATGTGAGCTTCGATGAAGCGTCTGTGTCCGGCCCGTCCCGCTTTGGTGATGGTGGCCGAGGTAATGATCTCGGCTCCGAGAGATTTGAGGTGGGCGGTGAGCAGTTCGGAGATCTCGGGCTCTTCGAAGGGGGCGATCCGGTCGAGAGCTTCGACGAACGTGACTCGGGATCCGAGGTGCGAGAACAGCTGGCCCAGTTCCAGGCCGATGGCGTTGGCTCCGACCACGATCAGTTCGGCGGGGAGGTCGGTGAGCTCGAGAGCGGTGGTAGACGTGAGATACCCGGCGTCGTCGAGCCCCTCTATCGGTGGCGTCCAGGGCGTGGCCCCGGTGGCGATGAGGAAGCGGTCTGCGCGGAGCGGCCGGCCATCCACTTCGAGCCGGTCGGGTCCGGCGAACCTGGCCTCTCCCTTGATCAGGTCGAAGCCGTAGACGTCGATCAGGTCCTCATACTTCTCCTGCCGCATCGTCTCAACCAGGTCGTCCTTCTGGGCTATGAGCGCGGCCAGATCCACTTCCCCAGCGGCAGTCTCGACTCCTGCGAATGGAGAGTGGCCGGCCCGGTGATAGTGGTCGGCGGCACGCAGCAGCGCCTTGGAGGGAACACAGCCGATGTTGACGCAGGTGCCCCCGATCGTCCCTCGCTCGATCATGACCACCCTTGCACCGAGTTCTGACGACTTGATGGCGGCGGCGAAGGCGGCCGATCCGGCACCGATGATGGCCAGGTCATAAACCGCCTCGCCCTGACTGATGTCGGGGGCGGGGGTCGGCTCTTCGGCAACCGCGAGCCGGTACCCGGCCGCCTCCAACTCGGCGGCGGCCCGCTCCTCGGAGAAGTCGTCGGTGGGTCGGCCGCTGGCTGCCCCACGCCGCCAGTCCGCCTCCACTGCTTCCAACCCTACCTCGGTGAGCACCTTCGAAACGGTGACCTGGCAGTGGTCACAGGTCATCCCCTGTACGTCGAGACGGATGATATCTCTCGCGATCACAACTCCTTTATCCAATACTCGGTCAGTCGACGATCCGGCATGAGGCGATGTCGGCGTCGGTGGCGTTGATGAACCCCCGAGCCAGGTCGACCAAAGCGACGATCCGGGGATTGTCCACCCGGTATCGGACCAGCCGCCCTTCCCGTTCCCCGCACAGCAGCCCGCACCAGGTGAGACAAGCCAGATGCTGGGAGACCTGGCCCTGAGAGAGGCCTACCGCTTCGACGATCTCCTTCTGATAGCGGGGACCCTCCATCAGCAGCTCGATTATCTGCAGGCGGGTTCCATCCCCGAGCGCCCGGAACAGCTTGGCCACCAGCTCCTCGTCGGGGAGGGAAACCGGCTCGAGTTCGATGATGCTGGGGCGGCCCATTTCGTGGATCTCCAAGTCTCAACAGATTGTGTTTACCAAATATATCCCTACACTTGCCGCAATGCAAACACCAAGCCCTCCCGCCGGCGCCGACCAGAGCCGAACCCCTACCGACTTCTCATGATCCGGGAAGGGACGCTGTGGGTGGCGGGGGCGGTGAGGTTGCTGCCTGGTGTGTCGGCCTACCGCTCCTACTGGCAGCCGGTGGGCGGGGTAGTCGCCTCGATCGTCTCCGGAGTCTGGGGGTTGGGAGCGGGGTTGGTCGTACTGGCCGCTTGGGTTTCTGGCGGCATCGCCAGAAGCGGCCGTGCCGCGTTGACCGCTCGTCGCTTGGGGTCAGGCGCCGGTAGGGCCCACGGGGGCTCCGGCGAGGATCGAACAGAACCGCTCAGCATTGACCAGAGGAGAGAGGCGATATGACCAACCCGGTGGAAACGATCGTGATCGGAGCGGGGATGGCCGGCCTCCCCATGGCGTTGCGGGCCGCCCGCCACGGTGAGACCGTGCTCGTCGAGCCTGGTGAGTTGGGCGGGACCTGCCTCAACCGGGGGTGTATCCCCACTAAGACCATGATCCATTCCGCCAAAGTGGCCCATCTCGCCCGCCGTGGCTCCGACTTCGGAGTGGAGACCGGCCCAGTCCGAGTCGACCTCGCCGCGGTAGTGGCCCGAAAGGACCGGGTGGTCTCGGCGGTCCGCTCCGGGTCGGAGCGGGCGGTGGACCGGGCCGAATCTCTCCGACTGGTCCGAGCTCATGCCCGGTTTCTCGACTCTCACACCATCGAAGTCGACGGCACCCGCCTCCAGGCCGACCGAATCGTGATCAACACCGGCGCCCGACCCCACATCCCACCCATCCCCGGCCTCGACCAGGTGCCCTGGCTCGACTCTACCTCAGCCCTCGACCTCACCGACCTCCCCACCCATCTAGTGGTGGTCGGCGGCGGCTACGTGGGCTGCGAGCTGGCACAAATGTACCGGCGATTCGGTTCGGAAGTCGCCGTCTTGCAGCGGGCCGATCGGCTCCTCCCCGTAGAAGACCCCGACGTGTCCCAGGTCATCGAAGCAGTCTTCACGACAGAGGGAATCGACGTCCGCACCTCGGCGACCCCCGACTCGGTCGCTTCCCACCCGGACGGCGGGGTAACCGTCACCGTCGGCGACGAACAGCTCGAGGCGTCCCATCTGCTCATCGCCACCGGCCGCACCCCCAACACCGAACGCCTCGATCCCGCAGCCGCGGGGATCGCCACCGACGACAGGGGGTTCATCACTGTGGGCTCCGCCTACGCCACCACCGCCGAGGCGATGTATGCGATCGGCGACGTGGTCGGACCCCCCATGTTCACCCACACCGCCCGCGACGACGCCGCCCTCTTGTACCGCCACCTCTACAAGCAAGAAGACATCAGGGCTCAGACCCGGCTCGTCCCCCACGCTGTGTTCACCGACCCTGAGGTCGCCAGCTTCGGCCTGTCTGAGGTCGAGGCCCGCCAAAGCCGCGGCGACCAAATCGGAATCGGCGTCGAACGGTTCCGCGGTGTGGCCAAGGCACGGGCCATCGACGAGACCGCCGGGTTCATCAAGGTCATCACCGGTCCCGACCGGCGCATCATCGGAGCCACCATCGTCGGACCCGACGCCGGCAACCTCATCCACGAGCTGGTCGTCGCCGCCACCGGAGGCCTCACCATCGACCAGGTCAGCCAGGCGATCCACATCCACCCCACCCTCGCCGAAGGCGTCAACGCCGCCGCCGGAGGCGTCCACCGCCCTACCAGCGAAGACGAGTAGCAGATCCAGAGTATCC
>JBGTLA010000073.1:0-1605 GCA_041744375.1 Acidimicrobiia bacterium | reverse complement strand
CGACGTGGCCCTGGCCCACCGAGGCCGCTACGTGCTCCTCCGCGTCGACGACTACCGCACCCTGGTCGGCGGCTGACGGCCACCCCCGCGCCAGCCGACAGGTTGTGCCTAGAGGGCGAGCGGATAGGTCCACAGCCGGGAGTGAGCGACAACGCCAAAGAGCGAGCCCGACCGAGCTAGCAACACGCTGCGTCGTGTTCTGCAACGCACCGAAGGCCAGGAACCCGCCCTATCCGCTAGCTGTGACGACCGGGGACGTTGTCCCTGGGCGGGTGGGGTGGGTGGTCCACCGGTGGGGTGAGCCCTCTGGGTGAGGCTGTGGGTCTTCCACAACTCACGGACAACACCCAGGAGGGCTCGTGTCTCACGCTAGGAGCCAGCACCCGAACGCACCGTTGACCCCGGAGGGCCGCCGTCGCATGGTCGCCTGCGTCATCGACCAGGGTTGGTCGATCGAGGCCACCGCCGAGCGGTTCCAGATCGATGCCAAGACCGTCCGCAAGTGGCGTGACCGGTTCTTGGCCGAGGGCGATGACGGGCTGTTGGACCGGTCCAGCCGCCCGCACCGCTCCCCGAACCAGACGCCTGAACCTCGTCGGGTGGAGGTGGTGCGTCTCCGCCGGGAGCGCCGTTGGGGCGCAGCCCACATCGGCCACGAGCTGAACATGGCGGCCTCGACGGTGCAGTCGATCCTGCGTTCTGAAGGTCTCGGGCGCCTCGACACCGGCGACCGGGCCACCGCCACCGAACCGATCCGCCGCTACCAACGCGACCGCCCCGGTGAGCTGGTGCACGTCGACGTGAAGAAGATCTCCGGCATCCCACCCGGCGGCGGGTGGAAGGTCCATGGTCGAGGCAACACCCCCGACCACCGACGCACCAAGGCTGGCTACCGCTACATCCACACCGCCCTCGACGACCGCACCCGGATCGCCTACTCCGAGATCCTCAACGACGAGAAGGGCACCACCGCGGCGGGGTTCTGGGACCGGGCCCAGCTCTGGTTCGCCACCCTCGGCATCACCATCGAACGCTGCCTCACCGACAACGGCGCCTGCTACCGCTCACGAGCCTTCGCCACCGCCCTGGCCCGCACCGGCGTGACCCACAAACGCACCCGCCCCTACCGGCCCCAGACCAACGGCAAGGTCGAACGGTTCCACCGGATCCTCCTCGAGGAATGGGCCTACATCCGCGACTGGCCCTCCGAGGCCGAACGCCACCACGCCTACGACGGGTTCATCCACTTCTACAATCACCACCGATCCCACGGAGCACTCGACTGGGCCACCCCCACCGACACCCTCACCCACCTCCGCAGGGACAACCTCCCCGCACAGCACATCTAGTGTCATCAGCCGCCCCGCCCGACCACCACCAGGAGCCCGCCCATGTCCAGGATCTGCGAGGGAAGGGTCTGCATCGTCACTGGCGCAGGCCGGGGGATCGGGCGCGAGCACGCGCTGATGCTGGCCGCCCAGGGAGCCAAGGTCCTGGTCAACGACCTCGGCGGTGAGATGGACGGCCAGGGTCGCTCCACCGGGCCCGCCCAGGACGTGGTCGACGAGATCGTCGCCGCGGGCGGGGAGGCCGCGGTCAACGGCG
>JBGTLA010000072.1:0-33953 GCA_041744375.1 Acidimicrobiia bacterium | reverse complement strand
CGTCAACACATTCGAACCACCCACCCGATCAGCCAACACCCGCGTGATCGCCGCCGTCAACGTCGTCTTCCCATGATCAATATGACCCATCGTCCCCACATTCACATGCGGCTTAGACCGATCAAACTTCGCCTTACCCATCACACATTCCTTTCATCGACCAGCACACTACATCCACACCCAAACCTCGGCCCTGAGCAGACAACGACCACCAAATCAAACCCCCGCCTCACCCAAGAGATCTTGGTGTGGGCGGTGGAACACTCTTCTTCCGCCTTCCGTCTCAGAACTCACAATCATTCACCTCGCCGACTCGCCACGATGTCGTCGGCGATGTTCTGGGGAACGTCCTGGTAGGAATGGAACTGCATCGAGTACACCGCCCTTCCTTGCGTCTTAGAGCGTAGATCGGTGGCATAACCGAACATCTCGGCCATTGGCACCTGAGCGTTGATGACCTGGGCGTTCCCCCGCTGGTTCATGCCCTCCATCTTGCCACGGCGGGCGTTGAGATCGCCGATCACGTCACCCATGTACTCCTCGGGGGTGACGACCTCGACCGACATGACCGGTTCGAGCAACTTGACCCCGGCTCGTTTGGCTGCCTCCTGGAGGGCCATCGAACCGGCGATCCGAAAAGCCATTTCGGAGGAGTCGACGTCGTGATACGAGCCGTCGACGAGGACAGCCCGCACATCCACCAGCGGATAACCTGCCACGATCCCCTGCTCGAGGGCCTCTTCGATTCCCGAGTCCACCGACGGGATGTACTCGCGTGGCACCTTTCCACCCGTGATCGAGTCGACGAACTCGTATCCTCCGCCCGGGCCGGTGGGCTCGAGGTTGATGACCACGTGGCCATACTGACCTCTACCACCCGACTGGCGTATGTACCTGCCCTCGACCTTGTCGATGCCCTTCTTGATCGTTTCGCGGTACGCCACCTGAGGCTGACCGACGTTGGCGCCTACCTTGAACTCCCGGAGCAGGCGGTCGACCAGGATCTCGAGGTGGAGCTCGCCCATCCCAGAGATGATCGTTTGACCGGTTTCCTCGTCGGTGCGCACCAGAAAGGTGGGGTCTTCTTCCGACAGCCGATGCAACGATTCGGAGAGTCGCTCGTCGTCGGACTTGGTTCTTGGCTCTATCGCCACCGAGATGACGGGAGCGGGGAATTCCATCGACTCGAGCTGGATGGGATCGCTCTCGGCGCTGAGGGTGTCGCCGGTGGTGGTGTTCTTGAACCCGATGCCGGCGACGATGTCGCCGGTGAACACGTCGTCGATGTCCTCGCGGCTGTTGGCGTGCATCTTGAGCAGCCGGCCGATCCTCTCCTTCTTCCCAGAGGTGGTATTCAGGACGGTGTCGCCCTTGGAGGCGTGGCCCGAGTACACCCGGAAGTAGGTCAGTTTGCCCACGTGCGGATCCGACATGATCTTGAAAGCCAACGCCGAGAAGGGTGCTGTGTCCGACGGCTCGCGGCTCAGCACCACCTCTTCGTCGCCCGGCTTGAATCCGTCGATGGCGGGCACGTCCAAAGGACCAGGCAGATAGTCGATGACGGCATCCAACAGGAGCTGCACTCCTTTGTTCTTGAACGCAGATCCGCAGAAGACGGGTGTGAGGCTGCCGTTGATGGTGGCGGCCCGCACACCTGCCTTGACCTGGTCGACCGTCAGGTCACCGTTCTCGAGAAAAGCATCGAGAAGTTCCTCGGAGGTCTCGGCCACCGCCTCCGCCAGTGTTTGTCGGTACTGGGCGGCGCGCTCGGTGAGGTCGGCAGGGATATCGATCGTGTCCCAATGCTTGCCGTCGTCGCCCTTCCAGATGTGAGCCTGCATCTCGACCAAGTCGACAACACCCAAGAAATCCGCCTCCGTGCCGATGGGGATCTGCATCACCAGCGGTGTGGCGCCCAGTCGGTCGATGATCGACTGGACATCGGCGTAAAAGTCGGCACCGGTCCGGTCGAGCTTGTTGATGAAGCAGATCCTCGGCACCTTGTAACGGTCGGCCTGTCGCCACACCGTCTCTGACTGGGGCTCGACACCGGCCACGCCGTCGAACACGGCCACGGCCCCATCGAGCACGCGCAAGGCTCGCTCCACCTCGACCGTGAAGTCGACGTGACCAGGGGTGTCGATGATGTTGATCTGGTGGTCGTGCCAGGCACAGGTGGTGGCGGCGGAGGTGATGGTGATGCCTCTCTCCTGTTCCTGTTCCATCCAGTCCATGACCGCCGCTCCATCGTGAACTTCACCCAGTTTGTAGCTACGACCTGTGTAGAAGAGGATCCTCTCCGTCAACGTCGTCTTTCCGGCGTCGATGTGGGCCATGATCCCGATGTTGCGGGTGCGGGCAAGTGGTACTTGCCGCAGGCGGGACAGTTCGTTGCTCATGATGTGTCTGCTGCTCCGAATGGGCGATAGTCGGGCGGCCGGCCTCTCAGGCCGACGTCACCACCGATAGTGGGCGAAGGCTTTGTTGGACTCTGCCATCTTGTGGACATCTTCCTTGCGCTTCACGGCCGCTCCCGAGTTGTTGGAGGCGTCGAGGATCTCATTGGCCAGGCGATGGGTCATGGCGGGCTCCTTACGACGGCGAGAAAAGTCGACGAGCCAGCGGATGGCCAGGGTGGTCTGGCGTCGCGGAGGTACCTCGACCGGAACCTGATACGAGGACCCACCGACACGACGGGACCTGACCTCGACCTGAGGGCGGAGGTTGTCGATGGCTCGCTTGAGGACGGTAACCGGGTCCTGATTGGCGCGACGCTCCACGAGCTCGAGAGCGTCGTAGACGATGGCCCGCGCCGTGTTCTTCTTGCCTTTCAGCAACACCTTGTTGATGACCTGGTTGACGAGGACGCTGCGGAACACCGGATCCGGCTCGATTTTGCGCTTCTGGGCGGGAGCACGGCGCATCAGCTGTCCTTTTTCGTTCCGTAGCGCGAACGAGCCTGCTTGCGATCACCCACACCGGAAGCATCCAGCGTGCCGCGGATCACCTTGTAACGAACGCCGGGCAGGTCGCGTACGCGACCGCCGCGGATGAGGACGATCGAGTGTTCCTGGAGGTTGTGACCTTCCCCCGGTATGTAGGCGGTCACCTCCACTCCCGAGGAGAGACGAACACGGCACACCTTACGCAGCGCAGAGTTCGGCTTCTTGGGCGTCACGGTATAGACGCGGGTGCACACACCACGACGCTGCGGGGCGCCGGCGAGACCGGCGGTCTTCGTCTTCTTCTTCTTGGGCTTCCTGCCCTCTCGGACAAGTTGCTCAATCGTCGGCATGTCGCTCCTTACGCGAAAAAGTGACCCACCTCTCGGTGGTCCGGTCACAGTCGGAAGTCCCATCTAGAGAGGGAGAGGTGGCAAACGCCACCCCGGGAGTATATGTAGAAGCGAGCACGGTCGCAAAGTCCCAGGGTCGGTTAGCCGTTTGCCGATCACGTCGGACGGCAAGCTAACGACCACAGGGGTGACCTGGTGAGGTCACCCCTGCAGCCGGCAAGCAGGCGACTGCCATTCTGAGACGGCGTCGCCCTTCTCCACGGCACCGAATCAGGCCGCAGAGAAGCTCCGCTTTCCAACGGTCCGCGATCGGGCGACAGCGGGAAGGCATGACGGCGTACACGACAACGCCCATCGGCTGCAAAGGTCGAGGTTCCCAGCCCTTCCCACTCCCGCCGGTCCGGGGACCGACTGACCTACACGCTACGACCCTCGCATGGAGACTGGATGGGGCTGGCGGCCTAATCTCGGCGCGTCGAATGCACGCCTTTTTCGGTGGCGATCCAATCCATGAGGATGTCGTGCGGTTGGAAGGGAACCTCGTCCACAAGGCGCGCCTCTGTGGTCAGCGCAACCTTGTCGACTTCCATCCCAGCCAAGAAGCGGTCGTAGTACCCGGCGCCGCGACCGAGCCGCCGACCGCACCGGTCGAAGGCGAGCCCGGGTACGAGAACCACGTCGACAGAGTCCGCGGCGATGATCGGAGCCTCGCCAGAAGGCTGACTGAAACCGAATCTGTGCCTCTCTCGGGGCGCATCGTAGGGATGAATGGTGAGCGAGACCCCCGGAGCAGTCCGTGTGAGGGCAAAAGTGACAGTCGGCAACTTGTCGACGAGGGGAGCGATATCCATTTCGTCGTCCATCCCCAAGAACCCGACCACCACTGCCGGCCTTCGTCGGACGAGCCACCTCTCTAGCCCCTCGATGACTCGTGCCCGCACCTCGGGTGTGGGGGGGGCCAACTGAGAAAGGCGGGCACGCAAGGACCGCTTGTGCTCACCGATCTCCATTCCCTCTCCTGTTCCGTATCGCGGAACGATTCCACCTAGTAACCTACGAGCAAGCTACCGAAGGCTGTCGGTGACCAGCGTACAATCAGTGTCTCGGGCGTTTCGGATTCTCGAGGCGCTGGCAACGGGTGATCTGGGAATCACCGAACTGGCCGCTCGATCGGACCTCCCCAAGAGCACCGTGGCACGACTCACCAGCACTCTCGAAGAGATCGGGGCGGTGGAACGCACCGACGACGAAGGCCGCTATCGCATCGGTCCCGAAATCGTGGCACTGGCGGGGGTGGCCAGTCCCACCGCCAACTTGGTCTCCATAGCTCGCCCCCACCTGAGGTTGCTGGCCGAGGTGACGGGCGAAGACGCTGGGTTGTCCGTTCCCGACGGACATCGGGCTCACTACATCGACCAGGTGAGTTCGGACAACGACATCCAGGTGCGAGATTGGACCGGTGCCCGAATCTCAATGCACGCCACCCCCTCGGGCCAGGTCATGCTGGCTTCGTGGCCGGAAGAACGGGTGGCACGTTTCCTCGAGCGCCCGCTGGACGCCTACTCGGACAACACCATCACCGACCCCGACGATCTCCGTAAACGATTCCAGAGCCTGACCAACGAGGGCTACATCTGGGCGTACGAGGAGTTCGCCGAAGGTCTCAACTCGGTGGCGGCCCCGCTGCATGATGCCAAGGGTCGGCTGGTCGGAGCAGTCCACGTCCACGGCCCCGCCTACCGCTTCCCCGGTCCCGGCAAGACCGAAGAAATCGGCCGTGTGGTGGTGGCCGCCGCCCAGCGCCTCAGCGCTGCCATCCCCCAACTCTGAGCTACACCCCACGATGCGGAACGGTTCCGCATGCTGATACAGTCGCAGCATGACCGCCCGCGTTCGCGGCATCACAATCGACGTCGCCGACCTCGAGCGAGCAGCCGTCTTCTGGAGCTCGCTGCTTGGAGTCGACATCGAGGATCGCCATGACACCTATTTGTGGCTCGGCGAGATCTCTCCGGGTGTTCGGCTCATCCTCCAGCAGGTACCCGACTCCAAGCGATCGAAGAACCGGGTCCACCTCGACATCCAGGCCGAAGGGGAGACCGACCTCGTCGCTGTGGTCGAGGCACTCGGTGGATCGCGTGTGGGCGACGTCGATGATCTTCACTACTCGCTCACGGTCGTGGCCGACCCCGATGGAGACGAATTCTGCGTCATCCACCGTCTCTCTCCCGCTCTCGGGGGAATCCGGGAGATGCCATGATGGTGGAGAGGCAAGATCGCTTACGAAAGGAGGTGATGAATCGTGAAGATGCGAGTTGACCGCCGCCGCCCGAGGCTGACCAGCCCGCTCGTCCGTCGGGACGGCCAACTGGCCCCGGCCTCGTGGGATGAGGCCCTGATGGCAGCCGGGGCGGGCCTGGGCTCGATCCGGGACCAGCACGGAGGTGCAGCTCTGGGCTTGTTCAGTTGCTCCAAGGCGACCAACGAGACCAACTACCTGGCTCAGAAGTTCGCCCGCACCGTGCTCAGCACCAACAACATCGACTCGTGCAACCGCACTTGACACGCTCCCAGCGTCACCGGTCTGGTGGCAGTGCTCGGGGCCGGCGGAGGCACAAGTTCCTATGAGGAGATCGAAAACACGGACATGATCATCCTGTGGGGGTCGAACGCGCGCAACGCCCACCCCATCTTCTTTCATCATCTGCTCAAGGGCGTACGCAACGGCGCCCGGCTCTACGCCGTCGACCCGCGTCGCAGCGAGTCCGCGCAATGGGCAGACGTCTGGTTGGGGATCGATGTGGGCTCGGATATCGCCCTCGCCAACGCCATGGCCAAGGTCATAATCGACAAAGGGCTCCACGACACGGAGTTCATCGCCCGCGCCACCACCGGCTTCGACGCCTACGCCGAGACGGTGTCGGCCTACACCCTCGAGCGGGCCACCGCCATCACCGGCATCCCCGGCGACGTCATCGCCGAGATGGCGATCGCTTATGCCCGAGCCCCGACTGCGCAGATCTGCTGGACATTGGGGATCACCGAGCACCACACGGCTACCGACAATGTCATCTCGCTCATCAGCCTGGCCCTGCTCACCGGTCACGTCGGGCGCTACGGTTCCGGCCTCGTTCCGATCAGGGGCCAGAACAACGTCCAGGGCGGGGGCGACATGGGCGCGCTGCCCAACAAGCTACCCGGCTTCCAGGACGTGGAGGACGACGAGCATCGAGGGAAGTTCGAGGCATCGTGGGGTGTGGCGATTCCACCCAAGCGGGGGTGGCACCTGACACAGATGTTCGAGGCCATGGCCGCCGGCAAGATGCGAGGCCTGTACGTGATCGGCGAGAACCCCGCCCAATCGGAGGCCGATGTCGCCCACGCCATCGAGACGTTGCGCGGACTCGACTTCCTGGTGGTGCAGGATCTCTTCCTCACCGCAACGGCACAGCTCGCCGACGTCGTCTTCCCCGCCGCCGCCGACTGGGCCGAGGCCCACGGAACCGTGACCTCGTCCGAGCGTCGCGTGCAACTGGTGCGTCCTGCTCTCCCTCCCCCCGGCGATGCCATGACCGACATCGAGATCCTGTCGCGCCTGGCCGCCACGATGGGGCGAGGCTGGGGGATTCCCGGTGCTGAGTCGGTGTGGGACGAACTGCGCAGCCTCTCGCCTCCCCATGCCGGGATGACCTACCGGCGTCTCGAGGAGCTGGGAGGCATCCAATGGCCGTGCCTCGACGAGAACGACCCCGGACGCCAGTTCCTCCATGCTCGGTTGTGGGATGACGTGGTCGACGAACCCGCCCCCTTCCTCCCCGCCGAGTGGCTACCACCGGTCGATGTCCTCACCGACGAATACCCGATCCGCATGACCACCGGACGCCATCTCGATGGGTACAACACCGGTGTCCAATCGGGTGGGTTCGACTCGCCGCTACGTGTCGGGGCCACCATCGACATCTCACCGGAGGACGCCGAGCGACTCGCCTTCGCCAACGGTCAAGTCGTCCGGGTGGTCTCGCGCCGGGGAGCCGTGGAGGCCCCCCTACGGATCGATGGCGAGATGCGTCCCGGACTGACCTTCATGGCGATCCACTATCCCGACGAGGTCGATGTCAACCAGCTCACCATCGAGGCATCCGACCCGAAATCGGGTACGGCCGAGTTCAAGGCCACCGCCATCCGCCTGGAGCCCGTGTCGTGATCACACGGGTGGTCATCGAGTCGAGCGAACCAACGGATTCACCATCGGATTGGCCGATTCCCTCGCCCCACGCGTTCGCCCTGCCGGCCCACTCCCCACCCTCCGCCCCGCATCGGGGGCGCCCACGCCGGCGCGACGCTCCGGGGGACGGAGCTTCGATCGGAGGGACGAAGCCCAGAGCGTACGGTCCGGCATGGATCTGAGGCTGATCGGCGCCGAGGCGACAGAGGCCGAGCGAGAGGCCGTTGCCGGGGCCGTCCCGGCGGCATTGACGGTGGAGACCCCCGGCCGGGTGGTGCGGGTCGATCGGTCGATGCGCCACCATCTCCTCCCGGCCATCGCTGCGGTCCAGTCTCGGGTCGGATGGGTCTCTCCCGGGGCCATCGACGAGATCGCCCGCCGGCTCCAGATACCCCCGGCCGAGATCTACTCGGTGGCCACGTTCTACGCCCTGATTTCCACCGAACCGCGCCCTGAGGTGGTAGCGCACGTATGCGACGACATCGCCTGCGGCGGCGACCTGCTCGCCTCACTTGGAGACCGCGACGACATAGTGGCCAGCCCGTGTCTGGGTCAGTGTGACCAGCGGCCGGCAGCATTCATCCAGCGGGCGGGGGCCGAGGACATGGTCGCCACCGCCACCGATGCCACCGAGGTCCTGGGCGCACTAGGAGACAACTCCCCGGGGCGGCGAGCAACCCATGTGTCGGCCGGCCCGCTACTGGCCAGAGTGGGAAAGGTCGACCCTGTTTCACTCGACGACTATCGGGCGCGCAACGGCTACGAGGCCCTCGCCCGCGCCATCGCCATGGGAGGTGACGCCGTGGTCGCCGAGTTGGAGGAGTCGAACTTGCGAGGCCGGGGGGGAGCGGCCTTTCCGATCGGGATCAAGTGGCAAGGGGCTCGGGACCAGCCCGCACCCCGCTATCTGGTGTGCAACGCCGATGAATCCGAGCCGGGGACCTTCAAGGACCGCGTGGTGATGGAAGGAGATCCCTACGCGGTCGTCGAAGCGATGACCATCGCCGGGCTGACCATCGGCGCAGACTTGGGCTACCTCTACATCAGGGGAGAGTATCCCCTGGCGACGGCGCGGCTCCAACAGGCCATCGAGACGGCCCGTGACGCCGGGCTCTTGGGCGGCGATGTGATGGGTTCGGGGACCGCCTTCGACATCGAGATTCGACGTGGGCAGGGTGCCTACATCTGTGGGGAGGAGACGGCCCTGTTCGCCTCTATCGAGGGGTACCGTGGCGAGCCCCGCCAAAAGCCTCCGTTCCCGACCGTTTCGGGGCTCTTCCGACGACCCACGGTCATCAACAACGTCGAAACACTCATCAATGTCAACCGGATCGTGCTCGAAGGCGGAGCGGCCTTCGCAGCTACGGGCACACCCGAGTCGACCGGCACCCGACTCTTCTGCCTCTCCGGCGACGTTGGCCGCCCCGGTGTCTACGAGTTCGAGTCGGGAACCACACTCGGCGCCGCCCTTGAGGCCGCGGGATCCTCGAAGGACGACATTGCCTACCTGTTGTTGGGTGGCGCCGCCGGGGCGATGACAGACACGCGCCATTGGGACATGCCGCTCACCTTCGAGGCTTCCCGGGAGGCAGGTGTCACGCTCGGCTCGGGAGTGATCATGGCATTTTCGGCCCACGTGGACATGGTGGAGGTAGTGCGAAGGATCGCCCAGTTCTTCCGCGACGAGTCGTGTGGGCAATGTGTCCCGTGCCGGGTCGGGACGGCTCGAGTCGAAGAGGCGGTGGCGCGCTCGAATGGTGCGGTGGAGGCGGGGCTCGTCGACGACATCGACCGGGCCATGAAGGACGCTTCCATATGCGGGCTCGGCCACACCGCCGCCTCAGTCGTCCGCACCGCCATCGATTTGGGAATCCTGGGGAAGAAGGCATGAGTCGGAAGGCGGAAGGCGGAAGTCCGAAGGCGGAAGACGGAAGGCGGAAGGCGGAAGACGGAAGACGGAACATCCAATCCGTTGCCCTGACCATCGACGGTCGGCCGATCAGCGTTCCCGTCGGGTCGACGATCCTCGAGGCGTGCCGGTCGATGGGGATGGAACAGCCCACCATGTGCTGGGCTCCCACCCTGACGCCCGTCAACGTGTGCCGGGTGTGTGTCGTCGAAGTCGAGAACAGCCGCACGTTGGTCCCATCCTGCTCGCGCCTGGTCGAGGAAGACATGGTGGTAGCGACCGACACCCCCCGGGTCCGCCATTCCCGCAAGGTGGTATTCGAGCTGCTCGCCTCATCGGCCGACCTGTCGCTCGTCGACGAGACGGTGACGGGGTGGATGACAGACTACGGCTGCGATCCCCTGCGGTTCGGCCCACCCGCTCCCGGGGTCGTCGACCGGGACGCCCGTCGGGCCGGTCATCATCATCGACCCGACGGCACCCACGCCGAGACGGTGCATCAACCGGTGAAGGTCGACAATCCCCTCTACATACGCGACTACTCACGGTGCATCCTCTGTTACAAGTGTGTGCAGGCCTGCGGAATCGAGGCGCAGAACACCTACGCCATCTCCGTGGCGGGGCGCGGATTCGACGCCCGTATCTCCACCGAGCTCGACAACCCCCTCACCGACTCGGCGTGTGTCTTCTGTGGCAACTGCATCGCCGTGTGCCCCACCGACGCTCTCATGTTCCGCTCCGAGCACGAGCTCCGCCGAGCCGACATGTGGGATCCGGACGAACAAGAAGTCACCCGCACCATCTGTTCCTACTGCGGGGTGGGATGCAACCTCGACCTGCATGTCCAGAACGACCGGATCGTCAAGGTCACTTCTCCCGACGATCACTCCGTCACACGTGGCAACCTCTGCATCAAGGGTCGCTTTGGGTACGAGTACGTACAAGAGATGGAGCCGTCCGCTATGACCCCCATCGACGAGGTCCTCGCCCGGGCACGGGCCGGGCCGTGACCAAAAAGAGACGCCATGACACGTGACCCCGAGGCACGTACCGCCCGGCGAAACCGGCGTACCTCCGAGCTGCGCCAACTCCCATGGCGGCAGGTGACCAACCCCTACCGTCCCATCGAGACACTCACCGGCGATCAGATCGAGGCGATCCACCAGGCCTCTCTCCGAATCCTCGCGGAAATAGGCGTAGATTTCCTTCATCCTGAAGCTCACTCGATCCTGGCGGCCGGCGGGGCCGAAGTGGACGGGGAGCGGGTTCGCTTCGACCCCGAACTGGTAGTCGAGTCTGTGGCCACCGCGCCGGAGTCCTTCACGCTCCATGCCCGCAACCCGGCCCACGACGTCCGCGTCGGGGGCAACAGCCTGGTCTTCTCCGAGGTGGCTTCGGCACCCAACTCCTCAGACACGGTGAGAGGACGGAGAACGGGAACCCAACAGGATTACCAAGACTTCCTGCGGTTGGGACAGACGTTCAACATCATCCACGTGTTCGGGGGATACCCGGTGGAGCCGATCGACCTCCCGCCCGCCACCCGCCATCTCGACTGCCTGTCCGACTTTGTCACACTCACCGACAAGGTCTTCCACGGCTATTCGCTCGGCCGCCGCCGCATCCTCGATGCACTCGAGATCGTGAGGATCGGACGTGCCATCACGATCGACCAGTTGACAGTCGAGCCGTCGCTCTTCACGATCGTGAACACATCTTCACCTCTGCGACTGGACGGACCGATGATCGAGGGCGTCATCGAGATGGCCCGCATGAACCAGGTGGTGGTCATTACGCCCTTCACCTTGGCGGGGGCGATGGCACCGGCCTCGCTGGCCGGTGCCCTCGCCCAACAAAACGCCGAGGCTCTGGCGGGAATCGCTTTCACCCAGATGGTCAACCCCGGTGCTCCCATCATGTACGGGGGGTTCACCTCGAACGTCGACATGCGCTCTGGAGCCCCGGCCTTCGGGACTCCCGAGTACACCAAGGCCGCAATGGCGGGGGGGCAACTGGCCCGCCGCTACGGCTTCCCCTATCGGTCTTCCAACGCCACCGCCGCCAACGCCGTCGACGCCCAGGCGGCGTACGAGGCCGAGATGTCTACCTGGGGTGCGGTGATGGGCGGAGCCAACCTCGTGATGCACGGGGCGGGTTGGATCGAGGGCGGGCTGGTCGCCAATTTCGAGAAGCTCGTCATCGACGTGGAGATCCTCCAGATGATGGCCGAGTTTCTCACCCCGATGAAAGTGGATGACGCCGAATTGGCGATCGATGCCATCGCCGCCGTCGGGCCCGGCGGCCACTTCTTCGGGTCGCCTCACACCCTGGAGCGATACGAGACGGCCTTCTACTCCCCGCTCGTCTCCGACTGGCAGAACCACGAGGCGTGGGCGGAAGCAGGCAGCCTCACCAGTGAGCAGCGGGCGGCGACGGTGGTGCGCAAGGTGCTCGACGAATTCGAGGCGCCGCCCCTTGAAACCTCGATTGCCGAGGAGTTGGCCGATTTCGTGGAGCGGCGCCGTTCAGAGGGCGGCGCCGACGCGGCGTGAGCCTCTTCGCACGATTCGACGACCTCCGACCGCGCCATCGTCGAGGGTTCGCACTGGGACCGGTCCGCACGACGATCGAGGCGCGGTCCCTGGACGAGGTCGTCGATGCTCTGGCCGCCGCCGAGGCCGAGGTCGCGGCGGGCAGCTGGGTCGGTGGTTGGGTGGTTTACGAGGCGAGCCCGGCCTTCGATCCGGCGCTGGAAGTCAGACCGGTAGAGGGGAGCCAGTTCGCCGAGCTGCCTTTGGTCTGGATGGCGGTGTCGGACCGGCGCACCGCCCCGATTGCGGCCGGGCGTGGTGACCACCATCTCGGACCGTGGGAGCCTGCCACCTCCGCCGATCATCATCGCGATTCGATAGAGGAGATTCGCCGTCGCATTCGCCTCGGCGATACCTACCAGGTCAATCACACCTTCTTGCTCAGGTCCCGGTTCTCTGGCGATGCCGCCGGGTTGTATTACCAGCTCACGCGCTCGCAATCGTGCGGCTACGGCTCCTTTATCGAAACCGACGATTGGATCGTGTTGTCGGCGTCACCCGAGCTGTTTTTCGAATGGCGCAACGGATTGATCACGTGCCGGCCGATGAAGGGCACCACCCGCCGGGGCGTCGACAACTCCGATGACGATGCCCAACGTACGTGGTTGCAGACATCGGTCAAGAACCGGGCCGAGAACGTGATGATCGTGGACATGGTCCGCAACGATCTCGGTCGGATCGCTCGCACGGGCTCGGTACGGGTACCAGCCCTCTTCACCACCGAGAAGTACGACACCGTTTGGCAACTCACCTCCACGGTCACGGCCCAGCCTCGACCCGGAATCGGTCTCGTCGACGTATTCTCGGCTCTGTTTCCATCGGCTTCGATCACGGGAGCTCCCAAGGTTTCGACAATGGGAATCATCTCCTCGTTGGAGACGCACCCGCGCGGCGTGTACTGCGGTGCGGTGGGATTCGGAGGCCCGGGCCCCGAGGGTCCCGAATGGGCTTTCAACGTCGGCATCCGCACGGTGGTGGTGCGGCAGAGTGACGGGGCGGCGTTCTACGGAACCGGAGGCGGCATCACCTACGACTCCGAACCGGCCGACGAGTATGCCGAAGCACTCCTCAAGGCAGCCGTGCTGGGTCGGATGGGCGGGGAGCTCCGCCTGTTGGAGACGACTCGCTGGGAGCCCCTCACAGGCTCCCGACATCTCGATGCGCACCTGGAGCGCATGACCGCCTCAGCCGCCTACTTCGACGTCCCACTCGATCCAGCCGAGGTGAGGTCGGCCCTCGATCGCGCCACCAAGGATCTGGAGGCGGCAGTTCGAGTCAGGATTCTCGTGGACCGCGACGGGTGGGTGGAGGTGGAGACAGGACCGCTGGGAGAAGAGGCAGGCCCGATCCAACTTGTCCTCGACGACCGGCCCGTTGACCGCCTCGACCCGCTGCTTCGCCATAAGACGACCATGCGGCGCGTGTACGAGGAGGCGGCGGCCCGCCACCCAGAAGCCGACGACGTCGTGCTGTGGAACGCAGATGACGAGGTGACGGAGACCACGATCGGCAACCTGGCCGTCGAGTTGGCGGGGCGCTGGGTCACCCCCCCGGTCTCCTCGGGTCTGTTGGCGGGCACCGAGCGAGCCGCCCGTCTGGCGGCGGGCGGACTAGTCGAACAGGTGGTCCACCGCCACGACCTGACCCGCGCCACCAGATTGGCCCGCCTCAACTCGGTCCGTGGCTGGGAACCCGCCCTCCTCCACCAGCCACCCCATTAGCGCTGCCCAAGGTTCGAGCCACCGCCCAGCGACGTCTCCAACCCCGGGTTGCGCCGACGCGGGGACGATCAGCGACGGCGGCGCGGGCGGGCGGCACCGACAACCCGGGTGGGGCTGGCGTCGAGCCGGTCCTCGATTTCGACGTGATCGGGTCGATCTCCTTCGACTCCAATATCGACGGCTCGGCGAATGGCGGCGATGTGATCGGGCGTCGACCCACAGCAGGCGCCGATGATGCGTGCGCCTGCCCGCACCGCCAACTCGACATAGACCTCCATCCGCTCGGGGCCGATCGGGTACACGAGCCGATCTGTCTCGTAGAGAGGCATGCCGCAGTTGGCCTTGGTGACGACCACCGCCTCGGGTGCCTCCGAGGTGATGTCGAGAGCGGCCGAGACCGCGTCGCCGGGGCCGATCCCACAGTTGGCGCCCACCGCGACCGGGCGCAGATCGTGACCCTGCCACCATGTGCCCAGTTGTGTTCCAGAGATCCCCATCATGGTGTGACCGACCGTGTCGAAGCTGAGAGTCGTTGCCACGGGTAGGCCGAACGAGGCCGTGCCTTCGACGGCGGCCTCCAATTCCTGCCACGAGGAGAGTGTCTCTATCCAGAGCACGTCGGCGCCCGCCTCAGCAAGAGCTTCGGCCTGCTCGGCGAATACCTCCACCCCGGCGGAGTGCGAGAGATCCCCCAACGGCTGGAAGAGGTCGCCGGTGGGACCGATGCTCCCCGCCACCGCCACACGCCGGCCCGCTTTCTGGACGGCGGTCCGGGCGGCAGCCACCGCCGCATGGTTCAGCTCCTTCACGCGAGACTGCAGACCGTGGAGGGCCAGCCGTCGGCGGTTGCCACCGAAGGTGTTGGTGAGGACGAGATCGGCCCCAGCTTCGATGAAATCATGATGGACCCGCTCGACGAGATCGGCTTCTTCTACGTTGAGAAGCTCGGGACATCCGCCCCCCTCGAGGCCGAGTGAGAAGAGTGTGGTTCCCATGGCTCCGTCGGCCACCAGGACCGCCCGTGAATCGAGCAACTTGTCGAAGGTCGTAGGTTGTCTCGGCATGGCCCACCTCCTGAATGTGGTGGAGGGCCCATCAAAAGGGCCGCCCCGTTTCGGAAGGGCGGCCAAGCGAGAGTCTCTCATCGACCGCCGCTTTAGCTGTACTTGTGTTGCGCCCGCAAGCTGACGATCAAATCGGCGCGTCGACAACGTACCAGATCCGCCGGCGCCTGTGAACCCCCGAGAGATGACCGTACCGACTTGAGGTCCCTCCACGAGTCCTATTCTGCCGCGGTTCATGTTTCCCACCTCGCCGGCCAGACAAGCGCTCTCGGTCTGGCCGCTCTTCTTGGCCATCGCCCTCCTCATGTTGGGCAACGGACTGCAGGCGTCGTTGATCGGGATCCGGGCGGGCATCGAGGGATTCGCCACCGCCACCATCGGCACGGTCATGTCCGGTTACTACGCCGGATTCATGATGGGGGCGATCGGCACCCCCAAGCTGGTGTCGCGAGTCGGTCACGTGCGGGTCTACGCCGGTCTGGCCTCTCTCGCTTCGACCGCCACGCTCGCCCACCTCCTGGTAGTGGACCCGATGGCCTGGTTCGGTTTCCGGATGGTGAGCGGAGCGTGTCTGGCGGGGCTGTACATCGTCGCCGAGAGTTGGCTCAACGGAGCGTCCACCGACTCCACCCGGGGGCGCCTGCTCGCCATCTACATGCTGGTGGTGACCGCAGGGCTGGCGCTTGGCCAGTTGCTTCTCGGAAGCGGAGATCCCTCCGGTTTCGGCCTCTTCATCGGGGCCTCCGTGCTCATCTCGTTGGCAGTGGTGCCCATGGCGCTCGTTCGATTCTCTGCTCCTCCGGTTCCCGAGATGGGTGCCGTTCCCTACCGCCACATCCTGCGCCTAGCTCCCGTCGGTCTGGTTGGATCGGTCGTCACCGGTGCATCCAATGGCGCCCTGCTGGCCATGGGGGCGGTGTGGGGAGCGGGTGAAGGCCTCGGCGTGGACCGGATCGCCGTGCTGTTGACCCTGGCCTTGGTGGGAGGGGTCCTCGTCCAATGGCCACTGGGGATGTTGTCTGACCGATTCAGCCGCCGACGTGTCATATTCGCCACCACCACGGTCGCCGCCGTGGTGGCTCTGTCGATGACCACGTTCGGGCCCACCTCGGGGCTGATGGCGATCGCCATCCTCGTCCTCGGCGGATTCTCGTTCCCGATGTACTCATTGAGCGGCTCGCACGTCAACGACCTGGTCGGCCCCGACCTGGCGGTGGGTGCCGGCGCCGCCATCATGCTCGCCAACGGGATTGGAGCCGTGATGGGGCCGGTGGGGGCCGGCTTGGTCATGACGGCCGTCGGGCCAACTGGGCTGTGGTTGGCGATCGCCTTCGTCCACGGAGCCTTGGCCTTATACGCCGCCTACCGCCTCATCCGCCAGTGGAACATCCCGGCTCCCCACAAGGAGCGATTCGTCCCCTACCCGGCTCGCTCGGGCGGTCTTCGCTCGCTCATGCGGGAACGGCGCTGACTGCTGCGTCGGCCGACACCCGCATCAGTCGTAACGGATGGACTCATCGGCAGTGGCCGAGAGGCGCTCCTCGTCCAGGTCCGCCCCGAGTCCCGGGGCCGATCCCAACTCCAGCCACCCGTCGTCGACCGAGATCGACTCCTTCAACACGAAGTCGCGCCGCTCGGGCGTCCACTCCGGGGGATCCCACGGATACTCCAGGTACGGCGCCCCAACCGTGCCGGCCGTCAGATGGGCGTTGGCCAAGAGCGCCACCCCACTCCCCCAGGTGTGAGGACTGAAGATCTTTCCATCCGTCACGACCCGCCGGGCCAGGTCGGCGAGACCCGCCATCCCCCCGGTCACCACGACGTCGGGTTGGTAGACGTCGAGGCACCCGGCCGCCAACATGAGATCGAATTCGTGCAGCTCTCGAGTCATCTCGCCTCCGGCGATCGTCATTCCCGACTCGGCTCGTAGCCTCGCCATCCCGGAATGGTCACCACGATGAAGGGGTTCTTCCATCCACGCCACTCCATGGTCGGCCAAGCGGGTAGCCACCTCCAGCGCCATTGCAAGGTGCCATGGCTGGTGGGTGTCCCATGGCATGCGCCACCCCTGGTTGCAGTCGACCATGACCGCGATGTCGCCACCGACGGCATCGATCACGGCCGCCAGGACCTCGAAGTCGGCCTCCAACCCCGCCGGACGGCCGAAGCGGATTTTAAGCGCATCGAATCCGGTGGCGACGGCTGCCCGCGCCTGCTGCGCCGCATCCGCCGGGGCCCGAAGCACGCCCAACGAGGCGTAGAGCCGAACCCTGTTCGAGTGGCCGCCCACCATTTGCCAGATGGGCTCGTTGCGTATCTTGCCGGCGAGGTCCCACAGGGCCGTGTCCAACGGCCACGGCCGTCCATCGTGGAAGGCGATGTTGGACATCACTGCGCCGTGGCGGTCGAGGTCGGTGGGGTCGTGGCCGACGAAGAGATGCAGATGATCGGCGAGGCCGGATACGGCATCACCCACCCCAAAGCCCATCCGCCCCTCGTCGTCATAGACACGGACCACCGTCACCGGGAATGCCCGCCGTGGTCGACGATCCCAGGCGGCGGGAAAGGCCGGGTCGAGAGGCAGTCGGTGTCGACTCATCTCGATACGATCGACGATGCTCATCGTCGCCCTCCGAGTCTCTCCCACCTGTCGGCGACCAGCTCCGAGAGCGAGGCCACGTCATCGGGCCCCGCCGGCCGGACGTTGTTGTGCCGCATCGGTGCGTTCAAGTCACCGAGAGCCTCAGTGGTAAGCACCCCTGGGTCGAGGGGTTGGCCGGTGGCGAACGGGACCAGGGCACGGTCGAGGCCGACTTCGGTCATGAACCGCGCCAGCTCCGCGTCGAGATCAGGACCGCCCAGCACCTGCGCCACCGCTTCACAGCGTTTGTCGCCGCTTTCGAGGTTGAAAGGTGCAGCCACTTCCAGACACAGCGCCACCGCCAGCCCATGCGGCACGGAGGTGAGAGAGCCGAGCGCATGGCCCAATCCGTGGGCGATCCCGGTACCGCACCGATCGATGGCCACCCCGGCCGCGATCGACGATTCGAGCATCACTTTCCTGGAACCGCTGTCACTGGGGTCGGCGATCACGGCGGGGAGGGCAGCACCGATACCGGCTATCGCCCACAGACCGAGCTCGGATGCCACCGAATCGACTTGTTGAGCAGTTGCGGCCTCGATGGCGTGGACGAGAGCGTCGAGACCCGTGGCCACCGTCACAGAAGCGGGGAGGTCGAGCGTGAGAGCAGGATCGAGCACGATGGCGCGGGGGCGGAGCAGCTCATCCCACGCCCACGACTTCCGACCATCGACCGAAACCACACACGTGCGGGTCACCTCGGCGCCTGACCCGGCAGTGGTGGGTATCGCTACTACAGGCAAGGAGGAGGTGAACGGAGTGGCCGAGAGGAGATGGTCGGACAGTATCCCGCCCGATCCGACCAACGCACCGGCCAGCTTGGCGATGTCGATGACGCTGCCTCCGCCTACCGCCACGAGGACGTCGGCCCGGCGGGTCAGGGCGGCTGAAACCTGCCCGACGGCTTCGGCCGTCGGCTCGCCCACGTTCACGATCATCTCGAGGACCCCACCCATTTCCGAGCGCACCCTCGCCATCAGTTCGAGCTCGGCGAGGGCGGAGTCGGTGACGATGACCGGTGTCGAGCCCAATCCATCGACGATCCGGCGCAGGGCTGCGAGGGGACCATGACGTGATGGCAGGTGAGGGCTTAGGTCGATGTCGGGGAGAACGCCCATCGAGGGCATTGTCCTACAGGTCCATGCCAATCCGCGCCCGAATCGTCGATCTTCCACGGGAGGGGCGGTCAGGCTCCAGGGGAGCTGACCCGAGAAGGCGCCGGTGGTGCCGGTCTCCCGGTCAGGTTCCCTTCGGTCGCAGGTAGCGCTCGGCCAGGGCAGCCAGGAAGTCGATCAGAAGGGCCAGTAGCGCCACCAGGCCACCGGCGATGAAAAGGGCGTTGGGGCGGTTGAGCTGCAGAGCCGAGACGATCGGCAAACCGAGACCGCCCGCTCCGATGAGAGCCATGAGGGCGGCTGAACCGACATTGATGACGAGGGCCGTGCGGATGCCGGCAAGGATGATGGGAACGGCCAACGGCAGCTCGATGCGAAAGAGCGCTTGACGTTTCGAAAGGCCCATCCCCCGGCCCGCTTCGATGACCGATTGGTCGACCTGTTGCAGTCCCACCATGGTGTTGCGCAGCACCGGCAGTAACGCGATTACGACCAACGCATAGATGGCTGTGCGGGTGCCCGTGCCAAAAAACCCCGCAAAGAGGACCAGCAGCCCGAAGGCGGGGGCGGCCTGCCCGGCATTCCCGAAGGCCAGGATGGGGGGAGCGAAACGCTTGAAGGCAGGACGGGTGATGAACACCCCGAGGGGGATGGCGATGGCGACCACGAGCAGCGTCGACCAGAAGGTCAGGTTGACGTGCTGGCCCAGCCTGCGCAGGGTGAGCGCAGGATCGACAATTCGCTGAGCGGTGGTGTCCAGGTCGCCGTACACCCACATGGCGCCCACGGCTGCCCCCAGTATCAGGAAGAAGGCGGGGGTAACGATGAGGTCGACACTGGCCCGTATCCCCGCCCCCATCGACGACACTCGACCAACAGCTGCGGGTTGGGTGGTCATCGCCCGGCCATCGCCTGCCGCTCGCGTTCCACACGTTGCATGTCGGCGATGATCTCCATCAGTGTCTCCATTCGGATGACACCTCGATATGTGCCGTCGGGATTGACGCAACACGCCGTTCCGACAGCGGAGTGGAGCATCTTCTCCAGGGCGTCCTGGAGGGTGTCCTCGGGTTCGACGGTCACCCGCACCTTCTTGCCCGCCTCGGTGAGCGCCCCCGCTTCGTTGAGCGCCGTCCTATCGAGCCACCGCAACGGCACCCCCGACTCGTCGAGGTAGAGGAGCCAGTCATCTCCCGAGGCTTCCAACACCCGCTGGACTTCCTCGCGACCGGCCGGAGCCTTGACGGTGGCGGCGTCGGAGAGCTCGATCTCCCTGGTCCGCAACAGGTTGAGTCCCTTGAGGGTGGCACCCGCGCCGAGGAAATCCTCCACGAACTTCGAAGCCGGACCGGCCAGGATGGCCGCCGGAGTGTCGTGTTGGGCGACCACCGACTGCTCCTTGAGAATGCCGATGCGATCACCCATCTTTATCGCCTCGTCGATATCGTGGGTCACGAAGACGATCGTCTTCTTGAGCTCGTCCTGGAGACGGAGGAACTCATTCTGCAGCCGATCGCGGGCAATGGGGTCGACCGCCCCGAAAGGCTCGTCCATGAGCAGCACTTCGGGGTCGGCCGCCAGGGCACGGGCCACCCCGACCCGCTGCGCCTGGCCACCAGAGAGCTCCTTGGGATAGCGGTTCCGAAAAACCGAAGGATCCATCCCGATCATCTCCAACAGCTCATCGATACGGGCCTCGATCCGACTGTCGTCCCACCCGACGAGCCGAGGGACGGTGGCGATGTTGTCGGCGATGGTCCGGTGGGGGAACAAGCCGATCTGCTGGATGACGTAGCCGATCCGGCGCCGGAGATGATCGGGGTTGACATCGGTCACATCTTCGCCGTCGAAGAAGATCCGTCCCTTGGTCGGCTCGATCATCCGGTTGATGAGGCGCAGGGTGGTGCTCTTCCCACAGCCCGACGGGCCCACCAACACGAGGATCTCCCCCTTGTGGATCTCGAGGTCGAGCTCGGCGACGGCCGGGACATCGGTTCCGGGGTAGAGCTTCTCGACCTTGTCGAGCTTGATGAGCGCTTCGGGTGTGGTCATGTGTCAAGTGCCTTCCGTCTCAACGTATACCGGCAGAAGTGGTGGCGCGGCGAATCACCAGGAAGAGCGAATCGAACACCAGCGCCATAGCGATGATCAGGAGCGTGCCGAGCCAGACCTCTTCGATAGCGTTGGGCAAACCCAGGCGTCCCAGGCCGCTATTGATGAACCGGCCGAGTCCACCTCCCCCGACCAGCGTGGCGATCGCGGCGATTCCCGTGATGAGGAGCACCGACACCCTGACCCCGGTGATGATGACCGGCCAGGCCAATGGGAGCTCGATCTTCCACAGACGCTGACGGGAGTTGAGGCCCATGCCCCGCGCCGACTCCAAGACTGCCTGGTCGACGCCGTTCAAACCAGTGACGGTATTGCGGAGGATGGGGAGGATGGAATACATCGTCAGGGCGATGAAAGGTGGCCAGAAGCCGATCCCGACCACCGGGATGAAGATCACAAACAGGGCCAGCGAAGGAAGCGTCAAGAAGACACTGGAAACGCCCAGAGCGAGTTCGCGGGCAAACGGCCGGTGGCGCACGGCGATTCCAACGCTCACAGCTATCACTGTTCCCGTGAGGAACACCGACACGACGTATCGCAGATGCTCGAGGCTGAAGTCGACCATCTGGCCGGTCCGCCCGGTCGCAAAGTCGATGAAGCTCGTCAACCCTTCCATTGTGCTCCCTGGTCGTCGGGTGGGGGACCATGCGGTCCCCCACCCGATTCATGATCAGCCCTCGATCAATCCCTCTTCGATGAGGTAGTCACGAGCGACATCCGCCGGCGGCTCACCCTCGAAGGAAATTCGATAGTTGAGCTCCACCATTCGCTCCTGGGTCAAGGGGGCCATCAGCAGGTCGGCGACGGCTTGGAAGGCCTCGGGATTCTCCTGGTATTTGTCGTCGCGTAGGTTCATCGAGATGTTGTACAGGATCATCACTCCCGGGTCGTCGACAAGCCCCAATTCCAGCCCTTCGATCCGCCCGTCTGTGGTGAATACCTCTCCAAAGTCGCAGTTGTCGTCTCCGGTCTCGGTGTAGATGATGCCGGTCTCGAGAATCTGCTGCTGCGACTGCGGGATCGTGTACCCCGTGTAGTTCTCCCACAGGATGAGCCCGTCGTCACGAACCGGGAACTCCGACTCCATGCACACCAGTGCGTCCGAATTCGCCTCCAGATAAGCGGCCATGGAGTTGAAGTCGAACGAGCCCTCGGCGGCCGTAAGGCCGGGCGAAGCCGCAAATCCGTAGGTGTTGTTGAAGGGAGCACGCCCCAGCCAATGGATGCCGTTCTCCTCGAGATCGGTCTCGTGAACGAAGCTCGTCAGTTCCTCGGGATCGTTCGGAACCTCGCCGGCAATACCCAGATGCACGGCGTAGCCAGTCCCGTTGTACTCGAAGTACGTGTCGATGTCGCCGCTCTCCAATGCCGCCCGCGCCGGAGCAGTGCCACCGAGATCGACATTGTCCACGACGTCTGCGCCCATGTACTCGAACGCCTGGAGAGCCATGAAGCCCAAGAAGCGCTGTTCGTCGAAGTCCTTGGACCCCACCGAGATGGTGATACCCGAGAAGTCGTACTGGTCGAGCAAGGCGTCGCCGCCCGTTGCTCCGTTACCGGTGGTGTCGTCGTCGCCGCAGGCGGCGAGGACGAGCACGAGAGCCGAAACGAGAGCGATCGACCTTCTCAATCGTCGTCGTCGTTGCATGTATTCCTCCGTCGTTGCTGTCTGTTTCATCGTTGAAGAGCCGACCACATAGGTGGCCGTCTCCTGATGACCCTACATAGTGAAACCCCATGAACACCAATGAAGCACGGGACTTTCTTCTGACCACCATAGGCAAGAGACCTACACGACGAAATTGAGGCGTTCGCCCCGACCCGTGCCATCGACTGGATCGCAAGCTCCCGACTCTCATTGCAGATGACGGCCACTCCGGCGGGAATGTGGCCAGCCGGGCGGCCCGCGCATGCCGCCAAGGCCCTCGTTCCGGTCTATGGCATCGTTCCACCATGCGGACTGCTACCTTAACCCGGTCTGTCCGTCGGATGACGTGGTGAGCGAGGAAAGACACATGGACTTCTCCCACGAGGTCACGTATCGGGCCACCCGCCTACCGGTGACGCTCGCCACCACCCTCATTCCCGACGCCTATCGCTCCCCCGAATATCACCAAGGCGAGGTCGAGCAGCTGTGGGCCCGCTCGTGGGTAGGGGTCGGGTTCTCATCCGAGGTCGAGGAACCGGGCCGGGTGATCGTCCGCAAGGTGGCCGGCCGATCGGTGATCGTCAGTTGCGATCACGACGGCCGCCGCCATGCCTTCCTCAACGTGTGCCGCCACCGCGGCGCACAGCTGGTGCTCGAGGACTGTGTCGTGGGCAAGCGAATCCGCTGTCCCTATCACGCTTGGGCCTACGACCTCGACGGTCGCTGCCTGGGCACACCGCTCTTCGAGGGCTCAGACATACCAGCCGACTACGAGGGCATGTTCGACATGGCCGAGGTGGTTGCCTTCGACAAGGCCGACCACGGGCTGTTTCAAGTGCGGCTCGACGAATGGGAAGGGATGCTGTTCGTCAACCTCGATGGTGGGGCCCCCGGGCTGGGAGAATGGCTGGGTGACCTGTCGGAGCGGATCGGAGGCTATGGGCTCGGAGGTTGGAAGGTGAGAGCCACGTCCGAGTACGACATCGCTGCCAACTGGAAGCTGGTGGCAGAGAACTTCATGGAGTACTACCACCTGCCGTGGGTGCACCCAGAACTGGTGAAGGTCTCCCGCATGGAGGACCATCACCGGTTCCAGGGGCCGGGCATGTACACGGGCATGACCACCACGCCCATCAGCCAGGATTCGTCGACCTCTGGTTGGCTGGAGCTACCGCCCTCGCCTTCCGTCGTACCCCCCGATTCGATTTCCGGCCGGTTCATCCTCATCTTCCCGAATGTGGCGTTGTCCGTTCTGCCCAACCACGCCTTCGTGATGATGCTTGAGCCGGCAGCCGTCGACCGGACCCTGGAAAGAACGACATTGTTGACGTCTGAGGAATCCATCATCGGGCCCGAGAGCAGGCAAGGCCTGACTCGGCTGGGTGACTTCTGGGACCACGTCAACCGCGAGGACATCGAGATCGTGGAGAGGGTCCAGCGCGGGATCTCGACTCCCGAGTACCCCGGCGGGAGGATGTGCTACCGATTCGAGGAACCCCTCCATCGCTTCCAGAACATGGTGATCGACCGCATGGTGGGCATCGACCGCATCCCCACCGGCGACCCCATCTAAGACCACTGCAACCCAGGGTTCCCACCACCGCCTAGCGACGCCCCTAGCCCGATCTTGGCTCCACTTAGAGCAACGGGGTTCACATCCTCGCTCTCGACCCGCATCCTTGTCGGATGGGTATCGACCCCGACATCGTCGAGCTGGCTAGTCGCCAGGGTGGCTATGTGACCCGCGCCCAGTTGATCAGCTCGGGGATGTCACCGAGTGCAGTGGACCGAAGGGTGGCCGGAGGCGTGCTTCCTTCGGTCGCTCCCGGGGTGTACCGCATCATTCCTTCGTCCTACCACTCCGACCTGATCCGAGGCGCCGTCCTCGCGCTGCCCGCCGCCGTCGCCTCTCACGAGTCAGCTGCCCATCTCCATCGCTTTCCCTCACCGCCGGCCCTCGAGCCAACCGTCACCGTCGCCAGCCGGACCACACACCTCTTTCCAGGAGTGACCGTGCGCCGCTGTGACGACCTCGATGCCACGGACGTGACCATTCTGGAAGGAATTCCCATGACCACAGTCCCCCGAACGATCTTCGACCTAGCCGGCGTGCTCAGTCCCAAGTATGTCGACCGAGTCGTGGAGTCCCTGGTCATCGCCGGGATTCTGAGGGTCAAGACCCTCGACGAGGTGGCCCGTCGACTGGGTCGCAGAGGGAAGAGAGGAACGGTCGCCACTCGTTCCATCGTGGAGGCTCGCGGAGACTCGACCACCATCGACGCCACCATCCTCGAGAGGAAAGGCAGAAAGGTGCTGGCCGACGCCGGCCTATTGATGCCATTGAGCGAGTATCCGATTCCGTGGTCGCCCCGAAGCCGCTTCGACGATGCCTACCCCGATGTCCGACTTGCCATCGAGTGGGACTCCCGATCGTGGCACGTCCAATCACAGGCCATGGAGGAGGATCGCAGACGCGACCGGGAGGCCGCGTTGCGCGGCTGGCTGGTGGTCCGTTTCACGTGGTCGGATGTGACGAAGCGACCCCACGACGTTGCCGCAACAGTCGCCTCCTTGCTGCAGGCACGCTCAGCATGATCCCCAGCCCAGGGTACCAACCACCGCCTGGCGACGTCTCGAACCCTGGGTAGCGCAAGGCATCGCCGCGTTGGCCGAGCCCTGGGTACCAACCACCGCCTGGCGACGTCTCCAACCCTGGGTAGCGCAAGGTGGTCGCCGCTGTCAGCTTCGGCGGGAACGGATTTCGCTGTTGATGGCAGAGACGATCTCGGTGGCGTCGCCGATGACGGCGTAGTCGGCTTTGGTGACCATGGGTGCGTCGGCGTCGGTGTTTATGGCAAGGATTCTCTTGGAGGCCATCATCCCCACCCAATGTTGGATGGCTCCAGAGATGCCACAGGCGATATACAAATCGGGGGCGACACGGGTGCCGGTCTGTCCCACTTGGTCGGAGTGGGGTCGCCAGCCGTTGTTGGTCACCACCCGCGAGCAACCGACCGCTCCTCCCAGCAGCGAAGCCAGCTCTTCGAGCGGCGCGAATCCTTCGGGCCCGCCCACCCCTCGTCCTCCACTGACCACGACGGGGGCGGTGGTGAGGGTGATGCCCTGGGTGGCGGCGACCCGCTCGACCACTCTGGTCACCACATGACGTTCCTCGAGGTCGGGGACGAACTCGGTTACGGCGGTGCCCTCTCCTGAAATGTCGGCCGGCTCGAAGCCGTGGGCCGCCGCCGACACCAGCCGCACGGCTGCGGACAGTTCGGTCTCCTCCAGAAGGCTCCCGCCCCAGCGGACCCGCACCAGGCGCCACGCATCGGCGGCGGCGTCGATCTGCGTGACGTTGGCGACCATGGGAAGTTCGGCCAGGGCGGCGACATGCGCCAGGACTTCGTTGCCGCGATCACTGCCCGAGGCGACCACGGCGACGGGCATCTCGGTGGCGATCAACTGCACGATCGCCTCCCCCCACGCCGCGGGGGCGTAGTCGCTGAGAAGGGGGTGGACGACGACGCGGGTGGCATCCACGGCGGAGCCGAGCGGCACGGCGGCGTCCGCATCGACGACGACCCCCTCGAGAACCTCTCCCAACGCCTCAGCGAGCCGGCGGCCGAGAGTCATGGCCTGGAGTCCCAGCTCGGTGACGGTGCCCTCCTCGTGTTCGACGATCACGAAGACGCTCACAGGATCCCCAGCCTCTCCAGAACGTCGACCACTTCTGTGGCTGAGCCGGGGCCGCGGCCGAGGACCTCGGTGTGGACGACCTGCTCGGGAGGCGACGTCAGTCGAACCATGCTCTGGCCTCCCGGGACCAGCTCCGCCTCATGCCGACGAACGTCGAGTTTCTTGGACTTGAGACGTCCCGAGAGTGTCGGATAGCGGGGAAGGTTGATGCCTTCTTTTACCGCGATCACTGCCGGCAACGGGACTCGGTAGACCTCGAAGCCCGCGTCGACCTCACGGCGCGCGGCCACCACGCCGTTGGCGATCTCGATGCCTTTGATTCCAGACACTACCGGGCGACCGAGACCGTGAGCCACCCGGATGCCCACCTGGAAACCACCCGAGTCGGCCGATTCGTTGCCGAACAAGATCAGATCGAATCGATCCCCTTCCTCTTCGAGAGAGCGGATGGCGCTCAACAACCCGCCGGCCGTAGCCTGGGGGTCGATGTCGGCGCCGTCGGTCGGCACGAGGACCGCCTCATCGGCACCGACGGAGGCGGCGTATCGCAGCTGTTCTTCTGCCTCGGGGGGCCCGAGGGTGAGAACGGTCACCGTCCCGCCGTCGAGTTCCTTGATCTTGAGGGCCTCCTCGACGGCGCACTCCTCATGCGGGCTGGTCGTGAACGACAGGTGCCCCGCCTCGATCGATCGCCCGTCTGGTGTGAGGACGATCCGAGCTCCCGGGGCCGGTACCCGCTTGACACAAACTGCGATCCTCATTGCTTCATCCGCGAGTCGGTCGGGTCGAATAGCGGCATAGAACCGGCCCGGGCCAGGGTGATCGGGTAGTCCTCGTTCATATACCGAACCCGGAAAGACTGGCCCTCGATCGCCTGATCGGTGGGTACGTATCCCATCAGGAGGTACCTGCCGAGAGAAGGTCCTGCTCCCGCCGTGGTGACATACGACGGGCGTCCCTTGGTGTCGACCATCCTCTCACCAGAACTGGTGAGAATCGGCTCGCCTCCGGTCATGAAACGGTCGATCCCGTCGCGGGGGGAGGCGTGGTCGTCGACCGTGAAAGTGCACATGACGGCCGCCGGACCGTCCTCGCGCGCCTTGAGGTAGGACTCCTTGCCGATGAAGTCGGCCGACTTCACCTTGGGGCGGTCGAGGCCGGCCTCCACCGGGGAGTACTCCGACTCCAACTCGGCTCCCATGAGCCGGTAGCCCTTCTCGAGCCGTCCTGTGGTGCCGTACACCCCCGCCCCCACGGGAACGACGCCGTGGGCCTGCCCCTCTTCCCACAACATGTCCCACATCTGCGTGCCCCGTTCGATGGGCACATAGACTTCCCATCCGGCTTCGCCAACGTACGAGATCCGGAACAGTCGGGCAGTGATCGACCCGAACACCACCTCACGGGTGGTGCCGTATCCGAACGCGTCGTTAGAGATGTCGTCGTTGGTGAGCGACGACACCAACGCCCGAGCATTCGGGCCCCACACACCAATGGTCGTGAACCCAGAGGTCCGGTCTTCGAAGTGGACCGACCCGTCCGAAGGTAGGTGAGATCGAAACCAGAACGCGTCCCGGGGACCGTCGAAGGCGCCGGTCACGATCCGATAGTGCTCGTCTCCGAGGCGCATGATGGTCAGGTCGGAACGAAAACCGCCGTGCGGTGTCAGGATGGGGGTGTAGATCGCCGACCCGACCGGACGGTCGCACTGGTTGACGGCCATCCGTTGGATATAGTCGACCACCCCGGGCCCGGTCACATCGAACACCACAAACGCCGACAGGTCGACCATGCCCACCCGATCCCGCATGGCCAGGTGCTCAGCGCTGCTGATCGGCGACCACCAACGGCGATCCCACTCGTGGGGACGGTCCGCCACGCCGTAGGCTTCCACCAAGGAGGCGTTCGACTCATACCAATGGGGACGCTCCCATCCACCGGCCTGGAAATACACCGCCCCCAACGCCTCCGTCCGGGCATGGAACGGGGCCAGGCGCAGGTTCCGCTCCGAATCCCACTGCTCACGCGGATGGACGATGCCGTACGTCTTGTTGAAATGCTCCGAACAGCGGGCCCGGACATGATGCTCAGTCCGGGCGTAGTCGTAGAAACGGGCAACATCAGACTGATGGGGGTCGATCTCGGGATACCCGTGCGTCATCCACTCGGCGATCAGCCGCCCCACCCCCGGGCCCTCCTTGATCCACACCGCCGCCGCCGCCCACAGACCCTTCACCTCGACCGTCTCACCCAACAAGGGCATCCCGTCGGGCGTGAGCGACAACAACCCGTTGATGGCGTACTTGATCTCGGCCCCCTCCAAGATGTCGGGCATCAACTCGAGCGCATCCTCCAGCTGGGGATCGAAATCGTCGGCCGTGAACGGCAACTCGGTCGGAGACAGACGAGCCTCATCGATCGACGGTATCTCGTCAGGATGGTGGAAGATCGGCCGGTGGGCATACGAACCCACCTCCATCGAACCCGCCGTCTGCCGCTCGTACATGAACGTGTCCATGTCCCGCACGATCGGATAGCCGATCTCGTTACCCGTCTCCCCCAAGACGGGTATCGGGCCGACATCGATCATCTGGTGAACCGCCGGCACCAACGGGATCGTCGCCCCCGCCATCTCAGCGATCCTCGGTGCCCACACCCCACACGCCACCACCACCAGCCCTGTCTCGACCCGACCCCGATCGGTCACCACCGCCACCACCCGACCGTCCTCCACCTCCACGTCGGTCACCTCGGTGTTGGGAACCGTGACCAGTGCCCCCACAGCCTGGGCCCGCTCCCGAAAGATCGTCCCCGCCCGCAACGAGTCGACCACCGACACCGACGGGGTGTAGAAACCGCCCAAAATCACCGATTCGTCGATGAAAGGAACCTTCTCTTTGACCTCCGCGGGGGTCAACAGCTCCGACGGAATATCCCAGGCGACGGCCGAACTCATCCGCCGGCGCAGCTCCTCCATCCGCTCGGGGGTCCGGGCCACCTCGATCCCCCCACACATCGTGTTGACCCCCATCTCGGCGTATTGCAGCTGCGAATCCCGGGTGAGAGCAGCCATCTCCTTGCCGTGATCTACCGGGAAGATGAAATTCGAAGCGTGCCCTGTCGAACCTCCCGGATTCGGCAACGGTCCCTTGTCCACCTGAACGATCTCCCGCCACCCCAACTCGGCCAGATGACCCACCACCGCGTTGCCGACGATCCCAGCACCGATGACAACCACGCGGGCCTGGCTCGGGAGATCACTCACTGTTCCTCCTCAGGAAAAGTTGTACCACGATACGGAACGATGCTGTATAGCGGAACGAGAATACCGTGACCGGGCTAGTCCTGTCCACCGCGGCTGGGGCCCACCAGCGCTGGACAATCGGCCCTGCCGAGGATAGTGTTCCGTCATTCGACATCGTTCCGTATCGTGGAACCTCTCGGGAGGGAGGTGACTGTCATGAGTGAAGAAGAAGAGCTCGATCTCTCCAGCCTCGGCGACGACGACCTCGTCACTCAAATGCACGACGATCTCTACGACGGCCTCGCCGACGAGATCGTCACCGGGACCAACATCCTCCTCGAGCGCGGGTGGTCGGCCCAGCGGGTTCTCAACGACGCTTTGGTCGAGGGGATGCGCATTGTCGGCATCGATTTTCGCGACGGGATCCTCTTCGTTCCCGAAGTGCTCCTCGCTGCCAACTCCATGAAGGCCGGGATGGCGATCCTGCGCCCGCTGCTCGCCGAGACCGGAGCCGAAACCGTCGGCAAGATCGTGATCGGCACGGTCAAGGGCGACATTCACGACATCGGCAAGAACCTGGTCGGGATGATGCTCGAAGGCGCCGGGTTCGAGGTCATCGACCTCGGCATCAACACCGACGTCGAGGAGTACATCCAAGCTCTCGACGAGCACCAACCTGACATCCTGGGCATGTCGGCACTTCTCACCACCACCATGCCGTACATGAAAGTGGTCATCGACACCATGGTGGAAAAGGGAATCCGCGACGACTACATCGTCCTGGTGGGCGGCGCCCCCCTCAACGAAGAGTTCGGCAAGGCCGTGGGGGCCGACGCCTACTGCCGGGATGCGGCGGTGGCGGCCGAGACTGCCAAACAGTTGGTGGGAGCGCGACGCGGTGCCGGTTGACGCCCCACGTGTTCTCGTCATCGGCTGTGGGGCGATGGCTCGCGAACTTCTCGACATAGTCTCCCGCCACGGGCTCGACGGAATCGAGGTCACCTGCCTCCCTGCCCGCTACCACAACACCCCTTCTCTCATTCCCGCTGCCGTCGAAGAGCGAATCGTCGCCGGACGCGCCGACTACGAGCACATCTTCGTGGCGTACGGAGACTGCGGCACAGGCGGGCTGCTCGACGTCGTCCTGGAGCGCCACGGCGTGGAACGGTTGAGAGGTGCCCACTGCTACGAGTTCCTGGCCGGGGCCACCAACTTCGCCGCCCTCCACGATGCGGAGCCCACCACTTTTTACCTGACAGACTTCCTCGTCCGCCACTTCGATCGGCTCGTGTGGCAGGGACTGGGCTTGGATCGTTGGCCGCAGCTGCGGGACGACTACTTCGGCAACTACACCCGGGTGGTCTACCTGGCCCAGGTCGACGACCCCGACTTGGTTGCCCGAGCCGCCGCAGCGGCCGACCGCCTGGGGTTGGCCTTCGTTTGCGAGCAGGTCGGGTACGGCGATCTGGAACCCGTGCTGATCCGTCAGGCGGCGCGAGCGTGAGCGGGATGACGGTCATCTATTGGCGCGACATCCCAGCCCAGGTCGTCTCGGGCCAGGGACGAAGAGCCGAGCGCACCATTCTCCCGGATCGGTTCCAGGAGGCTATCGACCGCGCCGCGACCCGGGCAGGCCTGATCGGCTCCGACGAGTACATGGCCGAGTGGCACAAGGTCCCTCTCGCAGGAGAGAGCGACGCGGCCGCGTTGGCCGGGCGGCTGGCGACCGAGATGACCGACGACGTCCTCGACACCCTCGTGCGCAACCACGGCAGGTCACCATGACCGACACCGTGCTCAGCTCGCCGACCCGTGAGGTGGTGATCGGCTTCGAGCGACCGTTCGTTGTCATCGGCGAGCGCATCAACCCGACGGGCCGCAAACTGCTGGCCGAAGAGATGAAAACCGGTGACTTCAGCCGGGTGGAGGCCGACGCCATTGCCCAGGTGGCGGCAGGGGCGCAGATGCTCGACATCAACGCCGGTATTCCTCTCGCCGACGAGGCGGCCATCCTCGCCGCCACGGTCAAATTGGTGCAGTCGCTGGTCGACGTTCCGCTTTCGATCGATTCGTCGATCATCCCTGCTCTCGATGCTGGATTGTCCGCCTATGAGGGCAAGGCGCTCGTCAACTCGGTGACGGGCGAAGATGAATCGCTGGAGCGCGTCCTCCCCCTCGTCGCCAGGCATGGCGCAGCCGTTGTGGCTATCACCAATGACGAGACCGGCATCTCCGAAGACCCCGACGTGCGCTTCGGCATCGCCCAGAAGATCGTCTCTCGGGCAGTCGACCACGGCATCAACCCGGCAGACGTGATAGTCGACCCACTGGTCATGCCGATCGGGGCGATGCGAGGGGCCGGACGACAGGTCCTCCATCTCCTCAGGAGACTGCATGACGAGCTACGGGTGAACACGACGTGTGGTGCGTCAAATGTCAGCTTCGGACTCCCGAACCGGGCCGGAATCAACTCTGCCTTCCTGGCAATGGCGATCGGAGCGGGACTCACCTCGGCCATCACCAATCCGCTGGAGCCGGAGATCATTCAGGCCGTGAAGGCCGCCGACGTGCTCACGGGCCGTGACCCCGACTGCGCCTCCTGGATTCGACGCTACCGCCAGCCGGGTAACGACGCCGGCTCCCAAGCCGCGTCGGGACGGCGAGGAGGCAGCCGTAGCCGCCGGGCGCCCACCGGGTCATGAGCGACCGCCGGGTCGTCTTCGAACCCTCGGGACGGCGTGGCGTGGTACCCACCGGCACCACAGTTCTCGATGCTGCACGCCGTCTCGGAGTCGACCTCGACTCCGTGTGCGGCGGACGAGGAATCTGTGGCCGCTGCCAGGTCGAGCAAGGCTCCGCCCCCGCCATTCCTGCGACTGCCGCCGCTTTCTCACCACCCGGGACGACCGAGCTCGACTATCGGGGCCGGAGGCCGCTCGTGGCGGGCCGCAGACTGGGGTGCGCCGTCACGATCGAAGGCGACGTGGTGGTGGACGTGCCCGCCGAGAGCCAAGTCCATCGTCAGGTGGTCCGCAAGCGCCCGGAGGTGTCGGACTTCCCCATCGACCCGGTCATCCGACTCCACTACGTTGTCGTGCCACCGCCGTCTCTCGTCGATGCCGCCTCGGACCTGCGTCGGGTCGCCAACGCTCTCGAGGCCGATTGGAATCTGACCGGTCTCTCCTTCGACCCCTTGGTGATCGGGTCCGTGCACGACTCCCTCCTGGAGGGTGATTGGGCGATTACGGTCGCCGTCCACAACCGCACCCGGGTGGTGGCAGCATGGCCGGGGTTTTGGGATAGGGCGTTTGGGGTGGCTTTCGATGTGGGGTCGACCACGATCGCCGGGCATCTGTGCAACCTGTTCACGGGTCGGGTGCTGGCGTCGTCGGGGACGATGAACCCCCAGATTCGCTTCGGTGAGGACCTCATGAGCCGGGTGTCGTACGTGATGATGGAACCGGAGGGCGCCGTCGCAATGACCCAGGCGGTCAGAAGGGCTATCGACGAACTCGTCGGCGAGCTCGCCGCCGAAGCCGATGTGCGTCGGCACGAGATCCTGGACGTGACCGTGGTGGGCAACCCCATCATGCACCACTTGCTCTTGGGAATCGACCCCACTCCCCTCGGCGGAGCACCGTTTGCCCCGATCGTGGACGACTCCCTCGATCTCCCAGCCTCTCACATCCAACTTGAGGTTCACCCGGGCGCCCGCCTGTTCGTCCTTCCGTTGGTGGCCGGCCATGTAGGCGCCGACACCATGGGAGCAGTCTTGTCCGAGGGCCCTCACCGACGGGACAATCTCCAACTCCTCGTCGACGTGGGCACCAACGCCGAGATCGTCTTGGGTAGTAGCACCCGCCTGCTTGCGGCCTCGAGTCCGACCGGACCCGCCTTCGAAGGTGCCCAGATCTCGGCGGGCCAGCGGGCCACCACGGGAGCGATCGAAAGAGTTCGCATCGACTCGGAGACTCTCGAGCCCAGGATCAAAGTGATCGGCTCAGACAAGTGGTCGGATGAGCCCGGGTTTGCCGAAGACCTCGGGTCGACCGGAGTGACCGGGATCTGTGGTTCGGGCATCATCGAGGTGGTGGCAGAGATGCTCCTCGCCGGAATCCTCACCACCGACGGAACCATCGCGGGTTCCGGGGACCGTCTCGTGGCCGACGGGCGAACCGTGTCGTATCGTCTTTGGGATGACCCGGAGATGTTCGTCACCCAGAACGACGTGCGGGCCATCCAATTGGCCAAGGCGGCCCTCTATGCCGGAACGCGCCTCCTCATGGACCATCTCGAAGTCGAGACCGTCGATGAGGTCCGACTGGCCGGGGCGTTCGGCAGCCACATCGATCCCCTCTACGCAATGGTGTTGGGCCTCATCCCCGACTGTGACCTGGATCACGTCTCCAGCGCCGGGAACGCCGCCGGAAGTGGCGCCATCATGGCTCTCCTGTCCGCCGCCGCCCGTACCGAGATCGAAGAGGTGGCGGCCAAGGTCGAAAAGATCGAGACCGCCATGGAGCCGCGATTCCAAGAGCACTTCGTGGAGGCGATGGGAATCCCCCACACCACACATGCCTTCCCCCACCTCGCCGGGGTGGTGAACCTGCCTGCCGGGCGTCCCCCCGGACGGCGCACCCGCCGCCCCAGGGGAGCCAACGCATGACCGATGTGCCCGGCCGGCGGAGG
>JBGTLA010000071.1:0-6251 GCA_041744375.1 Acidimicrobiia bacterium | reverse complement strand
GTCGCCACGTTCCACGCCGACCCGGCCCAGTGGACCCGCCGCACCTACCGCCTGGCTGCCCGTTTGGGTCGAAGGTGGCTCGCGGGTGCCACGGTCACGGCCGTGAGCCCGGTGGCGGCCGCCGCCCTTCCCCCGGCCTGGCACCCGGTCGAGATCATTCCCAACGCCATCGACACCGGGGCGTTCGGGGCCGATGGGGAGCGGTCAGCGCAAGTAGCCTTCCTGGGACGCGACGATCCCCGCAAGGGACTAGACACCCTCTTGGCGGCGTGGCCGCAGGTTCGGCGGCTCCATCCCGAGGCGAAGCTGGTGGTGCTGGGGACGGATCGTCAGGCCCCGGTCGAGGGAGTTGAATATCGGGGCAGGGTTTCCGAACAGGAAAAGCGGCGTTGTCTGGCGGCCTCGGCTGTTTTCGTCGCCCCGAATCTGGGAGGGGAGAGCTTCGGCATCATCATCGCTGAGGCCATGGCGGCGGGATGCGCGGTGGTCGCTTCCGACCTCGCCGCCTTCCGGCCGGTGGTGGACGGTGCGGGTCGACTGGTCCCCGTCGGCGATCCTGCGGCTCTCGGCTCAGAAATCGGTTCCCTCCTGTCCGACCCGGGGGCGGCGCGAGACCTGGGACAAGCGGCGCGCCGGTCGGCGCGCCGCTTCGATTGGTCCGTGGTAGGAGCGTCGTATCGCCGGGTGTACGAATCGGCTGTTGCCGGTGTCGGGAGTACCATGAGGCCCCACAAGGAGTAGCGATGGAACGTGGAACCGAGCTGGTAAAGCGGGGACTGGCCGAGATGCTCAAGGGCGGCGTCATCATGGACGTGGTGACCGCCGACGAAGCGGTGATCGCCGAAGAGGCGGGGGCCGTGGCGGTCATGGCTCTCGAGCGGGTGCCTTCCGACATCCGCAAAGACGGCGGTGTGGCCCGCATGGCGGACCCGACCAAGATCGCCGAGATCCAGAGCGCCGTCAGTATCCCGGTTATGGCCAAGGCCCGGATCGGGCATTTTCTGGAGGCGCGCGTTCTCGAAGCCCTCGCCGTCGACTACATCGACGAATCCGAGGTGCTCACACCCGCCGATGAGGACCACCACATCGACAAGTGGGCATTCACCACTCCCTTCGTGTGCGGGGCCCGCAACCTGGGGGAGGCCCTGCGGAGGATCGGTGAAGGTGCTGCCATGATCCGGACGAAGGGCGAAGCCGGGACCGGCAACGTCGTCGAAGCCGTCCGCCACATGCGCACGCTCAACAACGAAATAGCGGCCGTGACCATGTTGGAAGACGAGCAGCTGATGACGGCCGCCCGCGACCATGGAGCGCCAGTCGAGCTACTCCGGCTGGTGCGACGAGAGGGTCGTCTCCCGCTGGTCAATTTCGCCGCCGGGGGTATCGCCACACCGGCCGACGCCGCCTTGATGATGGCCCTCGGATGCGACGGCGTGTTCGTCGGATCCGGCATCTTCAAGAGCTCCGACCCCAAGGCGTACGCCAAGGCCATCGTCGAGGCGACCACCTTCTGGGAGGACGCAGCCAAGGTTGCCAAGGTGTCCACCGGGTTGGGGGCGGCCATGCCGGGCCTCGAACTGGGAACGCTGACGCCGGCTGAACGCCTGGCCGATCGAGGCTGGTGACGCCGTGCCCCGAGTGGGTGTACTCGCCCTCCAAGGCGATGTTCGCGAGCATCTGGCGGCCCTGGGTCGCCTGGGGGCAGAGGCTGTCACGGTCAAGACACCCGAGGATCTGGGCGAGGTCGAGGCGCTGGTCATTCCCGGAGGGGAATCCACCACGATCGGCAAGCTGGCGACCCGCTTTGGAATGATCGATCCCCTGCGACGACGTATCGAGGAACGAATGCCCACTTTGGGCACCTGTGCGGGCCTCATCTTCCTGTCGGCGGCGGTCACCGAGGGCGACCAGCCTCTCCTCGGCGTTCTCGACGTCGTCGTTCAACGCAACGCTTTCGGCCGCCAGAACGACTCGTTCGAGGCGCCCGTCGACGTGCGCGGTTTCGACACTCCCTTCCCCGGCGTATTCATCCGCGCCCCATGGGTGGACAAGGTCGGTCGTGGAGTCGAAGTTCTCGCCCACGTCCACGACCATGCGGTCATGGTCCGCCAGCGCCGTGTCCTGGCGGCTTCGTTCCACCCCGAGCTGACCGACGACGACCGTATCCACCGCATGCTCGTGGATCTGATCTAGGAGACGGACATGGCCGGACACTCCAAGTGGGCCAACATCAAGCACCGCAAGGGCCGCCAGGATGCCGCTCGGGGCAAGCTCTTCGCCAAACTCGCAAAGCGAATCGAAGTGGCGGCGCGTGAGGGTGGCGGCGACCCGAACTTCAACCCCACGCTGGCGACGGCGGTGGAGAAAGCAAAAGCCGCCTCCATGCCCAACGACAACATCGACCGGGCCATCAAGCGCGGTTCCGGTGAGGTCGAAGGCGCCGTGTACGAGGAGTTCTGGTACGAGGGTTACGGTCCGGGTGGGGTGGCCCTGTTCGTGCACATATTGACCGACAACCGCAATCGGGCCGCCTCCGACGTGCGATCGGCCTTCACCCGCAACAACGGCAACCTGGGCGAGCCGGGGTCGGTCGGGTACCTCTTCCGTCAACGAGGTGTGATCATGGCCAGCGGCGATGAGGACGCCCTGTTGCTGGCGGCCCTCGAAGCCGGCGCCGACGACGTGCGCGATCTGGGAGGAGGTATCTTCGAGGTCGTCACCGAGCCCGCCGCCCTGGCCGAGGTGCGAGCCTCCCTGGTGAGCTCGGGGGCGACGGTCGATACGGCCGACATCACCCAACTGCCGTCGACGACGATCCCACTGAGCGAGACCGACGCCAAGAAGGTCCTGCGCTTGATCGACGCTCTCGACGACCTCGACGATGTTCAGGACGTCTACTCCAACTACGACATCGACGAGGCCGTGATGGAGAGTGTCATGGCCGACGCCGGCTGACTCTGCCACCGACGGTCCCCCGGCCCGTGGGCCACGGGGAACGATCAACCGATTCGAAAGGGTTCGATCTCGGCGTCGTGTGCGCTATCGTCAGAACACATGTTCGTATTGGGTGTAGATCCAGGCCTCACCACCACGGGTTACGGGTTGGTGCGTGGTGGGCATCCGCCACGGGCGGTTGCCGCCGGAGTCATCCGGACCGACCCCGGTACCGCCCTGGGGGAACGGTTGCAGCGACTGCATCGCGAACTCGCCGGCATCATCTCTGAGCACCAGCCCGACGCTCTCGCCGTCGAGACCATCTTCACCAACCGCAACCTCCAGACCGCCATCACCGTCGGCCGGGCCTCCGGTGTGGCCATCCTGGCTGGAGCCCAGGCCGGCCTGAGTGTGGCCGAGTACGTGCCCACCGCCGTCAAGGCGGCGGTCACCGGCGACGGGGCCGCCCCCAAGGATGCGGTCGCGGCGATGGTGGCCCGCCTTTTGAACCTGTCTGCTCCTCCCCGACCGGCCGACGCCGCCGACGCCCTGGCCGTGGCGCTCTGCCACCTCCGATCGGCCCCTGTCATGTCGGGGCTGTCGCCATGATCGGTCGCCTGCGCGGGACCGTGGTGGGAGTGGGAGGCGTGATCCTCATCGATGTGGCCGGGGTCGGTTATGAGATGACCATGACCCCCCACGCCGTCGGCGATCTCCCTCCGATAGGCGAAGAAGTGGTCGTCCACACCCACCTCCAGGTGCGGGAAGACGACATGAGCTTGTACGCCTTCACCACCGTCGCCGACCGGGATCTGTTCCGGATCCTCGTCTCGGCCAGTGGCTTCGGCCCGAAGGTGGCCATGGCCCTGATGGCCACCCTGTCGCCGGAGCGGCTCAGGCGGGCGATCATTACCGAAGACGTGGGCGCTCTCAGCGCCGCTCCCGGTGTCGGCAAGCGCTCGGCGCAAAAGCTCATCTTGGAGTTGCGTCCCAAGTTCGCCGACGCCGAAGCGGACGTCGTGGTGGGAGGCGACGCCGCCCAGGTTCGCCAGGCACTCGACAGCCTCGGTTACACACCCGAGGAGGTGAACGAGGTTCTCGGCGAAATCACCGACGACCTTTCCGTGGCCGATCAGGTCAAGGCTGCCCTGAAGGCACTGGGGCAAGCTCGCCGTGCGTGAGGACAGCCTCTTGAGCCCGGCGGCTACCGATGAAGCCGAGATCGGCCTCCGGCCCCATTCCCTCGGCGCCTTCATCGGCCAAGAACGCGTCAAAGAGCGACTGTGGATTTCCATCGACGCCGCCCGCGCCGAATCGCGCCCCCTCGATCACATCCTCTTGTCGGGCCCCCCGGGGCTCGGGAAGACGACGCTGGCGGGAATCGTCGCCGCCGAGATGGGGACTGCCCTGCGCATAACCTCCGGCCCCGCCCTGGAGCGGCCGGGAGACCTGGCCGCCATCCTCTCGAACCTGGAGCCGGGCGACGTGTTCTTCATCGACGAGATCCATCGCCTACCCCGCACCGTCGAGGAGGTGCTCTACTCGGCGATGGAGGACTTCGTGATCGACATCGTCCTCGGGAAGGGACCGACCGCCCAGTCCATCAGGCTCGACCTTCCCCGATTCACGCTGGTGGGGGCCACCACCCGGAAGGGAACGGTGACCGCCCCTCTGCGCGACCGGTTCGGCATCGAAGAGAAGCTGGATTACTACACCGACGCGGAGCTCTCTCAGATCGTGGAACGCTCGGCCGGCATCCTCGGAGTTGATGCCGATATCTCCGCCGCCCATGAGATCGCCCGACGCAGCCGCAGCACCCCGCGCATCGCCAACCGTTTGCTGGCCCGGGTGCGCGACTACGCCGTGGCCAGAGCCGACGGTCGGATAACGCCCGAGGTGGCCGACACAGCGCTCGAAGTGTTTCAGGTCGATCATCTTGGCCTCGACAAGGTCGACCGAGCCATTCTCGAGGCCATCGTGCTCAAGTTCGACGGCGGACCGGTGGGACTCGGGACACTCGCCATCTCGGTGGGAGAGGAGCCAGAGACAGTCGAAGACGCCTATGAGCCTTTCCTGCTCCAGATGGGTCTCATCCAGCGCACCGCCCGGGGTAGGACGGCAACCGAGATCGCCTATCAGCATCTCGGGGTCGGTCGCCCCGGCCAGGCGTCTCTCATCTGAGGATCGGTCACCTCCCCGCTCGGGTACCGTCGACGATCGTGAAGACCGCCGATTTCACCTACGACCTGCCACCTGCCGCCATCGCCCAGCGGCCCGTCGAGCCGCGTGACTCCAGTCGACTCTTGCTCTTCCCGGGCCGGGTGGATCACCGCTTCTCGGATTTGCCCGATCTGCTCCACCCCGGCGACCTCGTCGTGGTGAACGACACCCGGGTGAGGGCAGCTCGCCTCCAAGGGCGGCGGACCACCGGTGGGACGGCGGAGGCCCTCCTCCTGGCACCATCTGGGATAGGGACCTGGTCGGCGCTGGTTCGCCCTGGCAGACGCCTCGAGGCGGGAGCTGTCATCGAGTTCGGCGAAATCGTGGCCACGGTGGTCTCCGACCCCACAGACGGCCTGACCACGTTGCGACTGGAGGGCCCCGAGGACCTGGAAGCAGCGATCGCCCGACAGGGTCGGGTGCCCCTTCCCCCCTACATCCATTCCGAGCTGGACGACCCCGATCGATATCAGACGGTCTATGCCGCAACGGTCGGCTCGGCGGCCGCTCCCACGGCCGGGCTCCATTTCACACCCGCACTGCTCACCCGTCTGCGACGGCGCGGGATCGGTGTCGCCGCCGTTGAACTACAAGTGGGCGTCGGAACCTTTCGCCCTATCACCGTCGACGACGTGACGGACCACCACATGCACACCGAGCGAATCTCGATCCCGGAGGCGACGGCCACCGCCGTGGCGGACACTCGGCGCCGCGGCGGAGCCGTGGTGGCCATCGGAACCACGGTGGTCCGGACCCTCGAAGCGCGAGGGCGGCGAGACGGGCAGGTGGAGGCGGGGCGCGGAGAGACCGACCTGTTCATCACCCCCGGCTTCGAGTTCGAAGTGGTGGACAGGCTGGTCACCAACTTTCATCAGCCCGCTTCGACCTTGTTGTGCCTGGTGGCCGCCTTCGTGGGAGATGCCTGGAGAGGGATCTACGAAACGGCACTGGCGCGGGGATATCGATTCCTCAGCTTCGGGGACGCCTTGCTGATGGACAGGACTCGATCGTGACCCACGCCGCCACCTGGCAGCCGGCGGCGACGTGCGGCCGGGCCCGGGCCGGGACCCTCACCCTCACCCACGGGGAGGTCGCCA
>JBGTLA010000070.1:0-34409 GCA_041744375.1 Acidimicrobiia bacterium | reverse complement strand
GAAACGACGGCGCTTCCATGGTCAAGTGGGTGGCCAGCAGCCCGGTGCAGGTGTTCGCTCCGGGGTTCCGCAACGCCTATGACATCGTGCGGACCGAAAAGGGCCACCTGTTCACCATCGACAACGGCGCCAACTCCAACTACGGGGGCAAGCCCCTGCCCGACAGCACCGCCGGGACCTGCACCGACACCCCCAACCCAGACAGTCCCTCCGTCAGCGACCATCTCCACCTCGTCACCCAAGGCTTCTACGGTGGCCACCCCAACCCCACCCGGGCCAACCCGGCCGGCAACGGGTTCTCAGGAGCCGTTCCTACCGCCAACCCCCAGGAATGTAAGACCCTCCTCCCCGGCGCCGACGGGTCGCTGGCGACCTTCCCTTCCTCGACCAACGGCATCACCGAATACACCTCCTCGGCGTTCGGCGGCCAACTCAAAGGCGACCTGTTCACGGTGGCGTTCGGGTCAGGCACCAACATCGTCCGTGTCGACCTCAACACCGCCGGGACCGGGGTGGTCAAGACCCAGAACCTGATGGGCTCAGGCGGCAGCGCCCCCCTCTCCATCGTGGCGTTGGGAGACGACACCCCCTTCCCCGGTGTCATCTTCGTGGCCAACTTCAACAACTTCGACGGCACCCACAACGTCGTTGCGCTCGAACCCCAAGACGACTTCGTGTGCAACCCCATCCCCGGCAGCTACAGCAACGACGCCGACAACGACGGCTACTCCGACCAAGACGAGATCGACAACGGCACCGACCCCTGCAGTGCCGCCAGCGTCCCCCCCGACCTCAACGGCAACGGCATCTCCGATCTCAACGACCCCGACGACGACGGCGACGGCATCCCCGACGAAGACGACGCCTTCGCCCGCGACCCCCACAATGGCACCACCACCAACATCCCCCTCAAATACGACTGGCGACCCGGAGAAGACAACGGCGGAATCCTGGACCTCGGATTCACCGGCCTGATGATTAACAACCAGACCAACTACCTCGACCAATACGACCCCGCCAACATGACCACCTTCAGCGCCGCCACCGACGGGCTGTTGACCATCGACGCCGTCCCCCCCGGCGACGCCATCAGCACCCTCAACAGCCAGCAATACGGGTTCCAGTTCGGGTTCAACGTCCCCACCGTTCCCTTCGCCGTCAGCACCCGCCTCTTCGCCCCCTTCGCCGGCACCACCCCCCAGGACTACCAGTCCATGGGCCACTACATCGGCACCGGCCACCAGGACGACTACGTCAAGGTCGTCCTCACCGCCAACGGCGGCCAGGGCGGCGTCGAAGTCCTCAGCGAGATCGACGGCACCCCCCTCATACGCGGAACCGCCGACGTCGCCCTGCCCGGACCCGCCTACGTCGACCTATGGATCACCGTCGACCCCGCCACCCGCACCGCCCGCGCCTCGTACTCCGTCGAAGGCGGACCCCGCACCCCCTTCGGCAACGAGTTCCAAATACCCCCAAGCTGGCTCACCCAACCCCTCGCCGCCGGGCTCATCTCCACCTCACGGGGTGCCCCACCCATGTCCGCCACCTGGGACTACATCGAAGTCAAGGCGGACCCCAACGCCCCTCCCGCACCTGGTGATGGACCCAATGGGACGCCTCCGGGCATTCCCCTCGGGTTCACCGATATCGGCAATTCGATCTTCCAGACCGAAATCAACTGGCTGGCCGCCGAAGGAATTACGCGCGGCTGCAACCCACCCGTCAACGACCGCTTCTGCCCTACCGACTTCGTCACCCGTGGACAGATGGCCGCCTTCTTGCACCGGGCCCTCGACGATATCCTCGTCCCGGGAAGCCCCGTGACGTTCGTCGACGATGACCAGTCCATCTTCGAACGCGACATCGAATGGCTCGGCGCCACCGGGGTGACCCGCGGCTGCAACCCACCCGCCAATGACCGGTATTGCCCAGATGATTTCGTCACCCGCGGGCAGATGGCCGCCTTCCTGCACCGGGCCCTCGACGACATCCTCACGCCCGGACCGGCCGTCCAGTTCACCGATGACGACAACTCGGTATTCGAAGGTGACATCGAATGGCTCGGCGCCACCGGCGTCACTCGCGGCTGCAACCCGCCCGCCAACGACCGCTTCTGTCCCGACGACCCTGTCACCAGAGAGCAGATGGCCGCCTTCCTCTATCGCGCCCTGCGCTGAGGTGCCCAGCCGAAGGGACCAGGCCAAGAGCAGCCAGTGAGGCCAGCGACTCATGGGGTAATGCCGGCGCCGATGTAGTGTTTGGCGACTTGGAGGGAAAAAGGGATCTACGGGGAGAGGCGTGACCGGGCAATGGATCTAGCGTATGCGCGTCGTCGGTGGGCGATCGTGGCCGTGGTGGCACTGGTGGCTGCCGCCATGGGGCTCCCGGCCAGTCCCGGGCAGGCCGCATCCTTCGCTTTCGAACCGCCCGACGACCTCGGGATCACCGTTTCGAACCCCACCTCCATCGACTGGGGTCCCGACAACCGCCTGTACGTCGGACAGATGAACGGCACCATCCGGGTATTCGAGGTGACACGTAACGGCGCCGGTGACTTCTCCGCCAGCGAGGTAGCGGATCGCGCCACCACCCAGGTCAAGAACATCCCCAACCACAACGACAACGGCTCCTCCTATTCCAGCCCCAACCGACTCATGACCGGCATCATCGTCGAGGGAACTGCAGCCAACCCGGTCATCTACGCCACCTCCAGCGACCCCCGCATCAACACCGACCTCGAGAACGTCGACACGAACTCGGGGGTGGTGTCGAAGCTGCGATGGAACGGCAACGGATACGACCATCAGAAGCTGGTGCAGGGCCTGCCCCGCTCCCGGGAGAACCACGGTCCCAACGGGCTCCATCTGGACACGGCCACCAACACTCTTTATGTCGCCCACGGTGGCAACACCAACATGGGCGGCCCCTCCTCGGCTTTCGTCAATCTGCCCGAATTCGCTCTGTCGGCGGCCATCCTCGAGATCGACCTCGATGCCATTGGGACCGGCACTTGCAACCTCCAGACGATCCAGGCCGGCACCTCCAACTGCTTGAACAATCCCGATCCATGGGGAGGTGCCGGTGGGGCCAACATGGCCAAGAAGCTCACCAGCGGGCCTGTCCAGGTGTATGCGCCGGGGTTTCGCAACCCCTACGACATCATCATCACCGAGGCCGGACGCATGTACACCATCGACAATGGGGCCAACGCCGCTTTCGGAAACCCGCCTGTGGGGGTGAACACCCCGAACTGCACCAACGAAATCGTCGGCAACCCGGGTGCTACCCATCCCGACCATCTCGAGATGATCACCGCCAAGGGTTATTACGGGGGTCATCCCAACCCGACCCGGGGCAACCCCGCCAGCAGTGGCTTCTCTCAGGCCGTGCCGGGTGGCGCCAACTCCATCGAGTGCAACCTGGAGCACCCCCTTTCCGACAGTAGTGTTCTCACGGCCGACTTCGACTTCTCCACCAACAGCATCACCGAGTACACCGCCTCGACCTTTGGCGGAGGCATGAAGGGTGACCTGATCACCGTCGAGTTCAGCTATCAAACTGGAGCAGACGCCAAGCTCCTCCGCATCGACCTCAACAACTCGGGAACGGTCGGTCCTGACGGCGTTCAGAGCCTCGGTCAGCCGGGAGGGGGCCCCCTGGGGGTGGTCGCCCTCGGAGACGCCGACAAGTTCCCCGGCGTCATCTTCGTTGCCAACTGGATCAGCAACAACGTCGTCGCCTTCGAGCCAAACACGAGCCTGGCGGACTGCACCGGGGTCTACGACGAGTACCTCGACGAAGACTTCGACGGCTACTCCAACGCCGACGAGATCGACAACGGAACCAACCCGTGCAACCCGGCCGACACGCCCCCGGACTGGGACGGAGACGGCATCTCCGATCTGAACGACCCCGACGACGACAACGACGGCATCCCCGACGAATTGGATCGATTCGCCCTCGACCCCAACAACGGGAATGGCACCACAGTCCCGGTCGACTACCAGTGGGAGAACGACGCTCCCAATGCCGGCGGACTCTTGGGCCTCGGCTTCACGGGGCTGATGATCAACGGAACCGACAACTACCGCGACCTGTTCGACCCGGCCCGGATGACGGTCATCGGCGCCGCCGGAGTCGTCACCGTCGACGAGGCCACCGGCGGCGACGCCTATGGATCGATAAACAACCAGGACTACGGCTTCCAATTCGGGGTCGAGGTGCCAGCGCAGCGCTTCTCGGCCCACACTCGGCTCATGTCACCTTTCAGCGGGTCGACACCCGAAGAGGGCCAGTCCTTCGGGCTCTTCGTGGGAGCAGGCACCCAGGACGACTACATGAAAATCGTGGCAGTGGCCGACGGGATCGAAGTAGTCAGGGAGATCGGCGGCCAGCCGCAACGGGTGGGCTCGGCGTCGGTGAGCCTGCCCGGCCCCGACTACATCGACGTGTGGCTGACCGTCGACCCGGGCGCCAGGACCGCCCGCGCCTCCTACTCCGTCGAAGGCGGAACCAGGGAGGCGGCAGGACCAGCGGTGGCCCTGCCGGCCGGATGGTTCAGCCGCCCCATCGCCGTCGGCATCATCTCCACCTCGCGAGGTGCCTCCACCTTCCCCGCCACCTGGGACTTCATCAGGGTGGTGGCCGACGCGTGGTCCGGTCCCCCCCCGACGAGCCCGCCTGGGGGCCAAGATGGATCCTTCGACGACATCGAAGGCTCGATCTTCCAGGCCGAGATCGAATGGCTTGCCGCCGCCGGGATCACCAAGGGTTGTAACCCACCCGACAACACTCTCTTCTGCCCCACCGCCGAGGTGACCAGGGGTCAGATGGCGGCGTTCCTCCACAGGGCTCTTGGTGGCCTGCTCGAAGTGGGTGAACCGGTGGCTTTTGCCGACGACAACAACTCGGTGTTCGAAACCGACATCGAATGGCTCGGCGCCAGCGGCGTCACCAAGGGCTGCAACCCGCCCGCCAACAGCCGTTTCTGCCCCAGCGACGCTGTCACCCGCGGGCAGATGGCCGCCTTCCTCCATCGAGCTCTCGGCGGTGTACTCCCGACCGGCTCGACGATAGACTTCGTCGACGACAACACCTCGGTGTTCGAGTCAGACATCGAGTGGCTGGCCGCCACCGCTGTAACCCGCGGCTGCAACCCGCCCACCAACGACCGCTTCTGTCCCAACGAACCAGTCACCAGAGAACAAATGGCAGCCTTCCTATATCGGGCGCTCCGCTGAACTCATGACAGCCGATACCGAGAGGGGATCTCCCAGCATGCAGAATGCAACTACCACCACCATCGCCCAACGCCTCGTCGCCGTCCTCACGGCGGTGGCCATGCTGGCCACCCTTCTCATGGTGAGTGAGCCGGCCGGAGCCGCCGACGGAGACCTGGAACCCAACTTCACCACCATCGACATGTTCAACATTCGGGCCGACTCGGAAGGGCGATCCAAGTCTCGCAACGTCGTCGTTCTCACCAACACCGGCACCACCCAGGACATCACCGTCAACAGCGCCACCGCCAACACCGGTACCCACGCCAGCATGTTCACGGTGCAGCCGTTCTCGCCCACCACCATCGGCCCGGGTGAGAAATTCAATTTCTGGGTCCAATTCGCCCCCACCTCGGCAGGCACCAAGACGGCCAACCTCACCATCAACCACAACGGGAACGCCTCTCCGCTGATCCTGGATCTCCAAGGCATCGGCGTCACCTCCGACATCTGGTATCGCATCAACGCCGGCGGCAACTTCCGACAGGGCACGGTCGCCTGGGTGCGGGAGTCTCCCACGGCGCCCTCGCCCTATCTGAACGCCACCGAGATCGGCAACACGGTGCGTCCCCCCGGCACCATCACCTCATCGGACGGTACCGTCCCGTCGTCGTCACCCATCGCGCTCTTCGAGACCCATCGCTACGACCCACCCGGCGGAGACGTCATGGCCTGGGACTTCCCCGTCGATTCCGGCTCGTACGAGGTGCGGCTCTATTTCGCCGAGACAGAAAACCTCGCAGTCGGCCAGCGCGTGTTCGACGTGCTGCTGGAAGGAGAGGTGGTCCTCTCCGACTTCGACATCGTGGCACAGGCAGGCGCGGCAACCGGCACCATGCGGGCATTCATCGTCACCGCCACCGACGGCAAGATCGACCTCGACTTCGGCCGAATCACTCAGAACCCCCTCATCTCTGCCATCGAGATCATCGAGCGGAGCGAAACCCCTGCTCCTCCCGGGCCGCCGGCACCGGTCGGCGAGCTATCCGCCCTGGGAGCATCCCCGACCACCCTCACCTTCTCCGATACCGAGGTCGGTTCGTCGTCGTCGGCTACGGTCACTCTCACCAACCAGGGAGCGGCCAACGACACCGCCGTGACTCTCTCGTCAAGCATCACGGGAAGCGGTTCTCCCTCGTTCTCGATCACGGGCGGCTCCGATGAGGTCACCCTCGCTCCGGGCGACTCGGTCGAGGTGACCGTGCAGTTCGCCCCCAACGTCTCCGGCGCCAGGTCGGCGTCGCTGGTGATCGACCACGATGGAGCCAACAGCCCCCTCGAGGTAGCGCTCTCCGGGACAGCCACCTCGACCGGCACGGGATTCATCGACATCGGCAACTCTGTGTTCCAGACCGAGATCAACTGGTTGGCGGCAACGGGGATCACCCGCGGATGCAACCCGCCGGTCAACGACCGCTTCTGCCCGACCGATGTCGTCACTCGCGGGCAGATGGCCGCCTTCCTGCACCGGGCCCTCGACGGCATCCTCACCCCCGGAGCCGCGATCGAGTTCATCGACGACGACACCTCCGTGTTCGAAGCCGACATCGAATGGCTGGCCGCCACCGGCGTAACCCGCGGCTGCAACCCGCCCACCAACAACCGCTTCTGCCCCGACGACCCCGTCACCCGCGGCCAGATGGCGGCCTTCCTGCACCGAGCACTCGACGACGTCCTCACCCCCGGAGCCGCCGTCGAGTTCATCGACGACGACACCTCCGTGTTCGAAGCCGACATCGAGTGGCTGGCCGCCACCGGCGTCACCCGCGGCTGCAACCCACCCACCAACGACCGCTTCTGCCCCGACGACCCCGTGACACGCGAGCAGATGGCAGCGTTCCTGTATCGGGCGCTCCGCTGACTCGCCGTCCACCACACGAGCAAGCAACCGTCGAGAGGAGAGACCGACGATGAACCTGACCGATACGAACTCCGGCACTCCGTCCCGGAGCTGGGTGGCCGTCTTCACCGTGATGGCCCTGGTGGCGACGATGGTGATGACCCTGCCTGCTCCGGCACAGGCCGCAGAAATCACGTACCGCATCAACGCCGGCGGCGCCGAATTGGGCACCAACCCGGTTTGGTCCCAGGACACAACTACCAACCCCTCCCCCTTCAGCAACATCGACCTGAGCGGCCAGAACAACACCTTCTCCGCCACGGCTCCGTTGGATGGTGTGGACGGCACCGTGCCGGTCGGAACGCCTTCGGTCCTCTTCCTGACGATGCGCTGGGATCCACCGGGAGGTGGCGGGGGACTGCACCCCGAGCTGGAATGGAACTTTCCGGTGGCCAACGGCCCGCATGAGGTCCGCCTCTACTTCGCCGAAACGGACAAGACCGAGGTGGGCCAACGCGTCTTCGATGTGTCCATCGAGGGCGCGCTCGTGCTCCCCACCTTCGACGTCTTCGCCGAGGCGGGTTTCAAGACTGGCACCATGCGTTCCTTCGAGGTCGATGTGACCGACGGCAACCTCAACGTCGCCTTCGGGCGCGTCGTCGACAACCCCTTCATCTCCGGGATCGAGATCATCGATCTCACCCCTATCTCCGTATCTCCCGACCCGATCGAGCTCACGGCCGAGGTGGGCAGCTCGGCCACCCAGACGGTGACCGTCACCAACACCAGCGACGACACCGCCACTGTCGAATCGACCCAGATCACGGGCTCGGCTGCGTTCAGTGACGACTACCCCGACACCAACACCGACCTGGCGCCGGGATCCTCGCTCACCTTCGACGTCACCTTCAACGCCCCTGCCGCGGCCGGGATCTACACCGCCTCGCTGGAGGTGACGGTGGACGGTACAGTCTTCGAGGCATCCATCATCGGCACGGCGACGGCCGCCGCCCTGCCGGCCTCGCTGGGAGCCACGCCCACCAGTGTGAACTTCGGCACGGTCCAGGTGGGTAGCAACTCGACCCAGACCGTCACCATCTCACACCAGGGCACAACCGGCGCCCCCGCCATCGTCATCGACTCCATCACCGTCGCCGGTGGGGCATTCGACACCGACGCCTCCGCCCCGGTCGTCGTGTCTGTGGGTGGTTCGGTAGACGTGGACGTGACCTTTGCACCCTCGGGCGCCGGCCCGGCTTCGGGCACCCTGGTGGTATCACATGACGGAAGCGACAGCCCCCTCGAGGTGAGCCTGTTCGGCGAGGGCTCGACAGCACCACCCGGTGAGCAACCGTCGTTCGCAGACATCGGCGACTCGATCTTCCAACAGGAGATCCTGTGGCTGGCCGGTGAAGGCATCACCCGTGGCTGCAACCCACCCGCCAACACGCTGTTCTGCCCCACCGACTTCGTCACGAGAGGGCAGATGGCGGCCTTCCTGCACCGGGCCCTCGACGGCATCCTCACCCCCGGAGCCACCGTCGAGTTCATCGACGACGACACCTCCGTGTTCGAAGCCGACATCGAATGGCTGGCCGCCACCGGCGTCACCCGCGGCTGCAACCCACCCACCAACGACAGCTTCTGCCCCGACGACCCCGTCACACGCGGGCAGATGGCGGCGTTCCTGCACCGAGCACTCGGCGACGTCCTCACCCCCGGAGCCGCCGTCGAGTTCATCGACGACGACTCCTCGGTCTTCGAAGCCGACATCGAGTGGCTGGCCGCCACCGGCGTCACCCGCGGCTGCAACCCACCCACCAACGACCGCTTCTGCCCCGACGACCCCGTGACACGCGAGCAGATGGCAGCATTCCTGTTCCGCGCCCTCGGCTGAGACGAAGTCAGGCAACCAACATGACGGGGGCCTCCGCCAACGGGCGGGGGCCCCGTCTACTGGCTGGACAGTCCCGCTTCGAAAAGCAGCATTCGACAGATCGCCGCCTTGTCGTGGGTGGCGCGCACCAATTCGGCTCCGCGGCCGGCGATCGCTGCCAGCCGGGTCTCATCTGACAAGCCGTCGAGTATCTGTTGGCGGAGGCCCCCCGGTTCGGGGGGGTAGAAGAGACAGGTCTCACCGTGCCGCAGGGAATAGTGGATCGGCCGCAGCGGACGGTTGATGACCGGAACCGACCCCACCAGCAGCGCTTCATAGTGGCGATAGCAGTGCTCGCCTTGCCCGCGCGGAGAGATGACGAGGCGTGCCTGCGCCATCCGCTGCAGATAGTGGCCCAGGTCGAGCCGTTCCTCGGGAACGTCGACGACGACCCCCTCGGCGCTCAGCGACGACAGCACCTCATGCGCCTCCCGGCGCAGGTCACTGTTGGGGCGCGCCGCGTAAAACACGTCTGTGAGCTTCTCCGATTTGACCACCGCGTCGTACAGGCCCATCTCGAAGGGCATCGGCGTATACACCACCCGCCGGCCTCCGGCTGCGTTTGCGAGGTCCCCCTCGAGGACCTCTCTCTTCGAATAGAGGGCGGCACGCGGCAGGAGAGCCGTGCCCGCCTCGTCCAAATCGGGAAAGTCGCCCACATCCCGAATGATGTAGGTGGTACTCCCCAATCCCAAGATAGCTTCGACGAGCGAGGGAGTCGGACCGAATCGGGCCATGGCAACGAGCAGTCTCCGCACACGTGCCTTGAAACGGTTGTGGGCATCTCCCGGAACACTCAACCGAACCGCCGGGAACACGACGAAATCGAACCGGCGCGCCGCCAGCGCCGCCAGCGCCCGCCCGACCCCGACCCGGTCTATTCCGGCATGACCAGCATGCCTTCCGAACGGCTCCAGCGGCCGGCCGGTCTGGACCCACCAGGTCCGCTCCGGAAACACCGACTTGAAAAGAGGGTCCCGGGACATCTCCAGGATCCGGCCGGGAACTTCCGGTGATTCAGCCGAGGGCGCTACCTCCTCACTCACATAGGCTCCTCCCGGTCAGGAGCGCCTGTCGCTATTACCGGCTCGGAGGAATAGATCTCGGGGAGCTTCACCCGATATCCGAGAATTCTCACCATGCCCAAAACGATATCGCCGATGGCAATGACGAAGGCGCCGAGCACCGCCGCCCCGGCGGCTACACCAGACCGCCCGACCTGACCGACTATCTCGGTGAATGTGACCCACGATTCCCGCTTGGCTCCCAGCAACTCGTACCGACCGGGAAAGCTGATTCCGATGACGATATTGGAGAGGCACACTGCCAGGACCAAACCCGACACGGCATATGCGTTGGGAATGGCCGCCTGGGCGAGGTTGAGGGCCCAGTCGATGGAGACTGCTGCGGCATAGATGGCTCCGCCGACGCCCGTCACAGTCGCGAACACCCACGACACCCTGCGGGCTGCCCGACGGTTGGCTCTCTGTGCAGCCGCTATCGAGCGAGGGGCCAGCGCCTGACCGAGACCAGTGTTGATAACCAGAATCGGTCGAGCCACCACACGCGCCGCCTCAGCCAGACCGAGAACGGCCGCTCCGGCCACGGCGATGACGATGCCATTCACCGCCAGACCGGCCAGTGGTCCCAGCAACCCGGTCGCCAAGAGCCACGCGCCGGAGCGAAAGAGCTGTCTCGTTCGGGGGGGACGCGCGGTGAGGGGCACAGAACCGGATCTGGCGAGGACAAACCCCGAAACGGAAGACAGAACGTTGGCAACGGCCAGAGCAGTAAAAGGAACCCACACCGGAGGGACGTCCATTCCAATGAGCACGACCAATGCTCCCCCCACGCCCACGGCCTGGACGATCGACACCACGGAGGCCGCCCAACTTCTCCCGGCGGCATGCAGCATCCGCCGCATGTGGTCCTGTAGCGGAGAGATCGTGGCGGCCACCACCATGGTGATGGCGAGTGGCCACGGATCGTCGAACCCGGTTCCCACCGTGATAGCCACGCCGATCCCCGCCGCCGCCAAGGCGGCCGCCGCCGATAGCGCCATCCCGCTCGCCAACGAGTGACGCAGGAGCGACAGCCGCTCCCGATCGGGAATCGACATGGCATGGATTTCGTAGGGCACCAAAAGGAGCTGGCCGGGTGTCTGGATGGCCGTGAGAAAAGCCGTGAAAAACACGGCGTAGTAGCCGAGTACCTCCAGCTCCAGGATGCGGGCTGCATAGATGCTGACAGCAAAGGCGGCCAGGGCTGCGAAACCGGCGTCGAGCAGTCCCGCCGGAACGGCGGTGCGACCCCTCACGACCGCGAGTCAGGGAGGAACCAACGCCGACAATAGTCGCGATCGGACAAACCCCATTCGGATGACACGATCGAGCAGAGTAATGCACCGACCTCTCAACACACATCGGTCGGGTGACCCATGGTGCGTAAGTCTTCCTGGCTATAGGCTATCTCGTTCGGGAGCCATGCCAGGAGGCGTCCAGTTGGGTGGGGAAACCCCAAGTGCCGAACGCATCGACGTTCAGTCGGGCATCACCGAGACCGCCGGTTTCATCGGTGAAAGCGAAGCCCGCTTCTTCGCCGTCGTCCACCAGCCCCCCGTCGGGGCGAAGGCCGGCGTCGTGATGGCCCCGTCGCTGCTGTCCGACCGCATCCGCACCTACCGGGCCGAGGTGGGCGCTGCTCGCCAGCTGGCAGCCCGTGGCGTGGCAGTCATCCGCTTCGACTATCGCGGATTCGGTCATTCCGACGAGCACGACGCCACCGTCGAATCCATGGTCGAGGACTTGCAGACGGCGAGGCGACACCTGCTCACCGTGGCGGGGTCACTGCCGATCACGCTCATGGGGATCAAGTGGGGTGCCTTGATTGCCGCCACGTCTGCACAACCGGCGGATCGACTCGTGCTGTGGGAACCACCGACCACCGGTGCCGGATACATCAAGGAGGCGTCGCGGGCTCATCGAGTCGCTTCGATGGGATCCCCCCCAGGTGCAGCGCCGCCAACGAACGGAAGCATCACCGAGATGCTCGGGTTTGCGGTGAGCGACCGTTTGCAGGACAGCGCCGCCCAGCTGACGATGGGCGAAGCCGCCCAGGTGGAGCGGGTGTTGTGGCTCACCACCGCCGGTAAGCCGCCTTCGGCTGCTTCGGTCATCATCGAGGCGTGGCGGGCAGGGGGAGCCCAAGTCGAGATAGCTGCCCTCGGTACCGACGAATCGTGGTGGTTCATCCAGCCCGGTGCCCTTCCGGACGACAACCTCGTCGGCACTACCGTGCGGTGGATCTGTGAAAGGTTCGAAACATGAGGCATGCCACCAGCCGGGATGAGGCTCCAGTGTGGCTCAGGACCGGCGACAACCACCTCCTGGCCATCCACACCACCCCTGTGAGCGCCTCGCTGGGCGTAGGAGTGCTCCTCCTCTCGGGGGGAGGTTGGATCCCCTCAACTCAACGCAACCGAATGTATGTCGATCTCGCCCGCCGGCTGGCGGGCCACGGATTCGATGTGATGCGCTTCGACTACGCCGGGGTCGGAGAAAGCACCGGCGAAACGCGCTTCTTCGACTTGTTGAGCCCCCACACGCCCGACGTGTTGGCCGCCGTCGACACACTGCGGGCACGGGGAGCTTCCCGGATAGTCCTCGTCGGAACCTGCTACGGGGGCCGGATGGCGCTGGAAGCTGCCCCGGAGGTGCCTGATCTGGCGGCCATGGTCATCTCATGTATTCCTGTCGAGGACTACCCGGGCGCCTCTGAGAACCTGCTGTGGCATGGCCGTCGAGCCCTGTCGAGGGACGTGTGGCGCCGTCTACGCACCAAGTGGCCCAAGTACGTACGAATCTTTCGTGATCAGCTCACCGGCCTGTTCAAGCGGCCGGTGGGGTCGATCGGGGGGGCCAGCCGTCCAGCTGGGGCGCCGCCGGGCTACGTGCGTCAGCTGGAAGGCGCCCTCCACAGGAACGTTCCGGTCCTCATGCTCCACGGCCGGGCCGACAACCACTTCCCGCAGTTCGGCTCGGCGCTGCAACACCATCTCGGACGCGCAATCGACGCCCATCCCGGTCTCGTCACATTGGAGCTGTGGGAGGGTGAGCTCCACGGGGAACGGACGCTGGCGGCACAGCGCTACACGATCGATATGACTGAGGGCTTTCTCGCAGCTTGGGCGACCAACCAACACACCCCCGTTAGCTGAGGGCGGCAACCACCGAGATCGACCTTTCATGGATTCGGGTATATGCTCTTGCCTGATTCGATCGGCTCTGCTCGTTCGTGTCATCCCCCAAATCCCCTCGATCAGGTGGTTTCCCCATGAGTGTCCGCATCCCGCGTTCTCGATCGGCCACGTACGTAACCTCGATCCTCTTGTTCGCCGGTTCGTTCATCTTTCTGGGAGCCGGCACTGCCACGGCTGCCGCCACCTTCGAGGACGTCGAAGGCTCGGTGCACGAGTCCGACATCGACTGGATTGCCGTTGCCGGCATCACCCTCGGATGCAACCCACCCACCAACAACCAGTACTGCCCAGACGACCCCGTCACCCGCGGTCAAATGGCAGCCTTCCTCGTACGGGCCCTCCCACTCGCCCCCACCAACCAATCACCCTTCACCGACACCTCCGCCTCCGTGTTCCAATCCGACATCGACGCCGCCGCCGCCGCCGGCATCACCCTCGGATGCAACCCACCCACCAACAACCAGTACTGCCCAGACGACCCCGTCACCCGCGGTCAAATGGCCTCGTTCCTGAAGAGAGCGCTCGACGGCGGCGATGGAGGAACCCAACCTCCCCCTCGGCGTCCGGGTCCGCTCTCGCCCCTCGATCCCACCTGTGTCCAGGTGGTGGGCTTCAGCCAGACCAACCAATGGTTTTCCGCCGAGCCATTCGAACGGCTCGCCGGGGACGATCGCTGGCAGGCGCTCATCCAGGGGGGAGGGGCAATCGACCGATGGATCGACCCGGGGTTCGACGGATGGTCGAACCCGATGGCGTCTCCCTGCAAAAGGCGCTCCGCCGCCCCCGATGTCGTCCTCTTCACGGTGACGGGAGGAGAACGATCGGTAACGGACTGGGTTTCGGCCATCGAGCAGATCCTCACCACCATCGCCACCAGGGTGCCGAGCGCCGAAACAATCATCCTCCAGCCGGTGGTCGGCGGGCCGGGCCATGCCACCTGCCCGTGGGGCGGCGAGACCATCAGGGCCAGCCAGAACCATCCGAGTATCGACAAGGCCATCGGAGAGGTCACCGAAGGCCGCTCGGACGTGGTGGCCGGTGCCTCACCCGAGGTGCTCCACTGTGGACAGTACGAGGACGAGGTGGGTCACCTCACCGACGACGGCGCCGTTCACGTGGGAGAGCATCTCGGCTCGTTCTATGCCGATTTCCTGGAATGAGATCACCTCCGGGAATGCTCCTGGCGGGGCTCCTGACATTGCTGATCCTCCCGGCCTGCGGCGAACTGCCCGGCTCATCATCTTCCACCGTCTCTCCTCCGACGACGGCCGACTTGAACGATGGAAGCAAAGATGCGGCCGCTCAGGCACCCATCGGCTATGTGGGATGCTCCGTCACGCTCGATGCCGTGCGAGGCTATCGCCGGCTCGAGGGAAGTCGCCTGTGGGCGCCCGACGACCTGGCTTACGGCCTCGGCACCATTTCTGCCTGGGCGGACCCAGATCCAGCCAACGACTACTGGGCTGACTTCTCGGCAATGCTGGAGGCGCGCCCGGAGACGGCCGCCATCTGGTGGCAGCTGTGCGCCGGACAAGGACCCGACGACACTCTCGACGGCGCCTTGAAAGTGTTGGAGCGACTCTCGCTCCTCGCCCCGGGAGTTCCCGTCTATGTGTCGGCGCAACCCGGCTATTCCACGGGCCACCTGTGCCCTATCGCCGGATATGACGGTCCTGCCCAGATGCAAACCATCGCCGACCAACTGGTGGACGACCCCAGAGTCATGCGGGGCCCGGCACTCGACCCTCTCTCCACTGACGACCTGCGCGACAACTGTCACGCCGATCGTCGGGGCCAGGCTCTTCAGGGTGAGCAGCTGATCGCCTTCTTCGAAATCCTCGAAGAAGGACCGTGACCATCCCAACCCCCATGTCATCGTTGCGACGTGGGGACGCCGTGGCGTCAGGCCGGCTGATACCCAAGAGCGTCGATGAGGTCACCGGTGACCTCGTCGAACTCCCTGCGCACGGATTCGTCGAAGTGATTGCGCCAATCTCCCGCCACCCCCTTGCGAAAATGGGTGTGCGGATCCTCCTCGCCCTGGGGACGACCGCTGAGTCTCTCGAAGGAGTGAGTCTCCAAAAGTTCCACCAACTCTCGGTCGGGGATGGCGATCCGACAGTGATCGAACAGCGAACGGAAGGCCTCGATCGACCGGTCCCCGATGAGATCCTCGAAGCGAACGACGACGACGGTGGGATCGCCGTCCGACTCGAGCCACGAACGCTGAGCGTCGAAGACCCCGAAATCGGCTAGATGCCGAATGGAGTAACGAAGCCCACTGGTCTGGTCGAGATCGGACAGGGTGCCGCGGACGTCCGATAGGTCGCCCATCAGTCGGTGCGACAGCTTGGAAGAGAAGTACCAGGACACGACGATGTCGCGTGGATCGCGCGTCACGAAAAAGGCGCGCGTGCTGTCGGGTTTGGGGATGTCGACATAGTTGCGGTAATCGATGTACAGCGGGGTCACGAAGGTGCGGACCGGAAACGGCTGGTCGAATGTTCTCTGGTTGACCGGACGCGGGTCGTGTCCTCCGGCCATGGAGGATTGGTAGTGGTGGTCTCTCAATCCCGAGTATTTGAAGACGCGCGCATCCTTGGCGAGGCGACGAATCCATTGGCTACCCGACTTGTGAAGGCAGCAATGGACCACGTTGTCGCTCGGCGAGTCGACCACGGCGTGGGTCAGTGCCACCCGGCCACCGTGGAGAGCGTCGCGCGCCCGCAATCGGATCTTCGACAAAGTCTTGGAAAGGGCCACAGAATCTCCTCGTTCAAATGTCTTGGCTCGGGGGTACGTGCGCTCCGTATCCGTAGGCGGCAATGAGATCGCCCACCTCTTCCTCGAACACGGCCACCGTCTCGGTATCGAACTGCTCTTGCCACTGCCCGAGACGGCCCTTGCGGAACGTGGGGCTGTTACCCGAGAACGTCGCCTGCGCCAGGTTGGCCACGTCGTCGTCCGCCAGCTCGAGGCCGAGATGCTCGAAGACCCGGCGTAACGTCGATCGCTGCACATCGGCATCACCCCCACCAAAGACCCCCACCAGGTCCTCGTACCGGACCACCAGCGCCTCGCTGGCGAGCCAACCAGCATACGACTGCAACCGCTGGCGAATCGACGGCATCGATCGTTCCGGGTCGCCGAGGATGACACGCCGCAATCGCCCTTGGTGGTCCTCGATGCCGGCCAAGGTGGCATGATGGGGGTGAGCCGGACGTCCGCTCACGAAATGGGCCTGGGATACCACGATGTCACGCGGATCCCTGATCAGGAACAGCGACTTGACCCGCTCCCCTCGGACGGCTGCGACACGTTGCTCGTTGTACGACAAGTGCGTCACGAGCACGTGTCCAGGGGCCAATCGCGGGACGACATCGACCAGGTCTCCCATGACCGGGACGCGCCGATCGTGGAGGGTACGGCGAATCGGGCGATAGAGCCGAGGGTGCAGGCACAAGGCCCGCTCGAGTAGATGCGTACCCGCCTTGGGAAGGCTGTTCGACACCACCACCGGGGCATCGTGATCGAAGAGACGAGACCGGATCTTTGCAGGTGTGATACCAAACCTGCGGGCGTCCCACCACACCCGACCGAGGGACGTCGCACTCGGGGTCATAGGACCTCCTCTGACCCGACGGCCAGGGGTTGGCGATGCCGGACCTCGTGCAGGGTGCGATCGGCAACCCCCCAAATGACGCCCGCCGCAGCCATGAAAGTCGCCGTGTAGATGATCACGTTGTCGGTGGTGGCGAACATGAGAAGAGCAACCACGGCCAGGGCTCCCATGGCGCCGACCTCGGCCTCCAGGCCCGAGGCGTTGCGATGGCTGAAGAGTCGGATCCCCCGCGCCGCCACGACCAGGAAGAACGACCAGAACAGGGCACTGCCCAAGATTCCGAACTCACAGAACGTGCGCAGGAAGTCGTTGTGCGGATGCGGGGTTCTTCCGAACGTGGCCTCGCTGGTGAGAACGCCCGCAGAGCCCGCGCCGTGACCGATGACCGGTTGCGGCGAGCACACCTCGATCACGCGTGGCCAGTTCTGCGACCGGCCGGCAGTGTTGAAGTTGTTCTCCAACGCAACGATGTCGGTCAGCTCACCGGTCTCCCGGCCGACAAAGAGACGTTCCTGCACCGAGTCGAACTGGATGAGGACCGAAAGGATTATCAGCCCGGCGACCAAGAGTGCGGCGCGCGCCCTCACGCCTGCCCGTAGCGCCGGAGTCAGGAGCAGCATGACACCCAGTACGGCGGTTCCCATTCGTCCTCCGGAAGCGATGGTGATGAGTGCCACGATCGAGAAGACGGTCAGGGTGTAGCGACGGGATCGACCCAACGTGCTGAGCAGGAACAACAAGGCGAGCATCATCACCATCGGCCGCGCCGTGTTCCCTCCCCTCACCCACCCGAACCTCGAGGCTCCGTCGAAGGCGGCGTTCACGAAAACGATGAGTGAGGTGGGGATCAGCCAGGTCGCCAACCTGCTCAGGTGCTTGACGAACATGGCATCGGCGGCCGCGGCCCGCCAACCTGCTACATAGGCCACGCCCACCGCGGCGAACTGGGCGAGCACCTGAAGGCCCTTTCCGAACTCGAGAGTCCAGGCCAGGCTGGCAAGCCCGAAGGTCATGAAAGCCAGAAACAGTGCCAGCGTACGCGCCGCGCTCTCCGGCAACGGAATCATGAGGAAGCCAAGCGCACCAACGAACAACGCCAGTCCCCATCCGACACCACCGGGACTCACCGAGGTGATATTGGGAAGAAGTGCCGCAGGAAAGGCCAAGAAGGCGAGGAGTACAGCCGAACGGTCCAGAGGATGGGGCCCGTCCAGCCGCCGGCCATCCACGAGCGACACCTGTGGTTCACGGGGAGCGAAGAGTGTTGTCACGAGATGCCCCCGGAGTAGCGGTCGACATGGCACCCCCGCCCCGATGTTTTGTTCATGCCGACTTCTGGTGCGGATTGCCACCGGCGACAGGTTCGATGACCAAGCGAGGAGGACGTCGGAGCATGGACCACACAAAGGTCGGATTGTTGACAAGATAGCGACGCCACAAGCGCCGGGGCTCCCTCCACAGACGATAGGCCCACTCCAATCCGGACCGCTGCATCCAGCGGGGGGCCTGCGCCAGCTTGCCGGCATGGATATCGAAGGCGGCGCCTACGCCGAACATCACGGGGGCATCGAGGAGATGGCGAAACTCGGCCATCCACCGCTCTTGTTTGGGTGTGCTCAGGCCCACCCACACGAAGGTGGGACCGACAGAGTTGATCATGTCGGCGATTGCCGACTTCTCCGACTCCTCCAACGGTCGGAACGGCGGTGAATAGCAGCCGGCGACGGAGAGGCCCGGGAACCTATCGACGAGTCTCGAGGCCAACTCCTCAGGCACGCCCTCTGCTCCTCCGTAGAAGAACGAGGACCATCCTCGGTGTGCCGCCAGGCCGCAGACCTCCAACATGAGGTCGGGGCCGTACACCCGGGACATCCAGCTCGCACCTGCGTGTCTCCCGGCCCAGACCATTGGCATGCCGTCAGGAGTGGTGAGGCCCGACCGGTTGTGGATCTCCTTCAGCTCAGGATCTCTGCGCGACTCCATCACCCCGTGGACACCGGTGACACAGACATACTCACGCCGGTCATGCTCCACCCAACCGCTGATCTCGTCCAGCGCCATCGCCATGTCGATGGCGGACACCTCGACACCGAGGACGTCGACCCGCGAGGTGGATATCACGCCGTGTTCTGGACCTGCTTCTCGATCCATTGGTATGTCTCCTCCAAACCCCTCTCCAACGTGATCTCAGGTTCCCATCCGAGAACCTCGCGGAGGCGGGTGTTGTCGGAGTTCCGGCCACGGACACCCTGCGGGCCGGTGATGTGGCGAAGAGAGATATCGCTCTTACCCGAAATCTTGATGATCATCTCAGCCAGTTCGTTGATGGAGAGCATATGGTCGGTACCCAAATTAAGAGGCTGACGATACCCGGACTCCATGATTCGGAGAATGCCTTCGACACAGTCGTCGACGTGGCAAAAAGATCGTGTCTGCTCGCCATCGCCCCAGATCTCCACGGACTCTCCATCCTTGGCCCGCGCCACCTTGCGACACAGGGCTGCCGGGGCCTTCTCGCGACCACCGTCCCAGGTGCCGTTGGGTCCGTAGATGTTGTGAAAGCGAACGATGCGCGTGTCGAGCCCGAAGTCGCCGGCGTAGTACTCGGCGAGCTTCTCGGTGATGAGTTTCTCCCAGCCGTAAGCATCCTGAGGAGCCGCGGGGTAGGCGTCTTCTTCCTTGAGCCCGGCAACTTCGGCTTCGGTCTGAAGGTGATCGGGGTAGATGCAGGCGGACGAGGTGTACAAGTAGCGCCCGACGCCATTGATCCGGGCCGCTTCCATCGAGTGAAGATTGATGAGAGCGTTGTTGTGGAGGATCGTGGCGTGGTTCGCCGAGATGAAGCCCATACCACCCATATCGGCGGCGAGGGCATACACGTCGTCGACATCGCGTGTCGCCTGGAGGCAGTTGTCCCAGCGTCTAAGGTCGAGGATTTCGAACTCATCGGCATCGACTTCTGTGTACTCCGGGTACTTGATATCAACCCCACGCACCCAATGACCTTGCTGCTTGAGCCGGGTCACGAGATGATGCCCGATAAAACCCCCGGCCCCTGTAACCAATATTCGCCCCACTGTTCCCGCTCCCTATTCGGCTAAACCAATCCCCCCAAAGGCTAGCAGGGGCCTGCTTCTCCTCAAGGTGGTGATCTAGGCCTCTCGTATCAACCGCGATGTCTTTGGCGGGCGAGGCGGTAGACGTCCTCTAGAGCTGTCACTGCCCTGTCGGGAGCGAACCGCTCTTCGAACTCGCCGCGGGCGAGACGGCCGAGGCGGTCTACGGTGGCGCCTTCGTCGAGGGCCCCGAGGGCATCCGCCAACGAAGCGATTCGACCGGCAGAAAATCCCCATCCTCCGGACCCGACGACCTCAGGAATCGCTCCCAGCTCGGAGTACACGATCGGTAGGCCCGCCGCCATCGCCTCCAACAGGATCATGGGCTGACCCTCGAACCACCGACTGGGAAAGATGAGAGCGCGCCCTCCCAGCAGCAGGTTCCGCACCTCGGCGGGTTTCTTTTGCCCCACCAGGGCGATACCGGGGGGAAGGGAAGCCTCGAGGCTGTCACGGAGAGGGCCATCTCCGACTATCACCAGCTCAAAACCCTTCGGCGGTGACCGACGCCACGCCTCGATGAGGTCCGCAACCCCTTTCTCCTCGGCGAGTCGGCCCACATACAGGACGGTGTGGCTCGCAGAGGGCAGATGGAGTCGTGCACCGGCGTCCTCCACGACGTTGCCCTTCACGACGATGCGATCTGCGGAAACACCCGCTGCCACCAGCCGCTCGGCCGCAAATCCTGTGAGGGCGATCACGACGTCCGCCTCGGCAACACCGGTACCTCGCGAGCGATGAATCATCACGGTGGTGGCGGCGGCCGCCGACTGGAAGGCCGATCGGCGGTAACAGCGGCGCACGACACCTCGCCATGGAACCCGGCCCACGCAGTCCTCACACGGAGCTCCATCACGATATAACTGGGCATTGACACACGACATGCGGTAATTGTGTGTGGTCACCACGGTGGGAAAACCTGCGTGGCGGAGTGCGCCAACTACGGACGGTGCCAGCGCAAACCACGTGTTGTGAATGTGCGCTACGTCTGCCTCGAACATCTGCGCCGCCTCAACTGTCCGTCGGACCGCCGCCGGGTTCCAGGCAGCAGCCACGAGGGCCGTGGCCGCCGCACGCGCACCCGTCGGATTCCGCTCGATGTGGGTCTCGACCGCATGACCAGAATCGATCAGCAAACGGCGTTCGTTGTCGACGACGGAATCTTCGCCACCTGCCTGGCGGTAACGAGTATGTACCTGCAGGACTCTCACGCGCCGCGACGGCGCGATCTTGCTCCAGTGGTCGTGAAGCCGGAATCGCCCAGGATGTCCATCATGGAACCTTCCGAAGCCGTCATCTCAGGCCGCAACGGCGATCGGTTGTAGATGTAGCCCAGCAAAGGGGTACCGATGAGCTTGAGCCGGCTCACAAGATCCTGGGATTCTCCCACCTGGCTTCGATGCCCGATGACTATGACGACGCCGTCGGCGTATTCCACCAGCGCCGATGCATATGCGACCTGGAGCAAGGGTGGTGTGTCGACGATGACCAGGTCGTAGGAGTCACGCAGACTCGAGAAAAGGCGACGGGCGGCATCTGAGCCGAGCGCCGATGCAGCCAGCCTCGGCTGGGTACCGCGCCCGATCAGCGAGAGCAAAACGTCGTTGCCGAGAGAGACGCTCATCGTCGCCTCGCTCACATCGGCCACACCTTCGACGATGTCGGTGATCCCGGGAGAGTCCCCCGTGGCTCCGACCAAGAGCTGGGTTGCTTCCTGATTCCCGAAATCACAGTCGACCACGACCACCGAGCGTCCCTGGGCGGCGGCTGCCAAAGCCGTGTTGACGACCGACGTCGTCTTGCCGTGACCCAGGGTCGAGGACGTGATGGTCAGCATCTTGACGTTGTTCGCCCTGGCAGCCACTTCGATGGAGCTGGCCGCGAACCGGTAGGCCTCCGCGGTCGCCGACCGCGGCGCGTCTCGCACAGCCATCGGGCTCTTGAGACCCTCTTCTTGGAAGTCGGGCACCTCGGCCAACAGCGGCGCACCGAGGAAACGCTCCGGCTCCAAGCGGCCGGCATAGGATCGTCTCCATGTCGCCAGGGCGTAGGCGAGGCCGAGCCCCACGAACAGGCCAAGGGCGATGGCCACGGCGATGACACGGAAAGGCCGGGGCGCCGGGCTCGCCACGGCGGCCGTGGCGGGCTGCAGCAACGCCAAGGCATCGGGGGCAAGGTCGGCATCGACCGCGATCTGGTCGGCCCGGGTCAGCAGTTGCACTCGGCGATCCAGCAACTGCGACTGTTCCTCCTGCAACGCCTGACCTTCGGCTCCGGCCGGGGTCGTCTGCTGAACCTGCAAGTAGACCTCGAGACGAGAGCGAAGGTCGGCGATCTGGGCACGAATCTCGGCTCGCTGGTCACTGTCGGTGGCTTCCGCCAACTGGGGCTGTAACTCAGCGATACGAGCGATAGCGGCGCCTGCCTGCTCGGCGATGGCGACCACGTCGGGATCCTCGGCCCGTAGGGTGGCCAGCTGCTCGTCGACCTCTCGCAACCGGGTGTCGATCTGCTCGAGCTGAGCATCGATCAAGTCCAGCCCGGAGGTGGACGCCTGCGTCACCTGCCGCCTGTTGACGAGCCGGTACGCCTCAGCCACACCATTGACCCAGGCCGCAGCCTGGTTGGGGTCGGGATGAGTGGCAACGATGTTGATCAGCGGGCTCTGCGGTGTCCTCACCACTTCGATGCTGCCCCCGATGGCATCCAGATCCATGCTGGGGCCGTCGCCGGCGATGATGGCGGCTGCCTCGATCATCACGAGGTTGGACCGGATGATCTCCACCTGAGCGGCGACAAACTGCTCGCTGGCCGTCTGGAGAGCGACAACTTCGTTTGTCACGACCGGCTCTTGGATGAGGAGAGTCGCCTGGGCCTGGAAACTCGGCTCGCTGGGACGGAGCAGATGCAGTATCAGGCCTGACGCCACGGCGATGGCAACGACTGTGACGACCAGCCAGCGATACCGCCACGCCGCGACGACAAGACTGGGTTCCGAACCGGAATCAATGGTGAACATCCAACTCCTACCTGAAGGAGCACAGAGTACCCCCCAGAAGGGGTCATCTCGAATGAGTCGCAACGATCAGATTCGAAGACGTCCCGAACACCCGAAATGGCCCGTTCGACTCAAGCGTGATGGCCGATGGTATCGAGCCAGCCGATCAGGGAAGCGGTCAGCCTCGCCGGGGAGTCTTCCATGAGGTAGTGCTTCCCACGCACCGAGGTCACCGTGACATCGGACCATCGGGCCGACGTGCCCAGGATCGACGCCGGCACGAGATGACCGGGGTTGCCACCGACCACCAGCTTCGGAACCCTCGCCTGAGCGCACCACAGGCGGGCCTCGCTTGCTTCTTGGTCGACGGCACCCGGATGTTCCGCCAACGGCAACATCCGAGCAAGGCTGAGTAACGCTCGTCGACTCTCACCCGGTTGTCGGTAAGGACGGTTGTATGCGTCGAGCTCGCCCGGCGCCAGAGTGCGGGCTGTCAGCGTCGGAAGATAACGATGGATCATCACGTTCTCCCGGAGAACGAGATCGGTGCCCTCTTCCTGACGTACGGCGACGAGCAACTCAGCCGCCTCGGGCAGAAGGTGCTGGAGACTCGTGGCCCGGAACACACCCTCGATCATCGCCAAGCCGGCGACCCGCTCGGTGAACCTCCGGACCCATCGAATGGCCAACAGCGCACCCAGCTCATGGCCGACCAGGACAACGTCGTCGCCGAGATCGGCGAGCTCGAGAGCGCCATCGACGTATGAGTAGATTTCGTCGAACGTGTACGTCTGCGGACCGGACGGCTCGATGACGCTCGACGCACCCATCCCAATGTTGTCCAGGGCGAAACACCGGTTGCGTCGCGCCAGGTAGGGGATCACATTTCGCCATGCGTAAGAATGAATGACGTTTCCATGGAGGAACACAATGGGAGGTCCGTCGCCCACATCGACTGCGCTCATGGTGCGCCCCATCACGCGCAGACGCCGCCGGGGCATGTGATCCCTCTGTTCGATCATCTGCTTCCAGCCTATTGAACGCGCAGATTAGTGAGACAAGCGTTACGCCATCCCGACGTCGGCACTTGACCTCGGCCAGCCTGCAGATATAGTTTTACCGGCCCATTGCACAAGCCGATAAGAATCCATCGACTCGCTTTACGGGAGTGGGGATGGACGAGATGGATACGGGATTACGAGGAGCGACCCGTACGGCTGCGGCCAGCCGCCACATGACCTGCCCGGTGCCGAGTCGTAGGCACCGCACCCCCAGAATTCAGGAGAGACCATGTCCAGTCTTCCCACCACCCTTGTTCGTCCTTTGTCGTATCGTCGCCGGCTCTTGTCGGCGGCTCTGCTCGCGATACTCGCAGTCGTGATGGCTCTCTCAGCCAGTGTCCCCGCCAACGCGGCCGCCGGCTCATTCGACGACGTCGTCGACAGCGTCCATCAAGCCGACATCGAACACATCGCAGAACTGGATATCACGCGCGGGTGCAACCCACCAGTCAACGACCGCTTCTGTCCCGACTCCAAAGTCACCCGCGGACAGATGGCAGCTTTCTTGAGCCGCGCCATGGATCTCGGGGCAGCAAAGTCCGCCGGCTTCGTCGACGTCGAAGCTTCGGTCTTCACGGCCGACATCGACCGTCTAGCCCAGGCCGGCATCACCCGGGGCTGCAACCCGCCCGCCAACGACAGGTATTGTCCCGACTCCAACGTGACGCGGGGCGAGATGGCCGCATTTCTGGTGAGGGCGTTCGACCTGGAGAAGACCAACGTGGACTACTTCCCCGGTGACGACGCCTCCGTCTTCGAAGACGACATCAACGCCCTGGCCGCCGCCGGGATCACGGTTGGATGCTCGGCCAGTTCCTTCTGCGCCGAGGAAGCGGTCACACGCGCACAGATGGCCTCCTTTCTCAAACGAGGCCTGACGGGAGGCGGCACTCCGATCTCGCCGCCTCCCACCACCCCCACCGACCCACCGAGCGAGCTGCCACCACCGGGAGACAGCCAGCCCCCGGGGTCCGTCACGGTCCGGCCGGGAGACAACCTGGCGTCTATGGTTTCTTCTCACCCGAAGAACACGACCTTCTACCTCACGTCTGGCACGCATCGTCTCCAGAGCGTGGTCCCCAAGGACGGAAACGAATTCGTCGGCGCTCCCGGAGCGATCATGAGCGGCGCCAAGGTACTGACCAACTTCCAGTCCTCGGGGAGCTTCTGGGTGGTCTCCGGCCAGACACAGCAAAACGAGAATCACGGAACCTGCATCGACGGCTACAGCGGGTGCATCTATCCCGAGCAACTCTTCATCGACGGCCGAGAGCTCTGGCAGGTCACCTCGCTTTCCGCTCTCAAGCCGGGCACGTGGTATTTCGACTACTCCAGTGACAAGATCTACATCGCCGACAACCCCAACGGACGGCTGGTCGAGACGAGCGTCACCGCCACCGCCTTCAGCGGCTCGGCCAAGAACGTCGTAATCAGAGACCTGACCATCGAGAAGTACGCCACCCCCGCCCAGATGGGCGCCGTGCATGGACAGGCCGATCGCAACGGCCCGCACAACCAGCATTGGGTCGTGCAAGGCAACGAGATCCGCTATTCGGCCAGTGCCGGGGTCAACTTCGGTGACCACATGCTCGTGGAAGCAAACTACATCCACAACAACGGACGACTGGGAATAGGTTCAGGAAGGTCCGAGAACGCCGTGGCCAAGGGCAATGAGATCGCCTACAACTGTGTGAACACGGGATTCCTGTGCTTTGGTTGGGGCGGCGGAGGAGTCAAGTTGGCCGGTTCAACCGGAGCATCCCTCATCTCTAACTACGTTCACCACAACTATGGCAACGCCCTCGCGGTGGACGTCCAGGCCGTGGACTCGACCTTCGAAGGCAACCGGGTCGTCGACAACGACGGAGCCGGCATATTCGTCGAGGTCAGCACCGGTGCTCTCGTCAGGAACAACACCCTCCTCGATAATGGACACCGCCGACCCCTGGGCAAGGGGGCCGGTATCGTGATCGGTTCCTCCACCGGCGTTACCGTCACCGGCAACACCCTCACAGGCAACGCCGCCGGTATCGAAGGGCTGGAGATGAATCGCGCCCCAGGCCTTTACGACCTCACGGTCACCGGCAACTTCATCGACCTCGACCAGGGATGGAACGGGTTACGAGTGTCGAGCGGCAACGAGAACTTCGCCGGGCGCAACATCGTGTGGGACCACAACACCTACAACCTCTCCAACATCAAGGATCCGTTCCGGCTAGGGGTGGCGAAACTCAATGTCTCCCAGTGGGTCTCGCAGGGTTACGACCAGAACGCAACATTCAACTGAGCTCGTTGCCGGCCACCTGAGCGCTTTTCACAGCCTCGATGAAGGACTCGATTCGATCGGTGGCAAACCGCTGTGACTCGACGGTCAGCTCCCCGTGGAGTTCGCCGTCGAATACGTCGATGGTAAGGCTCTCGTCGCCCACCGCACCGATGCGCCGGCCAAGTTCGCCGGCGAGAGCTCGCTCGAAAGCCGGGTAATGGCGGTCGCGCCGGCCATGCATGATGAGACAGGGGATCTTGCGTTCCAACAGGTCTACCAGTGGTCCGGCGAAGTCGTCGCTGGCGGCACCGCCGGAAGCTTGGGAGCTGGGGCGGGGCCGCAGGAGGGTCGTGGCCTTGGTGCGAATGATTCTGAGATACTTCGGGTACCGGTCTTTGATCTGACGGAAGGTCTGGCGCGACAATGCCCGGCGGACATGCCAGCCCAGGCCTTGAGAGGCGCCGCCGTAGTCCTCGACCGGGACTGCCGACAAGACGACACCGGCCAACTCGTCCATTCCCGGCGTTGCCGCCAGGGCCGTTCTCCCCCCGAAACACGAACCGACCAGAACGATCCGCATACAACCGAACTCGTGGAGCACGCGCACCGCTTGCTCCACATCCGAGCGAGCTGGACGCATGAAATCGAAGAAGGGAGTGGCGCCGGTGCTCTCGCCCACTCCCCGGTAGTCGAGCCTGAGAACGGTGGTCCCTGAAGCGGCCAAGCGGCGGGCAAGTGTCACATACATCCCGTTACGCATCGTCGATGGCATCCAACCTCCTCCCGGCAGGAGAAGGACGCCCACACCGGATTCAGCCGCTGGATGCGTCACGACCGCGAAGACGCTCTCTCCGTCGCTCTTTATCCACAGCGGCTCTTCCTGAGAGGCCGTGACGGCGTTCATCGGCTGGCCCGCGTTCTCACCCAGGTCACCGTCCGTTCTATCACCTCGTCACCCACGATGGGACGAGCACCTATGAACCAGGTGGAATCGGCCAGGGGCACCGTGGCCACCTCCACCTCGAGGTGCCGAGCCTTCCATCCCTGCACGAGCCCTTGCTGCTTCTTCCCGAGCGCCTCTCCGAAGCCAATCCAGAGGATCCGGGGACCGGCCCCAGCCAGTATCTTGTCGATCTCCACCGCGCCCACACTCTCCACTAGCGGGCGACTGACCGAATAGCCCATGACCTCCGTCCAGCCTTCAGCGGCCAATTGTTGCTCGGGCGTGACACCGTCGATGTGGCGGCCCAGCCGCCCCACCAGGTGGGCACGAAACGCCTCCCTGAAATATCCCCGAGCGGTTGGGGCGGGATCCCAGAACACGATGTCTCCGCCGAATCTCCTGACACCCTCGGCGGCGACGAGAGCCCCGAATCTGATGCCGATGTGCACCAACGGCAGATGCGAGACATTTCCAAGATGGACAGAGCAAGCCATGTCCAGGTCGGCGAGAAGGGTGTCGAAGGTAGCATCGCCGGAAACGCCGTCGGCGTGCCCGAACCCCCGGTAGTCGTACCTCTGAACCATGAAGCCTTCCGCCGCCAGACGCCGGGCCAGCTCGACCTCGGCCCGATAGGTACGCACCCTGTCGGCGAGCAGCGATGCCGAGATCAAGACACGGCCCCGGATCTCTACCGGCGGCATGTATGCCACGGAGAAGATCTGGCCACCGGGGGGACCGACGAACTCGACTCGTTCACTCACACCGGTGCGTTCGTCGATTCGAAGGGCGCGGTCGCCGGTGGTGCGGCGAGCAGCCAGGCTCATCAGCTCTGATTCCTCTCGACCATGGTGGCGATGGCCTCGATGGAAGCGAAGTTGTCGACCACCAGGTCCTCGTCGCCCACCTCCACCCCGAACTCATCTTCGACGAACCCGACGATCTGAAGGATTCCCATCGAGTCGATAGCCTCACGATCGATCAGTGGATATGTCGCCGTCAGGTCGTTCGGTGATCCCCGGTAATCCAGCTGATCGATGATGAAGGCCTTGATCGCTTCTTGTGTCGTCACATGATCTCCCGTCGGTTGAGGCAAGGCTTGGTGTTGAGTGGGCGCCGGCATTTCACCCGAAGAACTCCAGCAGTTCTCGACCCATGTCCCGCTCGCCGGCATCGTCGGCATGACAGCTGTCTACCAGGCGTGAGGGGTCGAGAGGAGAAAGAACCGGTCCTTGCATGACCCGGCCGCTCTCGACCAAGGCCTCCACCAGCAGCTGCATCGCTTCCGGCCCGCCGGGGCTCGCCGACGCACACACATGTCCATCGGTGTAATCCGGTTGTGCGGACACGAATACCGATACCCCGGGCAGCCGGCCTTCGATTTCCTCCAACACCGCGAGAGCGTGACCCAGGTCGTCCTCGTGCACGCCGCTGGTGCACAGCTGCCACCACACGGCCTCCGGCCGACCGTGGCGCTCGACGGAGGTAGCGAAGGACTCCCAGAAACCCAGGTCGGTTGAACCTGCCTGGGCCCACCGATGCACCGTTCCCCGGCCGTAGCCCAGCCCGGAACCAGGCCATAGAGACACACCTCCCACCTGGCGATACCCATCGGCGGCTCCGACTGTCATGGAACAGCCGACCAGCCCGATACTGTTTTCGCCCGACTGAGGGAGAATGAGGCTGGTGAGCGAGTTGGGCTCCGCCACCGTGACCGGGGCGCTGTCCGGTTCGGCACGGGCGCATCCCATCAGAGCGAGAAGGCCAACCGCAGCCACAGCCACGGCCCGAGTCAACGGGACACCCCGAATCGGTCGCCGTGGTGCTGATCCGGAGTGAGCCAAGCACGATGGTGCTCCCATCCCGTCAGGAGTCGTCGGGGCGATGATCGGTCACGCGCCTGGCCTTGAGATCAAACCGGGGAAGAGTCCCGAACGGGACTACTTGCACCTTGATGCGGATTCCCAGCCCGTTCCTCAGCTCCTTGGCCACGTTCTCTGCCACGTCATCGGCTCCATCCTCGGCGACCTCGATACGAATCTCGACGTCATCGAGGCTGTCGCGCCGATACACGTCGATTGCGAACTCACCGACCTCTGGAACCCGCCGAACGAGATTCTCGACAGCCGACGGGAACACGTTGACACCACGAACGATCAGAGCGTCGTCGACCCGCCCGATGACTCCCCCAACGAGCCGACGGTAGGACCGGCCGCAGCGGCACCGCTCGTCGTTCACCTTCACTCGGTCGCCCGTGCGATAGCGAATGACGGGCATGCCGATCCTACCGAGGTTGGTGATCACCAATTCGCCTTCATCGGACGCCGTCCCGGTGATTGGGTCGATCACCTCGGCCAGGAATTCCGACTCGTTGATGTGCAAACCATCCTGCTCCTGGCACTCAAAACCCCAGGCTCCGACCTCAGTGGCGCCGGCGTGATCGAAGCATCGGGCCCCCCACGTCTCCTCGATACGCTTTTTTGTCGCCGGGATGCTGGCGCCGGGTTCCCCAGCATGGATCGTCACGCGGACGTTGGAGCCGGCGATGTCGATGCCTTCCTCGGCGGCTACCTCCGCCAGGTGGAGCGCATAGGTCGGGGTGCAGATGAGCACCGAGATATCGTTGGCCATGATCGCCCGCAATCGTTGCAGCGACGACATCCCTCCGCCGGGAACGGACAGCGCCCCATACTGCCGTGCACCTTCATAGGCACTCCAGAATCCGATGAAGGGGCCGAAGGAAAACGCGAAGAAGATTCGGTCTAGTGGCGAGACGCCGACCGCTCGGTACACGGCCTGCCAGCAGTTCGCCCACCAGTTCCAGCTCTCCTCGGTGTCGAGACACCTCAGCGGCTCTCCCGTTGTTCCCGACGTCTGATGGATTTTGGTGTAGCGCTCAGGACTGAATGTGAGGTTCGAACCGTAGGGGCGGTACTTCAACTGGTCTTCTGCCAGTTCCTGCTTCGTGGTGACCGGTAGCTTTGAGAAGTCGGCCTGCGTTGCGATGTCCTTGGAGCTGGAAACACCCACCGCGGCGAGTTTCTTTCGATAGAACTGGTTCGACTGGAGAATCGTGTCCAGTTGGCCCCCGAACTTGCGTAACTGGATCTCCTGGCGCGCATCGTGACCGATTCCCTCCAGCACTCTCTCCAGGTCCTGGGCAGCAATCATCGTGATCCCCTCATCATCCGGTGAACTCCAAGTCTCCGGGGAAACTCTCGTTGATCAGCATCAACGGAACTCCGCCCGAAATGATCCGGTAGGTACGACAAATTCGGGACGACGTGCCCAGCACGGTGTCGTCTTCGAGTCTCTCGCGTCCGTACCAGAGAACCTCTCTTCGCGTTTCCAACTTCGACTCCAACAGGATTCGACCCAGGCCTTGGGGGTGGCTCGCCAGCAGCTCTTGGACGTCCGAGGGCAGCCGGTCCACCACGAGCAACGACGCAGCATGGGCATAACGGCGTCCGGAGCCGGCCCCAACGAGCCTGACCGTTCGGGCAATGACGTTGGTTCCCGCCTCTGCCATCAATTCGTCATGGTCATCGTCCAACAGGGTGTCGGTCTGGTCGAGAATCTCGACGTGAACCGGCTCCATCCACACTGCCTCCAAGAACTTGGTCACGGTGCCGTCGATCACCAGGAGCGCTCTCAGGACCGGACCTACGGCCCGCAGGTTGACCGGCTCGAGGTGGGGCGGACGCCGCCCGCTGCCCGCCAACAAGTCGGCCACCGGGTCGAAGGTGTCGGCGGAGAAGGCGGGCGACGCCACTTCGGATCTCATTCGGCTCTGACCAGGACGAGGGCATCGAGGGCACCGGCCTCATACATCTGCTTGAAATGTCGATGCCGGCGTTTCCCGCTCGAAGTCTTGGTGAGCGTGCCCGGAGCTACCAGGACCACATCGGCCACGCCCACGCCCATGCGGGAGACCACCTCACGACGTATGCGCGACGTGACCGTTTCGTGATCAACCTCGGCTTCCTCCCGCACCTCGCTGACGATGACGACTGATTCGGTTCCGGACTCTTCGTCTGCCACCCCGAAGGCAGCAAAACACCCCTGACGCAGTCCAGGAATGTCGAACAGAACCGGCTCGAAATCGCTCGGATCTATTTTCTTGCCCCGAACGGTGATTCGCTCATGGGTCCGGCCCACCCAGAACACCTCGCCCTCTCGCAAATATCCGAGATCACCGGTTCGCAGGAGGTCACCGAAGAGGGCTTCGGAGGTGGCCTCTTCGTCACCGAGGTAGCCCTCCATTCGGGAAGGGGTCTTCAGCGCGATCTCTCCCACGGACCCATCTGGCAGTGGCCGGCCATCGGGGTCGAGAATGAACACTTCCAGATGAGGGTGGCCCTTGCCGGCTCCGACGATGGTGATGGTGTCAGGATGATCGCCGTCAACGGGCACGGCCACACCTTCTGCCCGAAACCGGTGACCGTCCACCCGCTCAACGGCGTAGGTCTGCCCGGGCAGCGTGAACGTCGCTCCCCCAATGTTTTCTGCGCACCCGAAGTTGGTCTTCAGTGCCTCGGCTCTCACTCCCAGCGAAGCGAACGTCTCGGCGAAAAGGGAATAGGTGCGGGCGTGGATGCGCTCGGCTGCATTCCAGAAGCCCCGGACGCCGTCGAGTCTGACCCCGTCCAACTCTCCGGGAACCAGGCGCTGAGCCGTGATGGCAAATCCAAAGTTAGGCGACCAGGTGACGGTGGCGCCGGTCTCGTGCAAGCCTCGCAACCAATCGGTCGGGTGCTTGACGAAGCTGTGCGGGTCCATGAGGACGAGGGGGATTCCCGCGCTCAGGCACGTGAGAAAGTTGTTGACCAACCCCATGTCGTGATAGAGCGGCGTCCAGTTGAAACACACATCCCGGGGGGTGAGCTCCATCGCCTCAGCCATGCCGTCCAGTGCTGCCAGAACGGCCCGCTGGGTCCACACGCAGATCTTGGCGAGACCAGTGGTCCCTGATGTGAGTTGCAGGGCTGCCACGTCATCGATCGCCGGGAGGAAGGGTTCCAGCTCTCCCGGCACGGACAGCGGCTCGTCTGCATAGATGAGCGAGGTACCCCGACTGACGGCATCGGCGAGGAGGGAAGGATCGCGCCGCAGGGGACTCGGAACCACGGCCACGCGGGCGTTGGTCCGCTCGACAGCAGAGGTCAGGATTCTCGGCAGATCAGAGTTCATTCCCAGCAGTGCCGGCGGCGCAATCAGGAGCGGCCGAGCTCCGAGCAAGAGGGCTCCGAGCAGCGTCATCGCCGCCTGTTCGCCGCTGGGCAGGACGATCACACATACGTCGCCGGCTCCCAGCCCGCGTCCAGCCAAACCGATGGCGATGGCCGCAGCGTCGGCGTGCACCTCAGCGAACGAACGCCATTCCAGCGGGCTCCCCACTTCATAGAAGGCGAGAGCGCGCCCGTCGGGGTCATGTTCGAGCCTGTGCCAGAAACGCTCTTGGAGGGTGTCGCCGAGGGGGACGTGGGGGCCGGTCACAGACGCCTTCCCACGGCCTCCGCCACAGATCGGCACTGCTCGATGAGTTCGGCCAGTTGAGCGGGGGTGATGGACTGGAAGCCATCCGACTGGGCATGATCGGGATCGGGGTGAACCTCGATGATCAGCCCGTCGGCTCCGGCGGCAACAGCAGCCCGGCTGACAGGAGCCACCAGGCTGCGTCTTCCTGTTGAGTGACTGGGGTCCACGATGACCGGAAGATGGCTTATCTCCAGCGCCACCGCCACGGCATTGATGTCGAGAGTGTTACGGGTAGCTGTCTCGAACGTGCGGATCCCACGCTCGCACAGGATGACGTTCGGGTTCCCGCTCGAGAGTATGTACTCGGCGCTCAAGAGCCACTCTTCGATGGTAGACATCATCCCTCGTTTGAGGACCACCGGCTTCGAGATCTTCCCGACGGCAGCCAACAGGGCAAAGTTCTGCATGTTTCGTGTGCCGATCTGGAGGGCATCGGCATATTCGGCCACCAACTCGACCGATTCCGGCGCCACCACTTCGGTCACCACCGGCAATCCGGTTTCCGCACCGGCCTCGGCCAGGTACTTGAGACCCTCCTCGGCGAGGCCCTGGAAACTGTAGGGCGATGTGCGCGGCTTGAAAGCACCGCCTCTGAGCATCGTCGCCCCGGCGTGGGCGACACCCTCGGCTGCCAGGAGCACCTGGTCCCGGCCTTCCACCGAGCATGGCCCTGCGATGACGACGATGTCCTCCCCCACGGCCACATCGCCCACCCGGACCACCGAGCGATCGCGACGGAAGTCGCTGCTGGCGAGGCGAAACGGCTGCTTGGTCGCCAGCACGGCCTCGACGCCGCGCATGCTCTGAAGAAGGCTCTCGGGCACTGTCGCAACCGGGCCGGACAGGCCAATGAGGGTGGAGGGGCCATCCAACGACACGTGTGTCTGGATTCCCAGAGACGCCAACCGCGCAAGCGCGAACTCGACGTCCGCCTTGGCGGCATCAGCCCGCATCCGAATGATCATCAACGCCTCCCTACTCGTATTCTCTGTGAGCCGCAACGCACTGCGGTCGCCCGCTCGTGTCGTTTCGGCATGGAACCCACTCTGCCCCCTGTTGCCAGGCGCGACAAGTGACAATATCCCTCCGACATGCCGCCATGTCAATACGTCGGACGGCCTATGGATAGCCCGAGATGTCGACCTACGAAACGGTATCGCGTCTATGCGGCCGGAAGCTTCGGTTGACCGCTTCTCTCAACTCATCGGGGGCGAAGGCCTGGAGCAGATTCCGACGATCGAGGCCATGGCCCTGCACCCTTCGCTTCAGCGCCGAAAACTGGTCTGGGTCATCACAGTCGTAGGCGATCATGGTGTCGCGGGCTCCCACGAATCGGTACTCCTCGAAGCGTGACAGCCGGCTCACGTCACTCCTCCTCGTCCGGAGCCCTACTGCGTCCGGTATGAACCTCGGCAGTGCAGTTCGGGCACGAGGCGACCGCTACCTCACCCACAATGAAGGTGAACCCACACTCTGGGCATTCGATGCGCGGCGATGGGACGTCGGGGGGACGAGGCGGAGCCGGTGTTCCGTCGCCGGGCGCCCCCGTCGG
>JBGTLA010000069.1:0-25514 GCA_041744375.1 Acidimicrobiia bacterium | reverse complement strand
CATCCCTCCTTTCCACGGGTGGTGGCTGCGACCGACGCCCCGACGTCAGCATACCGTCTCGCATCCTCCAGCGAAGGGGCTTCCACCATCACACGTACCAACGGCTCGGTGCCCGAGGCACGAACCAAGATCCGCCCCTCTTCCCCGAGGGCGGCTTCGGCTTCGGCCACCGCCTCCCACAGGTCGACGGCACCGTCGAGATCGGATGTACGGCCCACTCGCACATTCTCGAGCACCTGGGGATACTCGGTTATCGCCTCCGCCCGCAGTTGACGGAGCTCTTTGCCGGTTCCCGCCATCACGTCGAGCAGGCGCACCGCGGTGAGCAGACCGTCACCGCTCCGCCCTTTGTCCAAGAAGATGACATGTCCGCTCTGCTCGCCCCCCATCACACCTTTGCGAGCGACGAGAGCCTCCATCACGTAGCGATCACCCACCTTGGTCTCCACCATCTCGATTCCCGCCTCGGCCATGCTCTTGCGAAAACCCAGGTTGGACATCACGGTCGCCACGACCAGATCGTTCTTGAGGTTCCCGGCCGCCTTCCAGTGACGGGCGACGATGGCCATGATCACATCACCATTGGCCGGGCGACCGTCCTCGTCAACCGCTATCAACCTGTCGGCGTCGCCGTCGAACGAAAGGCCGACACGACCACGGGAACGAGCGGCGAGAAACTCAGGATGAGTGGCGCCACAGCCCTCGTTTATGTTCATGCCGTTGGGCTCGGCACCCACGACCTCGACATCGGCCTTCAGCCGCCGGAAGAGATCCGGGGCGGCCTGGAAGGCGGCCCCGTTTGCGCAATCCAGGACCAGCTGAATTCCACCCAGGCGATACGTGGCCACCGACGACAGATAGCCCACGTAGTCGCGGAGAGCGTCCGCGTCGACCAGGCCGATGCCGACAGCCCCTCCGGTGGCAGAGCGCCGATTGGGGGAACGCAGCGCCGCCTCGATGGCCCGCTCGCCCTCGTCGGCCAGCTTCGAACCCTGTTCCCCCAGTAGCTTCACCCCGTTGTCGGGCGCAGGGTTGTGAGACGCTGACACCACTGCGCCCATCGTGGCCGCCGACTGATGTGTGAGCAGGCTGATGCCTCCCGAAGGAAGGATTCCCACGTCGAGAGTGTCGATGCCGACCGCTTGAAAGCCGGCACACAGCGCCGCCGATAACATGGTGCCGGATCGACGGGTGTCCCGACCCACGACGACGGGGCCGTTGTCGAGGAGGGACCCGGCCGATCGGCCGATGTCGAGGACGAGTTCGGGGGTCAGTTCTGACCCCGCCTCTCCTCGGACACCGTCGGTGCCGAAGATAGGACGTCCCTCGGCCAACAGCGCCCGAAGGTCAGGCAACGCCCGCTGCCTCGGTCAGCGCTTGGTGTACTGCGGGGCCCGGCGCGCCTTGCGCAGGCCGTACTTCTTGCGTTCGACCCTACGAGAGTCGCGTGTGAGCATCCCGGCCTTCTTCAGCGTGGGACGCAGGTCGGGGTCCAGTACGATCAGCGCACGGGCGATGCCGAGCCGGAGAGCGTCCACCTGTCCGGTGACGCCGCCGCCCTCCAGGGTTGCCTCGATGTCATAGTGCCCATGGGTATTGGTGACCTGGAGGGGCTCCATCACTCGCATACGCTGGGCCATCGTCGGGAAGTACACCTCGAGGGCCTTGCCGTTCAAGACCATCTGGCCCCCTCCATCGCGGAATCGCACACGAGCGCGTGACTCCTTGCGGCGACCGGTAGCTTGGACGAGCGGCGAGGCCATCAGGATTCAACCTTTCGGATCTGTAACTCCAGCGGCTGCGGCTGCTGGGCGGTGTGGGGGTGATCGGGACCGGCGTAGACCTTGAGTTTGCGGGCCATCTGTCGGCCGAGTTTGTTCTTTGGGAGCATTCCTCTGACGGCGCGTTCAATGATGGCCTCAGGCCGTCGGGCCATGAGCGCATCATAGGTCTCGGCCTTGATACCACCGGGGAAGCCGCTGTGGCGGTAGTAGATCTTTTGCTGGCCCTTTTTTGAAGTCACGGCCACCTGGTCGGCGTTGATGACGATGACGTGGTCACCCGCATCCACATGGGGAGCAAAAATCGGCTTGTGCTTGCCCCTCAGGATCTGGGCGACTTCCGAGGCGAGACGGCCAAGGGGCAACTGGGCGGCATCGACCACCCACCATTGGCGGCTGATGTCGGCTGGTTTCGGAGAAAACGTCTTGTTGACAGTCATGTAAGGAAGCTCTGGGCTGGTCGCGACTCGGCACGCGGATGTATAGGCGACGCTGGATGGCCGTGCCGCCATCCGGGGGGTCGTCATGTGACGAGCTCCCATGGTGGGAGCACCCGTATGCTACGTGACCGTGCCCCCATCTGCCAACCCCACCGTGACTTTCGACGACATCGTCGCCGCCCGAGAGCTTTTCGAAGGGCGGGTGGCAGAAACGCCCATGTTGTTCGCCGATTCGCTCTCACGACTAACGGGCCGCGAGGTGTGGATCAAGGCGGAATGCCTGCAACGGGCGGGGTCGTTCAAAGTGAGGGGCGCCCTCAGCGTCCTCTCCCACCTCGGGGGCGCCGACGTGGTGGCAGCGTCGGCGGGCAACCACGCCCAGGGAGTGGCACTGGCGGCATCATGGGTAGGGTCGCGAGCGACCATCTTCATGCCCGAGATCGCACCTATACCGAAGGTGAACGCCACCCGAGGGTACGGAGCCGAGGTCCAGCTGGTCGGGACCAACCTAGCCGATGCAGTCGAGGCCGCCCAGGCGTTCGCGCACGAGACCGGCGCCGTATTCGTTCACCCATACGACGACCCTCGCATAGTCGCCGGCCAGGGAACCATGGGACTCGAGATCGCCGAGCAACTCCCGGATGTGGGCACGGTGGTGATACCAACCGGCGGTGGCGGCCTCCTGGCCGGCTCCGCCGTAGCCGTGCGTCATCACCGACCCGCCGCCCATCTGATCGGCGTGGAGATCGACGTGGCTGCCTCCTACACCGCCAGCCGTCGGGCCGGCAGCCCGGTACGGGTCGCTCCCGGGCGAACGATGGCCGACGGGATCAATGTGATCGTGCCGTCGCCCCTGGTTTTCGCCCTCGTAGAAAAGCACGTGGCCGACCTGGTTGTGGTCGACGACGCCCAAACCAGCGCCGCCCTTACGGTGGTGCTGGAACGAGCCAAGTTGATGGTCGAGCCGGCGGGGGCGGTGGGTGTCGCAGCACTCCTGGCCGGACTGGTGCCCGATCACGCCCCCGACCCTCTCGTCGTCGTGTTGTCGGGCGGAAACCTCGACCTGCTCCTCTTGGGCAAAGTGGTGCGCCATGGACTACAAGCTGGTGGACGCTACGCCACTTTTCGGGTGTGGGTGCCCGACCAGCCCGGCCAGCTGGCCCGGGTTCTCGGAGAAGTCGCCTCCCGGGGTGCCAACGTCGTGCACGTAGAGCACCACCGCCAGGGCCTCGAGTTGCCCTTCGGCGTAGTCGAGATCGATATCTCCGTCGAGACTCGAGATGCCGATCACGCCGACGAGATCCGCCGCGCCCTGGCGCCCTACCAACCTTGAGACCGGTGATGGACGCGGGCCCGGCCGATCACGGTCTCAGTCCGAGTCCGTCCTATCCATCGGGGCGCTCGATGAGCTGGACATGGTTGCGATCGGGATCGGCAAAGGTGGTGAACAGCCTGTCACCGGTGTTGGTCACGTCGGGATCTATGGGCTGGGCTCCGTGCGCCACCGCCTGATCGATCGCCGCGTTCAGATCGTCGACCGCCAGCACCACCACGGCATTGACGTCTGCTCCGGCCCGGTCGAAGAGGTGGAGCGCCAAGGTCACATCGCCCCCCACATCGAGCACCTGCCAGTCGCCAAGTCGGGGCCCAGGTTCGATGCCGAGGACGTCGCGATACCAGGCGACCGCCCGATCGAGATCGGTCACCTTGAAGAAAACCGTGTCGACACCTCTCACTCGCATCGAGCAGGTTCGGGGTGGCGTTGCACGAACATCCAGCGATGACCCTCGAGGTCCTCGACCCGGTATCTCCGTCCGGGCTCACCATCCTCTGTCTCGCCCAACGGTCGGGCCCCGGCGGCCACCGCCCGTCGACGATGGGCATCGACGTCGTCGACGTACACAAGAACCCCATCTACGACCCACGGAGCCGCCGACCATGCCTGCGCCTCCGCACAGGACTCACGATGACGCCGAGGAGCCCGGTATTCCTCGCCGGGAGTGGCCAGCATGACTATCCCTCCGAACGCATCCATCTCCCCGTGGGCGAGCCGGCCGGAGTCGTCCAACCAACGCCTGACCTCGCCGAAGCCAAACGCCTCCGCCAGCCAATCCATTGCAGCTGGTCCGTCCTCGTAGGACAGCATCGGCAATACCGCCTGAGTCATCACCTCGACGCTACTCGAAACCCACCTCCCACAACACCAGACCATGGGGAGGTGCCAGAGTCCCCACCGCGTTGCGATCGGCCGCGGAAATAATCGCTCCGACGGCATCGGGGGCGACTCGACCCAGCCCCACATCGACGCACAATCCGACCAGTGAGCGAACCATCTGATGACAGAAGGCACGCGCACGCACCTCGAAGACGGCGCCGCCGTTCTCTGTTTCCCAAGCCGCCTCGAAGACCTCCCGCACGGTGGTCGCTCCCTCCCGGCTTCTACAGAAACTGGCGAAGTCGTGGATGCCGACGAGGGCCGATGCGGCACGGTTCATGGCCTCGACGTCCAGCTGTCTACCGAGATGCCACACCCACACCCGCCTGAGCGGGTCGGCGGCGGGACGGGGGTCGACAAAATACCGGTACTTTCGCCAGAGCGCCGAGAACCTGGCATCGAAACCGGCGGGTGCCTCCGACACCTCCATCACCGACACCTCGGGACCGAGGATGCCGTCGAGGCTACGCCGCAAGCGAGGCAGGTCGGGCAGCTGGTCGAGCTCGAAGGTGACTACCTGATGGCGGGCGTGCACTCCCCGATCGGTGCGCCCCGAGCAGGTGGTATCGACCCGGCGGCCAATCACCTGCTCTACCGCCCGTTCCAGCTCACCTTGGACCGTGCGCACCTCGGCCTGACGGGCGAAACCTGCGAAGTCGGTCCCGTCGTAGGCCAGGTCGATCCGTACGACGTGCACTTCAGAACAAAGCCGAGAAAACCATGAACGGCAACCGGAAGATCATCCGGATGATGAAGACCAGTGCTAGACCGACCAGCAACGCCGCCACGGCCTTGGGCGTGGTGAGGGACCCCCCTTCCCTGGTTGCGGGCAGTTTTGCCGCCGCCGACCACACCAGACCCACCAGAGCACCCACTGGACCGAAAACGGTGAGGACGAGAGGAAGCTCGCAATGTCCATGGAGGCGCATCATCGTCTGAATCTGGCCGTTTCCGTCGAACAGCTTGGTCGCCGCCACCCACGTCCCGGCCGCGAGGATGAGCCAGGCCACGAGGCCCCCGATGATCGTCTGGAGCAGGGCGGTGAGCGAGAACGCCCCGAACCCGAAACGCACCACCAGATTGAGATAGGTGATGGCGCTCACCCCGGCCACGAGCAACACGCCGTCGGCCGTCGCATCGGAGTCAAAGAAAAGTTCGGTATGGACCTTGCGGTCGAAGAGAGAGGCCCGCACGGCTCGTTGTATCGATCGCATCCGAGCCGAGGCTAGCGGTCGCACCAACCGATCACGTCGGATCGATCCGTGTTCGGCGGTGGCGTCACGTGACCGACTCCAAGCGGCCGGTGTCCACGTGGAACACGAAACCGGCCACCAAGTCTCGGTGAGGGAGGAACGGCGAATCGCGGATGGCCTGCATCGATCGGCGGACATCCTCTGCGGGGTCGACGAAACCTCCCACCAGCCAGGATGGAACACGACCGGTCTCGGCCTGCAACTCGGCTGCGAAGTGAGCGTCGGACACCCCTTCCAGCCCGCAATTGGTGTGATGAATGAGGACGATCTCTCGCGTCCCCAGCAGCCGCTGCGACAGGCATAGCGAGCGGATGACGTCGTCGGTCACGATTCCCCCGGCGTTGCGGATGACGTGGGCATCACCGACCTCCAACCCCAGCATCGAAAAGATGTCCATTCGCGAGTCCATGCAGGCAACGATGACGAGCTCTCGGCGGGGGCGCACGGGCCGGAGTTGCCCGTCGAACGACTCGGCGTAGGCCGTGTTGGCCGCAGCGAGGCTTTCCAGCTCCACCCGGAAGGCAGCCGTGTCGGGCTCGACGGTCATCAGAGCCGTCGCAACTTGATCCGCTCGACGGTGTGATCGGACGACTTCTCGAGAATGAGGGTGGCTCGATCACGAGTGGGGGCGATGTTGAGCTCGAGGTTTGGCCGGTTAGTGTCGGCCCAGATCGTCCGTGCCTCCGCCTCGGCTTCAGGATCGGGGAGATTGGCGTAGCGGTGAAAATAGTTGGCGGGGTCCTGGAAGGCGGTGTCGCGAAACGTGAGGAACCGATCCACGTACCACTGCTCCACATGGTCGGGAAGAGCATCGACATAGATCGAGAAGTCGAAGTAGTCGGACACATACGTGCCGTTACCACCCCCCTGGAGCACGTTCAACCCCTCCAGGATGACAATGTCCGGCCTCTGCACGACCCGCCTCTCTCCGGGGACGATGTCGTAGTGGGTGTGGGAGTACACCGGTGCCTCGACAGGGGCCATACCCGACTTGACGTCGGCCACGAACTCCAACAGCCGCTTGCGGTCGTACGACTCAGGAAACCCCTTGCGCGCCATCAGTCCGCTCGCCTCCAGGACCTCGTTGGGCCACAGGAACCCATCCGTCGTGACAAGATCGACCCGGGGGTGATCGGGCCACCGCGACAAGAGCGCTTGGAGGACTCGAGCGGCCGTCGACTTGCCCACCGCCACCGATCCGGCAATGCCGATGACGTAGGGCACCGGGGTGGTGGGTTTGCCGAGGAACGTGTCGGTGACCGAGAACAAAGCCTGACTCGCCCGCACATACAAGTTGAGGAGCCGCGAGAGAGGTAGATACACGCGTTCGACCTCATCCAACGAGAGGGCAACGTTGATCCCCCTGATCGCTTCCACATCGTCGCTCGTCAAGGTCATCGGGGTCGAGGCCCGCAACGCGGCCCATTCGGAAGCGCTGAAGTCGATGTAGGGGCTCGGATGAGGGCTCATGGACTGTCGAGAGAGAGTAACCGCTGCTCCTAGACTCACCTATCTGTGAAGCGCCTCTGGAACTGGCTGGTGACGATCCCTTTTCTCGTCACCTTCGGTGTCGTATTGCTGGTCTTCGACGTGGCCGGGCGAATCGTGCGGCCATTCTCACTGACCGGTTTCGAGTGGGTGATGGGTGGCCTGCAATGGACACTCATGGCGGTGTTCCGCCTCTTCGGAACCGAGTTGGACGTGGATCGGTCCCCCAACATCCGGCCCCGAACCGGATACCTGGTGGTGTCGAACCATCAATCGCTCTTCGACATCGTCCTCATCGGTGGGCTCTTGCTGTCCAACCTCCCCAAGTACGTCGCCAAGGCCGAACTGGGCCGATGGATCCCGTCGGTCTCCCTCAACCTGAAACAGGGTGACCATGCCCTCATCGACCGCCACAACCCGGAGCAAGCGCTACCGACTATCACGTCGTTCGGTGAGCGGGTCCAGGCCCGAGGCCGCTCTGCGGTCATCTTTCCGGAGGGCACCCGATCCAAGGACGGGAGCCTGGGGCCGTTCAAGCGTTCCGGGGCGAGAGCTCTGCTATCGGCAGCTGACCAACTCCCGGTGGTTCCGGTGGCAATCCAAGGCTCGTGGAAGTTGAACCGCTTGTGGCCTTTCAGCCCCGGCTCCAGGGTGAAGATCGCCCTCGGTGACCCGATAGCCCGCTCAGCCGATGACGGGGCGGAGCGGCTCAGGCAGGCTCGCGAGTGGATTTCTGCTCACCTGGAACCGGTCGAGGCCGAAGCCTGACCCGAGTCCGTTGGCAGCCACCGAGGTGTCTGGGGTTCGCCGGATTCAGACCAACTCGATGATCGCCATCTCGGCGCCGTCGCCTCGTCGAGGACCGATTTTCGTGATCCGAGTGTAACCCCCGGGTCGTTCGGCATAGCGAGGCGCCACCTCAGTGAACAGCTTCGTGAGAGTGTCGCGATCGGTGATGGTACGCCGCACCATGCGCCGGTTGTGGGCGCCGTCGACTCGAGCCTTGGTGATCATCTTCTCGGCCAGAGGCCTTACCGCCTTGGCTTTGGCAACGGTGGTCTCCACCCGGCCTTGGTTGATGAGCGCCGAGGTCAGGTTGGCCATCATGTGACGTTGATGGGCCGGAGAACCTCCGAAACGGGGCCCCTTGCGTGGCCGCGGCATCAGTCTCCTCCGCTCGACCCGGCATCGGCCAACGACAGGCCCAGCTCGTCGAGTTTGGCCACGACCTCCTCCAGGCTCTTCTGACCGAAGTTGGTGATGTTCAACAAGTCGTCGGAGGTCCGTTCCACCAACTCGCCCACTGTCTTGACCTGGGCACGGCGCAGGCAGTTGCGGGGTCGCTCCGACAGGTCGAGTGCCTCGATGGGAAGATCGAGGTCCGGCGAACCCGAACCTTCCGGCTCCACGTCGCCGAGCTCGAGCCCGACACCTTCGGCCATGTCACCGAAGAGGCCCATGAGCTCCCGCAGGGTCTTGCCGGCGGAGGAGACGGCTTCTGCGGGAGGGACGGCCCCGTTCGTCTCGACGTCGATGATCAGCTTGTCGAAGTTCGTCATCTGGCCGACCTGGGTGCTCTCCACCCGATAGGCCACCTTGCGAACCGGCGAGAAGATCGAATCCACGGGGATGACGCCGATGCTGGAGCCGCTCTCCTTGTTGGATTCGGCGCTGCGATAACCCACACCTTGGGCGACGGTCAACTCCATCTCGAGACGGCCTGAGGCCGACAGTGTCGCCAGATGCAGGTCGGTGTTCACGACCTCGACCCCGGCGGGAAGCTTGAGCGCAGCGGCCGTCACGATCCCGGCGCCCTTGGCAGACAGATAGAGGGTCTTCGACTCCGGGTCGTCCATGCGGACGACGATCTGCTTGATGTTGAGGATCAGGTCGACGACATCCTCAACGACTCCATCGACGGTCGAGAACTCGTGTTGCACGCCCTCGATCTGGATCGAGGTGACGGCGGCACCGGGGATACGCGACAGAAGCGTTCGCCGCATGGTGTTACCCAGGGTGTAACCGAACCCCGGCTCGAGCGGTTCGACGATGAACCGGGAGCGGTGTTCGGTGACTGACTCTTCTTCGATCTGTGGTCTCTGGACGATCAACACTGTGCATTCCTCATTTCGGGGTGCTCACTTGGAGTAGAGCTCGACGATCAACTGCTCTTGGATGGCGGTATCGATCTGTTCCCGACTAGGGAGATCTCTCACCGTGGCCTTACGGGCTTCCAGATTCACATCGAGCCACTCAGGGCTGAGCCGCTCGATGGTGTCGACGGCGTGCTGCACGATCACGAGATCGGTCGAGGTCTCCTTGATGGAAACGACGTCTCCCTGACGTACCTGGTACGAGGGGATGTCGACCTTCTTGCCGTTCACCTGAATATGGCCGTGGTTTACGAGTTGGCGCGCCTGCTGTCGGGTGGCGGCAAAGCCGGAACGCCAAACGACATTGTCGAGCCGGGACTCGAGGATTTGCAGGAGGGCATCACCGGTGATGCCTGGACGGCGGGCGGCTTCCTCGTAATATCGACGAAACTGACGCTCGAGGACGCCGTACATGACACGCAGCTTCTGCTTTTCGCGCAACTGAATTTGGTAGTCGCTCTCGCGAATTCGGCCGCGACCATGTTCCCCGGGAGGGTAAGGCCGACGATCGACGGGGCACTTCTTCGATTGGCACAGAGGCGTGCGCGCCCGACGACAAGCTTTGTGCTTCGGTCCGGTGTAACGAGCCATTGGTGTCAGCCTCTCCGTCGCTTCTTGAGGCGGACGCCATTGTGAGGGATGGGGGTGACGTCCTTGACGCCACTCACCTCCATACCCATGTTCTGGAGGGTGCGAACGGCGGTGTCGCGTCCCGATCCGGTCCCAGAGACGATCACATCGAGCTTGCGGATACCGTGCTCTCCGGCCCGGCGGGCGGCCTCCTCGGCAGCCACCTGGGCCGCATAGGGGGTCGACTTGCGGGAACCCTTGAATCCGACCGATCCACCCGACGTCCATGCCACCACGGCGCCGGCCTGATCGGTGATCGAGATGATGGTGTTGTTGAAACTGGCTTTGATGTGGGCTTGGCCGTGGGCGATGTTCTTGCGCTCGCGCCGGCGCACCCGCTTTTGGGTTGGTTTCTGCTGTTTGGCCACCGGTGCTCCTACTTCTTGACCTTCTTCTTCCCGGCTATGGCCTTACGCGGGCCCTTGCGGGTACGGGCGTTGGTGTGGGTTCGCTGGCCGCGCACGGGAAGGCCGCGCCGATGCCGAATGCCCTGGTAGCTGCCGATCTCGATCTTGCGCTTGATGCTCTGCTGCACTTCACGGCGGAGATCGCCCTCTACCTCGTAGTTCTGCTCGATGAACCGACGGATACGAGCGACTTCGTCGTCGGTCAACTCGCGCACCTTGGTGCCCGGCTCGATGCCGATGCCATCACAGATCTGGGCGGCCCGGCTGTGGCCGACCCCGTAGATGTAGGTGAGGCCGATGGCCAGACGCTTGTCACGGGGCAGGTCGACTCCGGAAATACGTGCCATCAGTCGATCACCCCTGCCGCTGCTTGTGGCGAGGATTGGAGCATATGACCCACACCCGGCCTCGCCGGCGGATCACACGACATTTCTCGCACATCTTCTTTGTCGAAGGACGCACCTTCATTGGTCTCTCCAGACGATTCCCGTCGGCCGGTGGCGAACACCGACACTTCGACACTATTCATTCGTTCTTGTCGCCCCTGGCAGCCACGATCGGCGACAGTGGGCCGCACGAGAAGGAGTGCTCGGGACTAGGCCGGTGCCCCGGTGCCCGGAGTAGGGCGGGGCGGAGCCACGAGCCAAGTGGATATGCTACCTGGAGACGGCGGCCGACTTCAAATCGCTTGCGTCAACCGGACACACTCTCTTCGGCCGGCCTCACGTCCACGGGCGCCTCGCCGGCCGTGAACACCTTGACCCCTTCCTTGGTGATGGCCACGGTGTGTTCCCAGTGAGCCGAAATCGAACCGTCAGCCGTCCGGACGGTCCAGCCGTCGGAGTCGACGGAGGTTCGTCGAGAACCGAGATTGAACATCGGTTCGATACACAGAGCCATGCCGGTGCGCAATCTCATGCCACTGCCGGGGGAGCCGAAGTTCGGCACCTGAGGCTCCTCGTGCATCTGTCGGCCGATGCCGTGACCGAGGTACTCCTCGACGATCCCGTATCCGTGGCGCCGCCCCACCGCTTCGATGGCCGCCCCGATGTCACCCAACCGAGCCCCGGGACGGACCGCACGTACTCCCTCCCACATCCCTTCCTCCGTGGCTTCGATGAGCGTCTGAATCTCCGGTGCGACCTCACCGATCGCCATGGTGAAGGCGGCGTCACCGTGGAACCCCTGGTAGATGGCGCCGGCGTCGACCGACAGCACGTCGCCCTCGCGGAGCTCGTAGTCGGTGGGAATCCCGTGCACGATCACATCGTTGGGCGACAGGCACAGCGTGGCGGGGTAGGTGCCGTGGTAGTTGAGAAACGAGGAGGTGCACCCACGTTCGACTAGAACGTCACGTGAGATCTCGTCGAGCTGCAGCAACGAAACACCCGGACGCGCCGCCTCACGCACGGCCGAATGGATGGCAGCAACACATGCGCCGGCAACGGCCATTTTTTCGAATTCTCGGCGGGACTTGATGGTGATCACGGGCCACCAGGATAGGGCGCTCACCGCCATGGCGTTCCCGGCATCGGCCGGATCATCCCACCTCTTCGTTGTGCTCGTTCAGGGTTGAACAAGTCGTTCCAGCCATCGACGACAGTCCTCTCACCGAGCACTCTCTGGCACCGGCGGCGGGGCTTCCGCTCGTGTTCAGCCAGGTCCTAGTTCTGCCAGGGCGGCTCCCAAGAATCGATAGGTCCATTCCTCGGCGAACTTTCGGTTGTCACAGAAGACGATCGGAACCCCGGGGTAACGAATCTGGAGCCGGGCGACGAGCTCGGGCAACCAGCCCGGCTCGACATGCTCCACCTTGAACAAAGCCGTGTAGCGGTCTTCCACAACCACCGCCGCCGCCGGCAGTCCCGAGAGCTCCGCCATCACAAACGACAGCTTCCCCGAGACGAGGTCCGCCTGGAGGTTTTCCAACGTCTTGCGCTCGACTGCCGCCACCAACCGGTCCTCAGCAGTGACGGCGTAATCACCCGCCTGCAGAGCTTTGCGCTCGGTAGAAACCGGCCGGTCGGCAAAACGGTAGGGATAGCGTTCCCGCGTGTCGACGAGCACTGTCCAGCCGGTCATCCTCGAGGCCTGCCGTTTGGGTATGCGCACACCCGGTCGCGCCTTGCGGGCAACCTTGGCCGTCTGCCAGAAGATCATGTCCCGTCCCCGGCTGGTGGTGAACACGAACTGGCTCCGGTAGTTGGCGCCCCGATCGAGGATCAGGTCGATGGCCGACCCGCGACGCCGGCACATCCTCACCGCCACTTCATCGATGATGTCGGCGTCTGGTGGCCACTCGTCTGCGGGATGACAGTACGACCGGTTGGAACGGGGCCAGCTTTCTCGAGTCTTGAGGATCAACCCGCCGTCGATCGGCAACCTCACCAAGAAGGGAAGACTGGAGTCAGGATCGGGGTTCTTGGCTACGAGGAACGTGTCCACAACTCGAGTGTGCCACGCCGACTGCCAAGCAGCCACCGCTCAATCCCTTCGGCTGTGCCGGCCTCACCATTTCGGGGAATGAACTCGACTCGGCAAATGGCCAAGAGTCAGGTGACCGCCACCACCACCCGATCGGTGATCTCGTCTATCTCGCCCATGCCATCGACCTCGATGACGACCCCCCGCTCGCGATAGATGGCCAGGATGGGCTCTGTCTGCTCGGCATAGACGCGGAACCGAGCGTGGATCGTCTCGGCGGTGTCGTCGGATCGGCCTCGACCCAGCATCCGATCTGTGAGAGCCTCCTCGTCGACCGTGAACAACACGACCCGGTCGAGCCCATCTGAACCGATGAGATCGTCGAGCGCCTCCACCTGTGGCTCGGTCCGGGGGAACCCGTCGAGGATGAATCCGTCGGCGGCGTCGGGCTGGGAGATTCTTTCGGCCAGCATCGCCGAAGTGATCGAATCGGGGACATAGTCTCCCGACTCCATGATCGCCTTGACTTGTCGGCCCAATTCGGTGCCCTCGCCTACGTGATGGCGGAACATCTCCCCTGTCGAGATGTGGGGAATGCCCAGCCTCTCTGCGACTCTTTCGGCTTGGGTCCCTTTCCCTGCCCCGGGTGGCCCCACGAACAGCAACCTCATTTGGAGAGTATCCCGTTTGCCGTATCCCTTGCGTCGTTCGCCTCGGCCGAGACGGCGACCGGTGCACGGCGAACAGTGAACAGGGCAGCTGCGCTGCTCACGTGAGGATGCCTTCGTAGTTGCGCATCGTGAGCTGGGATTCGATCTGTTTCATGGTCTCGAGACCCACGCCGACGACGATGAGGATCGACACTCCGTTGAAGGCCATCGGGATATTCCACATGATTCCGGCTATGACCGGCACCACCGAGATGGTCCCCAAGAAGATCGACCCGGGCAGGGTGATCCGGTTGAGGATGTGGGCCAGGTGCTGCTCGGTCTGGCGGCCGGGTCGAACCCCCGGCACGAAGCCTCCGTTGCGCTGGATCATCTCTGCCTGCTTGGTGGGATCGAACTGGATGGCAGTGTAGAAATAGGTGAAGAAGATGATGAGGAAGAACAACAAGATGACGTACCACCACGAGGGTTGACCGGTGGCGCCGCCCCCCAAGTTGGAGTCGATCCAGTTGCGCACGGTGGTGACCCAGGTGGCATTGGAAGGTATGGCCGTGATGAACAGGGCCGGGAACAAGAGGACCGATGTGGCGAAGATGACCGGGATCACACCGGCGGTGTTGACCTTGAGTGGGATGTAGGTCGACTGCCCACCCATCACTCGCCGACCCCGCACCCTCTTGGCGAACTGGATAGGGATCCGCCGCTGACCCTGGTCCACGAAGATGATCGCCACCACCATGAGGAAGAAGAGCGCCACCATCACCGCGAAACGAACGGGTCTTCCCACCGCCACCGTGTTGCCCCACATCTGGCCGAATATGAACGGGAATTGGCTGATGATGCTGACGAAGATGAGCAACGACATCCCGTTGCCCACACCCCGCTGCGTGATGAGCTCACCCAGCCACATGACGAAGGCCGTCCCCGCCGTCATGGTTATGACGATGAGCGCCACCCGTCCTGCCGAGTAGGCGGGCACCAGATCGATTCCCCCGGTGAACTGGCCGGTGTGGAACAAGAACGTGAACGCAGTCGACTGGATGAGGGCCAACACGATCGTCATGTACCGGGTCCACTGGGTGATGACCTTGCGACCCGACTCGCCCTCGTCCTGAAGCGCCTGCAGCTTGGGGATGACGACGGTCAGCAGCTGCATGATGATCGAGGCAGTGATGTACGGAAGGATTCCCAACGCAAACACAGAAAATTGCTCCAAGGCGCCTCCCGAGAAGAGGTTGAGGAGGCCATAGATGCCCCCCGCCTGCTGCTGGGCCTGGAATAGCTGCACCGCCTCGAGGTCGATGCCGGGAACCGGAATGGTGGCACCCAATCGGTAGATGCCGAACATGGCCAGCGTGAAGAGAATCTTCCGCCGCAGATCCGGCACCTTGAACATGTTTCGGTAGATGGAGAGCATGAGGTGCCTAGTCGGAAGTCGGAGGTCGGAAGTGGGAAGTCGTCACTCGATCACCTCGACCGTGCCGCCGGCGGCTTCGATCTTTTCTTGGGCAGATTTCGAGAACGCATGTGCCTGCACGGTCAGGGCTCGGTCGAGGTCACCCTCCGCCAGGACCTTGACCCGCCCACGGTGGCGGATGAGCCCCTTGCCCCTCAAGAGGTCGGGTGTGACCTCGGTGCCCTCGTCGAGCTGGTTCAAGGTGAACAGGTTGACGATGGCGAAGTACTCCTTGTTGGGATTGGTGAATCCGGGAAGCTTCGGCAGGCGCATCGACAGGGGAGTCTGACCGCCCTCAAACCCGGGACGCACCGTGTTGCGGGCCTTCAGGCCCTTGGTCCCGCGACCGGCCGTCTTGCCGCGCCGTCCCCCTTCACCACGTCCGACCCGGATCTTCTTCTTCTTGGATCCGGGCGCTGGTTGGAGATGGTGCAGCTTCAGCTGTTCGATTGGTTCATCGGCCATGTCATACTCCTACGTCGGAGGTCGGGCGTCGAGTGTCGGGCACTACCCACTCGCCGTCGCCGACGGATCTCAACTCTCTTCTACGTCCACGAGGTGACGGACCTTGTGCAACATGCCGCGCAGCGACGGTGAGTCGACATGACTCACAGTGTGGCGGATCCGGCGCAGACCGAGCGACTCCACTGTGGCGCGCGTCTTCGGCTTCTCGCCAATCAGTGACCGTCGCAGGGTCACCCTGACCATCTTTTCCTGGCCGGTAGCCATTGCCTTATCTCACTCTCCTGCCGCACGCAGCGACTCGGTGGACCGGTAAGCAGCGAGAAGTCCGGGCGGAACGATGTCGTCGGCCTGCTTGCCCCGGGCCGCTGCGACTTCGTCTGGACGCCGTTGCTTCTTGAGGGCATCGACGGTGGCCTGGGCGACATTGAGGTGGGTGGGCGAACCGAGGGACTTGGCCAGGGCGTCGCGGATACCGGCGGCCTCCAGGATCTGGCGGCACGCCCCACCGGCGATCACGCCCGTTCCGGGCGCCGCCGGGCGGATCATGACGCGTGAGGCGCCGTGCTCTCCGATCACCTCATGAATGACCGTCGAGCCTGCCATCGGCACGATGAACATGGACCGCCGGGCTATCTCCATCCCCTTTTGGATCGCAGCGGGGACCTCTTTGGCCTTCCCGTACCCGACGCCGACTTTGCCGTTGCCGTCGCCGACCACGCATAGCGCGGTGAACGAGAAGCGGCGGCCACCCTTCACCACCTTGGCAACCCGGTTGATCTGTACTACTCGTTCGTCGTATTGACTCTGTTCGGCCATGGCTTCTCCTAAAACTCGAGCCCGGACTCACGGGCGGCGTCGGCCAGGGCCTTGATGCGGCCGTGGAACTTGTAACCGGCCCGATCGAACACCACGGGCCCCACCCCAGCCACCTTGGCACGCTCTCCTACCAGAGCACCCACCTTGGCGGCGGTCTCGAGGTTGAGAGGTGCTCCGCGCAGATCCGTCTCCTGGGAAGATGCCGATGCCAGCGTTCTGCCCTCCGTGTCGTCGATGACCTGGGCGTAGATGTAGCGATTGCTTCGATACACCGTCAAGCGCGGGCGCGCCGTGGTGCCGGTCAGATGGCGACGCACCCGGCGATGGCGACGATGGCGGGCGGTAGCTCGGGTCCGCTTCATCACTTACCTGCCTTTCCGGCCTTGCGCCGAACATACTCGCCGGCGTAGCGAATGCCCTTACCCTTGTAGGGTTCGGGGGGACGGACCTTGCGGATGTCGGCCGCAACCTGACCGACCAACTCCTTGTCGATTCCAACGACGGAGACCTTGGTCGGCTCCGGGACCTCGAATGTGATCCCCGGCGGGGCTTGGATGTTGACAGGATGGCTGAACCCGACCTGGAGTTCGAGAGTGTCGCCTTTGAGAAGGGCCCGGTAGCCGACACCTTGGATCTCGAGCTCGCGGCGATAGCCATCGGACACACCGACGACCATGTTCGCCAGCAAGGCTCTCGACAAGCCGTGGATGGCTCGGGACTCACGCGTCTCGTCCATGCGGCTCACGGTGGCGGTCCCGTCTTCGATCGAGATGGTCACCCGCTCGTTGAACCGTCGGCCCAATTCACCTTTGGGACCCTTGACCCTCACCGACGAACCGTCGACCTCGATGTCGACGCCCGCAGGCACGGGAACGGGGCTCTTGCCTACACGACTCATCTCACCACACCTCGCACACGATCTCGCCGCCGAGCCGGCGGCGACGGGCCTCGCGATCGGGTAGCAGACCCTGAGACGTCGAGACGACCGCGACTCCGAGACCGCCCTGCACGCGCGGAAGCTCAGAAGCCCCCCGGTAGACACGGTGACCAGGCTTCGAGACACGACGGAGACCATGGATGACTGGCTTGCGGCGCTCGCTGTAGCGCAGAGACAACGTCAGCGCCTTGCCCGGTCCGGCTTCGGCGATGTCGAACCGATCGATGAACCCTTCCTCAGTGAGGATGCGAGCCACCTCTTCCTTTTGCTTCGACGACGGCATGGTCACGTCTTCGTGACCCACGGCCACGGCATTGCGGATCCTGGTGAGCATGTCGGCGATGGGGTCGGTCATCATTGTTACCACGACGCCTTTCTGACGCCGGGCAGTTCCCCGCGTGAAGCGAGTTCTCTGAAGCACAGCCGGCACATGCCGAAGTCGCGCAGGTAGGCCCGGGCCCGGCCGCAGCGCTGGCAGCGGTTGTAGCCCTGGACCTTGAACTTTGGCTTGCGGTTTGCCTTGACGATCAGTGATTTCTTCGCCATGTGATCCTCTCAGACCCCTGCCGTCTTGCGGAAGGGGAAGCCGAATGCCTCGAGCAGGGCCTTGCCGTGCTCGTTGTTGTCGGCGGTCGTGCAGATGGTGATGTCCATGCCCCGCGTGGAGGTGACGTCGTCGAAGTCGATCTCGGGGAAGATCAACTGCTCGTTGACGCCGAACGTGTAATTGCCGCGCCCGTCGAAGGAACGCGGATTGAGGCCGCGAAAGTCCCTCACGCGGGGGATGGCGACTGCCAGGAGCCGATCGAAGAACTCCCACATGCGGTCGCCCCGCATCGTGGCCGACACGCCTATCGGCATCCCTTCGCGCAGTTTGAATCCGGCGATGGACTTGCGGGCTCGGTTGACACGCGGCCTCTGCCCGGTGATGAGCGCCAACTCCCCCGTGGCCGATTCGATCAGCTTGCGATCGGTCATCGCCTCACCGATACCCATGTTGACGACGATCTTCTCGAGTCGGGGCACCTCCATCACATTGGCCAGACCCAACTCTTCGCGAAGCTTTGGTGCCACTTCCTCGAGGTATTTCTCTTTGAGACGGGGAGTCACAGGTCACCTCCGCACTTGCGACACACTCGGTGTTTGCGTCCCTCGTCGTCGATGCGGACGCCAATTCGAGTGGCTCCACAATCCGAGCACACGATCATCACGTTGGACACGTGGATGGGCATGTCGCGATCGATGATTCCCCCTTGCATGGTCTGACCGCGCGCCTTCTCGTGTCGTTTGGCCGTGTTGACGCCTTCGACGATCACGGTGTTCTTGCGAGGCAGCACCCGGCTGACCCGCGACTCGCGCCCGCGATCCTTCCCGGAGATGACAACCACCCGGTCGCCCTCACGAATGCGAGTCTTTCGACCCACGACCGCCAATTTTCGATTGGGCATCACAGCACCTCCGGCGCCAACGAGACGATCCGCATGAATCTGCGGTCCCGCAGCTCACGAGCCACCGGTCCAAAGATGCGGGTCCCTCGGGGCTGCGAGTTGGCGTCGATGATCACGCAAGCGTTCTCGTCGAAACGAATGTAGGTGCCGTCCGAACGGCGTCGTTCCTTGCGGGTGCGCACGATCACGGCTCTGACGACCTCACCCTTCTTGACGGAGCCGCCGGGCGTGGCCTCCTTGACGGTGGCAACGATCACGTCGCCAATGCCGGCGTAGCGTCGCCCCGAGCCGCCGAGCACGCGAATACACAGAACCTCGCGCGCTCCCGTGTTGTCGGCCACTCGCAGTCGGGACTCCTGTTGGATCATCGGGCCCGCTCCACGATCTCGACCACACGCCAGCGCTTCTGCTTGCTCAGGGGCCGCGTCTCCATGATGCGGACGGTGTCACCGGTGCGAGCATCGTTCAGCTCGTCGTGGGCATGAAACACGCTCGAACGCCTCACGACCTTGTCGTAGCGAGGATGCTTGAACGAGGTCGGGACCTCTACCTTGACCGTCTTGTCGCGCGCGTCGGAGATGACGACGCCTTGGCGTACCTTGCGGTTGGCACGTGCCGCGCTGGTGTCGGGTGAAACTGGCGTGGTCATGTCGAATTCTCCTCTGCCATCTCCCGCTGTCGCATCACTGTGCGGATCCGGGCGATGTCCTTCTTTACGTCCTTGAAGCGGGCGGTGTTGTCCAACTGGTTGGTGGCGAGCTGAAACCGGAGGTTGAAGAGCTCCTCTTTGGCCTCGGCCAAGGCCTCGGTGAGCTCCTCGGAATCCATCTCGCGAATGTCGGAGAGCTTCATTGGTTCTCCCGCGTGACAAACCGGGTCTTGATGGGCAGCTTGTGGCTTGCCTTGCGCATGGCCTCGCGAGCCAACTCCTCGTCGACACCGGCCAGCTCGAACATGACCCGACCGGGCTTGACGACCGATACCCAGAACTCGGGGTTTCCTTTGCCGGAGCCCATGCGGGTCTCGGCCGGCTTCTGGGTGACGGGTTTGTCGGGGAAAATCGTGATCCATACCTTGCCGCCACGTTTGACCGCCCGGGTGATGGCAACACGGGCGGACTCGATCTGACGAGCTGTGATCCAGCCAGACTCGAGTGCCTGCAGCCCGTACTCTCCGAAGTTCACATGGGTTCCGCCTTTGGCGACGCCGCTGCGGCGGCCCCGGTGGACCTTGCGATGCTTGGTGCGCTTGGGCATCAACATGCGCAACCTCGGATACCCGCTGCGCCCTGTCGCCCCGTAGTCACCCGGGCGGAAGGCGGGAGGCGGAAGGCGGAAGTCATTCTTCCTCACCGCCTTCATCTGCTCCTTCACCGGCATCTTCTGAAAGGTCTTCAGCACCTTCGAGCTTCTCTTCGGCAGGCTCCATCTCCACAGCCGCCGCCGGAGCGTCCTCTGACCCTTCCGACTCCACAGCCGCCTCCGGAGCGTCCTCTGACCCTTCCGACTTCCGACTCCCGACTCCCGACTCCCGACTCCCGACTCCCCAAGGCCGGCATTCGATTCGGTCGCCGCCTCATCGATCGAGGGCTCTTCCACCGTGACCTCTTCGCGGGCAGTCTCGTACTCGACCTTGGCTTCGGCGGCGGTGGGACGGCGCCCCCCGCCCGCCTCGATGATCCGTCGGCCTGGTTCGCGGGTAGCGCCACCCTCCACCAGTCGTTTGCCGCCGCCCGCCTCGATGAGACGGGGCTTGCGCTCGCCGCCCTCGGCAGCCTGCTCGGCTCGGGACTTGGCGGTCTGACGACGTCGGGGACCACCGGTGGCCAGATCGGCCTCGGCGGCGATCCGCTCACTGGAGCTACCCGACGCGAGAACCTCGCCCTTGTACACCCACACCTTGACACCACATGTGCCCACGGTGGTATGGGCGGTGGCGGTGCCGAAGTCGATGTCGGCGCGCAATGTGTGCAAAGGCACGCGCCCCTCCCGGTACCACTCCCGGCGACCCATGTCAGAACCACCGAGGCGGCCCTTGGCCTCGACCCGCACGCCCTCGGCTCCCGCCTTCATGGCGGCAGTGACAGCACGCTTCATGGCCCGGCGGAAAGCGATGCGATTCTCGAGCTGGTCGGCGATGCCTCGAGCCAGCAGAGCTGCATCCAGGTCCGGGTCCTTGACCTCGTTGATGTTGAGCTTGACCGGCCGACCGGTGAGTTTCTCTAAGCCGGTCCGGAGACGTTCGGCCTCCGAGCCACGGCGACCGATCACGACACCCGGACGGGCAGTGTGGATGTCGACGATGAGACGATCGCGGGTGCGCTCGACATCGATACGCGAGACGGCGCCACGCAGCAACTCGCGACTCAGGTAATCGCGAATCCGCCAATCTTCGTTGACCAATTCGACGTAATGGCCGTCGGAGAACCATTTCGACTTCCAGTCGGTGACGACCCCTATCCGGAACGAGTAGGGATGCACTTTTTGACCCATGTCAGTTCACCTCCATTTCTCGTTCTGACACCACCACGGTGATGTGGCTGGTGCGCTTGCGGATGCGGGTGGCTCGTCCCCGGGCGCGGGGCCGAAATCGGCGGAGTGTGGGGCCTTCGTCGGCGTAGGCCTCGGCCACGAACAGCTCGTCGGCGTCGAGAGCGTGGTTGTGCTCGGCGTTGGCTACGGCCGAACGCAGGACCTTGCGGATTGGGTCGGCGGCGGCGCGGGCGGTGAACTCGAGCACCTGCTCTGCCTCCTCCACCGGCAAACCCCGCACAAGATCGAGCACTCGACGTACCTTGTAGGGTGACTGGCGGACGAAACGGGCCTGGGCGCGAACCTTCATCGGTGTTTGGCTGCCATTTCTCTCCGGCCGGCGTGACCCCGGAAGGTGCGGGTGGGAGCGAACTCTCCCAGCTTGTGGCCCACCATGGACTCGGTGATGTAGACCGGAACATGCTTGCGGCCGTCGTGGACGGCAATAGTGTGACCGATCATCTCGGGGATCACGGTGGAGCGACGACTCCACGTCCTGATCACCCTTTTCTCGTTCTTGTCGTTGAGTGCCTCGATCTTGTCGGCCAGATGATCGTCGACGAAAGGGCCCTTCTTCAGACTGCGTGCCATGGTTATCTCCGGCCCTTCTTGCTGCGACGGCGCACGATGTACTTGTTGGAGGGGTTCTTCTTCTTGCGGGTACGCGACTCGGGCTTGCCCCAGGGGCTGACAGGGTTGCGACCACCAGATGACTTGCCTTCGCCTCCACCCAGCGGATGATCGACCGGATTCATGGCCACTCCCCGGGTCTGGGGACGGACACCCTTCCACCGATTGCGCCCGGCCTTGCCCAGCTTGATGAGTTCCGCCTCGGTGTTGCCTACCTGACCTATGGTGGCGCGACAGTCGAGCGACACCATGCGCATTTCACCCGACGGGAGCCGCAACAGCGCCTTGTCGCTCTCTTTGGACATGAGCTGAACGGCGGCCCCGGCCGATCGGGCCAGCTTCGCCCCACCTCCCGGCCGCATCTCGATGGCGTGGACCACCGTGCCGGCCGGGATGTTGCGCAGCGGGAGAGCGTTGCCGGGTCGAATATCTGCCTTTGGTCCGGATGCGAGCACATCGCCTGGTTTCACGCCCACCGGAGCCAGGATGTAGCGCTTCTCGCCGTCCACGTAGTGCAGGAGGGCGATCCGTGCGTTGCGATTGGGGTCGTACTCGATGCTGGCGACCCGGGCATCTATGTCGTCTTTGGTGCGGCGGAAATCGACGATGCGGTAGCGCTGTTTGTGGCCCCCCCCTCGATGACGCGAGGTGACGCGGCCGTAGCTGTTGCGCCCGCCGGTGGAACCCTTCTTGTCCAGCAGCGACTTCTCGGGTTCGCTCGTGGTGATCTCGGCGAAATCCGAGACCGTTTGGAACCGGCGGCCCGGTGAAGTCGGCTTGCGCTTCTTGACTGCCATCTCAAACTCCGAACAGGTCGATCGAGTCATCTGCGGCGAGCTTGACCAAAGCTCGCTTCGTGTTCTTGCGTCTCCCCTTGACCCAGCCCGTCCGCTTGGTCTTTCCCTTGCGATTCATGGTGTTGACCTTCAGGACTCGCACGTCGAAGACAGCCTGGACGGCGTCACGGATTTCGTCCTTGTGCGCCCGAGGATCGACCTCGAAGGTGTACGTGTTGGTATTCTCGATGAGGGAATAGGACTTCTCCGACACGACCGGTGCCAGGATCACGTCGCGTGGATCCTTCATCAGCCCGCACCTCCCTCACTGCTGTCGGCTTCCCTGACGAAGTCGGTGTCCGACGGTTCGTACCCGCCTCGACGACCGACCGAGCCGACGGTGTGGCCGGTGAACAGCACCCGATCAGATGCGAGAACGGCATACGCCGTGAGGTGGCTGGACTGCATGAGGGTGACATCGGGAAGGTTGCGAAAGGACTTGGCGGCCACTTCGTCGGTCCGGTTGAGCACCACCAGGACCTTTCCCGTCAGGCCGATGGCGTCGAGTAGTGCCTTGGCCCGGCGCGTCTTCGGCTCACTCCACTCGAGCGACTCCACCACGCTGATGGCAGCCTCGGAAGCACGCGCCGACAGGGCACTGTTGAGGGCGAGCCGTTTCATCTTCTTGGGGGTTCGCTGGGAATAGTCACGCGGCTTGGGTCCGTGGGCCACACCACCGCCCACCCACATCGGTGATCGAATCGAACCGTGACGAGCCCGACCGAGGCCCTTCTGGCGCCATGGTTTGGCTCCCCCACCGCGCACCTCGGCCCGGGTCTTGGTGGAAGCCGTCCCGGCCCGCTTGGCGGCCAGCTGGGCGGTGACCACCTGATGCAGCACCGCCATGTTCGGCTCGATTCCGAAGATGGCGGCGTCGAGAGTCACTTCGCCCTTGGCCGATCCGTCGGCGGCATACAGGGGGGCCTTGACCTCAGACACGAGCCTTCACCGCCTCTCGCACCACCACATAGGAGCCTTTGGCGCCTGGAACGGCGCCGCCCAAGAGCAGCAACCCCCTCTCGGCGTCGACTCCCACGACCTCGAGATTGAGGGTCGTGACCTGGTCGTTGCCCATGCGTCCCGCCATGCGCATACCTTTGAACACTCGGGCGGGGGTGGCGCAAGCGCCGATGGAGCCTGGAGCTCGGTGCTTCTTGTGGGTGCCGTGGGAGGCACCTTGGCCGGCGAAGTTGTGCCTCTTCATGACACCGGCAAAGCCCTTGCCCTTGGAAGTGCCGGTCACATCGATCTTCTGGCCGGCTGAGAACACCTCGTCGACCGAGATCTCCTGGCCCAACTCGAACGCCGAAGTGTCGGGCATGCGGATCTCGACCAGCGCCCGGGCAGGAGCGACACCCGCCTTGGCGTAGTGACCGGCAGTCGGCTTGTTCACCTGGCTGGTCTTGACCTCACCGAAACCGATCTGAATCGCCGCATAGCCGTCCACCTCCGGAGTCTTGATCTGAACGACACGCACGGGCCCGGCCTTGATGACGGTGACAGGCCTGGCCTGGGCGTTCTCGTCGAACACCTGAGTCATTCCCAGCTTCTGGCCGATCATGGCCGCCAGAGCGGCCGTCACAGCGTTCCCTCCGATGTGTCCCCTCGCTGCCGGCGAGGAGAAGGTCGCTGCCGTCGGAGCGCCAGGGGAGAGGCGATGCGGGGTCTCATAGCTTTATCTCCACCTCGACGCCGGCCGGGAGCTCGAGCCGCATGAGGGAATCCACCGTCTTGGGGGTGGGCTCCATGATGTCGATGAGGCGTTTGTGGATACGCATTTCGAAGTGCTCTCGCGAGTCCTTGTGCACGTGTGGGCCGCGGATGACGCAATACCGATGAATCTCGGTAGGTAGCGGCACGGGGCCCTTGATCTTCGCCTGGGTCCGCAGGACGGTCTCGGCGATCTTGCGCGACGACTCGTCGACCACGTTGTGGTCGTACGCCTTGAGGCGAATCCTGATGGTCTGTTCGTCTGCCACGCTGTGGGTCCTGTCTTGTCGCCTGTCGCCGCTCTATTCGTGCGGAGTCTCAAGCCAGGAGGCGCAGCAGTGCCAAGCTCTGCCGTACCACCTGGCGAGAGGTACCCCGTGCTCCACGCACGGGCCGGGTACGTCGCGGGTTTGGTCGGGTTGAGGATGTGCCGCACGCGGCCACTCCGAGTACTCGACGAGGATCTCCGAGAGCGCACCACGACGCATCCGCTGAACGCGAACAGAGCAAGTGTAGAGCTCACCTTCCCCGATGCGCAAAGTGGCCGGTCGGCGGGGTTTGCGGCCATGGTCCCTGGGGCAACAGTAGTCCTATGATCACCGCACGGGGCCGGTCACAGCCGACAGCCGATCCTCGCAGGAACGATTGCTGATGGCGCGCTTGAATCGTCCGGATTGGCCGCACATCGTTAATCAGGCAGACATTCGTCTCTTCCGCGGGATCTCGAGTGTCTTTCACCCCTTTGGCGACCCCCTGTTGCCGAAACTCAGCCGGGCGGCCGATCACTCCAAGCTGTGGGGCGGAATCGCTCTCGCTCTCGGTGTCATGGGGGGAAGGTACGGCCGGCGGGCCGGGCTGCGGGGTATGTTCGCCATCGGGTTGTCGTCGTTCGTCACCAACCTCCCCGCCAAACTGATCTTCCGGAGAGCCCGCCCCCGGCTCGAGGTCCCGCTGGCCCGCCGCCTGGCGCGCCTGCCGACGTCTACTTCGTTCCCTTCCGGGCATGCCGCCTCCGCCTTCGCCTTCGCCACCGGTGTGACGCTCGAGAAGCCGGGGCTGGGTCCGCTGGTCTTCCCGATCGCCGGTGCGGTGGCGTATTCGCGGATCTACACCGGAGTCCACTACCCCAGTGACGTGGTGGTGGGGGCTGCGATCGGCTCGGGGATCGCATTCGCCACTCGCCGCCTATGGCCGCAGATCCCCGACGAGCCGGCCCGAACACGTCC
>JBGTLA010000068.1:0-3219 GCA_041744375.1 Acidimicrobiia bacterium | reverse complement strand
GAAGCCCCCGGCGGCGACAATGGCTCGCGACCACGGGCGAACCGTGGCGCGGAGGCGGTCGGCTGCACGTTCGCCGATGGCCTCCCAAGGGGCGATGGCCAGGCGATCGGTCTGCGCCTCGATCATCTCGCGGCCTGCCCTGCCCACTTCGGTCAAGGGCCCGGCGGAGTCGACCCAGCCTCTCGCCCGAAGTGCCTCTTCGCCTGCCGCCCATTCATCGTCCGACCATCCCCGGCTGCGTCGATAGAAGGCGGCATCGAAGAGCTCGCCGGTAGCGGCGTAGGAGATGACGGACTCGATTCCCGACAGACCACCCGATACGAGAGCCTGCACGTGGCCATCACCCCGGTGCTCCCGCAGCACCGTGAGGGCGTGCCACAGGCGGAGGTGATCGTCGTTCGGCGAGGAGATGGAGGCATGGGCGGCAGCCAGGGGGCGTCCGTTGGTTTGGCAGGCGTCAGCCGCCTCACAGGCGACCTGGGCGGCCCATGCCATCTCGGGTGAATCGAGAGTGTCTCCCAGAATCCGGCGCAAAGCTGCGTCTGCGACCCCGAATCGGGCTTCGATCACGGCGTCGGGCTCGGCGATATCCCATGCCGCCGGGATGAACCGGTCGACCAGCGTCGGGTTGAAGTTGTAGAAGGTGGCTGCCACCACCGCCGAGCCCACCTTTCCCATGGCCGCCGCCCGCGAGGCGAAGTAGCCCATTCCCCGGTGGGGAAAGCCGAGATCCTCCCAGGCGGCGAATGCCTCGGGGGCGAAGTAGACCGTGGCGTGGTACGGCTCGAGGGTGGCCCGCATCTTGCGGGCAAGGATCGCCTCCATCGGGACTCCTTTTCAGGGTTGGCCAGCGTATCGGTCCTACGATGCGATGATGACGTATCAATCGAAGATCCTTGATGCTGCCACGAGGCGAGCCGGCGGGACCTTCGGCGACCTCGGTCCGGGCGAATTGGCGGTGGAGGAGTGGGTGCAGGCCGGGCTGGATCTACCCGAGATCGAGAAACTGCGCCGGTATCGCCTCGATCGCCTGCGTTGTCAGCTCGACCGGTTCGGCTACGGGGCCGCTCTCCTCACCGACCCGATCAACGTGCGCTACGCCACCGACAGCACGAACATGACTTTGTGGACGATGCACAACCTGGTCCGTTACGTCTTCTTGGCTGTCGACGGGCCGGTCGTCCTTTTCGACTTCCATGGTTCCGTTCATCTCTCCGATCACCTCGACCTCGTCGACGAGGTTCGTCGCGGCCGATCGTGGTTCTACTTCGAGACAGGGTCCAACACCGCCGCGGCGGCACAGGCGTGGGCGGCGGAGGTGGCGGATCTGATGACAACCCACGCCCGGGGGTCACGGCTGGCGGTGGACAAACTCGACCCCCCCGGCACGATGGCCCTAGCCGCGGCCGGGGTGGTCATCGGCGATGGACAGGAGCCGTGCGAACAGGCGCGGATGATCAAGTCAGTCGACGAGATCGCCGCCTTGCGCTGTGTGGTGCACGCCGCCGAGCAGGGTATCGCCTCCATGCACCGCGCCCTACGGGCCGGGATCAGCGAGCAGGAGTTGTGGGCTCATCTCCACACCGAGAACATCCGACGGGGAGGCGAGTGGATCGAGACTCGCCTCCTGTCGTCGGGGCAACGCACCAATCCATGGTTTCAGGAATGCTCCAGCCGACTGATCGAGGCGGGCGAGGTGGTGGCATTCGACACCGACCTGATCGGGCCGTACGGCTATTGCGCCGACATTTCCCGCTCCTGGGTCTGTGACGGCGAACCCTCGCCGCGCCAACTTCGGCTGCATGACGTGGCGAGCGAGCAGATCGCTCACAACACAGCCTTGCTGCGGCCGGGTCTCACCTTCTCTGAATTCACCGAGGCGGCTTTCCGTCTACCCGACCCCTTTCGAGAGAGTCGCTACTCGGTGGTCCTCCACGGCGTGGGGCTGTGCGACGAGTATCCGGCCTTGTTGTATCCGGAGGATGCCCACTTCGCCTACGACGGCACCTTCGAAGAGTCGATGGTGGTGTGTGTGGAGAGCTACGTCGGTGAGACGGGTGGACCGGACGGCATCAAGCTGGAGGAGCAGGTTGTGATAACAGCGGATGGGGCCGAGCCCATGTCCTCGTATCCGCTCGGCTTAACCTTGGCTTCATGAGGATCATCGGATTGGGTGTCGATCTGGCCGATATCGACCGCGTCGAGGCCGTCTACACCAGGTACCCCCGGTTCATCGAGAGATGCTTCACCGACCACGAGCAAGAGTACGCCCTTCGATTCGCCAATCCGTCTCGCCGTCTCGCCGCCCGGTTCGCCGGCAAGGAGGCAGTGATGAAGTCGCTCGGTACCGGTTGGCGACGTGTTCGTTGGACTGATGTCGAGATCACCGGAGGCGGACAACCACAGGTGAGAATGGCGGGCAGCGCCGCCTCCCGCGCCGAGTTTCTCGGTGTGACCGAGGTCCTCGTGACGATCACCCACACCGATACCTCCGCCTTGGTGATGGCCATCGCAGTTGGTGACCACGAATGATCCCGGTGGTGACCGCCGCTGAGGCGGGACGCATGGACGAGCGCTCTTCCGCAAGCGTCGCGGTTCTCATGGAGCGCGCCGGGTTGGCAGTGGCTTTAGGGGCCATGGAGGCCGGGGCGGGATACGGAACCAGGGTGACGATTCTGTGCGGGCCCGGCAACAACGGGGGCGACGGCTACGTCGCCGCCCGTCACCTTCGTGACAGAGGTGCTGCGGTCACCGCCTTGGCCCTGGCGCCACCCGCCACCGATGTGGCGCGTGGTGCAGCGATGGCTGCCCGTAGGGCCGGGGTGCCCATTGCCGCCCTCGAATCGCCCGCACCTACCGACATCATCATCGATGCCTTGTTTGGAGGCGGCTTCCGACGTGGCCTTCCCGCCCGGCTGGCCGAGTGGCTCTCGGTCGAATCGACCGTCATCGCCGTCGATGTCCCCACAGGTCTCGATCCAGACACGGGAGAAGCGCCTGACGGCGCCTTCCGGGCCACCAGAACGGTGACCTTCGGAGCCCTCAAGCCCGGCCACATCCTGGGGTCGGGTCCCGAGAGGTGCGGCTCGGTGACAGTGGCCGATATCGGGCTTGGTCCCGGCGTCCCGATCGTGAGGGTGGCCGAGGCCGGTGATGCGCCGCGGCCGATGAGGAAGCGCGCCGCCCACAAGTGGTCGGCCGGCTCGGTGCTCGTCGTCG